>NZ_CP035282.1:612000-1224000 GCF_004103715.1 Acidilutibacter cellobiosedens | reverse complement strand
TACATTAGTTGGTAAAATGGTAAAAGTGAAGATGTTTACAGATAAGATAATTATCTACTACGATAACAGCATTGTAGCTAAACATGACCGCAGTTTTAAACTGCATGACTGGAAAATTGAGATTCATCATTATCTTAGAACTCTACATAAAAAACCAGGTGCCCTCAAAGGAAGCACAGCACTGCTCCAAACGGACACCCAGATCAAATATATCTATGAACAGTATTATACCAAAGATGCCAAGACATTTCTACAAGTTTTAGAAATTATTTATGAAAAAGGAATCCATGCTGTGACAGAAGCTTTAAGGGAACTTGAAAAACTGTCACCAATGGATATGAGTGCTGATAAGGTTAAGGTGATTTGTGAAAGTAGAAAGGAAAAAGAAATTTGCGTTACTGTTCCATTAAATGATCATCTAACTGAAAAATCAAGGAGCACATTATCGATTTATGATAAACTTGCAGCACTCCAATCAAGAAAGCTTAACAAGGAGGCTGTATAGTATGAAGGTTAAATTAAATGAAGAGATTAAAGAATACTGTAATATATTGAAACTTAAAGGAATTAAAACTCACTTTGAAGAAGTAATATCTGAAGCGGCTGATTATGAGGATTTTCTTCATAAGCTTTTAACTTATGAGATGGAAGAAAAGGATAAGCGTTCCATTGAATGTCGTATTCGAAATGCACATTTGCCTTACAGGCAATATATTGAAGATATTGAAATTGACTGTCTCCCAGTAGATATGCAGAAAAGACTTCCTGAGTTAGCAACACTTGATTTTATCGAAAAAGGCAAAAATATCATAATGACCGGTAACCCGGGAACCGGAAAAACTATGGTTAGTATTGCTTTAGCATTAAAGGCTTGCATGGCAGGTTATAAGGTTCTGTTCACGACAATTCCACTACTGGTTACTACATTGAAGGAAAGCAATAGCGCTAAGACCTTGAGATATTTTGAGAATAGATTTGAAAAGTATGACCTTGTAGTGGCAGATGAACTTGGGTACACCTCGTTTGACCGGGAAGGGACAGATCTGCTGTTTAACAATCTTTCTTTAAGGGCAGCAAGGAAATCAACAATAATTACTTCTAACCTTTCATTTGAGCGTTGGATTGGGGTTTTCGGTGATCCGACAGTTACAAGTGCGATGATAGATAGACTTACTTACAAGGCAATTCTTGTCGACATGGAGGGTGATTCTTATCGGCTAAGAGAAACATTAAGAGAAAATGGTGCATCTATTAAATCTTTAACAGCTTAAAGTATTTGTGCCTTTGTACACAAATTTTAGAGGCACATTTATTTACAAGAAAGTGACCTAAAATTAAATGGTCTTTTGACCTAATTTTCGGTTGACAAATACAAGTATTAATTGGATAAGTCAATTTATTTCAAATATGGGTGATAAGCCATATTCTTTTTTCCTACAGCAACCTAACACTATTGACATCAACTATGAAATAAAAAAGGAGGTGATTATTCAGATGCCTAAAAAAATTGAAAAAATTAAAAATATTTTATTAAAGCATTATGGTAAAAAAAATAAAATTACTGCAAGAGAAATTGAAAAACTCATAGGTATTACAAAAAAAGATGATACCCATGCACAAGTAAGGAAACTTATATTAGAATGTACAAAAGTTTACAAGTTACCCCTTGCTGCTGACAATCATGGCTATTATCTAATAAATAACGAATTAGAATATAATGAGTATATAAATAACCTTAACAATCGAATTAAAGGAATTCGTGAACGAAAGGAGATTATTACTCAAAATTATAAACTTACTGTAGGAAAAATATAATAAATCTTTGCCCATACGATAATATTATTTCAATTTATATTTAATGTAAATAGTATCATATCAAGTAAATAACTTTATTATAGATAGTGTAAAGTAGCCTATGAAAAACAAGAATAAAAAAATCAGGCTGAATAGAACCTGGAAAATTACAAAAATATATTTTCATGGCAGTCACCGCCACCCTTGACAGTATGCCAAAACAATGCTGCGCAATATTTACCGACGGCGAAGAAACTCAAGAACAGATAATTTTTCGTGCCGTCTTTACAGTATTGTAGCATTGTATTTGTCCTACTATCAAGGGCAAGCCCTAAAGGGTGGCTGGGTTACCTCAGGCTCTGAAATCTAAGAACAGATAGAAATCAAGATGCAGGATTTTCTTGCATATTAAGAATGACTTGCTGTCCTAAAAAGATAAGAAGCTGCCATTTACCGGGCATATTGCCGGCATTCTTAAGCATATCAACCTCATTTAAAGGACGTTTCCAACTATAAAGTTCATGAGGACGCAGGAAGTTATAGTAAGCAACCCAAAGGTTTACACCATAATAAGCACCATCATCGGTACCATAACCGCAGGTAACACGATAAGAAGCTTTGAGAGTACGGTTAAGGCGTTCAGTCTTTTGTTTAAAGGGACGATACTTTTTAGTTACAGCATCATCATTAGTCAAACCAATAACTTGAGTAACATTAAAGTCCCAGTCCTTTTCAATTTTAAACTGTTGAGCAGCTAAAGGATAGGCACTGTAACCATCAGATATAAATTTTAAAGCTTTACCGGGGAATTTTCTAAATTTATCAAAAGCCATTCTCATGGTAAGTATACAAGGGCCGACGTCACGACTTTTAGAGACTTGATAACCAAGAATAGAGCGAGAAACAGTATCCATAATGAGCCAAACATAACCTTTGAGTCCTTTAATTTTGATATAGGTTTCATCAGCAGCTAAGTTATTTGAAGGACTGTAATCGAATGTATCTACAAAAGGCTTAATTAATACAGCAGCAGTTCTTGCATAGCTTGCAACCATAGTGTGAGATATATTAATATTATGGATTTCACGCATAGCTTCAGCAGTTTTACGAAGAGATAAACCAAGATTAACATGGTAAGTAAGACAAAGTCCCATAATATGAGCATTGTTCTTTCTAAACTTAAAACTAGTAGCCCATGAAGGAAGCTGATGTAAATCCATAGAAAAGAAATCCAGCGTAAATTCACGATAGATGTAATGGAGCTTGTATTTATACTTCTCACTAGGATATGAGTCTTTGGGAAGCAGGTTTAAATTGTTCTTGTAGTAAGAACAATTCTTATTGACACATTTATGCACAATAAAGTGTTTACGATCTTTTTTAGCAACTAAAGCATGTCCGCAATAAGGGCAAATAAGAACCAAAGGAGAAGTTGCTTGTTTACCTGTAATAAAAGTTTGACCACAGACTTTACATTGATATTGGCCTTTACCACCATTATTATCGTAAATGTATTGATGAGGAGCACCACAGAGAGGGCAGACAGTATCCTCAGGAATGGTTTTACCATTACGGCGTTGAACAGGCCTGACAGGCTTACCATATTTCCAGATATAGTATTCAAGTAGGAATTTATAATCTTGTTTGATAAATTTTTTGATGATAGGGAGCTTATCAATTTTAAATTTCTGATAATAAGAACTTTTAGAATCATCGAAAGTCCACTGTTTAAGAGGAATATATTTTGCGATAAATAAAGTTAATTCATAAATTCGATTAAGTAAGTATTGATTATATAGTAGTAAATAAGTTATAATTTGAGACATAACAATGACCAACCTTTCTATTTAAATTTAGTGCGTGATAACTCAAATTATAGCAGAAAATGGGGGGTCATTGTTTTTTATTTTATAAAAACTCTGTAACCCTTGATAATATAAGGCTTTAATAAAAAAAGAGGGGTGTCTTATTGACACTACCTTATTATAAAAAAGGGGATACTAAAATGAAATATACAATTAACAAAGAAAACATTCAAGCATACAATAGAAGTGAAAATGTCCATTTTCCAAAATATACATCACAACTTATAAACTTAGCCAATCAAAACGCTCAGGGAACTCGTCCCAAAGTAGTCGGTCAGTTGTCTGAACTATTCCCAGAATTTCAAAAATCAGCAAAAACAATCACCATAGAAAATTGGGAGAAGTGGTATCTTGAAAAATATCCCAATGTTATAAATAACGCAACTGACAAAATATATGACCAAGTTGAAAATCTCAAACAAGCAATAACTTTAATTGATAAGAATTTAATTAGAAAATGGGTAAAAGATTTAATAATTTATAAAACATATAATGGTCTCTATGTTCAACAGGCAATTTTAGCTTTTTTAGCAGAAAAAAAAGAGCAAAAATATAGATTAGCTACGCCATATGAAGAAGCAATTGGAATCGATGGATATGTCGGCTCTATTCCGTATTCTATAAAGCCTGATACATATAAGACTATGGATCGGCTTTCAGAAAAAATAGATGTAAAGATGATTTACTACAAAAAAACTAAAGCCGGAGGATTAAAAATCGAAGTTGAAGATTGAAATTAGGTCGGAAGAGTAATTAACTTCCGACCTGCTATTTATACCGGCAGTGATTTTAAAAATTTGGCTTTACATGAATAATCAAATGAAGTTTCAACATCAACAAGGCCAGTTCTAACTAGATGATTATTAATAAAAGTTTTATTATCAAGATAAAGATAACATAAAAGATTCTTGTCCTTATCATATTTAACAGTATCAAACTTTAAAAATACTTTTCGCTTCCAGAATTTTTTCTTTAAAAAGTCTACTGCCTCTGAACAAGTCTCTGGCTTACTCTTTATTCCTAATAATTTTACTTTAAGACCATTACTAAGTAATAGCATTTCCGGAGAATATATTTTTTTTACTGAAAAAAGATTTTCTTGCAATTGAGTGTTTTGATCTATTCTTGAACCAAATGTTTTTTTCTTTATATCCATTTTTTTATCCATTTTATGAGGATCTGAAAATATGTAAGGTAAGCCTTCAAATGATAGGGAATCTTTAAGTTCATCTTCAATAATTATAATCTGGTCATTAAACATATTTATATCCTCTACACCTAACTTATCTTTGATAATAGGTATGAATTCCGTATTTATTTCATATCCAATAGAATTTCTTCCAAGATTTCTTGCAGCAAGAGAAGTTGTTCCACTTCCTAAAAATGGATCAAAAACAGTTTCTCCAACAAAAGAAAACATTTTTATAAGACGTCTAGGTAATTCCTCAGGAAACATAGCAATATGTCCCTTTTGTTTTACTCCATTAAAATTCCAATGTGATGAAAAATATTGTCTCCACTCTTCTTTGGTCATTTCAGACTGTTTCTTTTGCTCAATCGTTGGCCTAGGAGCATTCCCTAATTTTTTGAACAAAAGGATAAATTCATAATCTATTTTTAATATACCATTCCTTGGATAAGGGAAACTACCCATTACACTGCCTCCACCGCTTGTATTCATTGTGGTGGTTTTTTGCCATATAATTGCACCCATATAATCCATTCCTAAAGTCTCACAAAAACGAATAATTTCAGTTCTAATAGGGATAACTTTATATCTTCCATAATAAACTGACCTTGCAAATTGATCTCCAATATTTATACACATACGGCATCCATCAGAAAGAACACGATAGCATTCCTTCCATACCAAATTTAGATTATTAATATATTCTTCATAGCTATCATTAAATCCGATTTGATTATCTACTCCATAATCTTTAAGTTGCCAATATGGTGGAGATGTTATAATTAATTGAACAGACTTATCAGGAATTTTATTTAACTGTCTGCTATCTCCGATAATTATCTTATGTTTGCTCATATTTTAATCTCCTATTATTTAATTATTTCACCATTTTTCAAAACAAAATATTGTTCAAATGTTGCATTGAGAATTTTTCCAATCAAAATTAACTCCTTTGTAGAAACCGTCCCTCGTTTCAACTTAGCATTAAAATTTTGTGGTGATTGCCCCATTCGACGCGCCAATTCAGAAATACTTATATTTGATCTCAAACACAAAATTTTAATTTGTTCTAATGTTGTCATATATAACCTCCAAATATAAATTTCATTATAATTAATATAAACTTATTAATTGATATTGTCAATATATTAGTTGAAATTAGATCTAATCTTATATATTAAAATTTGATATATTTTGAATTTTATATTTTTTGACATCTCTTAAAAATCCGTGTTAGTGTAAAATTACAGTAGGGAAATAGAATATATTTCCATATATAGTTGAAAAGAAGATATCATCCTATTAAAATATAAGTTGAAATACCAATAAATTAAGAAAGGATGATATCTTCTATGTATAATAGTATACAACATTTTAATGAGTTTGGAGTAAAAAAAATTGAAAATGAGATAAAAAATTTCATGGAAGGGAATAAAAATATTGTTGGTTTAATACTTGCCTTACAAAAAATTTTATTTGAGCTGGGAAGAGATATTATAACAGAAGTATTGGAGAATATGGATGAATATCTACGTAACAGCGGAGTTAGAAAGAAAAAATGGGAAATAGTAAGAAAAGATAAAAATAGGATTTTAACAAGTTTTGGTATTGTAACATATGAAAGAACATATTTTAAACCCAAAATGGGAGGGAAAAGGCATCATCTTGTTGATGATATGGTTGGAATAAAACCGCATGAAAAAATGAGTGAGGATGTAATAATAAATGCAGTTGATGAGGCAGCAGAAAGCAGCTATAGAAAAGCGGGAGAAAAAGCGTCATATATGAATGAAATAAGTAAACAGGCCGTGATGGATAAAATACACAACCTTGATTTTACAACAACAGAAACTAAAAAACACAAGAAAAAGGATATAAAAACATTATATATAGAAGCAGATGAAGACCATGTGCATCTACAGCAAAAAGGAAGTAACAAAAACAAGTATAATATAGCAATGCCAAAGATTGTTTATGTACATGAAGGAATAGATGCAGAAAAAAGCAGTAAAAGCAGAAAGAGGTTAAAGAATGTAAAATATTTTGGAGGGATGTATGAAAATACGGAAAAGTTATGGCTTGAAGTAGCAGATTATATAGACAAACAATACAACATGAATTATGTAGAGAAAATATATATATCGGGAGATGGAGCATCCTGGATACGCCAAGGAGTAAACTGGATTGAAAAGAGTAAATTTGTGCTTGACGGATATCATCTGAAAAAGTGTATAATAACAGCAACTGCACATCTAAATAATGAAATAATAAGACAGGAATTGAAAGATGCGGTTGACTGGCCGGACAGAGAAGAAGTAAAAAAAGTATTTAAAGAGATATTGAGCCTTACAGAAAATAAAACAAAGAAGGAAGCAGTAAAAAGAGCAGAAGAAAGGATAGGAATAATAGGATGTAGTACGAAAGGACACGTAAGCCATATATTTTCAAGCCGTTTGAGCAGCAGGCCAAAAGTATGGTCAAAAATAGGAGTGGATAAAATGTCGAAGTTATTAATTTACAAATGGAACGGAGGGAAAGTATATGATTTAGTAATGGCACAAAAGATGAAAAGGGAAAAAGAAGAGAAAGAACAGATACAAGATGAGTTAATAAAAGAAGCAAGAAGTATTGCAAACAGGTATAATGATACTTGGAACATTAGACCGACAGCAATAGTGAGAGGAGAAAAGACAGGATTATATAACGAAATAAGAGCAATAATGGGTAGAATTTAAGTAAAGTAAAATAAGAGGTAAGAATAGTTGTAGCAAAAAATAAAAGTTATATAATAGAGTTATAAAGTTAGCATATTAGTTAGAAAACCATAGAGATAAAAGATTTGGCGCAGCGGACCATTGATATGGAGTAGCCTGCATGGTAACCTGTAAAGGAGGGGGTAGTACG
Organism: Acidilutibacter cellobiosedens; assembly: GCF_004103715.1. Lineage (NCBI taxonomy): Bacteria > Bacillati > Bacillota > Tissierellia > Tissierellales > Acidilutibacteraceae > Acidilutibacter > Acidilutibacter cellobiosedens. The sequence goes on along the minus strand of NZ_CP035282.1, from coordinate 1,216,248 downwards.
GTTATCTATGGGTTACCCCCTTTAGGTACACAAACCATGCAGGCAGAGGCTCCATGTCAATGGCAAATCGGCAGCGAAGTAATAAAAAATTTTATACCAAAAGAAATAAAAGGAGAACTTATTTTACAAACATAGGGAATAATTGTATAAAACAATTTATTTTTTTAAATATGGATGATGGTAGTGTAAAATAATCTGTGCTTTTGTGAAAATAAATGCTCTTTTCTGGCAAGAATAAAAATAATATGAAAACCAGAAAGGAGCGTTTTTATGTCAACACTGTCAAAAGAAGTATTAAGGGAAATGATAGCAGAAGGAAATCTAAAAACAGCAGGGGATCTTCATTCATATCTGAAAGATATGTTTAAAGATGCACTTCAAGAGATGTTAGAGGCAAAATTGGAAACAGAATTAGGATATTCTAAAGGAGATAAGAAAAATAAGCAGACAGATAACAGAAGAAACGGTTATACAGAAAAAACTGTTAAAACTCAATTTGGAGAAATGCCAATAGAAGTTCCGAGGGATAGAAATAGTGAATTTGAGCCAATTATAGTTCCAAAGAACAAAAGAGATATATCGGGAATTGAGGAAAAAGTAATAGCACTATACGCAAGAGGTATGTCAACGAGGGACATTCATGATCAAATAAAAGATATATATGGGATAGAATTATCCGCAGATATGGTAAGTAAAATCACAGATAATATTATTCCCCAAATAAAAGAATGGCAAAACAGACCGTTAGAATCATTATATACCTTTGTATTTATGGATGCCATACACTACAAAGTCAGAGAAGATGGACAAATAAAAAGTAAAGCTGCATACGTAGTTTTAGGGGTTAATGTGGATGGTTTTAAAGATGTTCTGGGAATTTGGATAGGAGAAAATGAGTCCTCAAAGTTTTGGCTGGGAGTACTAAACGACCTAAAAAACAGAGGTGTAAAAGATGTATTAGTATTTTGTGTTGATGGGCTTACAGGTATAAAAGAAGCCATATTAGCAGCATATCCTGGATCCGAAATACAGAGATGTATAATTCATCAATTAAGAAATTCATTTAAGCATGTAAGCTATAAGGACATAAAAGAATTTGCCGGAGACTTTAAAGAAGTATACAAGGCAGCAAATGAGGAAGCAGCAATAGAGAACCTGAAAGAAGTAGAAGAAAAATGGGGTAAAAAGTACCCTTATGCCATCAAAAGCTGGCAAATGAACTGGGACGTATTATCTCCGTTCTTTAAATATCCCGAAGAAATAAGAACAATAATGTACACAACAAACATAATAGAGGGATTTCACAGACAGCTTAGAAAAGTAACAAAGAATAAGACAATGTTTCCATCAGATCAAGCCCTGGAAAAAATGTTATATCTGGCAAGTCAAAATGTAGTGAAGAAATGGACTCAAAGATATAAAAACTGGGACTTAATACTAAATCAACTAATAATATTTTTCGAGGGAAGAGTAGAACAATATCTATAAAACTTATTAAAAGATGATAAGATAAGGAACAAGGCCATTTTAAAGCCTGATGGCCAAATAAAGAATAGCATACTACCCCATAATTAAAATTATTGCCCATAATATTCATTTTAATGCATAAAATAAAATAATATGGGCAAAACTAAAAATAAGCTATTTAATTGTTATTTATATCCAATTAAATAATTCTTGTCAGCTTAGAGATAAATATTTTCTCTAAAGCACAAAATTAATTATATTCTCTGGATGATATCTATATATTTTTTCCCTACAGTAACTTGACTCTATCAAAATCCGTTATAGTTTTGCAATCAATAATTTAATGATATAAAATATTATATATTGAATCGGAAGGAGGATATTATGAGATTATTCATAGCCGTTAATTTCAGTGAAGAAATAAAAGATGAGCTTTTTCATATTTCCGATAAATTGAAACGGTTTTCAGAAAGAGGAAGTTTTTCGCTTAAAGATAATATTCACTTAACTGTGATATTCTTGGGAGAAGTTGAAAATTCAAAAATAGAAACAATAAAAATCTCTATGGATGATTCTGTTAAAAATATTTCTTCTTTCCCCATAATTATTGAAGATATCGGAAACTTTGAAAGAAATGACGGATTGATACTTTGGGTAGGAATTAATGACAACGAAAATTTAAATTTAATTCACAAAAATCTTTCAAAAAATCTTTCGGATAAAGGTTTCGAGATGGAAAAGCGGAGGTATTCTCCTCATTTGACGTTGGGAAGAAGAGTAGTATTCAAAAAAAATTCCAATGATCTAAAAAAAACTTTGAACTTTCCTCCAATAAAGTTTACTTTAAATCACATAGATCTGATGAAAAGCGAAAGAATAAATAACAGAATGGTCTATACCAATATTCACAGCAGTTTTTTCAAATAAAAAAGAACTGTTCTATAAACAATGAAAGCTGCCTGAATTTTTCAGACAGCTTTCATTAAAAAAACTTTATTTCATTACAGGCGAATTATATCGTCTCTTCTCGGACCGTTTGATATTAATTTAATGGGGACATTTATATATTCTTCTACAAATTTTATATAATTCTTAGCGTTTTGAGGTAAATCCTTATATTCCTTAATTCCTCTGATATCGCATTTCCATCCGGGGAAATATTTAAATATCGGTTTGGCTTTTTCAAGTTGGGCGTTAGCGGGAAACTCCTTTGTTTCTTTCCCGTCTATTTCGTAAGCCACACAAACAGGAATAGTGTCCAAATATCCTAATACATCCAATACCGTAAATGCAATTTCCGTAGCCCCTTGTGCTTTACAGCCGTATCTTGTGGCAACCATATCAAGCCAGCCTACCCTTCTGGGTCTTCCTGTAGTTGCCCCGTATTCTCCTCCGTCTCCTCCTCTTCTTCTCAGTTCGTCCCCTTCTTCTCCGAATATCTCGGTTACAAAGGGACCTGCTCCTACCGCGCTTGAATAAGCTTTAACAACAGATATTACATCTGTTATTTTATAAGGAGGAATTCCTGCTCCTACTGTGCCAAACCCTGCTAAAGTGGAAGAAGAAGTTACATAGGGATATATTCCAAAATCAGGGTCTTTCAATGCCCCCAATTGTCCCTCTAAAAGTATCTTTTTATCTTCATCTAAAGCCTTGTGAATGAATTCAAAAGTATTTGCAACATAAGGTTCTATTTCCCTTTTATATTCCATTAATTCCTTCATTAACTCATCAGGATCTAACTCAGGCTTATTATATAAGTACTTTAATGTTACATTTTTTATGGTGCAAATTTCCTCAACTTTTTCTCTCAACGAATCTTCATAGAACAAATCGTTTATTTGAAGACCCCTTTTATAATATTTATCAGAATAAAATGGTGCAATTCCCGATTTAGTAGAACCAAATTGTTTTTTTGAAAGCCTTTCTTCCTCATATTTATCAAATAAAATATGGTAGGACATCAATATCTGGGTACGATCTGAAACAAGTATTTTAGGTTTTTTAACTCCCTTTTCTTCAATCTGCTTAATTTCCTTTATTAAGTTCGGTATATTAAGAGCAACTCCATTGCCGATTATATTGGTAACATGATCGAAAAATACTCCTGAGGGTAACTGATGGAGAGCAAATTTGCCATGTTCATTTACTATGGTATGACCTGCATTACTTCCACCTTGAAATCTGATAACTATATCGGATTCCTTTGCAAACATGTCGGTAATTTTACCTTTCCCCTCATCACCCCAATTTGCTCCAACTATAGCTTTTACCATAAACATTCACCTCTGTTTTATTCTTTAACTTAAATAGTTAACAAAATCATTATATGATAAATATTTAAGTTTTAATTCCGTATTAAATATTTTAAGATTAGTTTATACAGTTAACTCTGATTTCATGTTTAGTATATCTTTATTTTTCTCAATAACAGGATTTATATATTTTTCTAAAAACTCTTCTACCTGTTCTTTAGATCTGCCGATAAAATTTTTAGGTTCCATAATACTCATAATTTCTTCCTTAGTTAAGCCAAACATTTTGTCTTTAGCAATCCTCTCTATTAAATCATTGGGCTTGCCCTCAATCTTTACAGTTCTTGATGCAGCCATAGAATGAACCCTTATGTGCTCGTGAAGCTCTTGCCTGTCTCCTCCCCTTTTAACTGCATCCATCATTATATTTTCAGTAGCCATAAAGGGAAGCTCCTGCTTTATTCTTTGTTCAATTACCTTAGGATATACTACAAGGCCATCAGCTACATTCATATATATATTAAGAATTGAATCCACAGCTAAAAATCCTTCCGAAATACTTATACGTCTGTTTGCCGAATCATCCAATGTTCTTTCAAACCATTGAGTACTTGCCGTTATGGCAGGGTTTAAAGCATTAACTATTACATATCTTGATAACGAAGATATCCTTTCACAACGCATTGGGTTTCTCTTATACGCCATAGCTGAAGAACCGATTTGATGCTTTTCAAAGGGCTCTTCTATTTCCTTCAAATGCTGAAGGAGACGAATATCATTGCTGAATTTATACGCACTTTGAGCTATTCCGCTGAGAATATTCAAAAATTGGCTGTCTAACTTTCTGGTATAAGTCTGCCCTGAGACGGGAAATACTTTCTCAAACCCCATCTGCTTTGCAATCATCATGTCAAGCTTTTTAACTTTTTCCTGGTCTCCTTCAAACAGTTCCAAAAAACTTGCTTGAGTGCCGGTAGTTCCTTTACAGCCAAGAAGTTTTGTTTTTGATAACTGGTAATCAATATCCTCCAAGTCAAGAAGTAAATCCTGAATCCATAAGGTCGCTCTTTTCCCTACCGTAGTAAGCTGGGCAGGTTGAAAATGAGTAAAAGCCAAAGTAGGCATTTCTCTATATTTATAAGCAAATTTAGACAGTGAATTTATTACATTTATTACTTTTTTGCGAATAAGCTTCAGTGCTTCCACCATTATAATTATATCAGTATTATCTCCTACATAACAGGAAGTTGCTCCCAGATGTATAATGGGCTTTGCCTTAGGGCATTGAAGTCCATAAGCATATACATGGGCCATTACGTCATGGCGTACTTCTCTCTCCCTTTCTTCCGCTTCCTCATAATTTATGTCATCTTTGTGACTTATCATCTCATCTATCTGTTCCTCCGTGATATTAAGCCCCAACTCCTTCTCAGCCTTAGCTAACGCAATCCACAGCCTCCTCCACGTTTTAAACTTCATATCCGGCGAAAACAAATATTGCATTTCCTTACTTGCATATCTCGTATTAAAAGGACTTTCATAAGTATTCTTCAACATCATCATCCTTCCTTCAAAAATAAAAACAAGACTTTAATTATATTCCCTATAAAATATAATGTAAACAATTTTTTGAAATTTTTTATAATAAATATCATTAAGTAAACAATATAATTAAACTACATATTTATATTACCATTATAATCAACAAAAATAAAGATATTTTAAATTATGTTCAGATATATTTTTTGATTTATGATTCAAATAAATAACTTATTTCATCTTGGCTCATCTTGGATATAAGGGTTTCTCCTTCTACTATTACTTTGTCTATTATTTCCTTTTTTCTTTCCTGAAGCTTAAATATCTTTTCTTCAATAGTCCCCTTAGTCACCAACTTTATAACCTGAACCGTATTCTTCTGTCCTATTCTGTAAGCCCTATCCGTAGCTTGTTCTTCCACAGCAGGATTCCACCAGGGATCAAAATGTATTACCATATCGGCTCCGATTAGATTTAATCCTGTTCCTCCGGCTTTTAGCGATATTAAAAACACCTTTCCCACACCTTCATTAAATTCTCTGACTAAATTTCCCCTTTCCTGCGGAATTACAGAACCATCAAGATACATATAGGATATGTTGTTTTTTTCCAACATGGTCTTTATAATTCCAAGCATAGTAGTAAACTGAGAAAACAAAAGAATTCTCCTACCTCCGTCTATAGCATCCTTTAGTATTTCCTCAAGAGAATTTAGCTTTCCGCTTTCCCCTGTGTAATTTTCAATGAATATTGCCGGATGACAGCATATCTGTCTCAATCTTGTAAGCCCTGCTAAAATTTTAATCTGACTTTTATTAAATCCTTTATCCTTTATTTCCTTTTCTATTTCCCCTCTAATTGATTTCAGATAAGCAAGATATATTTTTTTCTGTTCTTTTGTCATATCCACGACTATTCTTTGCTCTATTTTATCTGGCAACTCCTTTAATACGTCTTTTTTAAGCCTTCTGAGAATAAAAGGTTTTATACGATTGTTTAAGTCATCAAGGGTTCTTTCATCTTGTCCCTTAACAATAGGTTTTTCATATTTTTCTAAAAATTTTCTGTTGGACAATAAATATCCGGGCATTAAAAAATCAAAAATAGACCACAATTCTATTAACGAATTTTCCATAGGAGTTCCTGTCAGGGCAAAATAATTATTTGCCTTTATTTTTTTTACCGAATTTGCATTTAATGAACGATAATTTTTTATATGCTGTGCTTCATCTAATATACAACACCTGAAGTCAAATTTTTGATAAAGATCTATATCCCTTCTGATAAGAGGATAAGATGTTATAACCATATCATAATCTCCTAAGCTTTTAATCAATTCCTTTCTTCCCGGTTTGTTTCCTACAATTATCAGTACCTTGAGATCCGATGTAAATTTGCGTACTTCTTCTTCCCAGTTATACACTAAAGACGTGGGTGCTATTATAAGAGAAGGCATAGGGCCTTTTTCCCTCTTTTCCGAAAGTAAAAACGTAATAATTTGAAGGGTTTTTCCAAGCCCCATATCGTCTGCCAATATCCCTCCGAATCCATACTTTGATAAAGTTTTTAACCACTTGAATCCAAATTTCTGATAATCTCTGAGAATGCCTTTTAGTTCCGCCGGTATTTCATATTCTATGTCATTCGGTTCATTTATATCTTGAACAAGTTTCTTGAAATTATCATCCTCTTTTACAAAATTTAATCCCTTTTCCTTCAAAAAATTATTTAGACAAATTGAATTAAATCGATGTATAGTCATGGTCCCATTTTTAAACTTTCTTTTGTCAGTGCCGAAATATTCTGCTATATTCCTGACATCCATAAGTTCCTTGTTGTCGAGAGGCAAAAATGAACCGTCTTTTAATCTAAAATATTTTTTCTTTTCCTTTATGGATTTAAACACCTGTTCTAATTCTTTAGAATCAATCCCATCTATTTCAAAATTAAATTCTAACATGTTTAATTTTTTATTAAGTTTTATTCCTCCCGAGAAATATGAGGAATTCTTAATACTTAAACCTTTAAAACTTTCCGAATAATATATATTACAACATTCCTGTAATTTTGGAATAACTTCATATATAAAATCAAATATTTTTTCTTCCTTGTCTATGTATATTCCTCCATCTATAACTCTAAAGTCTCCTTCTTCCAGCAATTTAAAAATATATTTTTCCTTTTCTCTGTCCCTGAGCAATATTCTCTCCTTGTTTACAGAAACATCCATCCTTGAGCTGAAAGGATTTATAATTATGTCTTCATATATAAAACTTACTTTGCCTAAGATTACCTCGTCCTGTCTGTCAAAATAAATATCACATTTGAATTCAGGACTATATATTGCATCTTCTACCTTTTTGTCTATACTTAAATTAACTTTATTTTTAATATTAGGCAAGACTTCCGAAATGAAGTCCTCCTTATATTGTTCCGGTATTCTCAAAATTCCATTTTTACTATGCATTATTTCATTATATAAAGGAACGACTTTTTCTCTTTGTTCTTTGGAAATCCTATATATTTGATTTCCGTGAAAAAAGTATTCACCATCGGAAGTAAGAGGGAAAGTATCTTCCCCGGAATCAACACCCATTATTAAATCTGAATTTCTGCCCTTAATCTTCATGTTAAAAAGCAGATCATCTTCCATTATTGTTATATTCTCATATTTTCTTCCCATTATATCGGCATTGAATTTTTTCCCATTCATCAGACTAAAAAAACTTTTTAAGGCTATGGGAGTAAGAAGGACTTTTTGATTTCTAAAAATATTTTCTTTCTTAAAGCCATATTCAGAATAATTTATTTCATAATTTTCATATAGGAGCCTTAAGAAGTTGATAATTCCCATATCTTCATCTTTGAATTTATGAATTTGAGGAGAAAATTTAAAATTTTTTCCAAAATTTATATCTTCACCGGTCTCTAAACTTCGAAGAAAACCCTTTATATTCTTAACTACATATAACCTATCTTCTCCAATTTTTAAATTCAGATATGAGGACTCTCCTACTTTTTGATATGGCTTCATACTGAATTCGTATTCGCATTCTATATTTACTGAAATTTTTTCTTCTTCATCTTTATCTCTATAATACTCTATTATATTTTTAGCACTGTTTTTATCAATTCTTTCTCCAAAGGCTCCCATCGATTCAAATTCTTTTATCTTAAGTAAAAAGGCAATTATATGTTTACAGTCACCCGAATATTTAGCATAGGCAGGACATGTACAACTGGAGGATAAAAGATTTCCCATACCGTCAAAGACAGCGGAAACCTCATAGTTCTCATTTCCCCTTACGATTCCCTTGAATCGGGTACACTCCTTATTAAATTTCACATTGGATACTCTTCCATTTTCATAATATTGTCTGCCTCTTATATAGGACTCATAACTTTTAGCTATATCCATAAGAATCCTGTCATTTATTTTTAACATGATTCACCTCTAAAAACAAATTTAAAATTCTTTACATATAACACATACAATATTATTTTATCATAATTTCGGTAAAAATTTTTATATATTTTTTTCTATTTCTATATCCGCCCTAAATACAATATCATTGTTCTTTTCTCTGATTCCTTCCATATACATTATATTTTCATCAAATTTAGAAACGTCCTTGCAAATTAAAATAGCATCATCAGGCAGAGCTTCATTCATATAATTAATCTGAATGGATTTGACTCTATATCTTTTATGATCTTCAAAGGAAAAACAATCCATAATAAAATCAATATATTTTGAATTGTTAAGATGTCCGTTCACATCAATATCGCTATATCCCACGATTCTTTTATATATAACCTCACGCTCTTTAACTGCTTTTAATTTTCCCAATTTACATTCAATAGCTCGCCTTTCAATTATAGACGAGGGTTTATATGGAATTAAGCTGCTTTTCTTTAACTCCCTTGTAGTTTTATCAATTATTACCCAAGTGGAAATACTTCTGATAATTATGTTTCCATGAATATCTCTTACAATAAAATCTCTTTCAAACTCATATTTTTTAGGCTCCTGATGCCAAGTTTCCATAATTATCTCATCATTCCACTGAGGATATCTTATTATATCAGCCTTAAGCCTAATCAAAACCCAAGCCACATTATACTCCTTATCTAAAGTATCAAGTCCCACACCAAGTTCCTCGGAATGTAAATTTGCAGCTTCTTGAAAAAATAAAAATAGAGTACTTAATTTTAACTTTTTCATGAAATCCACATCATCAAATTCCAAATGATATCTTTTTTTAAATATTGAATTTACCACCATTAATTTGTCCCCCTCAACATACAGTATCGGTTATTATTCTTCTTAAATCAATCAAGTTGATCTCGTTTTTTATGGGAAATATTTGATTTATTGTTATAAAATCTTTATATTTAACTTATCATATAATCCGCCATATATCAAATAAACTATACTCCTGTATAAATTTCATCATTGATTATATCATATAAAAAAATGGTATATATTAATATAAGGTGGTGATATATTTGAAAACTTTTAAAGAGTATGATTTAAAGGGAATGAATTTAAGAAACAGAATAGTGATGCCTCCCATGTGTATGTATTCCTCGGATAATGATGGATTTGTAAAGGATTTTCACAAAACTCATTATATATCAAGGGCTGTCGGAGGCGTCGGATTGATTATCGTAGAAGCCACGGCTGTAGTTCCGAGGGGAAGAATAAGCAGTAATGATCTGGGAATATGGAAAGATGAACATATACCCGGGTTAAGGTCATTGGTTGAGGGCTGCAAAGAATACGGCGCAAAAATAGCTGTCCAATTGGCTCATGCAGGGAGAAAATGCGATGCGGACGAAGAATATACCGTTGCCCCTTCTTCTATTGATTTCAGCGGCCATTATAAAATTCCAAAGGAGTTAACCATAGATGAAATAAAAGAGATAATAAAAAATTTCAGAGACGCAGCAAAAAGAGCCGATAAAGCAGGATTTGACGCAATAGAAATTCATGGAGCTCACGGATATTTAATTCATGAATTTCTGTCGCCTCTTTCTAACAGAAGAACCGATGAATATGGGGGCAGTTTAGAAAACAGAACAAGGTTTTTGAGAGAAATTATAGCCGCAGTCAAAGAAGTCTGGCCTAAAGACAAGCCGATTCTCCTCAGAGTTTCTGCCGACGATTATAAAGAAGGCGGCATTGATATTAAAGAAATGGTCAAAATAATCAATACAGTAAAAAATGAAATAGATATTGTCCATGTAAGTTCGGGAGGGTTATTGGAAGACGTGAAAATCAAAACTTATCCGGGTTATCAAGTCTCCTATGCCGAAGCTATAAGAAAAGAATGCGGCATACCGACAATTGCTGTAGGTTTAATTAAGGAATACGACCATGTAGAGGATATACTTTCAAATAACAGAGCAGATTTGGTAGCTCTCGGAAGGGAATTGCTGAGAAACCCCTATTGGGTATTGATTAACGCTTATAAACACGGGTATAACACGGACGTAGAATATCCGAAGCAGTATGAAAGAGGGTTTAAATAAAAAGGGCTGTATATCAGCGGTTGATAACCGCTGATATACAGTCTTTTTTTGAACTTCATACTAAAAGTATTACCATTCATTCACCTATATCTATATTATATCCAGTAATCTCTAATGAATAATTTCCCGAATCCTCTATAGCTGCCACTCCTATATAATAGGTACCTACTTTGGGACTTTCTATTCTTATATGTTCATGTGGCATCTTTTCTTCTTCTCCAATTAAATATGTTGACGGGTCTCCTGCAAAAGGATCTGTTCCCGCTTCCCATATAACTATATCTAAATTTTCATTATTTTCATCCAATATTAACATATTCACATTAAGATCTTCCGATGATGAGTTCACTTCTATCGGAAATAGTACCGCTTTCCCTTTTTCAATATAACCTTCAGGGTTTCTGATATAAGTACGATGATTATCAAAGCTTCCTGTATATTCACCGGCTCTTCTTATAGATTCGTATCCAAGTAAATTTCCATTACCATATAATTTATCATAATCATTGGGCCCCATATCAAATGCCGAAAAACTTATTTCCGAATTCCCCGTACTGTATGCTGCATCATACATAAGTGCGAAGGTTCCGGCAACTGCCGGAGTAGACATAGATGTACCGCTTAACGTAACATATGCACTCCGAGAATTAGCTTCAGCCGCCCTGATATTATGCCCTGGGGCAACTATATAAGGCCCTTGACTGCCTGTACCTCTGGATGAAAACTTGCTTAATCCCCATCCACCCTCGTAAGGGTCCCTGACACTTCCCACAGATGTTGATGTATATTTAGCATAGGTAGTTAAAGTATCATAGTATCTGCCTAACTTTTCTCCGTCTCCCTCATTTCCCGCAGAAACAAATACCGGCACTCCTTCACTGTCTATAGCATTTATTAAATCAATTATCTCTTCGACATCTATATATGGAAGATGTGTTCCTATACTCATATTTACAACGTCAATTTTATATTTATCAATATTATTATATATCCATTCAAGACCATCTATCATATTCTCATTAGAACCATTCCCGTTTTCATCTAATACCTTTACACCAACTAAAGCAGCACCCGGTGCAAAACCCACTTGAGTATTGAGATTTCCTTCTCCCGTACCGGCTGCGATACTGGAAACATGGGTTCCATGACCTTCATCGTCATATGGATTTGCTTTTCCGTTTAATGCATCATACCATCCGATAACTTTTCCCCCGTCTAAGTCCACATGTTCCGCATCTATTCCCGTATCTATGACGGCTATTACCACATCATTCTTTGAATATCTGTTTTCACTTCCATCTAAATATCTCCTGTCACTCCGAAATCAGAACGTGCCTTTTTTATTCCCATCATTTCCGTAGCTTCGTTTAAATTAAGGCCTATATCTTTGTCGATTTTAAAACCAGTAGCAAAATTAGTCTTTTCCGTATATTCAATAGGGTCAGCAATTCTCCTTACTTCATCCATCTTTTCCAGAATATCTAACTGTTCAAATTTTATATCCATCTCATATCTTGTACCTATTTTTTTATATTCTACAAACTCACCGAGATTTTCTTTGATTTTCTTTATGAATTCTTCATCTGCAACATCAAAGTCCGGGCTTACACATACTTTTATCACATCATCTTTGGAATATTTCCCCGATTCTTTCTTCTGCCTGATTTCATATGACAATTTATTTCCTTGCCACTTTTTGTATTTCTCAGTATCCTGTACGGGAGAAAAACCTCTCGGTTTAAACGAAGGAAGTTCTATTACATCATTATCGGACATCTTATATATGGACAAATCCTCATCCGTTCCTTGCTGAATATTGTCTTTATCCATCGTTACAACCTCCGTAGGATTAGATTTATTATCTTCTCCGGTTGACGATATTATTATATATTTGGCTGAATCCGCATAGGCAGATGTCAAAAGAGAAAGCATCAAAATAGTTATGAATGTCATTAAACACATATGTTTTTTTAACATACTTATCCACTCCTTTTCATACCCACATATTTCATTTTCATAACTTACAAATAAATATTACCATCGGAATCACTTCCTTTAAATAAATATTTAAATATACGTTACTAAATATTAAAAAATACATCTATTTTATGAACTTAACAAAGATAGCTTAAACTATTGATAATTTTCATGATAAAATATTTTAGATATGAGTATTAATTATTTTAAATAAGAATTTGTATAAAAGATATTTGTATATATAATACCATAATTGCTATATTTAAACTTGTCAAATTTTGAGATAAATATGTTAAATTTTTGTAACAGGGACGTAGAATATCAGAAGCAGTATGAAAGAGGGTTTAAATAAAAAGCTGCCCCGAACCCAGTCAAACGGGTTTGGGGCAATTTTATTGTATTTTAATTATTTGTACCTACTTTATAATTTTTCCCCAAAACCTGCATCAAAGAAGGTATAAGTATCAATTGAATGACTATCCCCGGAAGTCCCGTAACTACAGCTCCTTTAACGTAAGTAAAGGCATTCATCTGCACTCCGAAGAACGAAGACAGTATAAATACAATTATCCCTGCTATCACCCTTCCTGAAATCATAGAAATAATAAGGGACGGTATGGAAGAAAGTCTTAATTTTCTAACGGCCAAAGCCGCTGCCAATCCATAAGTTCCTAATTCAAACATCATAATTAAGGCCATCGGAAACATGGGCGGCATACCCGTGAAAATGCTATTCAGCAAAGGCGTAATCAGTCCCAATAAAAAAGCGAATAATGGCGGCAACATAAATCCTCCTATTAAAACCGGTATATGCATAGGTAAAAGCACAGAACCCGCCATACCTCCCACAGCATGGAATATCATCGGAATTATAATTCCCAATGCCAACAATATACCGGATAAAATTAAATCTCTTGTAGTAAATTTTTTCATATTCTAACCCTCCTAAAAAAATAGGTAGTGTCAATAAGACACCCCTCTTTTTTTATTAAAGCCTTATATTATCAAGGGTTACAGAGTTTTTTATAAAATAAAAACAATGACCCCCTATTTTCTGTTATAATTTGAGTTACTACACACAAAATTTATAGAAAAGGTGATCATTGTTATGTCTCAAATTATAACCTATTTACTTGTATATAATCAATACTTACTTAATCAAATTTATGAATTAACCCTATTTATCGCAAAATATATTCCTCTTAAACAATGGGCTTTTGATGATTCTAAAAGTCCTTCTTATCAGAAATTTAAAATAGATAAGCTCCCAATAATCAAAAAGTTCTTTAAGCAGGATTACAGTTTTCTGCTCGAATACTATCTTTGGAAATACAATAAGCCTATTAAGCCAGTTCAGCGTCGTAATGGCAAAACTATACCCGAAGAGATTGTATGCCCTTTATGTGGTGCCCCTCATCAATACATTTATGATAACAATGGTGGCAAAGGCCAATACCAATGCAAAGTCTGTGGTCAAACTTTTATTGCGGGTGAACAAGCAACTTCTCCTTTAGTTCTTATTTGCCCTTATTGTGGACATGCTTTAGTTGCTAAAAAAGACCGTAAACACTTTATTGTGCATAAATGTGTCAATAAAAATTGTTCGTATTACAAAAGCAATTTAAAACAACTTCCTAAGGACTTAGATCCTAGTGAGAAGCACAAATACAAGCTTCATTACATCTATCGTGAATTTACGCTAGATTTCTTTTCTATGGATTTGAACGAGCTACCTTCTTGGGCTACAAGTTTTAAATACAGAAAGAACAATGCTCATATTATGGGGCTTTGTTTAACTTATCATGTTAATCTTGGTCTTTCCCTTCGCAAAACTGCTGAAGCTATGCGTGAAATTCATAATATCAATATTTCACACACTATGGTTGCCAACTATGCTAGAACTGCCTCAGTTATTATCAAACCCTTTGTGGATGCCTTTGATTACAATCCTTCAAATAACCTAGCTGCTGATGAAACCTATATCAAGATTAAGGGGCTCAAAGGTTATGTTTGGCTCATCATGGACACTGTTTCCCGCTCTATTCTTGGTTATCAAGTCTCTAATAGTCGTGATGTCGGACCTTGTATACTTACCATGAGAATGGCTTTTGATAAATTTAAAGAATTCCCTGGTAAAGCTTTAAAATTTATATCTGATGGTTACAGTGCTTATCCTTTGGCTGCTCAACAATTTAAGATTGAGAAGGATTGGGACTTTGATGTTACACAAGTTATTGGTCTGACTAACGATGATACTGTATCCAAGGAGTATCGCCCCTTTAAACAAAAGATTGAACGTCTTAACCGCACTTTTAAAGCCTCTTATCGTGTTACATGTGGTTATGGTACTGATGATGGTGCTTATTATGGTGTAAATCTTTGGGTTGCCTACTACAACTTCCTACGTCCTCATGAACTGTATAGAAGGAGTCGTCCTTTAAATGAAGTTGAAATGCTTAAGAATGCTGGCAATATGCCTGGCAAATGGCAACTTTTGATTTTTCTAGGACAACAGGTTATTCTCAATATGCAAGAAAATCCTGCATCTTGATTTCTATCTGTTCTTAGATTTCAGAGCCAGAGGTAATCCAGCCACCCTTTAGGGCTTGCCCTTGATGGCAGGACAAATACAATGCTACAATATTGTTAAGACGGCACAATAAATTCTCTGTTCTTGAGTTTCTTCGCCGTCGGTAAATATTACGCAGCATTGTTTTGGCATGCTGTCAAGGGTGGCGGCGCACCAAGTTTAAATATATTTTGCAATTTTCTAGGTTCATTTGAGCCTAATTTCTTTGACTCTGTTTTTCATAGGCTACTTTACACTATCAAAAAATAACCACGAAAGTTTCCTTCCTAGGAAAAAACCTTCGTGGTTTTATTTTTTCAACATCATTTTTATTTTTTCTATTAATATATCAAAAAGCTGTTTCAATTGACAATTTTCAAGACCTATTATTTCAAAATTACATTTGTTTATAGGCAACAAAAGTTTTTTTGCATTACTGCCTGAAATAGTCTCCGCCATCTTCGGACTTATTTCTCCCATCATGGAGTTGGCTGCAATTATTGCCATAGGTCCGATAATAACATCTGCTTTGTTGCTCATCCAAACTATTGCATTTTCTCCGGTAGCACCGTCATTTGCTCCGGCCTTCAGCATATTAGCCGTAGCTTGGGAATTTGTTCCCAACGCAATGATTTCAATATCACTGTTTTTTAAAGACTTCAGTCTTTCTATTACCTGACAGCCTATGCCTCCGCCTTTTCCGTCTATTACAGCAATCTTCAATATCATACCTCCCCTTTCATACTTCCTATAAATTCCGATATTCTTTGAATCAGTTCTTGGGGATCATCTACACCGTAAGCCAGCTTTTCTACCGGACACATATCCGTCTTATCCCTGTTTTTAATATATTGCGAATATTCTTCATAAAAATATTTAATACCACTCTTTTTAAAAATCTTTATAGCTTCATCGGAAATAAGGTCCGTATGAATTTCCTCTATATTTCCATACTTACACAGAATTGCGGCAGCTCTGCCCGTAACTCTGTCTGCAACACTGGAGCCTTCAAGTCCTTCTTTGAAATCTGTCACAGCAGTATATATAGGCTTTATCCCTCTGTCAGCACTCGTAAACAGTATATTCCCTTCTTTTACCACAACCAATGTAAGACCCTTTTCTTCAATAATCTTTTCAGCCAGCTCTAAATCTTTCATCTGTTCAACTCCCTCATATAATATAGAATATCAGATTTTGTCATGTTTTTCAATTTTAAAAATTTTTAACTATAGGATTTCTATCAAAAGAAGTCAAGTACTCACAGGAGTTCTTTTTTACTAATATAGTATCTGTAATTCTCGGTCCCCCGACTTTAGGCTTATATAAAGTCGGAAGTAAAACATCTACTACCATATTTTCTTCTATAATATGATCTAAATTCTTCCCTATAATAGGATAGAATTCCGATTGGCGTATCCCGACGCCGTATCCAATATAATCTATAAAGGTTTTACCGTATCCCTGATCATCTATATATCTATATACCGCATCATATATTTCGGAAGTTTTTACCCCCGGGACCAAATTATTTACTGCAATTTCCTGAGCTTTAATCAAAATGTTATATATCTTTACGGTTTCTTTATCTACATTCCCCAAAAATATGGTACGGCACATTTTTGCGGTATATCCTTTATACGAAGAGCCCAAATGAACTACCACCGGTTGATTGTTTTCAATAATATAATTACCAGCATAAGGATGAACCAACATTTGCCTGTCATGCCTCAGAACCTGCATCTTAAATGTGGCCCCTTCGGAACCGGCTTTTCTCATGGCATAATCCGCTTCTGCCAAAATATCCGTCTCCTTTACATTTGGTTTCAGAGCATCAACCGCGGCTTTCATTCCATATTGTAAAAATCCCGCCGCTTTTCTTATATAATCAATTTCTTCTTGGTCCTTAACGGAACGAAGTTTATAACAAACTCCCCCTATATCTTTCACGTGAATTTTAGGAACAAGTCGATGTAACCATAAAAAATCCTGCAAGTCAATAAAATATCTTGTAAAGCCAACTTTGGGTTCATTTATTCCCATCTGAGCTATATATTCTGCTGTTTTTTTGCTTATATTTTCCTTTGGAAACATATATGGAATTACATTCTTTATTCCGCTTACTTCTCTTACATGATTAGCATCAAGCCACAAGCAAAAAAGTACGGCTTCTCCCTTTGCGGGGACAATTAAAGAACCACATTCCAAATCTTCCACTCCCACAAAATAAATCAAATTTTCTCTGTCTTTAATTACTGCAGCATCTAAACCTAAACTCACTACTTCCTTCTGCAAATTATTTATTCTTTCCCCAATTTTCTCTTTCATACCCTACCTCCTATTCACAAACAAAGATTTCTTTTGAAATTTTTTAATTTCAATCAATTTATAAAAATATTATTTATATTTTAGGGATACAAAACCTGTTATCCATTCATGATTTTGTGTCCCTAAGGTTTTTTTATTATATCTATAGTTAATCAAAATTTTTATATTTCAAAATAAAATATTGTCTTAATTTACTTTTTCCGCTTTCATAACAAAATCTTTCTTTTCACAAATCAACGAGATAATTACTCCACCAACCAAAGCCCAAAATGCTGAACCTATATTCAAAATAGAAATTCCGCTTGTTCCTATTATCAAGGCAAAAAATGCACCTATTTTAAACTTTTTTGTTATAAAAGCTTCCTGAAATGAATTAATTAAAACATTAATCATAGCAAGACCTGCTAAAATGCTAACCAAGCTAGCTGGAATTGCCTGAACAAATCCAATGGTATACGATGCAAATATTCCGAAAGCCACAAATAAAATACCATCTACAATGCTGGCTGCATACCTGCCTTCTTTGTTTTCTCCTGCTTCTTCGGAAGAACATATCGCTGTCATTGGTCCAGCGATATTAGCATTGTGTGCGCCAAAAATACCACTCAATATACCTCCTATACCACTGACAATTGTCATTGCATTTATAGGTGGCCTATAACTTTGCGCATAAAGAACACCTATCGCCTGGGCATTTTCGGCTCCCATAACTAAAACGGCAAGAGGTACAGATACGGATAATATAGTTGCAACATTAAAATGTGGAATAACCACTTGAGGTGGAATATAAGTCATATTGTTAAAAGCATTGGAATTCACAGTACCTGTTATTAACAATGCAATAAAACCACATATAAGAGCTGCTAAAACTGGTGGAAATTTTTTGATTAATTTTGGAATTATGAAAAATCCGAGTAAAGCAACACTGCATATAATCGGAGATTCTTTTGTAGAAGTCACAATAGATGTACCGAAGCGCAGCATGCATCCTCCGATCATTCCCATAACAATAGGTTGTGGAAGCCACTTCATAACTTTTCCTATTAATCCTGTAACTCCAAGTATTAATACTATAATTCCGGCTATGATAAAAGAAGCTGCTGCTTCATTAAATGTAAATCCAGTCAATGCAGCTCCAAGCATAGTTGCTCCCGGAATCGAATAAGCTCCAACAATTGGCATTTTATAATAAAGAGCCATTATTATACTAATTAATCCACCAAAAACATAAATTCCAAAAAGCCAACTTACAGTTTGTGCTGTATTATAGCCAGCGGTAGTACTTGCATTAATTGTAATCAATGCCGGACCAGTACATCCAAAAATTGCCGCAACAACACCTGCCGTAATCGTCTTAGTATTTAAATTCTTTCCAAGATCAGAGAAGCCGGAACGAAAGCCCGGTCCCTTTTCAATCAGGAAATGTTTCTCACCTACAGATGACATAAATTAATCCTCCCTTATAAAATTATTTTTTTACTTATTTTTCTAATTTATTTAATATGGAAACATCCACTCCCCTTTGTTTAAGCCATTTGGGAAGTAAAGCATTTTCCACTCTTTCACTGACAAGGGGTGCTTTTTCCATAAGAAATTCAGCCATGGATTTGCTGACATTCATACCACCCATTGCACCGTCAAATATAATAACCTTATCCGTTCCCGTTGTCTTATAAGCAAAATTCATAGCCGAATCCAATGTCTTGGCAGTTAATGCATAATCCATATATCTCATATTTAACGGGTCCTTGTTAAACAGATCCCCTTGTTCTCTTCCGACTACTACCGTAGGAATATATTCTGCGAAAAAGGCAGACGGATATCCTACCCACGCATAATTGTGAATACACATTTTTATTGCCGGATTAATTGCAGGAATTTCATCTAATAACGGCTTACCGTTTTTTCCGTAAAATGCTTCGGTATACCATGTATAAGGCGGAAGGGGGCTCTTTAAATCATAGAGATCCGTATTTGCCCCTACAAAATTGGCGAATATAACGCCGGCGGAAAATACATAGGGTACAGGGCACGGAAAATCAAGGACTGCAATACAATCTTTAATTTCTCCGAATAAGGTCATGACTTTTCCGTAACGCTGACATCCGATAAAAGTTGCCCTATCGTTTAAAGCATAAAGATCATTGTCGCAATCTACCCCTACAATACCGTGAGGTCCTACATCCAAAAATGCGGCAAATGCGAATTTGCTTTGTACAAACTTTGATTCAAATATAGCTCTTGCAACAAAATTAGCCGCTCTGGGTCCCAAATTCTGATGATAAGTACTTCTCGTTTCTATACGTGCATAGGACATTCCAAAGGGTTTAACCGCTTTATCAACTTGTCTGTGAAAATGGACTTCCCGGACATCCGTATGATGAACATGTATAATCCAATCCGCATCATAAATTTTTTTCAATCCATACAGAGTTCCTATTTCCGTTTCTATAGGAACGCCTTCATCAACCGGTGCCACTCCCACAGCTTTTCCGTTATAATAAGTATCCAGACCGTAACGTTTAATATATTCTTCCGTTTCACGGAATCTCATGCCTACTCCTGCTCTAAGGCGAATATCCTTACAGCCTGTCTTCTTTTCAACAACATCCTTAACAGCCTTTAATAATTCGGCATAAGGCTGTCCTCCGAGAAGAGTAAAACCGTGATGGGAGGCAAGAACATTTACGGAATCTCCAGGTTTAATCATGCTCATATCAACTTTCATCAATGAATCTACGGCAGCTTTGCGCACACCTTCCAAGCTGTTTTCTTCATTGGGGTAAATAATATCGGGAAGATCCGGAAACAAATCTTTCAACATAATCGATACCATATCAGGTAATTCTGCGGCACGTTTCTTTACAAGAGAAGGATCAATTCCATATTCCGATGGTTTAGCAGATATTGGGGTAATCGGTTTATTCATCATGATTTTTTCCTCCTTTACTTTCATAATCAGTATGGGTTGCTACGACTTCATCCAAAAGTCTTTCATCTTCGTCAAAATAAAATCCTCTGCTGCTGTACTTTTCCTTTACACTTTCGGGAACAGTCCAAGCTGTTGCGGTTTTCCCATACCACTGCCATCCTCCTTCAATAGGATTTAGCTTGTACCCCGCTGCATCCAGCAATCTTAGAAGAGGTTGTATGCACTCAATAGTACAGCCTGTCCTAATTCCTGTTCTGGAAGAAACCTTTTCCGGAGTATCAGCCCCATCCAAAATAGCAGCAGCTACTTCCTCCGCCCTTACTCCTACACAGTAACAAAGAATCTGCTCCGGATTAAGATGGGCTTTCTCGCAAATTTTTCTTATTTCTCCGTAATCAAATTTTGTTACATCCACTCCGATTTCAAGGGGTTCTTCACGTTTTACCATCTCGATTGCATGGAATGGACAACGTTGTTCGCAGTTTGCACAGGCCCGGCATTCCTCTTCATTTACAACTGCCTTTTTGTCTGTTACGGAAATTGCCAATACAGGACAGACTTTCGTACAGATTCTGCATCCTCTGCACTTTTCCCTATTTACCTTTGCCACAAGGGTGACACTTTTCATATAACAAACCCTCCTTCATAATAATTTTTTGGATATTGTTTTATATAAAATTGCTGAGTTTTTCCACCTTTAAATATACAAAACGGTAGAAAAACTTTTGCAAATTTATCGAATACACATAATTAACTGTGAGCTGTTTCTTTCTTCTTCTGAGCTAAAGAAAAGGCAACATCAACTATCATATCCTCCTGTCCTCCAACCATCTTTCTTCTTCCCAATTCCACAAGAATATCTCTCGGGTTCAGCTTAAACTTCTCCGCAGCCCTATAAGTATGAAGCAAGAAACTTGAGTAAACCCCGGCATATCCTAACATCAATGATGCCGTATTTATAACCTGAGGTCTTTGCATTATAGGTTCAACAATATCTTCCGCTACATCCATAGCTCCGTAAATATCAATTCCAGTATCATAACCCAGTCTGTTTAAAACTGCCGCTAAAACTTCCAGCTGGGCGTTTCCGGCTCCTGCCCCGAGACCTCTGCAGGTCCCGTCAATGTAAGTAGCACCTTCCTCAACGGCAGCAATGGAATTTGCTATAGCTAAACCAAGATTGTTATGAGCATGAAAACCTATAGGAATATTTATGGATTTTTTTAATAGGCTTATTCTTTCCCTCACATCATCGGGAACCATATGACCTGCCGAATCTGCAACATTTATATAATCCGCTCCGCTGTCTTCAAAAATCTTAGCTTGTTCTACAATTAATTCGGAGCTTCCCATATGGCACATCATCAAAAACCCCACTGCTTTCATTCCCATTTTCTTTGCATATTTAATATGTTGGATTCCGATATCCGCTTCGGAAACATGTGTGGCAACTCTGACTACTTCTGCTCCGTTTCGTCGAGCTTCTTCCAAATCCTCAATGGTTCCAACCCCCGGAAGAAGAAGTACCCCCAACTTTGCATTGTTTATTTTTTTTCTGGCCCCTTTGATCAATTCCATTTCAGGAACCTTTGAAAACCCATAATTAATTGAAGAACCGCCAATACCGTCTCCGTGGCTTATCTCTATAATGCTTACTCCTATCTTATCCAATCCTTCGGCTATATCCTCTGCCTCTTTTGTTGTAAAGCTATGGCTTACTGCATGACTTCCGTCTCTTAAAGTCGTATCAACTATATTAATTTTCTGCTTTTCCACTGTTATCCACCCCTTCCGTTGTCATTCCTTGAACCAATTTTTCTGCTACACTTACTGCTGCTGCATTAATAATATCAAGATTTCCGGAATATTTAGGTAAAAAATCTCCTGCTCCTTCCACTTCAACTATGACCGTAACTTTATTCCCCTCCACAATTGGCGGTACTCTAAATCTGTATCCAGGCACATAGGCTTGTACTTTCGAAACCATCTTCTCTACGGATTCGATTATCTTTTTTTCATCAGGATGCTTAACAATAGAATATATTGTATTGGACATCAATAGAGGCGGATCTGCCGGATTTAAAATAATGATTGCCTTGCCTTTATCAGCTCCCCCTACCTTTTCCAGAGCTTTTGCCGTCGTCTGAGTAAATTCATCGATATTGGCTCTCGTTCCAGGCCCCGCACTCTTGGAAGAAATACAAGATACAATTTCCGTATAAGATGAATCGGCAACCTCATTAATAGCATAGGCAATAGGAACCGTTGCCTGACCTCCGCAGGTTACCATGTTAAAATTATTTTCAAAAGTTAACTTATCCAAATTAACACAAGGAACCACATAGGGACCCACTGCTGCCGGAGTCATATCAATAGCGATCTTTCCAGCCTTCTTAAGCAGCGGGGCATTGACTTCATGGGCTTTGGCACTGGTAGCATCAAATACTATCTTTATTTCGGGTTCCTTAACAATGGCTTTTACACCTTCAATTGAAGTTTTAAATCCCAATTTTGCCGCTCTTTTTAATCCTTCGGATTCATAAATTCCTGCCATCATATACATTTCAAGGTTCTTACTCCTCATAACTTTATACATCAGATCCGTTCCTATATTTCCCGGACCTATTATGCCTACCTTGACTTTTTTCATAAATATTATCCTCCTTAAAGTGTTTAATTTAGTGCTGTATATAATTATTTAAATTTTACTGTTACCCTTCCCATATCCTGAAAACTAACAGTAAAAGAGTCTCCCGCTTGAACCTTTTCTGCAGCGGTTACTGCTCCCGATAAAATAATACTTCCTTCTTTAAGCTCAATACCAAATTGAGACAATTTATTTGCCAGCCATGCAACGGATGCCGCGGGGTTTCCTAAGACTTCGGCACTTGTTCCCGTACTTACAAGTTCTCCGTTCTTTTCCAAATTCATTCCTATTAACCGCATATCAATACCATCTATCTTGGTTATTCTATTTCCTAAAACAAATTTCGCACTTGAACCGTTATCAGCAATAGTATCTACCAACTTTATTTTCCAATCCTTTATTCGACTGTCCACTATTTCAATGGCAGACACAATCCAATCGGTAGCATGATAAACATCAGCTATTGTAATACCTGGCCCTTTTAAACTTTTCTTTAAGAAAAAAGCCAATTCACCTTCTACTTTAGGCTGAATAAGACTTTTTATAGGGCATATCTCTCCTTCCATTACTATCATCTTATCCGTAAGGTGTCCGTAATCAGGTTCATTCACTCCCAAAAGATTCTGCATTCCCTTACTTGTAAGCCCTATTTTCATTCCTACAACCTTTTCCCCTTGGGAAATTCTTCTTGATATATTTTCCAACTGTATCTTATATGAATCTTCTACAGTCATATCGGGATTGGATTTGCTTATCATATCAATTTGATAAGTTCCTTTTTCCGCATTATAAAGATCCTGAGCTATTTTTTTGTAATCCATATTAAATACCTCCTCATTATTTATGTAATAAACTTTCATGATTGAATTTTTTCTTAGACATTTTTTCTGCCAAAGCATTGGCAATCTGTTGAGCAATTTGCTCTTTATCACAATTATTCTTTAATAATTTTATTAGAATCTCGGAAGCAATCTTCACTTCGTCATTTGGGCCGGGCAATGCAACAATATATGTAGGTCCGACTTTACCGACAGCAATTCTTACCCCATCTTTTACGTGACGCCCTGTTCCTTTTTTAAATTTTACAATATATGGAGTCGCAGCTTGAGGATCAATCCTTAATATGCCTTCCACGGTTTTATCCTTATCTTCCGCCCCTATGCCTCCCGTAGTAATTATAAGGCCATAAGCCTTAGATACGGCTTCAGACAATATATATTCCACACTTTCGATATCATCATCCATAATATCCCCCACCGTTACTTTGAATCCTTCTTCTTCTAAAACTCCTTTTAGATAAGGAGTATTTGTATCTTCTATTAAATTTTTCTTTAATTCAAAACCCGTAGGAAAAACTATAGCTCGCTTAGAAATCTTTTCCTTCATCTCATCAACCATATTCGCAACACTTTTCAACATCTCTTTAGGATTTTCCGTTTCAAAACAAACCATTCCTAAAATACCGTTTGAATGGATATAAGTGTCATCAGTAATATTAACTCCTTTTAACTTTGAGAGAGCAATCAGTATATCTTTTTCTTTTCCCAAAATGTTTTCCTCCGGAATATCCTTTTCCAAAATATCTAAAGTAATATGATTCGGCCGAACATCTACAACCAGCACATTTCCTTTTTTCAGCTTTAAAATTTGTGCAACTGTTTCCGCAATTTCAGTAAGATTTGCATTGTCAAGGGTTATATTGTTTATCCATAATTCCGTTTTTTCCAATAAATTTAATCCCATTTTCTCGCCTCCGGATATTTTTATATCACATCAAGTCTCATATCAAGCAGTGGGGCATCTACAATTTCCTTGCCTATACAAAGAACATCTATGCCCAATTTCGCCAGTTCTTTAATTTCTATGATTTTTATGCCTCCCGCGAAAGCAATTTTAACTTTATTTCTCATTCCCATGGAATCAACAATTTTTAAGCAGCGGACAACATCATTAATTTCTCCCGTATCCACCATCAATATGCCGCAACCGTTTTCTAAAGCCCGCCTTGTTTCCTCTTCAACAGTAAGTTGTTTTCCTTTAATTTGGATTACTTTTGTAAAGCTTTTAAAATCCTTCACTGCATCTAGTGTCTTAGGTATAGAGCCAAACATTTTAATATAATTTTTATCAAGATAAATCATATTGTCGTCAGTAATCCTAAAGTGTGCTCCGCCGGAAACAATGGCACTTCTCACACCATCTTTAATAGACGGGGGCATCTTTTTCCACGAACCGGAGACTACCCTAATTTTTCCTTCAGAAAAATCTACTGCTTTTTTTGCTGCAGTGGCAATTCCGGAAAATTTAGACAGAGTACCTATAATTCTTTCTTCCGCCAAAGCCATATTCTTAGGAAAAGCAGATATCTTAGCAATAGGCTTGTCCCTTTCGATTTGATTTCCCTCTTTTTTATAAAATTCAATTTCAATTTTGATTTTTTCCGCTTCTTCAAGGGCATATTTAACTCCTGACAGTAAGCCGTTTCTTTCGGGAATCAAAAGAGCATTAAATTTCTGATTTTCAATACTCTTAAATATAATGTCTCTGATATCTTGCATAATCTTCCTCCTTTTTTCGTTATTAACGAATTATGTTCATAAATATCGGTATTTTTTTTGGAGAAATATCCCATTCTCCAAATTATATCTTTTATTTATCCGAATATCCCATACGCTCGGAAATTTTTAACGCATAATATTTAACATCCGCTGCCACTTCATTTATAATTTCATCTTGTAATTTCCTATAAGGTGCCGATACACTGATAGCTGCTATAGGGTATTTCTCGTAATTAAAAACCGGTGCAGCCACGCATCTTATACCAACTTCAATTTCTTCATCATCTACTGCATAACCTCTTTTTTTAACCGTCTCTAACTCCTTTAGAAGATTTTCAGGTTCGGTAATTGTGTTTTCAGTTATCTTTTTTAAAGGTTCCTTTAATATGAATTCTTCTATATATTTCTCACCTGCATATGCAAGAATAGCTTTCCCTACCCCTGTACAATGCATGGGCGCTCTCTTGCCCACCTGAGAATAAGCAATCACCCAATCATTTGCATCAATTTTATCTATATAAATAACTTCTCCTCTATAATGGGCTGCCAAGTGTACCGTAGTTTTATACTTTTCGGATAATAACTGGCAAAAAGGTTTTGCCTCATTCCTCAAATCCATACGATTCTGAACTAAATTTCCGAACTCAAATAATTTAATCCCAAGACGATATTTTTTACTTTGATGATTCTGTTCCAAATATCCCTTTGATACTAATGTATTTACCAATCCATAAACCGTGCTTTTACTTAAATCCATTTTATCTGCAATTTCTGAAATACCCAATTCCACATTATTGCCGCTAAAACACTGTATTATATCTAAAGCACGAGCTACCGACTGAACTATAACCCCTTCTGCTTTTATCATTTATATACCTGCCTATCGTTTATCTATTATTCTAATTAATTTTTATCTTCATAATAAATTATAATATGTTAAGAATACGTTGTCAATATATTTTTTTGTATTATAGAATTATATTCGTTATTAACGAATTAATATTATAAAAAAAAGGAAAACCGGTTTAATCGGTTTCCCCTTTTTTATATGTTTCCATAACCTTAAATGATTTCAATTTGGCAATATCAGACCAGTTATCGGCCGTTACCTGCTCTACTTTGTTAATGTCTTTCTTTATTTCTTTAACGGCTCCTTCTATAAAATCTATCTTTTCCACGGATTTCTGCTGTATTTTCAATTTCTCTTCTATCCCTCTTAACAATACTCCATGTTCTTCCTTCATTCCTCTGATTGCTATGGAATTTTCGTCAACTCTTCTTTCCAGATTCTCCTGTCTTTCTCCCAATCTTCTCTGTTCTTCTACTAAACTTTTCTGTCCCTCCACTAAGTTCTTTTGTCCTTCCCTCAGGTCTCTTAGTTCTTCCAACACTATTTTCTGGAATTCCTTATCAACCACATTTTTCACTCTCCCCATAGACAAAATATTTATATATATTATATCCTACATTAAAATAAACTTCAAAATAATATGATAAATAAATGTAAAAATTTATGCCGGATCAAGTATGAAAATGGATTCCTATTAAATTTCATAGATCTTATTTGAAAAAGCATTCCTTGCATTTTCACAACAAATATTTCTTACTGAGGTTTCACTGAGTCCTATTTCCAAAAGCCTCGGTACAAATGTGTTAAGATTATAATCAAGTCCCGGTCCTCCTCCATAGGATTTAAAGTAAGACCTTCTGCCCAGATCTCCTCCAATCAATATCTGGGAACCAAAACCTTCATTCTCCATATTTTTAAATAAATTCGAGATTACTTCGTCTGTATAATATTTTATTCTTCCGGGGCCGTCATAAATAAGATAAACTCCCTTAGAAGCAATTTTTTTATGATACAGCAAATCCGGATTTCTATCTATATGTCCTAAGATAATATTATCAGGCCTTACCCCGGTTTGCAGCAAAATTTCGACAGCTTCCAAAGCCATAGTACCTCTTTCAAGATGTAGAGAAACGGGAAATCCGGTTTTAACGGAAGCAATTCCCGCAGCTTTTAATTCCTTCTTCTCTATCTCTGTAATTACCTGATAACTTGCAGCAGCTTTTATCACTCCTGCTTTTCCCTTTGATCTTCTGACTATCGGTCCGGCATAATCATATTCATCTATTCCTTCTTCAATATCCTTTATTAATAAATCCGCTATATCTTCTGTTGAATACCTGTAAAGAAAATGAGTTCTGTCATAAAGTTCTGATTTATGGAACCCTGTTGTAGCAATTATATTTATATTGGAAATCTCGCTTAATTTAATCAAGCTGTTTATATCCCTGCCGCTTCCGCAGGGAGTCATTTCAACAATCGTATCTCCGCCTGCATTTTTATACAGCGATATCTCTTTCTCAGCATTATCTACGCTGTCCATCAGGAAATCATTCCCTCCATGAATAACTTCCCCTCCTCCGATTCTGATAAGATGCTCATGGGAGTCCGTCTTTCCAATCTTATTAATGGGAACTTTTCCTAACACAGTTTGAACAAATTTCAATTCTATCCCCTCCATTATATAATAAACGAGAAAATCATTTCTCATTTATTATATATTTATTTTAAGGCAAATTCATATCCCAAATACAGGTCTTAACAATTTTAAAATCCACAATATCGGAAGCCAAAATACCGCATAATCTATATTGCTGAACATAACACCCGAACCGTATAACATTCCCATCATCGGATATAACGCCGCCACACCAAGATGAGCAATAAAACTGCTGACAAATCCTCCAACTAAGGCTCCTTTCCATCCGCCGTATTTATTCCCGAAAACTCCCACGGTACATCCGTCAAAGAATAATATTATAGGACTCGGAAATACAACTATAGGAGACTTAAAGGCTATCAATATAAGTGTGACAACTATCGAAGCGGGAATGGACCCTAAAAAACCAATCATCGCTCCCGAAGAACTATAAGGATAATAAACGGGGCAGTCTAAAGCCGCAATCGAATTCGGAATTATCTTTTCGGATATACCTTTGAAAGCAGGTATTATGGAATTTAAAAACATCCTTACCCCTACAAGCATGACCGAAACTCCGGCAACAAAATATAATGACTGCATAATAAGCCAAATAATCCAATTCTGATCCTTCGATAATGTACTTACATTACTTTGCCCGACAATCAGTCCTATAATTATATATAATATGGGAATGATTATGGCCAAAGCTAATGTTATATCCTGGAAAAGATATAATCCTCCCGGCAATTTTATTTTATCCGAGTCGTTTTCTTCGGGTTTTCCGAATAATTTTCCTATGCCTGCACCTATTAAAGCACCGAACTGTTGAGCATGTCCCAATGTAAAGTCATCTCCAACAAACTTTCTCCCAAGTACCCTCGGAATTGCCGGAGTGAAAGTCCAATATATTGCAGCAAATATCGCCGAAACAATAACCAATGAAGTTCCCTTGATACCTAAAACCGATCCCAATGACAAATTTAAAAATACCGATAGATAAAGCATCATATGAGCTGTTAAATAAACATTCTTAAAATTTTTCCACGGTAATATAAATACAAGGGCCAAATGGATCAAAAATCCGATGATAAATGTTAAAACTACTTGATTAGCAATCTTTAACATAGATACCCCAAAAGCGGCTTCATTCATGGGCATTACCCCTTTAACCTTAACAACGTTGTTCAACAGGCCAATCACAGGACCTATGGAATCAGATATTGCCGTTGCTCCCAAGGAAAGTATTATCAAACCTACTATCGTTTTTATAACTCCGTCAAAAATATCCGAGAATTTCTTTTTTTGAACCAGTAGTCCGACAAGAGCTATAATTCCTAAAAATATAGGAGCTTGATCAAGTATCTGGAAAATAATAAAATGTATAACCGTTTTCATTCTCTCATCCTCCTTTTATATTTATAAAAATTTATAAAATTATTTTATTGCTCCCCACTCTTTAAATATTTTATAAAGGGAATTGTTTATTTCATCTTTTTTCATAAGATTTGTAACAAAGACAACCTTCATGTTCTCATACATTTCTTTAGGTATGTGGCTTTCCATACTTTTTGTAGTTAAAACAATATCGCTTTTTAATCCTTTTATCATACCAATATCCGCAACATTTACAAAGGCATTGATTTTATATTTGTCAACAAACTCCATTATTGCCATCCTTGCTATACTGCTTGAACCTAATCCCATTCCGCATAAAGCCGTAATTTCATATCTTTTATCCATAATTTTCACCTCAATTTTTAAATTTGTCACTACTTCTTCTAATCATTCCAAGCACCTCATTTACATCAGTTGAACTGCTGATAATTTTCACATTTTCATCATCTCCCAACATTTCTACAAGCTCTGACAATGCTTTCAAATGAGTCACATGATCTATGGCACAAAGGCAAACCACTATTTTTACAGGATCGTTTTCCTTATTGCCGAAATTCACAGGATTTTTTAATGTTATCAAACTCATTCCAACCTTCTTTGATCCCGATTCCGGCCTTGCATGAGGCATAGCAATTCCTGGAGCTATTACAATGTATGGTCCTATAGTCTTTACCGAATTAACCATAGCATCCACGTACCGATGTTCTACCGCACCTGTTTTTTCTAACAAATATCCCCCCTTTCTTACTGCATCTTCCCAATCTTTAACTTCAACATTTAGTTTTATTACTTCTTCTGTCAAAATATCTTTTAACAATGGCTGAACAACTCCTCTCGTTTTTTCAATTGTTGTCGTATTCAAAAATATTGATAATTCTTTGACGATACTATCCTTATCCAGTATAGTACAATGCTTTTCTATGATATTTATAAGTTCTTTTAAAACGCTGTCCTTTGGCTTAGATATATTAAGATATTTTCTCAGATTTTCTATATCCCTTTCAGGTAAAAGAGGATTAACTGTTATTGTTTTTATTCCTTCAACTCTTATCGGAATTGTGGTCACTATAATATCTACCGGATTTTTAATTACAAAATCTTTTATCTGGTGATATGCGATACAATTTACTATGTTAACGTCAAATACCGCTTGTAATCTTGACGACAACATCTTGGCCGTACCTACCCCAGTACTGCAAACAACCAAAACATCAGTTTTTTTCATATGAGAGGTTTTATATCTTTCTATTGCGGCACCAAAATGTATTGTAAAATAGCCGACTTCTTCTTCATCAATATCCTTTCCCACATAATTTTCTAATGGTTTTAAACTCATCTTTACTATATTAAAAAGATTATTGTATTTTAGCTTGATATCATTTAAAAGAGGATTTTTTAACAATAAATCATGTTTTAACCTGTATACTGCCGGTTCCAAGTGTTCCAGCAATCCCTCGAAAAGTTGACTGTCCTTGGACAAAGCCATATTCAATCTGCTGTCAACTTCGGATATAATCCTTTCAGTTATCAATTCGTAGTCAATCCAGTTTTTATTCTTGTTACGATTGGTGTTGGATATATTTGCACCTAACAAATGTACCGTTATATATCCTATCTCATCGGAAGGAATGTTTATTTCAAAATGCTTTTCCAACATATTTGTTATATTTGAAGCTACGCTGAATTCCTTTGTAATTTGAAGAGATTTTAACTCATCTTCCGGCATTATAATATCTCGGCCGAGCTTTATCCTCTTCACAGCTATAGCCAAATGCATCACGATTCCCGAATAAGCCGCATCTGAAAAAACGGTGTTAAGTTCTTTCTCTGCAGTTTTTATGCATTCTTCGATATAAACAATATCTATATCTTTAAAAAAATTATTTATCTCCCTGTCAACCCCTAAATTTACACGAACTATCATTGGTATCTCGGATTTCTCGGATTTATTGTCTAAATTCGATGATTCCGTCAACAATTCCATAGCTGCTTTGCGAAGTTTTTTCTCATCTCCTATCACTTTAATTCCGTGTTTAGGAATAGATTGAAGCTCTAATCCCCTTACTTTAAGCCATTTTCTTACCAGACTGAGATCTTTAACAATAGTACTGCGGGATACATAAAGCTTATCTGCCATATCATTAATAGTTGTAAAATCCCTTTCCTGAAGGAGGTTATCCAAAATAATGTTTACTCTCTCCCTCACGGAAAGGTTATAATGATAAATGCTGATATTTCCCATTGCCTTTAACACATCATCTTTATATTTATTCGGTTCACGAAATTGAACTCCCACATTTGGCTTTCTAATCAGCGCAGGTAATTTATTATGATTCAAAAACTCATCAATGCAGTCAAGGTCGTTACAAATTGTCCTATTACTCACTTTAAACAAATGCGCCAAATCAGATATGTTTATGGGAGAATTTAAATCCATGAGGTTTAAAAGTATGTGCATCCGCCTTACATTGAGTATAATAATTATCACCTCTTTCATTTTCTATTATATTTGAAAGCATATGACAGAAAAAGATTAACGTTTTTCAACAAAATTATAGCAGAATTACACCATATAAAAAAATAAGCGTTGTAAAGCCCCTTGGCCTTACAACGCTCATATATTACCAGTCTTTAATTTATATCCATAACAACTTTTAGTTTATTCTTGAAGAATATCCTCTTCTTTAAGTCCATTTTCCAATTCAGAAATCTTATTTTCGGCAGATATTAATATATCAGCATTATCGACAGATTCCTTTTCAGCTTGAGATAAGTCGTCATAAGCTTCCCTTACTGATTCCACATAACCTTTGTCATCTAAAGTTAAAGATTCCAAAGAAGGTATATTATTAATCAAATCAATTACATTATCTGCTTTTTCGTGATTACTGCCTTGGCTATCTCCCGTCTTTTCAATAGGTACTTCAAGAACAGCCTCATTTCCGGCACAATCCACCAACTTAAGAGTTACGGAATCTTCGTCACCCGCATAAGCCGTAATATCCTTCGTTACATCGATAGGTTCAATATTTGAGAATATTTCATCTACCTCATCTATTGAGGCAACCATACTGTCTCCCGCATAAAGAGTAAGAATAGGAACATTGTCTTTCATATTGACACTCAATGTAGCCTTTTTTGTCTCAGAATTCCATTCCTTAAATGATGCCGAAATTTCCGGATTTTCGGTATCCACCATGAAATTCCTTGATATTGACATAGGTTGCCCTTCAGCCGACGTAACCTCAACCTGTACCGTATTATAAACATCTTCCGCTTCAATAACAGTACTAAATGTATATCCGTCGCCTTGTTTTAAAATCTTAGATGAATCTTCAGGATCAAGAACTGTAATATTACTTTCTTCTACGGCTTCCACTTCTTTTCCATTAACCTTGATTACAGGATTATTTACGTCAAATACTGCTCCTTCAATAGGTACAGTCTTTGTATTATAAGCATCTAACAATACAGGTCCTGTAATATATATTACAGGATGACCCGACTCTTCTTTATAGGATACAGTTTTAACACTTGAATTCAAAGCATAATCGAATACCACCAACTGTATCTTAGGATCCGTTTTTCCGCTGACTTTATCTGTTATATCAATTTCATATTCGTCTTTCTCTTCCGGTACCTCGGTATCTTTAGTAAATTTTACAACTTGTTCTCCGTCAATCCATACGGCATATCCTCTGAATCCCGATG
This sequence comes from Acidilutibacter cellobiosedens, assembly GCF_004103715.1. Taxonomy (NCBI): domain Bacteria; kingdom Bacillati; phylum Bacillota; class Tissierellia; order Tissierellales; family Acidilutibacteraceae; genus Acidilutibacter; species Acidilutibacter cellobiosedens. The sequence continues at coordinate 1,182,849 of NZ_CP035282.1, read as the reverse complement.
TAGCATCTTCTACCTTAAATTTTATCTTTCCGCTGTCATATGAAGCATCTGTAATCTCCGGTGCCACTGTATCAACATATACAGGAATATCTTTTTCCTGCCACTTATCAGTATTCTGCAGCTTGGATTTTATCTGATAATAATAGAGACCGTCCTCAACTTTTTTGCCGTTTACTTTTCCGTCCCACAGTCTATCAAGGCTGAAAGAATATTCGGGATTTACGCCTCCGTCTATATAAGTCTTTCTTGCAAAATTTTCAAGCTCAATTGTTCTTAAATTGTTTTTATCCTTATCCAGAATATTATATTGTACTTCTTCGGCGTTTCTTAGGAAGGAAAGAACAGGTGTCACTGTATCCGTACCATCTGATTTTCCATCTTCCGTTCCCGGACTTATAGCAGCTTTTCCCGGAACCATGAAATAAGTCTCCGTATCTACCATGCCTGACATCCCATAGAACGGGATTTCTCCTAAGTCTTCAAAACCGTCTATTATGCTCGGTTCAGTCCAGTCACCGTAGAATCCCACATATGGTACACTGAGAGTCGGATGAGTATCCGTTACTTCTGTTAGGGTTACAAATCCTTCTACGAACATGTTTCTGTATGCATTCTGGTCTTCTGAGAAATCAACGTTTATCGTAAATTCCGTTGAACCGTTAGCAGGTACAGTTACAGTCTCAGGAGCATCCACTACTGCATCCATCTCCACTGTTCCTAAAAGGTTATATTCCGTACCTTGATAATTCAGTATTTCATCGGTCAATACACTTGTATCCACTCCGTATGTTACTTCATCATCAGACAAATTGGTTGCTCTTAAGGTCATAGAGAAGTTTTCACTGTCAAAGTCCTTCAGTTCAACCTTTGCTTCATTTGTTGAAGCATCTGTTACAGTAACAGGAGTTGATACCGCTCCGTATAGGTTCATTAATCCTGCTCCCTGCCTTCTCGGTGAATAAACAGCATCATATTCATCTATCAAAGGTTCTGCCGTATTCATGAGAAGCACCTTCGCAAGTCTTGTCTGTTCCCCTAAAGACAATCCTTCGTAATTTTCCGATATATACTGTCTAACCAATGCAGAACCTCCCGAAACATGAGGTGCTGCCATACTTGTTCCGCTCATAGTCCCATACTTGTTATCCTGAAGGGTTGAATAGATCTGTCCTCCGGGAGCCGTAATTTCAGGTTTTATCTCGAGAGTAGGAGTCGTTCCCCATGAAGTGAAATCGGACATCTGTCCTCCCACAATATTAGGAATACTCATTACTTCCTTTGTGAACTGAATCCTCTTCTCTGCCAAGTCGGCAAGAGCTTTTCCTTCTTTATATCCTATAAATGCAGCAGGAATTGTCTGATTTGACGGAGTGGCCATATTTATTAAATCTTCTCCCCCTGCTTCGTGATTGTAGACTATTATTCCTGCTGCTCCTGCATTTTGAGCATTCGTTATCTTCTCTACAAATGTGTTTCCTCCACGCATTACAAGAGCAACTTTTCCTGCTAAATCCTTACCTTCAAATTCCTGAGCTTGTCCTGTACCGCAGTCTACATATTCAACTCTAGCTTTCATTTCCATTACATCAGAATAAATAGTTTTTTCTCCTTTATTATTATAATACTCCAGATCATGAGGAAGGTCTGAATAAGAATTTATTTTTTTACCATAAAAATCTAACAATGTTTTACTGTCATTTTTTATATATACAGGTTCTTTATCTTCTAATTTTTCTATCAATTTTCTTTGAGAATCTACATTTTGATTTAAGTAGTCAATATCATAAGCTTTATTACCAATTATAACCGAATTTGAAGGAAGAACACTATCGCTTGTTTCTTCACCATTTCCGAACACATCTGCAGGATCTATACTTCCTGCAACCATCATACCAACTTTATTGTCTTCTCCGTATACAAGATAAGGAACAGTCAATTTTAAATTTTCAACAGAAGCAACAGATATTGAATCCTTTGAAAGTCCCGGTGCGCCTACAACTCCTATATCCGGATTTGACTTTATAGGATTGCCGTATCCATAGCTTATATATCCCGAATTTCCTGCCGATATGGAGCATACTATTCCGTTATCCACCGCATTGGTGATAGCCGCATCCACGGCACTTTTCGGAATGTAAAACGATGCTGTTGAGCCCAAACTCATATTAAGAACATCTGCTTTAAGTTTTATGGCTTCATCAATAGCTTTAAGATATATATCATCATAAGTTGTAGCATATATTGGATCATTACTGAATACCTTCATTGCAAGAAGCTGTGATTCAGGTGCTATTCCCTTGACTCCTCCATTTTCAGGGTCTCCGTTGGCTCCCACAGTCCCGGCTACATGCATACCATGCTCCGAAGCTGACGGACCCAAATCCAATATCTGATCATTTTGATCATAATAGTTATATCCGTAGGGAACTTTTTCCGTAAAATATTTCCCTTTGAGGTTATTTTCAGATATAGAACTATTCACCGCTTCTTTAGTAAGTTTCGGCTTCGTTTCATCACTCAACACCATATCCTTATGAGCCGGGTCGATTCCCGTATCAATTATGGCTACAACAGTTCCTTCTCCCTTATATCCCAGATCCCAAGTCTCTCCGGCTTTAACCATACCTCCGGAATTATTCATATCAGGCTTTGGTCTATCATACTCTTGAGAAATATATACATTTTTAACGCCCGGAATTTCTTTTAACTTTTCTATCTTACCTTTTTCAACAAAACCGGAAAAGCCGTTAAAAGCAGTTGTAAATTTAGGCATTTCCTTTTTTGTTGCAGGATCTTTTGTAGAAAAATTTATATTTTCATCTTTGATACTTTCTATAACATCATTTTGAGATGAAATAATATTCTTTTCAAGGCTGCTTTTTTCACTTTCCTTTAAATCTTCCAGTTTCTTTCCTCTTATTGTAGCATAAACAATAAGAGGGTCTCCATCAACCTCTACTATTACTCTTACTTTCTTATTATCATTTTCGTCTGTAATTTTACCTTTAAATTTCTTTTCTCCAAGTTCTTCTTTTAATTCCGAACTATTATTTAATTTTAATGATTCTTCTTCTGTCTCCAAATTTTTATCACTATTTTCATCATTTATATTCTCTGTTTTTTCATCTTCCGCAATTTTTTCCGCATCTTCAGAATTGCTATAATAAACAGTATCATTCAAAGATCCGGCAAAAGAAAGAGAAGGAATAAATAAAGTCAAAACAAGGAAAACGGATAGTAATTTTTTTATACTTTTCACAAAAAACCCCCCTCTCATTCACTAAGTGTTACATCTTCAAATACATGTATCGGTGTGACTCCGTCTTCACCGTATATTGTAATTGTTACGGGATTCTTCCCGTCATAAAATATAGCCGTCGTATTTTCACCTATATTCACCGGACCAACAGTATCTTCAGTTGTTCCGTCGGAATACTTAAATGCCACGGAAAACTTCTTAGCTCCATCTATTCCTGTGATCTTAATTGAGACCTCTCCGAAGTTATCCAGCACATATTTATGAAATTCAGCTTTTATCGTTTTTTCCTCAGGTTGAGTTGTTCCTCCTCCGGAATTACCCCCACCTGAGCTGCCTCCGCCCGAATTTCCTCCATTATCTGAACTTCCTCCGCCGCCTGAATTTCCTGAAGAAGGAGTGGAAGGTATCGTGGAAAGTACAGGCGTTATTTCTCCGCCTTTATTAACCGTTTCTCCGTTAAATTTGACATCTTCTTCCGCTTTTATTTTCCCTATTTTAGATTCTTTATCACTATTTATTGTAGTATCCTTAGCAGATATCAAAATCTCATCTATACTGACATTTTTTAATTCCAAATTAATATGATCTTTATTTATAATAACTTTTGATGCGGTAGAGTCTTCAAGAACGACATTTCCTTCCGTGCCGCCGAGTATTATTATCTTTCCCTCTACTTTAACGTTCTTGCCCTCAATTCCCTTTTTACTTGCAATATATAAGTTTCCCTTCACCAATACATCTTTAAGTTTAGTTCCCGAACCGTTTAAGACCAAGTTTCCTTCCACGGTTCCTGTATAAACATCTTCTGAATTATATATATCCTTGCATATATTGTTAAGTATCTTGGCAATCTCCGCCCTTGTAATCACATTATCAGGCTTGAAACTACCGTCTGCATAACCGGAAATATATCCTTCCTCTTTCATTCCCTTTAAATATTCAACAATATCTTCAGGTATTTGTTCTTTATCTGTAAATCCAAGGGAAGATTTATCACCTTGTCCCTTAATATCAAAAGCTTGCCCCAAAACCTTAATTACTTCTCCTCGTGTAATAGGAGCATCTGGACTTTCAACACTTTCTATATTATAATTTAATACACGGTTCAATATTGTAAAAAATTCTCCTTTTGTAATCGTTCTATTTGGTTTATACGTTCCATCCGGATATCCTGATACAACTTTTTCTTCCGATAATTTCAGTACTTCGTCTTTTGCCCAATGAGAATTCATATCACTAAATTGTGCGAAAGAAATACTGTTAGCAGTAACAAAGAGTACTATTCCAAGAACTACGGATATCAATTTCTTCTTCTTATGCATAAATATATTCCCCCTCTAAGTTTAATTTAACCACAACGGTTCTTTCAGCCTTATATTATTTATCTGTTACTCACCTCCTCATAAAACAATAACTTTTAAACTATAATGTTTTAAATTACCAATGCGGAATATGACAATTTAAAGCACTATTATAGAATAAAAATATAAATATAGTAATTGAAGAAATAATTTCTTCAATTATTATATTGTATCTTTTATTTATTCTATATAAATAGTCAAAATCCTTCTTTATTTTCAAAAAATAATACAATATTCTAAAAATACTGACATCGTTTTCTTAAATATAAAAAAACCATATACATTTAAACTTCAGTATATGGTTTTTATGCTTAAACTATATTATTCATTCGCCTTTGTCTCATCATTTCAGCATAATGAGCAGCTCTCCGCTCTCTACTTTTTGCCCTTCTTTTACAAATATTGATTTTACGGATCCATTAACAGGAGATAAAACTTGAGTTTCCATTTTCATTGCCTCTATTATGGCAACCAATTGATTCTCCTTAACCTTTTGTCCCGGCTCCACCAATACTTTTATAATAGTTCCCGGTATGCTTGCTCCGATTTCAAGCTTGTTTTTCGGATCTGCCAATTTCGTAAGGGAAGTTTCCTTTATTGTCTTGCTTGCTTTATCATGAATTTTTACTGCTCTTGTACTGTCATTTACTTCAAAATACAATGTTCTGTTTCCGTCATCATCTAATTTGCCTATCTCTATAAGTTTTATGACTAAGGTTTTTCCTTCTTCAATTTCTACTTCACATGTTTCTCCTTCTCTTAACCCATGGAAAAATACGTCACTGTCCATCCTGCTTAAATCTCCGTTTTCCTCGACATATTTTAAGTAATCTTCGAATACTTTCGGATACAAAGCATAGGACAGAACATCTTCCTTTTTAGGCTCTATCTTATAATTATCTCTCAGATATGATTCTATTTTCCCGAAATTTTCAGGTTCAAGGAGTTCTCCGGGTCTGCCTGTTATAGGCTTTTCTCCTTTTAATACAAGTTTCTGAAGTTCTTCCGGAAACCCTCCCATGGGCTGCCCCATCATCCCCTTGAAATATGAAACGACGGAATCGGGAAATGCCATATCTTTTCCTTTATCATAAATATTTTCGGGAGTTAATCCGTTTTGTATCATAAAAATAGCCATATCTCCTACAGCCTTAGAAGAAGGTGTCACTTTTACTATATTCCCAAACATGTTATTTACTGCCATATACATTTTCTTTACGTCTTCAAATCTATGCCCCAATCCGAAGCTCTCGACTTGGGGTTTTAGATTGGAATATTGTCCCCCGGGAATCTCATATTTATATATTTCGGCTGTACCTGATTTTAACCCTGATTCAAAATTCTTATATACAGGTCTTACTGCTGCCCAATAGTCCGAAATTTTTTGAAGGTCGTCTAATTTAAGCCCCGTACTTCTGTCTGTATGTTCCAAAGCTGCAACTACCGAATTAAGAGCCGGCTGACTTGTCAACCCTGCCATACTGTTAAAAGCAGTATCCGCAATATCCACTCCCGCATAAGCAGCCATAAAAACAGTTGCCACTCCGTTTCCGCTTGTATCGTGAGTATGAAGGTGTATAGGAATACCAATTTCATTTTTTAAAGCCTTTATTAGTTTATAAGCTGCCTGAGGTTTTAACAAAGACGACATATCCTTTATTCCTAAAATCTGAGCGCCGGTCCTTTCTATTTCCTTTGCCGTCTTAACGTAATAATCAAGAGTATATTTATCTTTGCTCTCATCCAATATATCTCCCGTATAACATATACATGCTTCCGCAATCTTTCCCGACTTTAAAGCCTCATCTATGGCTACTTCCATTCCTTTTAACCAATTTAAAGAATCAAATATTCTGAATATATCTATGCCTTTTTCAGCCGATTCCCTTACAAACTCCCTTATAACATTATCAGGATAATTCTTATATCCGACTCCGTTGGCTCCTCTTAAAAGCATTTGAAAAAGTATATTGGGTATTTTCTTTCTCAATAATTCCAATCTTTCCCATGGAGATTCCTTTAAAAATCTGTAGGAAACATCAAAAGTTGCTCCCCCCCACATTTCCAGGGAAAACAAATCATTGCCCAGCACGGATACCGCCTTGGCTATTTTCATCATATCCCTCGTCCTCATTCTTGTTGCCATCAAAGATTGATGAGCATCTCTCATGGTAGTGTCAGTAAGAAGAAGGCCCTTTTGGTTCTTAATCCATTCTATAAGCCCGTCGGGTCCTTTTTCATCCAATATTTGTTTTGTTCCGTACTGCTCTTTAGGCCTAACAACTTTGGGAACAACGGGAATATCAAAATCCGGTTTATTGCCCTTAGTCTCGTTTACTACCTTTTCTCCTATATAATTCAATATCCGCAATTCTATATCTCTTTTCGTAATTATATCAAATAGTTCCGGATTATCGGCAATAAATCCGGTATTACATCTTCCCCTTAAAAAGTCTTCGTGATTAAGTACATTTATTAAAAACGGGACATTTGTCTTTACTCCTCTTATTTTCAATTCCTTCAAAGCCCTGCTTGATTTTCGTGCAGCGTCTTCAAAGGTTCTGGACCAAGAAGTTATTTTTACCAAAAGGCTGTCATAATAGGGGCTTATATTAGAACCTGTAAATCCGTTACCCCCGTCAAGCCTTATTCCAAAGCCCGAACCTGTTCTATAGGTATCTATTGTTCCTATATCCGGTGCAAATTTGTTTAGAGGGTCTTCAGTAGTTACCCTGCATTGAATGGAATACCCTCTCGGCTTTACATCTTTTTGGCTTTTAATCCCTATCTCATCGGAATCAAGGGAATACCCTTCGGCTATTAAAATTTGGCTCTCAACTATATCAATCCCCGTAACCATTTCCGTAACGGTATGTTCCACCTGAATTCTGGGATTCACTTCAATAAAATAGTGATTTCCGCTGGAATCCAATAAAAACTCAACTGTCCCCGCACTCCTGTAGTTAACGGCTTTTGCTATCTTTATAGCATCATTACATATCCCTTTCCTCTGTTCTTCCGTTATAGAAAAGGCAGGTGTAAATTCTATAACCTTTTGATGCCTTCTCTGTATTGAACAATCTCTTTCGTAAAGATGCACAATATTTCCGTATTTATCCCCTAAAATTTGAACTTCTATATGCTTAGGCTTTTCTATATATTTTTCTATGAAGATATCCTCTATTCCGAAAGCTTTTTTAGCTTCGTTTTTAGCACTGTAATACTCTTTTATCAGGTCTTCTTTATTCCTCACCACTCTCATTCCTCTGCCGCCGCCTCCGGCAGATGCCTTTAGAATAACGGGATAACCGCAATAATCAGCATATTCCAAAGCTTCTTCCTTAGAATATACTGACTTTTCTATTCCCGGGATAATAGGTACTCCAACGTTATGAGCCACAATCTTGGATTGTATTTTATCTCCAAGTTTTTCCATTATCTCATGAGTAGGTCCTATAAATTCAATCCCTACTTCTTCGCATTTTCTTGCAAATTCCGGATTCTCGGATAAAAATCCGTAACCGGGATGAATAGCGTCTACTCCCCTTTTCAAAGCAATCTTAATAATTTCATGAATATCCAGATATGCCTCTACAGGCCCTTTATTTCTTCCTATTAAATAAGATTCGTCGGCTTTAGTTCTGAAAAGAGAATTTTTATCCTCATCGGAATATATGGCTACGGTTCTTATTCCCAGTTCATTGCAGGCTCTGAACACTCTTATGGCAATTTCTCCTCTGTTTGCAACTAAAACCTTTTTAAATCTCTTATTCATTTAAATTACCTCCGTTAACACAACAAAATTTCTTCTTTAATTATCCTTTCATTTGATTGATAATTTCCTGAGTAAATTCTCTTGTCCCAAGGCTTCCTCCCAAATCTTCGGTACATTTAGCCCTATCTTTAAATATTTCTTTCAAAGCTTTTTCTATCGTCTCTGCTCTGTTTACTTCTCCGATATATTTTAACAACATTATACCCGATAATATAGCAGATGTGGGATTTGCAATATTCTTCCCTGCAATATCCGGTGCTGAGCCATGAACCGGTTCAAACACCGCTATATTTTCTCCTATATTAGCTCCCGGAGCCAATCCCAATCCTCCTATCAACCCTGCAGACAAATCCGATAATATATCTCCGTAAAGATTAGGCGCAACTATCACGCTATAGTCCTGTGGAGACTGAACAAGCTTCATACTCATCGCATCAACTATCACTTCTTCAAATTGTATATCCTCATATTCCTTACTACATTTTATCCCACTATTTAAGAAAAGTCCATCGGAAAGTTTCATAATATTCGCCTTATGAACTAAAGTTACCTTCTTCCTGTTTTCCTTCCTTGCCAATTCAAAAGCAAATCTGCATATCCTTTCACTTGCTTTTCTCGTTATAATCTTTATGCTCTCCGCAGCATCTTCTCCTACCATATGCTCAACTCCGGAATATAAATCTTCGGTATTTTCTCTCACTATGACAAAATCCACATTTTTATGAATACTGTCGACACCGTCATAGGATTTTATCGGTCTTACATTAGCAAAAAGATTTAGTTGTTTTCTTAAAGCCACATTTACACTTCTGAACCCCTTGCCTATAGGAGTCGTCACCGGCCCTTTCAATGCTATTCTATTCTTCTTTATACTGTCTGTCACATGATCAGGAAGAGGAGTTCCGTATCTCTCCTGAGCAGAATAGCCGGCTTCAACAATATCCCAATTAATATCAGCACCCGAATAATCAATTATCTTTTTAACCGAAGCTATTACTTCTTTTCCTATTCCGTCTCCATATATCAATGTTATATTGTGCATCATCTCACCGTCCTTCCAACTGTTTAAATATCAATTTTAGGTTTACCTGCTTTTTATAAAGTTTAAAAGTCCCCCCGCCCTTAATATTTCTTTTTGTCTTTCCGTTTCGTCCAATATCAAAGTATATCTTTTATTTTGAGTCACATTATTTGCAACAATGGTGTCTCCTTCCATCTGCTCCAAAATATTTTCTAAAACCAGTTCATCCATAACATCTATATCATCATAATCTTTTTCCTGTTGAAAAATAAGGGGAATTATTCCGTTGTTAATTAAATTCTGTTTGTGAATTCTGGCAAAGGACTTGGCCAAAACAGCTTTAATCCCCAAATACAGGGGAACCAATGCAGCATGTTCACGGCTTGAACCTTGACCATAGTTAAATCCGGAAACAATTATTCCTCCTCCAAATTTTTCTGCTTTTTGAGGGAATTCACTATCACAGGGCAACAAGCAATAGTCCGCTAAATATGGGATATTGGATCTGTAAGGCAATAATTTCGCATTTGACGGCATTATATGATCGGTTGTTATATTATCTCCCAACTTAATAAGTACTTTCCCGCCGATATCTTTTGTTAACGGCTTTCCTTGAGGAAAGGGTTTTATATTCGGTCCCTTGACTATTTCAACATTCTCTCCTTTTTCTGCCGGCGGAATTATGGAGTTGTCATTTATAAGAAAATGTTTCGGCAGATTTATATCACCTTCGGAAATATATTTCGTTGGATCAGTGATATATCCCGTTAAAGCTGATACTGCCGCTACTTCGGGACTTGCCAAATATACCTTTGCTGAAGGAGTTCCGGATCTTCCCTTAAAATTCCTGTTAAAAGTCCTCAAAGAAACCCCGTCGGTATTTGGCGCCTGCCCCATTCCGATACATGGTCCGCATCCGCATTCCAATATTCTTGCTCCCGATGAAATAATCTTTGACAAAGCTCCGTTTTCCGCAAGCATATTCAGTACTTGTTTGGAACCCGGAGAAATAGTCAGCGAAACATGTTCGGCTACCGTCTTTCCATCTAAAATTTGAGCAACTCTCATTAAATCCCTATAGGAAGAATTAGTGCAGCTTCCTATAGCAACTTGGTCTACCCTGATATTTTCCACTTTCCCTATGGGCACTACATTGTCGGGGCTATGATAGCAGGCTACTAACGGCCTTAGCTCATCAAGATTTATTACAAACTCTTCATCAAAAACAGCTCCTTCATCGGCGGTTATTTCTCTATAATCACTGCCTCTTCCCTGAGCTTTCAGAAATTCATAAGTAACCTCATCGGAAGGGAAAACAGATGTAGTCGCTCCGAGTTCGGCTCCCATATTTGTTATGGTAGCTCTTTCGGGAACCGTTAAACTTTTAACTCCTTCTCCCCAGTATTCAAATATCTTATTTACTCCGCCTTTAACTTTATATCTTCTCAATATCTCCAAGATTATATCCTTAGCCGATACTCCCGGCTTTAAGCAGCCCTTCAGCTCCACTTTAACAATCTCGGGCATGGTTATAAAATATTCTCCTCCTGCCATAGCCACAGCCACGTCCAATCCGCCGGCACCTATAGCAATCATTCCTATTCCTCCGCAAGTCGGAGTATGGCTGTCGGAGCCTAATAAAGTTTCCCCAGGCACTCCGAATCTTTCTAAGTGAACCTGATGGCATATGCCGTTTCCGGGCTTTGAAAAATATATTCCGTATTTTTTTGCTACACTTTGAATATATCTATGATCATCTGCATTCTCCGGACCCGTCTGAAGCATATTATGATCTATATAAGCCACGGATCTTTTAGTCTTAACCTTATCAACTCCCAAAGATTCCAGTTGAAGGTAAGCCATAGTTCCTGTAGAATCCTGAGTTAAGGTTTGATCTATCCTTATCCCTATTTCAGTTCCTTTTTTCATTTCTCCAATCGATAAATGATCTTTTATGATTTTCTGCGCCACCGTCAGTCTCATATTATTTCCTCCTATTATGCCTCTATGGCCTTTGTTTTATCATCGTTTAAAATGTTTGGAAAATATTTTAATACAATCTCTTTCAGTTCGTCATTTTTTATATTCGAAGTTCTTCCCCTTTTATATTCTTCATCTACCCACTTTTTAATCGAAAGCACTCTTTCGTCATTTTTATCTATTTTTTTGTCACTTTTAAGCTTAAAATAACTGTTTATCCAGGCTGCTATTCCCGCCAATCCCGAATAAGAATTTACCGCTACTATTATAGGCCTGTTCAATACCTTTTCGGTATCAAAACTATTATATATCTCTTCATTTTTTAACAATCCGTCCGCATGTATTCCAGCCCTTGTAACATTGAATTCACTTCCTACAAAAGGTGTACGCACAGGTATTTTATAATTAAATTCTCTTTGAAAATAATCGGATATATCAGAAATAACCTTTAGGTTCATATTTTTTGTCGTACCTTTTAACTGAGCATATTCCATTATCATGGCTTCCAGAGGGCAATTCCCGGATCTTTCTCCGATTCCGAATAATGTGGTATTTACCGAAGAGCATCCATACAGCCAAGAAGTTGTTGAATTAGTCACTACTCCGTAATAATCATTATGGCCATGCCATTCAATGGATTCCGAGGGAACATTGCAATAATACCTTAAACCGTGAATAATTGCAGGTACACTTCTGGGAAGTTCTACTCCATTATAAGGAACTCCAACTCCTAATGTATCACAAGCTCTTATTTTTACTTGTATTCCCGATTTCTTGGAAAGTCCCATCAGATTTTTGACCAGTGGAACGACAAACCCAAAAAAGTCTGCTCTTGTTATATCTTCCAGATGGCATCTCGGAATTATGCCATATTCCAATGCGCTTTCCGCAATGGAAAGATATTTGTTCATGGCTTGTTTTCTCGTCATATTCAATTTGTGAAATATATGATAATCCGAACAGGACATCAATATTCCCGTTTCTTTAATTTTCATATCCTTTACTAACTTAAAATCCCTCTTATCTGCTCTAATCCAGGATGTTATCTGTGGAAATTCATATCCTCTTTCTCTGCATTTCTCTACAGCTTTTCTATCCTTATCGGAATACAGAAAAAACTCGGATTGGCATATAACCCCTGAACCGTTATCTAATTCATGCAGATAATCATAAATCTTGACTATCTGTTTCACCGTCATAAAAGACATAGACTGCTGCCCATCTCTAAAAGTAGTATCCGTAATCCATATGTTCTCCGGCAATTCCATAGGCAGTTGAATATTATTAAAAACAACCTTTGGAATTTCCGAATAAGGAAATATACTCTTATAAAGATTTGGCTTTAGTACATCTACTGGATTATACACGTTAATCCCTCCCGATTATATTTTTATAACGAATAGGAAAGTTCTCACTTATAAAATATTGATTAAAAAGAACTTTCCGTAAATGAGCTTCAAGAAAAACTACCTTATAATATTCCTATAGAAGCTTTTCTTATATCTCAATTAATGCAATATGGATAACCAATATATTCATTTTACAGAATGCCGCATATCTAATTATTATTTTATTCTTACATATATTATATATTGGATATGTATATTATTGAAATTATAAAATATATTTTAACACGTATATAAAAAAATAGCAAACAAAAATGCAAGTTTTTATATAAAAACTTGCATTTTTGTTTGCTATCGTATTTATTAAAGTCTGTTTATTACTTCCAGTATCCTAATTTTTCAGATATAGATCTTGCAGTCTCTATTATAAGATCCCTATATTTTGTATGCATAAGCTCTAAATCCATGTTATTTATTACCCCGGAAATACTTACTGCTGCCGTCACTTTATTTTCATGATCAAATATCGGGGAAGAAATACAACGTACATCGTTTTCATTCTCCCTATCATCAATTGCATATCCATCTTGTCGTACCTTTCTTATTTCTTCTAAATACTGTTCCGCATCAACTATGGTATAATCAGTTAAAGCAGGCATTCCTGTTTTTTTCAAAATTTCTATTATCTTTTCATCACTAAAACCGGACAGAAGACATTTCCCATTAGCGGTAGAATGAACATAGTTTCTCGAACCTATCCCTGCAGTTAATGTTATATTTCTCTTGCTTTGTATTTTTTCAATATAAATTATATTTAACTGTTTAGAGTCAAACTTTGCAACATATATGGTTTCTTTCGTTTCTTCATTAAGCTTTTCAAGAAAGTCCCGTGCAACATTACGTATATCAATATTTTTTTGAACTTTTACCCCTAATTCTAAAAATTTCAGTCCGAGAATATAGTTACAACCGTCTATTTCTTCTACATAGCCCCCTTCTATTAAGTTTTGTAACAATCTATAAACCGTACTTATGGGTAGTTTAATTTTTTTGCTTATCTCTGTAACGTTGACACCTTTTCCCTCCGCTTCACTGATTATGTCGATTATTTCAAATGTCCTATGTAAAGATTGCACAAAAAACTTATTTTTTCTTTCAGGTTCTCCATTTTGCATAGATTTCTCTCCTCTTCAAAATAATACTGTTTAAATAAAACCAAATTGTAATTTTTAATATCCTTATTATAAATAAATCATATTCATGTAATACCCTGTTGTCAAGCATTATAAACAGTTTTACTGTAAATACAGGGAATTTATATACTTAGTCAAAAAAATTATTTGGACGTATTTTGGAAAATACGTCCAAATAAACAGCTAACTTCTCAATATTAATTTTATATAAATATTACCTCCCCATCCATCCTCCGTCAATACATAGTACATGTCCATCTACATAATCAGAAGCATGGGATGAAAGGAATATAGCTCCTCCAATCAGATCCGTCGGTTCTCCCCAGCGTCCGGCTGGAATTCTTTCTAATATTTGTCTGCTACGTTCTTTATCGGATATTAGGGCGGTATTCATCTTAGTGACTATATATCCCGGGGCCATGGCGTTTACATTAATTCCATATTTTGACCATTCATTTGCCATAGCTTTGGTAAGTTGGGCTATTCCTCCTTTGCTGGCAGCATAAGCTGGGACATTTAAACCTCCCTGAAAAGACAACATGGAAGCCATATTTATAATTTTCCCCCATCCATTCTTCTGCATTATAGGAGCTACTCCTTGGCTCAAAATAAAAACGGACTTCAAATTCACGGCCAAAACATCATCCCAATCTTTTTCCGTAAAAACCATAACCGGATTTCTTCTCTGAATACCCGCATTATTGACAAGTATATCAATTCTTCCGAATTCCTTCATAGTGGAATCAATAATCTTAGTTTTTGCTTCATGTATATCTCTTAAATCAGTTTTTATCGGTAAACATCTTCTTCCGGTACTTTCAATTAGCTTCTTTGTCTTGTCTAAGGGGCTTGTATTGCCGACTACCGCCACATCCGCCCCTGCCTGTGCAAGACCATATGCAATACTCTGCCCATTCCCTGAACTTCCTCCTGTTACCACTGCCACCTTACCCGTCAAGTCAAATAAATTCATTTTACTTTCTCTCCTTTCTCATTTAATCGTTAATATCTACCAGCCTGTTATCAGATTATTTTCTTTATCAAACTCAAAATCAAAAGGCCCCGATATGATCTCAAGCTTTGAATTCTTCTTTACATCTTCAATAAGCGATTCGGAGACATATATGTTTTTCAGGCTCAAAGTATTTTTAATACGTACTATACGTGATTTTCTGCCGTCATAATCCAAATTGTTAGCTGTCTTTATTGCCGTTTTTATAGCTTCATAATCATTAGGCATAACCATAGGCAAGCGTACAGTACTGGGGATAGCTGCAGTAATCGAATTGATATAGCCTTTTGTAAAGTCCGTATCCTTCAGCACTCTTGAAGTAGTAATATCGGCTACTCCTATACCGTTTGCATTTCCATCCGTAGCCTTCGTAAGCCCCAACACCACGATCCGGTTTACTTTAAAATCACTTTTTACATAATCCGACGCAAATCTTCCCGTAATATTAGGGTCCATCCCGTCTCCGCTGATGTCCTTTCCCAGTTCGTCCACTATAAGGATGTCCGGATTATTTAATAAAATTTGGGGCATTAATGACTTGGCAGTTTTTAAAAGTTTTGGTTCTTCAGTGAAGAATTCCGACGGGGCTAAAGCCCTTATATCCGCTGTTTCATCATATGCATTTTCCAAAATTGCCACTCCGAGAACTACAGGTACATGGGAGAATACAATCCTTGACATATTCTTTAATTTCTCGGAAAAGTTATTAAATCCCATTTTATGGCACAATTCTGCCCCCTTTTGTTTCCCCATTCCTATAACAGACATCTTTATTAAACCGCTTTCTATATCTCCGTGAAATGCCGTATGAGGTTTAACACGATTTACAAGTATAACCCCATCGGCATTGAGGGCATCCTTACTTGTAAATACCGGAATATCTTCGTCTGTCTTCCCTAAAAATTCCACATCAAGGTTTGATATAATAGGAGCTCCTACTTTATCTTCGGTGATACCGTATCCCTCCAACAATTCCTTCTGTCCTTCGGGAGTCGCACCTCCGTGGCTTCCCATTGCAGGGATTATAAATGGTTCACCGCCGTATTGTTTTACCTCCTTTACTATTTGAGTGGCTATAGAGGATATATTATTGATACCACGGCTTCCGAGGGCTATGCATACTTTTTTGCCATTTAGAGATTCCATTATATCTTTTTTATTTGTTAACTCGCCTTTTAACTTCTCAATAAAATTTGAAAGTTTTAAAGTATCGAAATTCTGACGTACTTTATACATCTTAGGAATAAATACGGAGTCGGACATTTTTATAATCGATGGAAAATCAATTTTAAAATCTAATCTATTCATTATTTACCACCTTCGATTCAATTTTTATATACCTCACAAAATTATTATTGTGACTTGCTTAATTTCTTATATACTGACATATATATGCGATAAAAAAAGAATCCGAACACGCTGCCTAATCCAAAAATCACAATTAACCCTACTGCCATTGAGAATAAAAATGATAATGAAAAACTGTAATTCATACCTATAATAATTTGAATTCTGCTTAATAAAGCTACAAATCCCCAATATAACATGGATGTTTTAAGAAAAGTTCTTCTTGTTTTTCTTAATTTTAATAATAAATCAAAGAACAAACCAGCAACAATAGTTAAAATACAGGCAAGAAATACCCTATGGAAAAACCCTTCTCGCTTCAAAATCATAAAATTATTATTTCTCATAGAGATTATCAACGCCAAAGCAAAAATACCTAATGAAAAAAACAGCATAATAATACTACCGATATATTTTTTCAAGTCAAAGTTACCCCCTTTATAAACTTAATAAAACAGTTACAGGATAACTCCTTTTTATATTAGTGAGTTATCCTGTTGTTATAAAAGCAGTTATACCAAAGTAGTTGTATAGAATATTGCAAAAATACTAAAGAAAACGATGCCTACTATATTCCAAAATACACACCACTTTGTAGGTTTATAAATTTTCGGCAGTATTTTGAGGTTAACTATTAATACGACTACGGACAATATCGGCAAATTATAAGCGCCGTCTAATATTGACTGTGCCTGTAGCAGGAGCAAAGGCTGGGCATCTTTTAAAGTAACTATCAAAGAAATCAGGCATTGTATTGTAAATATCGTTACCCAAAATCTATAAGTCTTACGCTTGTCATATTTAGTAGTAAGCTTTGGAACAAGTATTCTGCTTGCATCGTCCCACATTCTGGAGGTTCCGTCTTGGAATGCCAAATAAGTAGCAAACATTACTTCAATAGCTACTATTACATATATCCATTCGCCAATGGGACCTATTAGCTGTACCATTATCTGGGCCTGAACAAGTACCACCTTTAATCCTTCCGGCACCAAGCCTCGAGGTTGTAATATTGCATAGCCGCATAGGAAAAAACTTAAACAGACAACTAAAGTCAAAATTGTCCCGATTCCTAAATCAAGGCGTAACATTTTCATCCACCCTTTGCCTTTTCTAACTTCTTCCGGCGTCTCTCCCGGAATTACCGCCACATCAATACCCTTTTCATCTTTTTTATTATTATTTAAACCAAACCCATATCCTTTTTCTTTAAGCCAATAGCTGTACCATATAGTACCTACACAACCGGCTCCCACAAATCCGGTGAGAGACATCATATCAGTCCACGCTTGGGGATTCTGCGGCAATTTAGGCATGATTATGTTTAAAAACAATTCTCCATATCCTTTCCCCGGTGTAAAAACAATTGCCGAAATTAATATACATAAAGTCATAAATGACGTACCGATTGTACAGAATTTCTCCAGTGTATCATATCTGCCAAAATATAATATCAGTCCGGTTAAAAGTGCAATTATTGTCGCCATAAATGCTAAGCTTCCCCTTCCGCCAAAAATCCATTGCAGCAAAGTGGCGCAATTTACGCAATAAGTGGAAATAGTAATTACCTGCCATGCAATAGGTAAAAATGCAAACCAGAAAACCAAAATCTTCGATGCCTTTGCTATTCCGCCCATGATTGGCTGCCCCGTTAAAACAGTATATCGTCCGACTTCATAGTTTATAAAGAATTTTATAAATATTAAAAATACTATCATCCATGCAAACCTAAGACCGTACATGGCGGAATTTCTCGTAATCAATATTAATTCTCCCGTACCTATGGCAGCGGCAGACCAAACCAATCCCGGTCCGATCTTTTTAAGCAATGTCTTGGTATCGCTTTCAATATCCGGCAGTTCTCCAACTTCAAGTCCCTCTGAAGTTAACCTTTTTCTTTTTATACCCTCCAAAATTTTTCCCTCCCAATTTAATTTTTTGTTTTTTTGACAAAATCAAGCCGATTGTAACCTTTTCCTCCTTTCTATTCTCAAAAGGCTACCTCATAAGGGATAGCCTTTCTATTTTTTCCCTTAAGACCTCGACTAATTTTTCATCGGATACCGGAACCATATCAATAAAATTACCTGCCACGATAATCGCAGGGCCCTTAAAATCAGGTTTTGTAATGCAATTTTTAGGACAACCGCTGATTATCAGAAGAACATCATAATTTTTGCTCTCCCAGCTTACATATTGAACACCCAATATTCCTTGAATATTTTTATATATATATCCCATGTCAATATAAGGATTGCAACTTCCGCAAAATTTAACTCCGACTTTCAACATGATATACATTTCTCCCATACATCTTCAAACCGATTTTTACGTTGAAAGATTATTTACATTGATTTTAATTTTTCGATTTTCTCAATCAAATCTTTAAGTATAATTTCAGCATCTCCTACAACCCCTACATCCGACACATTAAAGATCGGTGCATTCTCATCCTTATTAATGCTTATAATTACATCGGAATCCTTCATGCCGCATACATGATGAGTCGAACCCGATATGCCAAAGCCTATATACAGCTTAGGACGAATCGTTTTTCCGCTTGTCCCTATCATACAATGGTCGTCCGGTATCCACCCTTCGTCAACGACAGGCCGGCTGCATCCTACGGTTCCCCCTAAAAGTTGGGCTAATTTCCGGAGAAGATTCCAATTTCCCTTTGAACCTATGCCGAACCCGCCGGCCACCACGACTTTAGCTTCCTGTAACGGTATGCCCTTATATTCTTTCTTGTGAACTGCCAATGCTTTTATACATCCTTTATCTTTCTTAATAATATCTGACGGGTCATATCTGATTGTTTTAAATTTATTTCCCTGCATTTTTTGCCCTTTTTCCAAGATTCCCGGTTTTACTGTAGCTATTTGAGGCCTGTGTTTAGGGCATATGATATCCCCTATGACCTTACCGCCAAAGGCAGGTACAGCAGAAACAAGGTTGTTGTCCTCATCAATATGTAAGCCTACAGAATGGGTTGCAACACCTGTTCCCAGCCTAACTCCCAACATTGAAGCAATATCCTGTCCCGATATGGTAGCTCCTATAAGAAGTATCTCAGGTTTTCTTTTCTTTATTAAATCAGTTAAAATCAGGCTATAAATTTCATTATTAAACATTTCCAGTGCAGGGTCATCTATAACTATAACTTCCTCCGCTCCATATTCTCCCAATTCCTCAGTTAATTTTTCAATGCCATTTCCGATAATTACTGCAGTTACAGGCTCAGATGATTTTAACTGCATTTTTAATTCTTTGGCTTTTTGTATTAACTCAAAGCTGACTGAATCTATCCGCCCTGACCTTTGTTCCGCTAAAACCCAAACGCCTTTCCATTCATCTATATTCATTCTTCTTTCCCTTCCTCTGTTCACCAATATATCTTCTTACAATTTATTCAAGAGGTATACCGGCTGCCGTTAATTCTCTTATAAGTAAATCCGCTATTTCATCCGGTTCGCCCCTTAATTTTTTACATTTCCTGTCGATAGAGGGAACATTCACTGCTCCTGCCTGTGTAGGAGACCCTTTCAGGCCTATATTATTTAAATCTATGTCAATATCCTTTACCCCATATATTGTCAACGGTTTCTTTTTAGCTCCCTTTATGCCCATAATCGTTGTATACCTCGGTCTGTTAATCTCACGGGATACAGCTAATAAAGCCGGCAGTTTTATGAAATACTCTATAGACCCGCCTTCGATTTTTGCTCTAACCTTAAGTTCTGTTTCATTTATAAATTCTATTTTTTTCACTCCCCACAGATGCGGGATTTCAAGCCATTGAGCTAATTGGGCAGGAACTTGGGTTGTTGCTCCGTCGGCACTTTCCGTACCGGTAATGATTATGTCAAATGGGCCTATTTTTTTTAACCCTTGGGCCAAAGTATAGGAGGTTGCCAGTGTATCTGCTCCTCCAAACTCACGATCACTTAAAATATAAGCCGCGTCCGCTCCCATGGCCAGAACCTCTCTCATATTTTCTTCGGCGTTAGGCGGCGCCATTGTTATTACCGTCACCTTTCCTCCGTATTTTTCTTTAATTTCTAAAGCGGCTTCTACCGCATTTTTGTCTGCCGGATTAATGACAGCCGGTATACCGCTGCGGGTTATCCTTTTTGTCCTTGGATCTATGGTTATCTTGTCATAAAAATCAGGGTCGGGCACCGGTTTTATACAAACAGCAATATTGTAACTCAATTAACTTCACCCCCTTTTCTATACATAAAAACACATGTTTTAATTTTTGTTTATTGTATCTCTTCCAATAATAATTTTCTGAATATCCGTTGTACCACCGGAAGGAATAGCAGCCTGTGCATCTCTTAAAAAACGTCCTACAGGATATTCATTTATTACACCATAGCCCCCCATAAGATCCATTGTACGTTTGGAAGCATTAACCGCAGCCTCCGTTGCATACCATTTTGCCATTCCGAACTCCGTTGTGCAAGGAAGGTTTTCATCTTTCATACTTGCGGCATGATAAAGCAATAATCTTGCTGATTCATATTCAAGCCTTGTTTCGGCTATATTAAACTGAATCGATTGGATTTTCGACAGAGGTTTTCCGTATATGATACGTTCATTAGCAAATTTAACTGCCTCTTCCAAACATCCGCGCAAAATTCCGACGCCGATTGCGGCCATACCTGCACGTCCTACTTCTCCTATACTCTTCATGGCAATTTTAATTCCGTCTCCAGAACCTCCCAGCATTGCCTCAGATCCGACAGTTACGTTTACACAGTTAATATCTCCTGTTACAGAGCCACGCAAACCAAATTTATTTTCTTTTCTGCCGGGAGTATATCCGGGAGTACCTTTTTTTATTATAAATGCTGCCATCAAGTTATGCCCTTTTTGATCTTTTCCTATGCTTACTACCAACACATTGTAATCGGCTATATGGGAATTGGTTATGAAACATTTTCGTCCGTTGATTACCCATTTGCCGTCTTTTTCTTCCGCCTTGGATTTAATTCCCATTAGATCGGAGCCTCCACCCGGCTCTGTCACAGCCAAACCGGCAATCTTTGTTCCTGCCGCCAACTCGGGCAGATATTTCTTCTTTTGTTCTTCAGTTCCGAAATATAAAATTGAAGACAATCCTAAATGATGAGTCATTAAAGCAATTCCAAGTCCCGCTGAATATTTTGATATCTCCTCTAAGCATATTGCCCTTTCCACATGGCCCAATCCGGCTCCGCCATACTCCTCGGGAACAAAAACTCCTGTTATTCCCATCTCACCCATCTTCGGAAAAAGTTCTATGGGGCAATAATCTTTTTCATCCCACTCAGCCGCTTTAGGGGCTATTTCAGCTTCAGCAAATTCACGTACAGCTTTTCTAAGCATTTCCTGTTCTCGAGTAAACTGAAAAAACTGCATTATAAATTACCTCCTTGTTATACATAAAATTATCAAATTTCATTTGAAATATTATATAAGAACCGATATCGGCGTAAAGCTCAAATCTCACACAATATTTAAAAATAGGGGAATTATCTGTGAATTGTTCGGCTGATATCGGTTCATCATATCTATAAGTTATTTTTATATAAATTTTTATCTTTCTTTTAAATTTAACTTCCCTTTTAACTCTCTATTTACAAGATTTTTAGGATAATATCCCTCCAACACCTGAACTACCTGCTGAGCGGTTGTCCTTTGAAGAGCCTCTGCCGATTCTTCCGAATACCAAGCCACATGGGGTGTAATAATTACATTATCCATTTTCACCAGAAGATTATCTTTAGATATGGGTTCTTTATATACCACATCAAGGGCCGCCCCTGCAATTTCTTTATTCTGCAATGCTTCAATCAATGCCTTTTCGTCAACAACCGGACCTCTCGCCGCATTTATCAGATATGACGTCTTTTTCATCTTTTTGAATGCCGCCTCGTTAAACATTTCTTTTGTAGACGGCAGCAAGGGGACATGTATAGAAACAAAATCAACTGTTTGAATAATATCGTCAAATTCCATTCTGCTTACGTCATATTTTGACATCTCTTCTGCCGTAATGTAGGGATCATAAGCATAGACCTTCATTCCAAAACTCTGGGCCTTTTTAGCGACCAGTTTAGGTATTTTTCCAAAACCTATAAGCCCAAGTTTCTTCCCCTTTATTCTATAGATTGGCTTTGAAACTTTATAATCCCAAACCCCTGATTTTACTTTTCCGTTAAGCAGCGTAAGTTTTCTGGCAATAGCCAACATCAGAAGTACAGCATGGTCTGATACCTCATCAACACAATAATCGGGAACATTGGCAACGCATATATTCTTTGCGGTAGCCGATTTTATATCTATTTTGTCAACACCGATACTATATGTTGAAATAACTTTACATTTCTTTAAGTGATCGATAACCCGCGGCGTTATCTTCGCATATTGAACTATAACACCGTCAGCGTCTTTAGTTGCATCTATTACTTCGTCTTCCGTCTTACATTGATAGGAATCATAAAAATCAACATCAATTTTTGACATCTCTTGCCTTTCAATCTCCATAGATTCATATTCATGGTCGGTAACAACAACTTTAAATTTGCTCATTTTCTCCCCTCCACATATAGTCTTCTTTATTCATCTTTAAAGTCGGCTTTTCTTTTCTCCAAAAATGCACTCATACCTTCTATGCGGTCCTCGGAACCAAATGAAGTGGTATAGGCTTCGGCTTCATAAGCAATCCCGGAAGCCAAATCCATATTCATTCCGTTATTAACAGCATATTTAGCCATCCTCACAGCTATAGGTCCCTTAGATATTATCTTCTCGGCAATTTTTAATGTCTCTTCATAAAGTTTTCCGTGAGGTACTACCTTATCGATCAACCCCATATTAAATGCTTCCTCTGCCGTTATCATATCTGTGGTAAAAATATAATATTTAGCACGGCCTTTGCCTATCAGCCTCGGAAGCCTCTGGGTTCCTCCATATCCGGGAATTATACCAAGTCCTACTTCCGGCTGCCCGAATTTGGCTTTTTCAGAGGCAATACGAATATCACACGCCATTGCCAGTTCACAGCCTCCCCCCAATGCATAACCGTTTACGGCCGCAATTACAGGTCTGCTGAGATTTTCAATTTCTTGAAATACGCACTGACCTAATCTTGTCATATTTCGCCCTTCATGTATATTTAAAGATTTCATTTCTGCAATGTCCGCACCTGCAACAAAGGACTTTTCTCCGCTTCCTGTTATTATTACAACCATAATTTCTTTATCTCTTTCAATATCTCTTACCACATTCTCAAGTTCATTTAGGGTATCAGTATTAAGTGCGTTCAAAACTTTAGGTCGGTTTATCGTTATTGTTAAAATACCATCTTTTTCGTCTAAAATAATATTTTTATAACCCATCCAATTACACCCTCTTACGATTATTTACTCGTATTTATAAAAACCTTCTTTTGTCTTCTTGCCAAGTTTACCCGCTCTGACCATCTTCCTCAATAAAGGAGCAGGCCTGTATTTGGGATCCCCATACTCTTTATAAAATGTTTCCATTACAGCCAGCAATACATCAAGACCTATTAAGTCCGTCAATGCCAAAGGCCCCATGGGATAGTTACATCCGTAAACCAGTGCCTTATCTATATCTTCTACTGTTGCAACTCCTTCATCCACTAAGTAAACGGCTTCATTAAGCATCGGATCAAGTAAACGATTTACTATAAAGCCGGCTTTATCCTTTGCAACAACGTAAACCTTCCCCATTTTTTCTCCAACTTTTTTAGCTTTACTAAGAGTTTCCTGCGATGTAACATATCCCATGGTTATTTCCAAAAGTTTCATTATAGGTACGGGATTAAAGAAATGCATTCCTATAACCCTATCGGGTCTTTTTGTAAACGAAGCCAAATATGTTATAGAAATCGAAGACGTATTGCTTGCAAATATAGTTTCAGGAGGACATATTTCATCCAATTCCTTAAATATCCCGCTCTTAATTTTTTCATCTTCGGAAGCCGCTTCTATTACTGCGTCGGCTGTTTCGGCTTCCTTCATACCGACTGTCGTTTTCAGCCTGTTTAATGCTTTATCTCTTTCCTCAGCCGTAAATTTCCCCTTTTCAACCAATCTGTTTATTCTTTTCTCTATATTCTGCCTTCCCCTTTCAACGAAGGTCTCGTTAATATCACTCATTGTTACTTCAAGTCCCGACTGCACGGCAGTTTGAGCAATACCCGAACCCATAGTTCCGGAACCTATAACAAATAATTTATTAATAGTCATACTTTCATCTCAGCACCTTTCTATAAGACTTGCGATTCCTTGGCCTCCACCGATACATAAAGCAACAACAGCATATTTAGCATTACGCCTTATCATTTCATTAACAACCGTCACTACTAATCTGGCTCCGCTGCATCCTACCGGATGACCTAAAGCTATGGCTCCCCCATTGACATTTACTTTTTCCGGGTCAAGTCCGAGATCCCTGACACACGCTGCGGCTTGAGCCGCAAAGGCTTCGTTTATTTCAAAAAGATCTATGTCCTCTTTTCTTACCCCTGTCTTTTTCAGTAATTTATTGATTGCCGGCACCGGAGCATAACCCATTATTGAAGGATCAACTCCTGCCGAAGAAAATCCTCTAAATACGGCTATAGGTTTTTTCCCCATTTCTTCTGCTTTTTCTTTCGACATCACAACCACCGCAGCAGCACAATCATTTATTCCCGAAGAATTTCCGGCAGTCACCGTGCCGTTTTCCTTAAAAGCCGGTTTCAATTTAGATAAGGTCTCAATAGTTGTATCCTCTCTTATCGTTTCATCCTGATCAAAAATCACAGTCTGTTTATGTTTTTTTACTTCTACGGGGATAATCTCATTTTTAAATTTCCCTTCTCTTCTGGCTTTAGCTGCCTTCATGTGGCTGTTATAAGCAAATTCATCCTGCATTTCTCTCGTAATTTCACATTTTTTTGCCACATTCTCCGCAGTAACACCCATATGATAATTGCAAAACGGGTCTATCAAACCATCGTATAACATGCCGTCCAATAACTCTCCGTGGCCGATTCTGACACCAAATCGGTGATTGTGAATTATATAAGGAATCCTGCTCATTGTTTCACAGCCGCCGGCAACAATAATATTTCCGTCTCCCACTCCTATTGCCTGAACTGCACACTGTACGGCCTTAAGTCCGGTACCGCAGTTTTTATTAGGTGTCCAGGCAGGTACTTCTACGGGCAGGCCCGCATATATAGCACATTGTCTTGCGGAATTAGCCTTTATACCGGCCTGAAAATGGGTTCCCATTATAACTTCGTCTACCTGATTTCCGTTGATATTTGCCCTTTTTAGTGCTTCCCTCACTACTATTGCACCCAATTCAGGTGCATTGAAATTGCTTAATGAGCCCCCAAATTTACCTACAGGCAACCTACATCCGCTTACAATTACAGCTTCATGTACATTCATACGTTAAATTACCCCTCCATCTTGTCTATTTTAGCTAATTTTTTAGCAATATCCATTTTATGTTCCAGATTTGCTTGTCTGTATATCATTATCCTCATAGCCTGAGGAGAGCCGGCGCCATGCATTGATTCGGCCAATGCCGTTCCCCCGGTCATATTTTCCAGCAGACGTGCCATTCTGATTCTCTCTTCTGTGGAATACTTAGGATTTGCAGCAAGATATTTATCTATATAGGGCCCTACTTCTTTCGACTTGTAATCCGCTTCATAAGGAAGGGTTGCAATAAAACCTCCTGCTATATCATGGGCCAGCCGAGAAATCTCATACATTGTTCTCGTACAATTCAGCTTTGCCGCATTAGCAAATAGCGTATTAACATAGTAGCTTCCTGCGGGGGTCTTGAATCCTTCCGACGAACAAGCCAATGAACAGCAATGCATTGTTTCGGCCAAAAACGTCATCTCCACAAGTTTGTCTTTGATATGGGATTTATTTAAAACTCCGTTACAGTCTGCTACCGCCGCAGCCGTACCTATTATTACATCAGCGAGCCCTACCTTGCATCCTCCGTAATTCTGCCTATGATAGGAAGCAAAGGTCTCTACGTATTTCTGGGCATAGGGGTATTCGTTACACATAAAAACCCGTTCCCACGGAACAAATACATCATTTAATATCGTTAATGTTTCTCCGCCAACTATGGCAAATTCCGAATTGCCGCAGTCAATGTCTCCGTCTAACCTTCTTTGATCATTTGTTTGACGGCCGAATATGTGAATAACTCCGGGGGCATCTACGGGAATAGCGCAAGCCACAGCATAATCCTTATCCTCAGGCCCCAGATTTGTTGTAGGCAATATCAACATCTCATGGGAATTAGCCATGCCTGTTTGATGTGCCTTAGCACCTCGTACCACAATTCCGTCTTTTCTTTTATCTACAATATGAACATACAAATCAGGATCGGCCTGTTGTGACGGTTTTTTGCTTCTGTCTCCCTTAACATCAGTCATGGAACCCGCTATCATTAAATCATTTTGCTGAACATACTTATAATATTCTTTAAAGCGTTCATGATAATTGGTATGGCAATCCCTGTCTATTTCATAAGTTGTTATAAAAGTAGCATTTAACGCATCCATCCCTACACATCTCTGATAACAGGTTCCCGTATGTTGGCTTATCATCCTTAACATCTTTACTTTTTTCACTAAATCACCGGTGCTCTGTGGAATATGGGTAAACCTGTTTATTTTTTTACCAGTTAAACTGGATGTCGCTGTCATCAGGTCTTCATACTTCGGTTCAAAAGCCAAATCATATGTCATAGCCGCAGAATTTACATGGGGTTTGGTCATCTTATCATCAACTACATCCTCTATCCTGCGTCCGTTACAATAAATAATAGGGTGTAACTTTTTTAGGCTTTCACGGTATTGATTTCCCGTTTTCATAATCTTATCTCTCCCTTTATCTTATAATCATAGATAGCCATCATTAATTTGTTAATAAATTTTTTATTTTTTTAATCCTCAACCAGATTCTTTAAAGCTTTCCATTCCCGATCCCTGTGTTTTTCAATAACTTCAAAGTCGCCTTTGTTGAGATGTCTGAATCTCTTCTGTCCCCCTAAATATTCGGAAACAGGCTTAAATGATTTAGGTTCTATATTAATCCTGATTTTACCTTTTTCATATTCCGCCAAATACCAAAGTCCCGTTTGTACAGCCAATTTCCCTATTTCTACGGTCTTGTCCGTATCAAACCCCCATCCTGTGGGACATGGAGACAATACATGGATAAATTTAGGGCCTTTAATTTTTTTAGCTTTAGTTACTTTATTAATAAAATCAAAGGGATATCCTACGCTGGCAGTCGCACAGTATGGTATACGATGGGCCATCATGATCTCAAAAAGATTCTTTTTAAACTTTGTCTCTCCTAAAGCGCCGTCATTTGTAGGTGTGGTTGTAGTCCATGCCCCATAGGGAGTAAGGCTGCTTCTCTGGATGCCCGTATTCATATATGCTTCGTTGTCATAGCAGATATATATAAAGTCGTTGCCGCGTTCTACTGCCCCTGACAAAGCCTGAATGCCTATATCTGCCGTGCCGCCGTCTCCCGCCAATCCGAGAACATTTACATCATTTAATCCCTTAGCCTTACAGGCTGCGGAAATTCCGGAAAGAACAGCACCAGTTGCCGGAAAAGAGCTTGTCATACTATTTGTAAAAAACGACATTTGAGGATATATTGTAGTAACAGATGAAATACAACTTGCCGGAAGAACAACTATCGTTTTATCCCCCAAAATTTTCATTGCCAAACGTGATACAATCCCTGCCCCACATCCTTGGCATGCCTTATGACCGTAAAACAATTCCTCATCGCTTAATTCTTTCATCTTAATCATTATTTCCACCTCAATCCCGTAAATTGAACTTCCTCTACATCTTTACCTAAGTCAGCAGCTTCCAGCTGACCAAACATATCTGCAATATATTGCTTTGTAATGTCACGTCCCGATATTCCGGCAATAAAGTTTATCGTTTTAACATTCACTCCCGGAGTATACAATGAAGATTTTACCTCCGAGTACACTGCCCCTTCGTAGCCAAATGAAATATCGCGGTCAATAACACCAACTGCTTTTACTTTCTTTCCTAATTCTTTAAAATATTCCTTCGGGAAAGGACGATAAGAACGAATCTTTACAAGTCCTACCTTCTTCCCCTGTTTTCTAAGTTCGTCGACTACCAGCCTTGAAGTTCCGACTACACTTCCCATGGCAACGATAACATAATCAGCATCTTTTACGTAATACTCATCAATCATACCTCCGTAAGAACGCCCAAATTTATTTCCATACTCTTCATCAACTTCTTTAATAACCTTTTCGGCATTTTCCATTGCTTCCTGCTGTTGATATCTGAATTCTGTTTGCCATTCGGGGGAAGCGGTAAAGCTAAGGCTCTTTGGATTGTCAAAATCGAATTTATTTACAGCATTATACGGCGGAAGAAACTCATCTACATCCTCTTGCTCAGGTATATCGACTAATTCATAAGTATGAGTCAAAACATAACCGTCCAAATTAATCATTATTGGAGTTAAAATCTTGGGATTTTCCGCAACTTTATATGCTTGAATCAAAGTATCAAGGGCTTCCTGTCCATTTTCCACATATAGCTGCATCCAGCCTGAATCCCTTTCGGAAATGGAATCCCTGTGATCGCAGTATATGTTCCAAGGAGCGGCAACAGTTCTGTTGGCATTTATCATTACTATGGGGAACCGACTGCCGCTTACATAATGAAGCATTTCCGACATATACAAAAGCCCCTGAGAAGAAGTAGCTGTAAAAGTACGGCATCCCATCATTGAAGCACCCATAGATGCTGCCATTGCACTATGTTCACTCTCCATTAATAAGAACTGGCATTTCATTTCATCAGATGCAATAAATTCCGATATCTTTTCTATAATTATTGTCTGGGGTGTAATAGGATATGCTGCAATAACTTCCGGTTTACAAAGCCTTGCTGCATATGCCACGGCTTCATCCCCGGAAATAAAATTTTTCTTTGTTGCTACTGCTGTTGTACTCATTATTTTTCACTCTCCTTTATCATGTCAATAGCTTTTGAGGGACATTCATAAGCACATATTCCGCAGCCTTTGCAATAGTCATAGTCTATTTCCAGTTTAGTGCCGGTTTTATCTATTACCCCATCAGGACAGACCACCCAGCATACATAGCACATACTGCACTTTGTCTCGTCAATAACCGGCCTAAAAGTTCTCCATCCGGAATTGACATCAATTAATACCCCTGCGGCAGAACCGGGACCTAAGGGCATATCTTCTTTTGTTCTCGGGAACTGATAATTCTTGACTACCTTTGGTTTGTACATTTACTGATTTCCCCCTCTCATAAATTCATAAGCAGTCTGAGCAGCTTTCTTGTTTTTCTCGCGTAAATCTCTATCCATAAATGAATCAATAGCCTCATAAACCGATTTGATGTCAACAAAATTAGTTACTTCGACAGCCGCCCCCAGCATTACAGTATTGGTAATAGGTTTTCCCAAGATATTCAATGCTATCTGAGTAGCATCAATAGTATATATCTTTGCTTTTACATTAAAATTAAAAAGATTCGGACTTTTATGTGAATTAATAAGCATTACTCCGCTATCTTTTAATCCCTTAGTCACATCTACAGAGCCAATTAAGCTCTCGTCAAGAACAACAACCACGTCACAACTGTAAACTTGACTGTGGTCGTTAATCGGCTTATCATCAATGCGGGTAAAACCTAAAACAGGTGCACCTCTCCTTTCAGGACCAAAAGACGGAAAAGCCTGAGCATAATTGCCTCCATATACGGATGCAGCCAGTCCCAATAACCTTGCCGCCGTAAATCCTCCATGGCCTCCCCTGCCATGCCATCTGACTTCTATCATTTTACATATCCTCCTTTTTTATAATAATCATTATATACATCATTAAACTACATTACATTTTGAGTTTCCACAATGTGATTTCTGTTTTCATTTTTATTTTATACTCCTCCATGAAAATTGTCAATAGAAATTGAATTTTTATTTGTAATTATTTATAAATCATTAACATAAAATTTCATGACAATAGTAATTCAGGTACCTTGACATTTTCAACCATCTCTTTTTGAATTTGAAATCAGATTCTTCAAAACAAGTAAAAATTTGGTTTACAACATTATTTATTTAGTGAATGTGCTCATTTTGATGTTAAAAATAGGGCGAGTATGCGAAACTAATGCATAATTACCTAAAATAAAAAAATCTTTAAACTTATGTCAGGTTGGTATTCTTAATACAACTAAAAAGAAGAATGTCCCGAAACTACTGAATAATCCGTAAACTAAAAGAATCGAGCCTAAAAATTGACTGATATTATCCGTAGTCATTCAATGGGTTGGTTTAAGGCGTACTTTAATAAGCCTATGAATTTAAAGATTTTATTTGCAGATTTTTCGGAACCTGCATTTTGTTTTTTTGCATAAAAAATGGCTGCTGCACAATGAATGAATAAAAATCATTGTGCAGCAGCCATTTTTTATAAAAATTTTTATTTAAAATTAGTTTATTTGTAATTATCCTTTTTTAATATTTACTATAATCCCTTTATTGCCAATAAAGCAAAGTTTAAAATGAAAAGTACTGCTGCTCCGTATAAAATAGGATGAACTTCTTTTGCTTTTCCTAAACATATTTTTACTATACAATAGAATATAAATCCTGCGGCTATTCCATAAGAAATATTATAAGCAAGAGTCATAATCAATACGGTAAAGAAAGCTGGAATAGCTTCCTCTAAATCACCCCATTTAATCTTTCCGAAGGATTCAGCCATTAAAACCCCTACTACAATAAGCGCCGGTGCTGTAGCTTGAGAAGGCACCATCCCTACTATAGAAGCAAAGGGCAGACATAGTAAAAACAAACATGCTACCACAACTGAAGTAAGGCCTGTACGCCCTCCGGCACCAATACCTGCTGCGCTTTCTACATATGTAGTGGCATTGGAAGTACCAAGTAAAGCACCTATTGATGTAGCTGTTGAATCTGCAAACAGAGCCTTGTCTATACGTGATTTAAATCCGTTACTTTGAAGAAGAGCTTTTTCATCTTCTTCATCAAATATGTTGCTTTTTCTTCCTGTTCCGATAAATGTCCCTATTGTATCAAATGTATCTGAAAGACTAAGCCCGAATATAGTAATAAGGACTAAAAATATATTTGAAGA
Source organism: Acidilutibacter cellobiosedens (assembly GCF_004103715.1). Lineage (NCBI taxonomy): Bacteria > Bacillati > Bacillota > Tissierellia > Tissierellales > Acidilutibacteraceae > Acidilutibacter > Acidilutibacter cellobiosedens. Next base: position 1,151,307 of record NZ_CP035282.1, on the reverse strand, counting down.
ATTTGCGAACATGCTTTTAAAACCGACATCTCCAAAGAAAGAACCCGCTACTTTATTTATTCCTCCGATTGCACTGATATCAAAAATTTTCTCGGGAATAGAAGTAATCCCCATAGGTATACCAATAAGTGTAGTTAAAACTATACCAATAAGAATCGATCCTTTAATTTTTAATACCATTAGAATAACCGTAATTACAAGCCCAATCAGTGCAAGAAGTACACCTTTGTTGCCGAAATTAACAAGGGCGGGAACTATTGAACTATTAGCAACAACGGTTTTACTATCCAAAAGAGCATAAGTACCCGGATCAGCAGTAAATTTTAAAAATCCTGCATTTTTCAATCCTATATAAGCAATAAACATACCGATTCCCCCGCTAATCGCTAATTGAAGACTTTGGGGTATAGACTTTATAATCTCTTTACGAACTTTGGTAACAGTTATAATAATGTTAATAATACCGCATATAAATACCATTGCTAAAGCTTCTTGCCATTTAAATCCCAACTGTCCGCATACTGTAAATGTAAAAAATGCATTAAGCCCCATTCCGGGAGCAACAGCATAAGGAACATTGGCAACTAAGGCCATTACAAGAGTTCCTATTACAGAAGCTAAAATAGTTGCTACGAATACACCGTTTCTATCCATGCCGGTAATTGACAAAATGTTTGGATTAACGAAGATAATATAAGCCATTGTAAAAAAAGTAGTAATACCTGCGATTATTTCTGTCCTGACATTTGTCCCTCTTTCATTTAACTGAAAAAACTTTTCCATTCTTAACTCCTCTCTTTCCATAATTATTATAATTCCTTAAAACATCAAACAAACTTCTCCAAGTTTTATTAATATATTACTTATATTATATAAAAATCTTTGTTTAGTCAAGATAAAAATGAACATCATTTTATGAATATATTTAAAAATCAAAATAAAAATTATGGCGATATTCCTCGAAATATACACAATATATCAATTAAATACAGATAAAAATTTATATTATAATAGTAAACATTAATAAGGATATATTCTATAATATCTCATTATTTGCCGAATATTTATTTTGTTTTTGCTTTTAATATTCAAACAAATTTAGAAAATATATTTTTATTGCTTGTGTTATATGAACATTTAATGTAATTCAAATAAAAAAAGGTTGCTGCAGTACAACAACCTTTTTTAGACTATTTAGTTATCTTCTGAACATACCTGTTTAATGTTATAAAAAGAATATACCGGAGACTACCAAAATTAGTATGCCGACAGCAATAAAAATACGATATATCTTTACAGAACTTTGATCATCTTTCTCCTTTATTAGATAATACGAACCCACTATAATTAAACCAGCTCCCACTAAAACACATAAAATAATCGATAAAATTCTCTTCATTATTTATTCCTCCATTTTAATAAAAGTGATGAATTTATAACAACTAAAACCGAACCAGCATTATGTAACAATGCACCAATTACCGGATTAAGGATTCCTGCCATTGCAAGAATTATGGAAACAAAGTTTAATCCCATAGAAAACGTCAAATTTATTTTAATAGTTTTCATAACCTTACGGGATAAAAGCAGCAAATAAGGAATGCTATCTATATTATCGTTAACAAGAGCAATGTCTGCCGCATCAATTGCTATATCACTTCCAATGCTGCCCATTGCTATGCCTATATAAGCCTTCTTCAATGCTAAGGCATCATTTATTCCATCGCCTATCATACAAATAAACTCATTTTTCTTTTGATATTGTTCTATCGCCAGCATTTTATCTTCCGGCAGACAATTAGCATATACATCGGGAATACCTGCTGTCTTTGCTATATGATTAGCTGCCTGTTCATTATCCCCGGTCAGTAAAAGGCTTTTTACTCCTATTTTGTTAATACTCTCTATCGTTACTGCCAAATTGTTACGAAGTATATCGGAGAAAGCAATTATGCCTGCAACCCAATTATCTATCGCCACATATATAATAGTACATCCGTTGTTTTTATATTTCTCTGCTGCACTTAATATTTCTTGGGGGATATCAATTGAACATTCTTTTAATAATTGTTCATTACCGGAAATAATTGTTTGATTACATATCTTTGCACTTACACCATGCCCGGCAATTATTTGAAAAGATGATGGTTCTTGAGGTAATGTATTAAACTTGGATTTAAAGTACTTTACTACGGTCTTCCCCAGCGGATGTTCTGAACGAAGCTCAGCGGATGCTGCTAAAGACAGCAATTCATCAGGGGTAATGTCCTTCTTGAAACTAACTATGTCAACAACAAAAGGTCTCCCATACGTCAACGTTCCTGTTTTATCAAAAGCAATCCGAGTCACTTTTGCGAGGCGTTCCAATGCATCCCCTTCTTTAACCAAAATACCATGCGTAGCAGCATTACCAATTCCCGCCATAATCGCAGTAGGTGTAGCCAATATTAATGCACATGGACAAAATACAACTAAAATAGTAACGGATCTAATAATCTCCTTGGTAAAAAACCAGGTAATTACAGCAGACATTAAGGCAATAACTACAATCCATGTTGCCCACCTATCGGCAATTCCCACAATTTCTGCTTTATCCGCATCAGCTGATTTTACCAATCGAATCATTCTTTGCAAGGAACTGTCTTGACCTACTCTAACAGCTTTCATATCAAAAGGACCAAATTGATTGACAGTACCGCTGAAAACCTCGTCACCTACCTCTTTATCAATAGGTAAAGATTCCCCTGTCATAACTGATTGATCAATAGAAGTTTGTCCACTGACAATGATTCCGTCTACTGCAATAGTTTCACCTGCAAGAACTCTCAATTTATCTCCGACTTGGACTTTCTCGGCAGATATAACACTCTCAACTCCGTCATTAATAACTCTTGCTGTCATAGGAGTTAAATGAATCAGTTTTTCAATTCCTGCACGTGCTTTTGCTCCCGTTCTCTCTTCCAATAGTGAACCGACGGCCATAATAAAAGCAATTTCACCGGCAGCGAAAATTTCCCCAATGAATATGGAAGCAACTAATGCCAAGGATACTAATAAATCTGCTTTTATGTCAAATTTAGTAAACAGTCCAATAGCCGCATCTTTCAAAATCGGTATTCCACAAAAAATAATTGCAACCCATGCTGCATCAACAGAAAAAATACTCAGGTGAAAAAAACTGATTATCAATGAAATAGCCGAAATTATAAGAAAAAATATGTCTCGCTTTTCCTTATTTTTATCAAAAATCTTTACAGATTCCATATGCTCACCTTCTTTCTTTACTATGTTACATACCTATACCCCTATATGTATATAATATAGGAAAAAAATAATTTTGTCAATAATAAAATACGGGTCATAAAAAAACAGCCGTTATATTCTAACAACTGTTCTTTGTTATTTATGCTAAGACATTCTCGAAAAATGCTCTATTGCTTTTGCAAATTGAGCAATAGTTTTTTCTGCATCTCCGTGCTCGATTCCATCTCTTACGCAATGGTTTAAATGACCTTCTAATATAATCTGCCCCACTTTATGCATTGCACTTTTGGCAGCATTGATTTGAATCAGAATATCTTCACATGGAACATCTTGATCAATCATTTTATCTATGGCATTTATCTGACCAGCAATTTTCTTGATTCGTCTATGCAAATTATCCGCATCCATACATTGACGCATTTTATCGCCTACTTTCATACTTAATCACCATTAGATTATAATTATAAATTATCATTGATATGTTTTTCTGTCAAGAAAAATACATATAGTATTCATCTATTGTAACTTTTCCCATTCAAGAAATACTTCTTCAAATTGCATCTCTAATGTTTCTTTTTCATTAAACAGTTCACTAAGCCGTACCGCATTTGAATTATTTAAATTCATAAGTTCATCAATAAGATTTAATTTTTCTTCAATGGAATTCATTTCTTCTTCCAATTTTTTTAATTTCTGGTTCTTATCCGGCATTTTAACTTTCTTCTCGGGTGTTTTCCGAACTTCTTTTATATTTTCCTTCGGAAATTCAACTTCCAGATCCTTCTTTTTCTCTTCCAAATATTCATCATAATTCATTGGGTATAATTTTCCATTTCCATTGTCCAATACCATGATTTTATCGGCAATCTTTCTTATAAAATATCTGTCATGGGAAACAAATAATAGAGTTCCGTCATAGTCCGTTAAAGTTTCTTCCAATACTTCTCTCGAATCCATGTCTAAATGATTGGTAGGCTCATCTAAAATCATAAAATTTACCTCTTCATATAATAAAGAACATAATTTCAGCCGCCTTTTTTCTCCTCCTGATAAGGTTCTAATTTTCTTATTTACATCCTCCTGAAAATATAAAACTTTAGCCAGTTCTGATCTTGCCTCACTTACAGTAACTTTGTGCTCCTCTATAAAATATTCAAGTAATGTTTTTTCTTCATCTCTAAAAATTACATTCTGAGGAAGATAACCTATTTTTATACTGGCTCCCAAGGAAACGCAACCTTTATCTGCCGGTATCTTTCCCAAAATAATTTTCAGTAAAGTGGTTTTTCCGCTTCCGTTATTTCCCATTATACATAATCTATCCTGATAAAATAGCGTAAAGGACAAATCAGAGAACAACATTTTTTCTCCAAAGGATTTCTCAATCATCTCCGCTTTAAGAACAATTTTCCCAGAACGTTGCGCCTTTTGGTGAGGTAATCTGATCTTTCTGCTTTCCAACACGGGACGGTCCAATACTTCTATTTTGCCTAAACGTTTTTCAATTTCTTTAGCACGTTTATACATAACTTCACTATCTCTCATTTTTCCCCATATTCTAAATCTTTGAACCTGCTTTTCCATTGTATCGATTTTTTTCTGTTGATTTTGGTATGCCTTATACTCCAATAAAAATCGTCTTTCTCTCTCTGCTGTATAATCACTGTAATTCCCATCATATAATTCCGCTTTGTCAGAATGCAACTCTATAATTCTGTTCACTACATTATCGAGAAAACATCTGTCATGGGAAATGACTAATACAACTCCTTTATAATTTTTTAGAAACTCTTCCAACCACTCAACAGAAGAAATATCCAAATGATTGGTAGGTTCATCCATAAGAAGAATGTCCGGTTCTTCCAAAAGAAGTTTTCCCAGCATAACCCTCGTCTTTTCTCCTCCGCTTAATTCTTCAAATCTCATTTTCCTATATGAATCCGCAATATTTAGCCCATTATATATTTTGTTTATACGGGTTTCAACTTCGTATCCCCCGTTTATCTCATATTGTTCCATAAGATACCCGTATCTTTTTAATACTTTATCTAAATTTCCTCCCTTCAATTTTTTTATTTTCTGCTCAACAGATTTCATTTCCTTCTTGATTTCCCAAAGTTTCTGAAAAGCCAGTTCAAATATTTCCATAACAGTCGTATCCGGCTTGAATTCAAATATTTGATCTAAATATCCAACCTTTGTATCCTTACTGAAATTTATACTCCCTCCCTGATAATCTTCAGCTCCTATGAGAATCTTCATCAATGTGGTTTTCCCGCATCCGTTTTTTCCGATAAGCCCTATTCTCTCGTTTGTCTTCAATTCAAAGGATATATTTTCAAATATTTTATTTGCACCATAATATTTAATTAAATTATTTATACTGCATTCAATCATTATTATCTTCCTTTCCATATTTATTACGCTGCAAACGTCCTTTTCCCACCCGACCATAAAATATATATAAAAAAACCCAAAGCCAAAATTAGCCTTGGGTTCCACTGGACATGTTTAAATATGTTTATCCCTCAATACTAATATGGTTTTTGCAGCTTGAATCTATTTTTGGACGCACCTATCCCGTAAAGAGAAAAATTTGCGTTAATATTCGATTCAAATACAATCCATCTTAATATTGTGCTCATTTAGTAAAGCTCCCCTTAATAATTTAAATACCTTCTTTAATTATATGTAAGAAATATAGTACTGTCAATTATTTTTGATGATAGTTTTGGTCAATCCATTTTGATATAAATCATAAAAATGGTGGGTAGGACCGCAGCCTTTACCAATAGCAAGTGAATGACGAATGGCAGTTGTGACATATTCCTTTGCTCTCCTTACAGCTTCCTGCAAATCAAATCCCAAAGATAAGTTGGAAGCAATGGCAGAAGAATATGTACAGCCTGTACCATGGGTATTTTTTGTATTGATACGTTGTGCTCTGAAATAATAAAACTGTTTGCCATCATATAGAATATCCAAGGCATCTCCAACAGCATGACCTCCCTTGACCAGCACATTTTTCACTCCCAAATCATATATATATTTTGCCCCTTGTTCCATATCTTCAGCAGAATTTATCTGTATTCCGGAAATTCTTTCTGCTTCCGGAATATTTGGTGTAAGAACATCTGCCAGGGGAAGTATTTCATGAATCAGTATATCAATGGCACTGGGATTCATGAGAGGACACCCATTTTTAGCATACATAACGGGATCGATCACTACATTTTGGGGTTTATACTCCTTAAGTTTACGTGCTACAGCTTTCATACAACAAGGCTGAGAAAGCATACCCACTTTTACGGCATCTACCCCGATATCCTCAAAAACGGCATCAATCTGTTTTTCAATCATCTCAGGAGCAACATCCTGTATATCAATAACACGGGATGTATTCTCCGCAACTACCGATACGATTACGCTCATGCCGTAAACGCCATGGGCCGCAAAGGTTTTAAGATCAGCTTGAATTCCCGCACCGCCGCTACAATCAGAGCCGGCAATTGTAAGAACTTTTTCCAAATTTATCTCCTCCTATAAATTAAAAATGGCACCTGCCGATCTTGGCAAGCACCATTTATTAAATACAATCATACAAATTTTGCTTCCCTACGCCAGTCTTAACTAACAGGTTCAAAGGGTCAGGTTTTACCTTCTCAACTCAAAGGAGTCCCCCCGCAAATATCTTTTGTTAATTATAATAACACTTTTTACTTTCAGAATCAATTGCTTCATGATAAATTTATCTATAATAATGCATATAATTAATATATTAACACTTTCCTGAATGAAAATCATAATAGGCATCTTCCATATTTTCGTGTTGATAAGTTTTTTTATTTGCTGTATAGTTATTATGTAATATAATGAAAAGGTATCCATTAAAGCATTAATATATTAACAAAAACTTTTTTTGAAATCCATTTAGGGTCAAGTCTGTAATAAGACAAAATAGAATTTTTTTATGGGTTATAAAAATAATTTATAGTTTGGGGGAAATTTATGACAGAGTTAATTTATGGTTTAATTGGAGGCACTGCCTTATTAATGTATGGAGTCGACAAAATGGGAGACGGGCTTGAAAAGGCTTCCGGTGAAATGATGAAAAAAATGCTTTCCGTTCTGACAGGAAGAATATGGAGTGCGTTTTTAGTCGGTACTTTTCTGACAGCCCTTGTTCAAAGCAGTACCGCAGTGACTGTACTAACTGTAGGTTTTGTCAATGCGGGTCTTATGAATTTTTCTCAAGCCATAGGAATAATATACGGAGCTAATATCGGCACTACTATAACGGCTCAACTTATGGCCTTGAGTTTTGATTTTAAGCTAACGGATATAGCTCTTCCAATACTCGGAATTGGTTTCGGAATAAATTTTTTCAGTAAAAATAAAACCGCCAAAAATATCGGTAATGCAATTATGGGTTTTGGAATGATGTTCTTAGGGCTAAAAATATTAAACAGCGGAGTACCGTATATGGAACACAGTAAAACTTTAAGGTACTTCTTTGAGACCTACGCATCCGTTCCCGTTATAGGAATATTACTGGGTGCTTTTGCTACTGCTATGGTTCACAGTAGTAGTGCCACTGTAGGTTTAGTAATGATATTGGGAAAAGCAAATCTAATAAATTTAAAGTCTGCTGTCTGTATTATGCTGGGAGATAATATAGGCACTTGTATTACCGCTCAGCTTGCGAGCTTGACAGGAAACATAAATGCCAGAAGAACAGCCTGGGCACATACTATCTATAATATTTCCGGTGTCTTGATTGCTGCTTTAATTTTGCCTCAATTTGTTCATGCAATACAAATTGTTACAAATTACATACAACCTAACGCAGATATAGGAGCTCAAATAGCAAATTCTCATACAATATTTAATGTCTTAAGTGCCCTTATATTTTTGCCTATAACTAAATACTATGTAAGATTCTTAGAGACTATAATTAAAGATAAAGGACCTAACTATGAAAGCCCTTCCATATACTTGGACAAACTCCTTTTAGATACTCCTGTTGCTGCTTTTAAAGCTATCATATCAGAAATAACAAGAGGCGCAGAAATATCTGAACAGATGCTGAAGGATGTAATGGAAGCCTTTTACGACAATGAACTTGATAAGATAAATAAAGTTCATGAATATGAAGAAACAGTAAATCAAATGCAAAAAGATATTACTACTTATATAGTTGAATTATCTAAAAGAGCTCTTTCAGATTCGGGTTCCATAATGGTACCGGCAATGATAACCAGTATTAACAACATAGAAAGAATAGGAGACCATGCTGAAGACATTGTAAAACTTATAGAAATCAAAGTTGAAAAAAAACTTGTGTTTTCAAACGAAGCAATAGATGAACTTCATGAGCTTCAAAATGTAGTCATCAAAATGTATGATAATACTATAAAAGTTTTAAAAGAAAAAGACATTCCCCTTTTAATAGAAACTTTAAAGCTTGAGGACAAAGCCGATGACCTATGTAAAGAATTTTCCAATGCTCATGTGAAAAGGTTAGAAAATGGAACTTGTTCTGTAGAATCAGGAATTATATTTTTAAACATTATAACTCATTTTGAAAGAATTGCCGATCATATATATAAAATATGTTTAGCTTCTAAAGATGAACTGCAAGGAATACCAAGAAATAATTAGAGAAATTTATAAGAAAGGCTTCCATTAATATATTGTGTTTTAATGGAAGCCTTTCTTGAAACCCATTTTACGGAAAGTATATTAAGGTAAGTGGGGTTTATAATTTATGTATATCTTCTTCCGTATAAACTTCAATACCGTTTTTGATTAGAAGTTCAGACGTTATTCCGTTCCCCGGAACTACTCTCCCTGAAAATGTTCCATTATATATAAGTCCACAACCGCAGGAAGGGCTTTTTGATTTTAATATTGCCTTTTTTATACCCATAGCTTTTGCTATGGATAAAACTCTATTTCCACCTTCAGTAAATTCTTTGGTAAGATCCTTCCCATCTCTCCTGATTACTTTTCTGTTTCCTCTTTCATCTATAATAATCTCACATGGAAGCCTCGGAGTACATAATCCCGATAATTGCTCGGGACATAGGGCAATAGCCTTGCCCTGATTGATCAATTCAATTATACCTTCATTTCCTTTGCTTTTTCCGTCATACCTGCAATTAAAACCTGCCAAACATAAACTTACCAAATACATTTTATCGCCTCTTTCTTTATTAATACATATCAGGGAATATAATCTATTTTGTCTTGTTTATAACATATAAATAATGAATCATGTCCATATTGTAATAATGCTTTGTAAACTGCTTTTCAATTTTCATTCCTACTCTTTCGGCAACATGCTGAGAAGCATAATTATTATCACGTATAATACTTACAACCCTCTTTTTATTTAATACATTAAAAGCATATTCTTTGCAGGCAATTGCTCCTTCTGTAGCATAACCTTTATGCCAAAATTTTCTTTTAAGTAAATATCCTATTTCAAGCTCCTGTTTGTTCTCTACATTCTGCATGGTAAGTCCTATCTGCCCTATAAAGCAATTGGTATTTCTATCAACCACAGCCCATAATCCAAACCCAAAATTTTTATATCTTCGGAATTGATTATTAAGCCAATTTCTCACTTCCTCGTCACTAAAAGCATGTTCATATGCATACATGGTTTTCTCATCCTGCAGAATCTCACATAGATCATCATAATCTTCCCAAGCCAATTCACGTAGATAAGTTCTTTCTGTTTCCAAAATCCTTTTCAACTCTTTGCACCCCCTATCTACGTTCTATTATAATTTAACTTCAACATCATTTCCATATAAATAAAAAAGGCTTCTATTGAAGCATTATAAACTAATGAAGCCTTTCTTTGAAATTCATTTAAAGTCAAGTGTAAATTAATGAAAAACAGCTTTGAAAAGCTATTCTTAAAAATTATTTTTCAAGTCCAACGGATTTAATTGTTTTCAATACACTTTCTGCACTTTCCTTGAGCTTATTAATCTCATCGTCGGAAAGAGGCACTTGAATCCTTTTTTCTATACCGTTCTTCCCTATAATAGTGGGAATACTCAGTGCCACATCTCTTAATCCATACTCGCCCTCAAGAGTTGAGGAAACAGGCAAAATAGTACGCTCATTAAGCAAAACTGCCTCTGCAAGTCTGCAGGCAGCCATTGCAATTCCTGAATTAGTATATCCTTTCATATTAAGTACGCTATAAGCAACTTCCACTACTTCTGAAGCTACATTATCACAGTCGAGATGTTCTTTCGGATTAAAATATTTATCAAGATCATCATAAGAGATGCCTGCGATTCTCAAAAGACTCCATGCCGGGAATGCAGAATTCCCGTGTTCCCCCATCATATACCCTTGTACGCTTTTGGGATCTACATTATATTTATCCGCAATAATTCTTTTGAATCGAGCTGAATCAAGGCTTGTTCCCGTTCCAAATATTTTATTCTTAGAATATCCGAAAAAGTTCTGTGCATAATATACCATAACATCCAAGGGATTAGTAATAATTATAATTACTGCATCTTTAGTATATTTTGTTATGGAGCTAATAATCTCCTTCATTACCGGTACATTTTGAGACGCAAGAGCCAGTCTGTCTAATTTCTTAATATCCTTATTAGGCATTATGCTGGGACCTGCCGATATAATGATAATATCCGCATCTTTACATTCTTCATATCCTCCTGAGCGGATGTTTACATTATTAATATAATCCGAAGATGTAAAGTGACTGATATCAAGAGCTTCCCCTTTAGCTTTGCTTTCAATTTTGTCAATAGCAACAATTTCAGAAAATAATTTTAAAGATGCAGCACAGTTAAGTACCTGAGAACCCACATGTCCAACGCCTACCACTACAAGTTTGCTTCTTATTGAACCCATATATATTCCTCCATCAATATTGTATAGTATAAAATAGAAACAACATTTTTAACTATTTTAACTATCATACTACTTAGTTTTATATATATCAACTTGTCCCATACATGGAAATCGTTATCCAAATATAATAAATTTAAAAAAATAAAACAACCAACAAACTTATTGAATGTTTGCTGATTGCCTTTTGATTATCGGAAAATAAATATATATTTTCTAATTTTCATCAGTAGTTTTTTTCTCTCCTATAGAAAGAATAAGATTAAGTATAATTCCTGCAATTGCTGCTGTTGCAATAGCGGGTAACTTAATCCCAAAGAAAGGAATCATATTGTCAGGGAAACCATAATGTCCTCCAAGACCTATAACTAATATTATTGCAATAACCGAAAGGTTTTTAGTATTAAATAAATCAACCTTTTTATTTATCATAATGGCAATTCCCTGAGCGCCGATAACTCCAAAGAGAAATATACATGCACCATTAATTACAGAAGATGGCACCGAATTTATAGCATTGGATAAAGGTTCAAAGAATGAAAATATCATTGCCATAATTGATGCCACTTTGAGCATTGCAACTGAAAAATTTTTAGTAATTGCCATAGTAGATATATTCTCTCCGTAATTTGTGCCTGCCGGCCCTCCGAACATTGATGCAACAATATCTCCTATACCGTCTCCTATTAAGTTAAGACCAAGTTTATCTGCAATTTTATATTCGCCTTTTCCTTTCTTTCGAGAAAGATCATTTATATATACATCAAGTTGGAATAAGTGAGCAGTAGATTCAGGAATTGTTGCAATAGCTATAGGCATTATTGCCGCAACGGACATCCAATTTGGAGTGGGTAACGTGAAATGAGGAACCATAAAAATATTACCTGTGAATATTTGAGAGAAATCGACTAAACCAAGAGGTATACTAACAATATAACCGACAATTATTCCGAAAAGAATGGGAAGTTGTCCTAAAACTCCTTTTAAGTATACCGAAAAAATAACAGTGGCAAGAAGAGTAACAATAGCAGCAATGGAAGAAGCGTTATTGGTAAGACCTGTTGTCGCATCATATCCCAGAGCACTTGTTATTGCTGTACCTGCAAGGGATATTCCTATTACCATAGCAATGGACCCTGTAACGGTAGGTGGCAAAACCTTTTCGATATATTTCATCCCAAATCGGTTAACAATAACTCCTGCTAAAATTGAAACAAATCCTGAACAAATAATTCCGAACTGGGCCTGAGAAATAAGGGCATCTGGGGCAACAACTCCAAATTTGGCTCCCGTAATCCCACATATAGCAGCAATATAGGAAAAGCTGGAGCCATAATAAAGAGGTATCTTCCCTTTAGTTATAAACAAGAAGCACAAAGTTGCCAACCCGCTGGCAAATATTGTAGTAGATACATGAAACCCCGTAAGAAGTGCTACTGTTACCGTTGCCGGAAACATAACCAAAATTTGCTGCAGCGAAAAGAGCAAAAGTTTCCCCGTTGAAGGAGTTTCATCAGGTAAATAACCTATAATTTTTGAGTTTGAATCAGTCATATACACATCTCTCCTTTGTTTAATATTATGCACAACAAAAATACATACTATGAGACATAGTACATGTTTCATCAAACTTTGTCAATAAAAATTTGAATAAATTTAATTAATTTTTTAATTTATTTTGATAAATTCCATCATTAACTAATCTATGTATAATTTAGGCTTAAGGTTTAGAAAAAATACTCCAACACCGCCTATCCCCAGATGAGCTCCCAATACACATCCTATTTTTTCAATCATAGTATTTGAAATGCCTATCTTTTCTTTCAAAAGTTCTACTACCTCCTGAGCCGTTTGCAAATCATCAGCATGACTTATTCCCACAATTTGGTTTGGAAAATTTTTAATTCTTTGAGCAACCAGATCCACAATAGCACGAAGTGCTTTTTTCTTTCCTCTAACCACGCCGATAACTTTCAAATGTCCATTTTGCACGTCCAACAAAGGCCTAAGATTTAAAATGCTCCCGGTTTTTGCTGCTATTTTGCTTATCCTTCCTCCTTTTAAAAGCCAAGATAAGTCCGAAATTACAAAAATATGTTCTATATGTTTTACCATAAAATTTACTTGTTCTAATATTTCAGAAATTTCATACCCCTTATCTGCTAATTTAGCAGCCTGTAGTGCTATAATCCCCGTTGCAAAGGAACCGGATTTTGAATCAACCACTTCCATATGAACTTTGGGATATCGGTCTTTAATTTCCTTTTGTATCATCTTTGCCAAATCAAACGTACCTGAAAGGGCTGAAGAAAATGCCAAATATATAAAATCATATGTTTTTTTGGCATAATCAATAAATGTATTATATATTTCCTCAGGATATATCTGTGATGTTCTGGGAACAACTCCTTTTTTCATATACTCATACACCTGATCCGTCTGTATGTCAACTCTATCTCTATATTCCACATCATTAATCAGAACATTGAGAGGCATCACTTTAATATCGTATTCCTTCAGTATATCTTGGGGCAAATCACAAGTACTATCTACAATAATTTTAATCATTTAACAACACACCTCCCATCGAAAAATTTGTATTACAAATCATTATTTTTGATTATAGCATATTTTAACCTTTTATCCAATATAAATATATTTTAATTCCTAATTCAAATTATTCACTATTGACTTGTAAGAAATTGGAGTATTACAATATAATTATTATATAAGATAGTGTAAAGTAGCCTATGAAAAACAGAGTCAAAGAAATTAGGCTCAAATGAACCTAGAAAATTGCAAAATATATTTAAACTTGGTGCGCCGCCACCCTTGACAGCATGCCAAAACAATGCTGCGTAATATTTACCGACGGCGAAGAAACTCAAGAACAGAGAATTTATTGTGCCGTCTTAACAATATTGTAGCATTGTATTTGTCCTGCCATCAAGGGCAAGCCCTAAAGGGTGGCTGGATTACCTCTGGCTCTGAAATCTAAGAACAGATAGAAATCAAGATGCAGGATTTTCTTGCATATTGAGAATAACCTGTTGTCCTAGAAAAATCAAAAGTTGCCATTTGCCAGGCATATTGCCAGCATTCTTAAGCATTTCAACTTCATTTAAAGGACGACTCCTTCTATACAGTTCATGAGGACGTAGGAAGTTGTAGTAGGCAACCCAAAGATTTACACCATAATAAGCACCATCATCAGTACCATAACCACATGTAACACGATAAGAGGCTTTAAAAGTGCGGTTAAGACGTTCAATCTTTTGTTTAAAGGGGCGATACTCCTTGGATACAGTATCATCGTTAGTCAGACCAATAACTTGTGTAACATCAAAGTCCCAATCCTTCTCAATCTTAAATTGTTGAGCAGCCAAAGGATAAGCACTGTAACCATCAGATATAAATTTTAAAGCTTTACCAGGGAATTCTTTAAATTTATCAAAAGCCATTCTCATGGTAAGTATACAAGGTCCGACATCACGACTATTAGAGACTTGATAACCAAGAATAGAGCGGGAAACAGTGTCCATGATGAGCCAAACATAACCTTTGAGCCCCTTAATCTTGATATAGGTTTCATCAGCAGCTAGGTTATTTGAAGGATTGTAATCAAAGGCATCCACAAAGGGTTTGATAATAACTGAGGCAGTTCTAGCATAGTTGGCAACCATAGTGTGTGAAATATTGATATTATGAATTTCACGCATAGCTTCAGCAGTTTTGCGAAGGGAAAGACCAAGATTAACATGATAAGTTAAACAAAGCCCCATAATATGAGCATTGTTCTTTCTGTATTTAAAACTTGTAGCCCAAGAAGGTAGCTCGTTCAAATCCATAGAAAAGAAATCTAGCGTAAATTCACGATAGATGTAATGAAGCTTGTATTTGTGCTTCTCACTAGGATCTAAGTCCTTAGGAAGTTGTTTTAAATTGCTTTTGTAATACGAACAATTTTTATTGACACATTTATGCACAATAAAGTGTTTACGGTCTTTTTTAGCAACTAAAGCATGTCCACAATAAGGGCAAATAAGAACTAAAGGAGAAGTTGCTTGTTCACCCGCAATAAAAGTTTGACCACAGACTTTGCATTGGTATTGGCCTTTGCCACCATTGTTATCATAAATGTATTGATGAGGGGCACCACATAAAGGGCATACAATCTCTTCGGGTATAGTTTTGCCATTACGACGCTGAACTGGCTTAATAGGCTTATTGTATTTCCAAAGATAGTATTCGAGCAGAAAACTGTAATCCTGCTTAAAGAACTTTTTGATTATTGGGAGCTTATCTATTTTAAATTTCTGATAAGAAGGACTTTTAGAATCATCAAAAGCCCATTGTTTAAGAGGAATATATTTTGCGATAAATAGGGTTAATTCATAAATTTGATTAAGTAAGTATTGATTATATACAAGTAAATAGGTTATAATTTGAGACATAACAATGATCACCTTTTCTATAAATTTTGTGTGTAGTAACTCAAATTATAACAGAAAATAGGGGGTCATTGTTTTTATTTTATAAAAAACTCTGTAACCCTTGATAATATAAGGCTTTAATAAAAAAAGAGGGGTGTCTTATTGACACTACCTTATATAAGGGGAGGGTATTAATATGTTAAAAAGAAATTACAAAAATACCAATTTATCTATTTCAGTATTAGGTTTAGGATGTATGAGACTTCCAAAGATAAATCCCGATAAAGGTGATATCGATTATGAAAAAGCACAGGAAATAATCGATTATGCTATTACTCACGGTATCAACTATTTTGATACGGCGTATATGTATCATGATGGCACATCAGAAAAATTTTTAGGCCATGCTCTTAAAAAATATGACAGAAGCAGTTATTTTTTAACTACCAAGATGCCCGTATGGATGGTCGATACTCCTAAGGATATAGAAAGAATTTTCAATGATCAATTGGAAAAGCTTCAAACAGATTACCTTGATTTTTATCTGCTTCATTCCTTAACAAAAGAGCATTTTAAAAAATGCAAGGAATTTAAGTTATATGATTTTTTATCAGAAAAAAAAGAAAAGGGAATAATACGTCATTTGGGATTTTCTTTTCATGATACCCCCGATGTTTTAAGAGAAATCTGTGATACTTATGAATGGGATGTAGTACAAATACAATTAAATTATCTCGACTGGGAAGTACAGGATGCTAAACAGCAATATGAAATATTGGAACAGCGCCATATCCCCTGTATCATCATGGAACCCGTTCGAGGCGGAGCTTTAGCAAGTCTTTGCGATACGTCAAATAAGATATTTAAAGCGGCAAGACCGGATAAGAGCATTGCATCTTGGGCAATTCGATATGCAGCAACCTTGCCGAATGTTATGACTGTTTTAAGCGGGATGTCTACTATGGACCAAATTATTGATAATGTTAACACCATGACAAATTTCGAACCGTTAAACTCAGAAGATTATAAAACCATTGAAAAATCAGTGGCTGCATATAAGACCAATATTACCATTCCCTGTACCGGATGCCGTTACTGTATGCCTTGTCCCCAAGGTGTGAGCATCCCCAAAATATTTAAATTATATAATGAATATGCAATTAGCAAAAACAAAGACGGTTATAAAACATCATATAATAAAGTGCCCGAATCTGAAAGAATTAACAATTGTATTGCCTGTGGTAAATGCGCTACTCATTGTCCCCAGTCAATTGAAATTCCGGAAAAATTAAAAACGATTAAAAATTTAACGGAAGAATTGTTTGCCAAATAAAAAATATCCTCTGAAATCAGAGGATATTTTTGTACCAACGGGGAATTATAATATTAAAATTGTCGTAATCATTTAAAGCCATTTGGCAGCGTGTAATCATACTTTCAACATCAGATTTTCCGAAAGGTATTGACCATATGATCGAAAAAAGTGACGAATATGCAACATAAAGCGCATGCCTTTCCCAAAATTCCAAAGGTGGAATATTATCAAAGTATCCGTCGATTTTTCCTCTTGCAAAGGGAATACTTGATTCTCTGTCAAAAGATTGAGTTTTATAAAATTCTTCAACAAAATCACCTATATCCCATCGGTTAAAATCAATTACACCGACGTTTTTATCATCTGTAAGAACCAGATTTCCCATATGGAAGTCCCCATGCTGATATACTTTTTTAACATTATCAATTAACTTTATATTTTCTCTTACATAAAGAATTGCGGTTTCGTCTCCCTTAACCCTGTAATCAGAAGTTTTATAATCATTTATTCTTGAAACTATTTTATTTTTCATTTTTGTTTCCCAATGAAACGGAAGATTATCATTAACAGGTATTGAGTGAATTTGTTTTAAAATTCTCCCTGCTTTGATTCCTAACTCATATTGTTCCATAATGGGAAATGATGAAATACATTCATCCAATGATTTCCCGTCAACCCATGAAAGCAGCATATATGTACTTTTCCCTCCATTACAAACTCCGAAATCAACTGCTTCCGACATAGAGAAACCAAGCTTATTAATAAGTTTAATAAAATTATATTCGGCCTGTTTATTATCAAATTTACTAATATCGGATAATCTTAATAAAAGCTCATTGCCGTCCTTATCTATAACGTGATATTTTACATCATCAGACCAACCTTTGTTGATTCGTTCTATCCGCTGCCAATTTTCACAATTTGGTATTTCAGTTATTTTATCCATACATTTCTCCTGCAACTATCTTGCCTCCTCACGGAATTCATGATAAAATAAAAATAGTAAATATATGATATCATTTCTGAAACAGAAAAACTACAGAAATATTATCTTAAAAATTTGTTTATAATGGGAGAATTTTATAAAATGGATGACTGGATTATTGAAATCATAGACTCTTCGGGTTATGTCGGAATTATGTTGTTAATTGCTCTTGAAAATATCTTTCCTCCTATCCCTTCTGAAGTAATATTAACATTAAGCGGTTTTATGACTAATTATACCAGAATGAACATATGGATTGCCACAGTGTTTGCCACAATAGGTTCTTCAATAGGTGCCATTATAATTTATAGTTTAGGAAGGCTCGTAAATACAAAGAGTTTAGAAAGATGGATCAACAAATGGGGGCATATTTTTCATTTAAAAATTGGAGACGTCAAAAAAGCAAAGGGATGGTTCGTACGTCACGGAAATATAACCGTATTTTTTTGCAGATTTATCCCTATAGTAAGAAGCCTCATTTCCCTTCCGGCAGGGATGGCAAAAATGAATGTATGGATATTTTTGCTCTATACCGGTATAGGTACATTTGTATGGAATTCCGTATTGATATTCTTAGGTGCATTTGCAGGTTCTCAATGGAAAGAGCTTGTAAACCAAATAAACATGTACTCCTATATTATTCTTGGATGTTTGGCAGTAGGAGTAATTTTTGCCTTTTGGGCGATTAAAAAAATTAAAAATCGCTCGTAATTTTTAATACACAATTATTTACTGCTTTCAGTTAGCTCAGTTTTAGAGCAAATTTTTTTGATATTTACCATATGAAGTATTATTTTTATAAAGTAACATATTTCATCATCACTTATGGTAATATTAAAAAATTTCTCTAATAAAGCAAAATTTTTTTTGCTTAAGGTATATATCTTTTTATTCTCTTCAATAAATTTTCCCTTGTTTTTGTAGATAATTTTTATTCCTCTTATTAACCTGTCAAGCATACACCCCAAATGCAAAATTAAATTAATCATTTCTTCGCTGTTTTCTTCGCCATATTTTAGTCCTATATTATCTATAAATTCTTTAATTTTTTCAACAGCTATCTTAGGATTTATAAAAACTACATTCTTCTCAAGAAGCCTTACTGAAGTCTCAAATATATTGGAATTATTAAATTTTTCTTCATCTAATCTTTCATTTTGATTAATATGAATATTTATAAGTTTTATTATTTTTTCCTTGGTTTCATTAATTACAAGCTGGCTTATGTTAAAATACGGGCAGTCAAAATCAGGTTCAATATCTCCTATGGAACATATTAATTCATATTCCTTCATCAATCTATTTCTCTTTTCCGTGCCTTCCCTAATCTCATCATAATTAGATGTAATAACTTCCACTCCCCTTATATTATTTTCCTTAAGCAAATTATTTATCATCTCTTCAGCCATTTTCGCAACACCTATTCCTGTAGTACAAACAGTTAAAATAGCTTTTTTCTTTGATATAACTCTATAACTTTTTGTTCCGTCTTCTAAAATATTTTCTATATTAACATCATTATACAAAACAAATCTTAAAATATTTAAAACATCTAAAGTAGTTATGTTTTGAACTGTTTTAACTTTTATTCCCGTTTGTTTTTGTATTCTGTCTCCTAAAAAAATCAAAGAACCCATATCTACCAATAAAATAATGCCGTTTCCTCTGTCCATTGCAATTACCGAAGCCAAAACTTTGTTATATGTGTCTTCTACTTTGGAATCCAATGGCATGTCAATAGCTTTAACCAAATTTGTATTGAATAAGCTGTTACAAACTTGAGCCATACTTGTAGCAGTGCTTTCCCCATGACAAATCAGTAAAATCCCCGGTTTATCCGTATTTTCTCTTTTATCCACACTATTAATAATCAATAGGACTATAAAAGCTATTTCATCCTCTGAAATATTTATATTATATATTTTTTCCAACTTTCCGGCAAATTTTTCCGTTAAATTAAATTCGACCTTGTTTGTTTCTTTTATCTCTTCAAGATTATCATTATGAATAATTTTTCCCTCTTTAATTCTGTCTACCATGGCTTTCACATGAAATGATAGTCCCCAAAAAAGTTTATCACTATAGTTTAGCCCTAATCTCATGGAAACAGCATTAATAAAATCTCTGCATAAATTTACAATATTCTTGTCTACTACATTGTATAATTTTTTTGTATCCCAGTAATCAAATTTATTGTTCTTAATGATATCATTATAATAAGAAGATATGATATCATCAAATTTATTGGCTACCTCCTCTTTATCATTCTTTACATTAGAAATTTCATCTATCAATTTATCATAATACGAATTATCCAGATAATTTAATCCTTTATAATAAGAATCGGGAGATATTTCAATATTATTCTCAAATATGTTTAAATACTGCCTTGTTTTATTGTCTATACTCTTCATATTTATGCTGGACACTTTTATGGATTTGGGAAGCATAAAATAATCAATACTAATTTTATCTTCATTTTCTTTATATTTCATTAAAGCCTCGGCACATGTTATTTTTATTATAGAATTTATCTCACCGATATTTCCTTTCGTATCCTGTAAAGCAAGGGTTTTTATTACTTCAGGTGATATGCTTAATTTTTTGTTCAGTTTTTTTGACTCGGCCTGAAATCCATATTCTATAACTTCTATTTTTTCACCAATGCTCTTTTCCCTAAAAGGAGGCAAATTTATTATTACAGGTATTCTTCTAAGAAAGGTGGTAAGAAGAACATCCGTAGGCTTTTCTGTAGTTGCAGCTATTATAACTACATTTGCTTTTCTATAGGATGATGTTTCTCCAAGGCGCATAAATTCTCCTTTATCCATAAGATAAAAAAGCATCTCCTGTCCATCTGAAGGTAGCCTATGGACTTCATCAAGAAAGAGAATTCCTCCGTCAGCTTTCTCTATAACCCCTTCCTTGTCCTTCTCTGCTCCGGTAAAAGCTCCCTTTACATATCCAAATAAATGAGCCATTAAAAGCTGAGGATTGTTAAAATAATCGGAACAATTAAATGAAACAAAGGGAAACTCGTTTTCGGTTTTATTTTTCTTTATTTTTGCATATTTATATATCAACTTGGCAAACGTTGTCTTACCTACCCCGCTTTCTCCTAAAATCAAAATATGAAGACCATAAGGAGGATACATTATAGCTGCTTTTGCTTGTTCTATCTGATTTTCAAGGCTTCCCTTATATCCTATAAGGTTTTCAAACGGATCCTCATATTCCTGTTTTATCATATTCTCAATTTCTTTTATTTCATTTATGGAATATTCATATTTTATTTTTTTTACCTTTGAAACATCTTTGAATATGTCAGCAGATATATAAGTTACAGGCCTTGTTTTTATTTTTATAAGAAAATTACCTTTAAATAAATTATTTAATAATGTACTTGCATTATTTCTTACTATGCCTAACTCTTTCTCAATTTCAGAGGCCGTAGTACCCATACTAAGGAAATCGTTGCCAATATTTGCAGACGCTTTTTTATTAATATAATTCAGTATCTCATCTATCTTTTTCATAAAACCACCCTCAACATAATATCTATTTTATATTAAATTGTGCCATATTTAAATAAAAAAGGCACAAAAGTGTCTTTTTTATTTAAACAATATTTGGTCGGGATATTTCCACTTGTCGAATTCCACCTGTGATATTATGGGAGGTTCTTTTCCTCCGGTTACGGCCAAAATTCTCCAATAAATTTCCGCCACATCCTCTACATAAAAGGAATTTAGCAATGCTTCTTCTATGTCAGAACCTAAAGAAACGGCTCCATGAGACTGAAGAAGAGTTGCATTGGACTTTGATAAGGTATCTTTGATGCTTTCTGCAAGTTCCTTTGTTCCAGGACTTCTATAAGGAGAAACATTTATTGTCCCTCCGTAGGCCGACGCTTCATATACTATAGGTGGAATCGGCTTATTCATAACTGCAAAAGCCGTAGCAAATTTGGAATGAGTATGAGCAATCCCATTTATATCTTCCCTCATCTTATATATCTCAAGATGCATCAAAACTTCACTTGAAGGTTTCCTGCCATTTTTCGACTCTATAATGTTTCCGTCTATATCAAGAACACATATATCATCATAAGACATATTTTCTCTTGATACATGAGATGGAGTTATTAAAATATATCCTGTCTCAACGTCTCTCATGCTAAAATTCCCTGAGTTTGTAATACATAGACCTTTTCTTTCCGCAGTTTGTGCTATTCTTAAAACTTCTTTTTTACAATTATCCAACAATTTTATCACCTCAACTGATTTTATTTTGTTTGAGATTCCATTTCAAATGATTCATCCCTCTTTTTCATATATTTACTGTACCAAATAAATATCAAAATATAACTTATGAATAATATCAGTCCTATAAAATCTCCGTGAACAATATTTAATGCATGAGCAATACTATATCTGAATTCGGGAAGTTCTATCCCAAACCAAGAAATAACTTGCCCTGCTTTTACCGCTCCTGCATTTCGTCCCAGGTTTGTAATTATATTTGTAAAATTAGTTGCCACAATAAGATAAACAGGAGTAAAAATTATTCCAATGATCAACATTCTTATTAGATTTCCACCTGTTACTATTAAGGCCGGAGTTACAACGGATATATTTATTAATGAAGCCAAAGGAAGCACATTATTTGCTCCTAATTTATTTAAAAATACGGCAAGAAGAAGTTCAATAGGAACAAGTATTATAGTAGCTACCCATAATTCTGATTGTCCTGCAAGGAAAGGCCAGTCCAATCCTATATAAAATTCCCTTCCCTTAAATCTTTTTTTCATATAATTTCCTGCTGCATCTGCTATCGGAGCTAACGCTTGCATAAAAAGTTTAGCAGCCATTGGGAAAAATACTAAAGCCGTGCCTACTTTTATGGCAGTATTTAAAATATCTTTCAATCCATATCCCGCAAATATGGCAATTAAGGCACCTACGATAAATCCCATAACACTGTTTTCACCAAATATTCCTATTTTACTTTTCAATTTATTTGCATCTAAATTTGACGACCTCAGTCCCGGAATATAATCAAATAATTTATTTATTGGAGCCATTAAAGCTCCTTGTATGAGCATCTGATGAGGGCAGGCAACTCCCGGAATTTTTGTAAGCCTGTATATTTGTTTTTGAGTTATATCGGCATTCTTCAATTCAAAAACAACTTGAATTCCTCCTGCAATAAGTCCGAGAAAAATATTACCTGTTATTGATGTAACTATAGTTGCCGTAAATATTTTCCCCCACACATTCCACAAATCCACATTAAGACAGTTTGTCCATCCAAAAGCAAGCATTACTATATTTATAATAATCTGAATAGGAAACATGATTACTGCTGCAGGCCATGCCCATGCTATACTTGACATTGTAGGCCATCCAGCATCTATTGCTGTAAGAGTTATTCCTGTATTCTTAACAAACTGAGATGCCGCCGGACTTATGGATTCAAGCATAAAATTTAAAACAAGATTAATTCCTGTAAATGCAATTCCTAAAGTAATACCAGACATAATAGCCTTTTTAGGTTTCATCTTCATAATCAAACCAATTATTATCATTATAACAGGTAGAAAAACTGCCGCTCCTAATCCTAAAATATAATTAATAACTCTCAACATAATTTATTTACCCCCTTATTTAACTGTTAATATATTTTTTCAGCTTTTCAAACTCCTCTTCCATCCCAATTCCCGTAAGAAATGGTATGCCTGAAAGAGTTGGTTTATCTACATGTACTGTGTCAAGAGGTACTATTGATACATAGATATCACATTGATCTATTATATTTTCCAATGATTTAATATCTACTGCTTCGACATTTGCTTTTATGCCTTCTTCTTCAAGCATGGAAGATATTTTTGATGCAACTGTCTGGGAAGTAGCTACCCCAGAACCGCAAGCAACATAGATTGTTTTAATTTTATTCATAAAAAATCCCCCCTTATTATTAAGGTAGTGTCAATAAGACACCCCTCTTTTTTTATTAAAGCCTTATATTATCAAGGGTTACAGAGTTTTTTATAAAATAAAAACAATGACCCCCTATTTTCTGTTATAATTTGAGTTACTACACACAAAATTTATAGAAAAGGTGATCATTGTTATGTCTCAAATTATAACCTATTTACTTGTATATAATCAATACTTACTTAATCAAATTTATGAATTAACCCTATTTATCGCAAAATATATTCCTCTTAAACAATGGGCTTTTGATGATTCTAAAAGTCCTTCTTATCAGAAATTTAAAATAGATAAGCTCCCAATAATCAAAAAGTTCTTTAAGCAGGATTACAGTTTTCTGCTCGAATACTATCTTTGGAAATACAATAAGCCTATTAAGCCAGTTCAGCGTCGTAATGGCAAAACTATACCCGAAGAGATTGTATGCCCTTTATGTGGTGCCCCTCATCAATACATTTATGATAACAATGGTGGCAAAGGCCAATACCAATGCAAAGTCTGTGGTCAAACTTTTATTGCGGGTGAACAAGCAACTTCTCCTTTAGTTCTTATTTGCCCTTATTGTGGACATGCTTTAGTTGCTAAAAAAGACCGTAAACACTTTATTGTGCATAAATGTGTCAATAAAAATTGTTCGTATTACAAAAGCAATTTAAAACAACTTCCTAAGGACTTAGATCCTAGTGAGAAGCACAAATACAAGCTTCATTACATCTATCGTGAATTTACGCTAGATTTCTTTTCTATGGATTTGAACGAGCTACCTTCTTGGGCTACAAGTTTTAAATACAGAAAGAACAATGCTCATATTATGGGGCTTTGTTTAACTTATCATGTTAATCTTGGTCTTTCCCTTCGCAAAACTGCTGAAGCTATGCGTGAAATTCATAATATCAATATTTCACACACTATGGTTGCCAACTATGCTAGAACTGCCTCAGTTATTATCAAACCCTTTGTGGATGCCTTTGATTACAATCCTTCAAATAACCTAGCTGCTGATGAAACCTATATCAAGATTAAGGGGCTCAAAGGTTATGTTTGGCTCATCATGGACACTGTTTCCCGCTCTATTCTTGGTTATCAAGTCTCTAATAGTCGTGATGTCGGACCTTGTATACTTACCATGAGAATGGCTTTTGATAAATTTAAAGAATTCCCTGGTAAAGCTTTAAAATTTATATCTGATGGTTACAGTGCTTATCCTTTGGCTGCTCAACAATTTAAGATTGAGAAGGATTGGGACTTTGATGTTACACAAGTTATTGGTCTGACTAACGATGATACTGTATCCAAGGAGTATCGCCCCTTTAAACAAAAGATTGAACGTCTTAACCGCACTTTTAAAGCCTCTTATCGTGTTACATGTGGTTATGGTACTGATGATGGTGCTTATTATGGTGTAAATCTTTGGGTTGCCTACTACAACTTCCTACGTCCTCATGAACTGTATAGAAGGAGTCGTCCTTTAAATGAAGTTGAAATGCTTAAGAATGCTGGCAATATGCCTGGCAAATGGCAACTTTTGATTTTTCTAGGACAACAGGTTATTCTCAATATGCAAGAAAATCCTGCATCTTGATTTCTATCTGTTCTTAGATTTCAGAGCCAGAGGTAATCCAGCCACCCTTTAGGGCTTGCCCTTGATGGCAGGACAAATACAATGCTACAATATTGTTAAGACGGCACAATAAATTCTCTGTTCTTGAGTTTCTTCGCCGTCGGTAAATATTACGCAGCATTGTTTTGGCATGCTGTCAAGGGTGGCGGCGCACCAAGTTTAAATATATTTTGCAATTTTCTAGGTTCATTTGAGCCTAATTTCTTTGACTCTGTTTTTCATAGGCTACTTTACACTATCATTATTAATTTAAAATTTTTTTCATCTTTTCTTTTATTTCCTTTTTGTCTTCAGAATTATATATATTCATAAGTTCTTTTTTATTTGAAAAAATTGACATCAATTTCCCCAAGGTCTTTACTTGAAATGAAGGATCTTTAATAGCAAGCATAAAAATAAGTTCTGCTTTTACATCCTTTACTCCAAGTCCCATCTCTTTAAATACTACGGGTTTTTTAAGCTTAGCTATGAGTATCGAAGTCTTATTAACATGTTTCATATCCGTATGGGGAATAGCAACAGGAATTCCATCTGTATTAAGCCCTGTGGGATAAGTTTTCTCCCTTTCCACTAAAGCTCTAGGGTAACTTTCTTTGACATATCCCTTTTCGACCAACTTGTTTCCAAGATTCAGTAATAAATTATCTCTGCTGCTTTCATCTACATCTAAAAATATAAGATCCTCACAGACTACCTCTTTATTCGTTGTCATATTCTCGCTCCTTATAATATACTTCTGTTATTTATCAATAATAAATAGCAATTATCATGCCAATATAGTGCATAGTACCGAAAGGTTGAAATGTCTGAATGATAAGAAATTTATATGCACTGATAACTAAAATCTAAGCAAAACATAAAATAGTATAAATTTAGTGCATAAAAAAGCTGTGAATAAAATAATAAACCAATGTTTATCACTTTATTCACAGCTTTCTTAGAAAAATTCTGCTTACATAATAATTCTTACCACACAATATCGGCTATATGCATAATCAATGGAATGGTTACTAACGACAGCAGAGTACTCAGACCAACTAATTGTGCGGCATATTTATAATCCTTCCCATATATTTGGGAAAACATAGATACCGTTACGGCAACCGGAGCGGACATGGCAATAAGCAAAACTTTTTTGATATCATTCAAAGAAGACGGCAACAACTTATATATTCCTACCATTATCAGCGGAATTACAATCAATTTTATAAAGCAAATAAAATATGTGCGCTTATTTGTAAACAGTGTAGTCAGTCCGGATTCAGCAATATAAGTACCCAAAACTATCATAGCAATAGGGGTATTGGTGTTTCCGATAAAATTAAAGGCATCATAAACTATTTTGGGAAGTTTAACCGGAGAAATAAAAATCAAAAATCCAACAATTATTGCAATGATCCCCGGATTTCCCAGTATCTTTTTTAATGAGACCAAACTCTTATCTTCCGATATCCTATAAATTCCGTAAGTATAGTTTAGAACCCAAAAACAAACAAAGTAGGCAGACAGAAAAAATACATTCTCAGCCCCCAATATATTAGTAACTAACGGAATACCTATAAATCCTCCGTTTGCAAAACTAACCGCAAGCTTATCAATATTTCCGTTATCTTTAAATATAATCTCTGCTATAATGATGCCAATAATCATGGAAACTAAAGAAAGTGCAAAAGAAATACCTAACTGTTTCAGCTTTTCCATAGAAAATTCCATCTGATATGACATCAACATAACCAACGGATTAATTACCCAAACAAGTAAATTGGCCATCTGCCTTGAACCTTTTTCATCAATTATTTTTTTTCGATATACAATAAATCCAATAAACATTAATATGTACATAATTCCCATTTGCCTTATAATTGTCACAACAGCTTTCATAGCAAACCCCCATTATCATGTAAAATCTAAAGTTCTAATTTTCCACACAGTTTATTATTATATCATAGAAATCGCTATAGAACTAAACTTCTTATAAAAAAATCTCTAAATCCATTTATCATATTCTTCTGGCTTTCGGTATAATAAGATAAATCCATATAATATTTACCTGTTTTAATATCTTTGGATATTGAGTCCAAAGGAAATCCTCTTTTTCTTTTCTTATGTGGTTCAGAAGTAATGATAAACTCTTCCGCAATATCATTTCCATCATATTCAAAGACCTTTTTCTCATCTAAAATCAGGCATATTGCATTTTTGTATTTTGCCTTTACTTCACCGCCTGCTTTTGAGGCAAGTTCAGTGTAATATTTTATCATTTCCTCATCATTTAATTCTCCGCCATTTATCCTTCTTACATGAACGCCGGGTTGATGATAAAAATCCATTCTGTCTATATACAAGGCGGAATCACATGAAAAAACAGGTTTCCCCCACACTTTATAATAGGCAAAAGCTTTTATCTTAGCATTTTCCAAAGGGCTGTTTCCATTTTCATATATTTTTTCTACTTTTAAATTGACATCATTTAAAGAAATAATTTCTATTTCTAAATTTCTCAGCATGTTTTTCATAGAATTGATTTTTGCAATATTCCCTGTTCCGTATAAAATTTTCAAATTTTTTCAACTCCTCATAAGTAAATTTAAATATATGATATCATAAATAATATACCGAGGAACTATAAAGTTGTAATTTGAAACTATTTTTTAGCTTTAATTATCATCGTCATTTTATTATCGATATTTAATCCGTTATGTATCTCATAGGTTGATTTTTTCAACCAAAATCAATCACCAATCCATTGTAAGTTTCTATTTATCGGATAAAATAAATATAGAGGTGATTTTTATGAAAGAAATAAATATTGCAAAAGTTCTTGTGAATAAACGAAAAGAAAAGGGAATCACACAAGATGAACTTGCTAATTATATAGGGGTTTCAAAGGCCTCCGTTTCCAAATGGGAGACAGGGCAAAGCTATCCTGACATAACTTTTCTTCCGGAACTTGCAGCATATTTTAATATCAGCATTGATGATCTGATGGACTACGAACCACAAATGACAAAAGAGGATATTCGGAAATTATATCTGAAGCTGTCCGCTGACTTTGCATCAAAACCCTTTGACGAAGTAATGGGACACTGTCGTCAAATTATAAAAAAATATTTTTCCTGTTTTCCTCTGCTGCTGCAAATGGGGATTCTTATATTAAATCATAGCATGTTACCAAAAGATCCGGACAAGACGACACTCTTGATTCGTGAAACAAAGGAACTTTTCATCCGTGTAAAGAATGAAAGCAATGATGTGTCATTGACTAAGCAGGCATTGTATATGGAGGCATTGTGTTGTATTGCTACTAATGATCCAAATGCTGCACTAGAATTGCTTGAAGGAATGAATACACAGATACTGCCTCCTGAATTACTATTAGCTTCTGCATACCAAATGACAGGAAGAATAAAAGATGCAAAAACTGCTTTACAGGCTGGAATCTATCAAAATATTGTTATCCTGTTTAATTTTTTCCCTAATTATCTACTGCTGTGTGCAGATGAACCGGAAAGATTTGATGAAGTACTGAAACGTGCTCTTATAACAGCAGAAGCCTTCGATTTCAAGCATCTGCATCCGGCAGTTTTTATCAATACCTATATATCCGCTGCTCAAGGGTATATTACACAGAAAAGAAACAATGAGGCCCTCGATATGCTGGAAAAATACACGGAAATCGTCACAGGAAATATATATCCTCTGCACCTACAGGGGGATCATTTCTTTGATCTGCTGGATAACTGGCTGGACGAACTTGATTTGGGAATACAACTGCCCCGAGATGAAAAAACGATAAAGCAAAGTATGACTGATGTGATTGTAAATAACCCTGCGTTTGCAGTACTTTCAGGTGATAGCCGTTTTCAGACAATAATTGAAAAACTAAAAAATAATTGGATAGTGTAAAGTAGCCTATGAAAAACAAGAATAAAAAATCAGGCTGAATAGAACCTAGAAAATTGCAAAAATATATTTTCATGGCAGTCACCGCCACCCTTGACAGTATGCCAAAACAATGCTGCGCAATATTTACCGACGGCAAAGAAACTCAAGAACAGATAATTTTTCGTGCCGTCTTTACAGTATTGTAGCATTGTATTTGTCCTACTATCAAGGGCAAGCCCTAAAGGGTGGCTGGGTTACCTCAGGCTCTGAAATCTAAGAACAGATAGAAATCAAGATGCAGGATTTTCTTGCATATTAAGAATGACTTGCTGT
Organism: Acidilutibacter cellobiosedens; assembly: GCF_004103715.1. NCBI lineage: Bacteria > Bacillati > Bacillota > Tissierellia > Tissierellales > Acidilutibacteraceae > Acidilutibacter > Acidilutibacter cellobiosedens. The sequence goes on along the minus strand of NZ_CP035282.1, from coordinate 1,121,576 downwards.
CCTAAAAAGATAAGAAGCTGCCATTTACCGGGCATATTGCCGGCATTCTTAAGCATATCAACCTCATTTAAAGGACGTTTCCAACTATAAAGTTCATGAGGACGCAGGAAGTTATAGTAAGCAACCCAAAGGTTTACACCATAATAAGCACCATCATCGGTACCATAACCACAAGTAACACGATAAGAAGCTTTGAGAGTACGGTTAAGGCGTTCAATCTTTTGTTTAAAGGGACGATACTCTTTAGTTACAGCATCATCATTAGTCAAACCAATAACTTGAGTAACATTAAAGTCCCAGTCCTTTTCAATTTTAAACTGTTGAGTAGCTAAAGGATAAGCACTGTAACCATCAGATATAAATTTTAAAGCTTTACCGGGGAATTTTCTAAATTTATCAAAAGCCATTCTCATGGTAAGTATACAAGGGCCGACGTCACGACTTTTAGAGACTTGATAACCAAGAATAGAGCGAGAAACAGTATCCATAATGAGCCAAACATAACCCTTGAGTCCTTTAATTTTGATATAGGTTTCATCAGCAGCTAAGTTATTTGAAGGACTGTAATCGAATGTATCTACAAAAGGCTTAATTAATACGGCAGCAGTTCTTGCATAGCTTGCAACCATAGTGTGAGAGATATTAATATTATGGATTTCACGCATAGCTTCAGCAGTTTTACGGAGAGATAAACCAAGATTAACATGGTAAGTAAGACAAAGTCCCATAATATGAGCATTGTTCTTTCTAAACTTAAAACTAGTAGCCCATGACGGAAGCTGATGTAAATCCATAGAAAAGAAATCCAGCGTAAATTCACGATAGATATAATGGAGCTTGTATTTATACTTCTCACTAGGATCTGAGTCTTTGGGAAGCAGCTTTAAATTGTTCTTGTAGTAAGAACAATTCTTATTGACACATTTATGCACAATAAAGTGTTTACGATCTTTTTTAGCAGCTAAAGCATGTCCGCAATAAGGGCAAATAAGAACCAAAGGAGAAGCTGCTTGTTTACCTGTAATAAAAGTTTGACCACAGACTTTACATTGATATTGGCCTTTACCACCATTATTATCGTAAATGTATTGATGAGGAGCACCACAGAGAGGGCAAAATATATCTTCAGGAATAGATTTACCATTACGACGTTGAACCGGTTTTACAGGTTTACCATATTTCCAAAGATAGTATTCAAGTAAAAAACTGTAATCCTGTTTAAAGAATTTTTTAATTATTGGAAGCTTATCTATTTTAAATTTCTGATAATAAGGACTTTTAGAATCATCAAAGGCCCATTGTTTAAGAGGAATATATTTTGCGATAAATAAAGTTAATTCATAAATTCGATTAAGTAAGTATTGATTATATAGTAGTAAATAAGTTATAATTTGAGACATAACAATGACCAACCTTTCTATTTAAATTTGGTGCATGATAACTCAAATTATAACAGAAAATGGGGGGTCATTGTTTTTTATTTTATAAAAACTCTGTAACCCTTGATAATATAAGGCTTTAATAAAAAAAGAGTGGTGTCTTATTGACACTACCAATAATTGTCAGGAGGTATTATAATGGAAATTCTAAAGGAATATTGGCCTTTTCTTATTCCCCTTATTATTGCGGAACTTGTGCTGGCCGTTACTGCGTTTATCCATGTAATCAGGCATCCTCACTATCGTTTCGGAAACAAAATCATGTGGTCCTTTATCGTGTTATTTATTCAGATTATCGGTCCCATTATCTATTTTGTTTTTGGTAGAGGTGAGGATTAATGAATATTTTAGAAATTAAACATCTCTGTAAAAACTTTGGTAATCATTCCGTGATAAGAGGTTTGGATTTATCTGTTCCCGAACATTCAGTATTTGGTTTTGTAGGGCAAAACGGTGCGGGAAAAACCACAACCATGAAAATGATTTTAGGGCTTTTAAAGCCCGATAGCGGTGATATTGTTGTGCATGGTGAAAAAGTATCTTATGGAGAAAGGAAAAGTAATGTCTCCATCGGTTATCTGCCTGATGTTCCTGAGTTCTATGGATATATGAACCCAATGGAGTACCTTAAATTGTGCGGTGAAATTGCCGGAATATCAAATTCAAAAATTAAGAATAGAAGTGAAGAACTGATATCCCTCGTGGGCTTAGAAAAGGTAAACAGAAGAATCAGCGGCTTCTCACGGGGAATGAAGCAACGTCTCGGAATTGCACAGGCCCTTTTTAATGAGCCTTCATTGTTGATATGTGATGAACCAACCTCTGCCCTCGACCCTATAGGCAGAAAGGAAATTCTTGATATTTTATCTGCAATAAAGGGGAAAACAACGGTTATTTTTTCCACTCATATTCTTTCAGATGTTGAGCGTATTTGTGATCATGTGGCTCTTTTACATGATGGAAAATTAGCCCTCTGTGGTACCCTTTCCGATATAAAGAAAAAACATCGACACAACGGTTTTGTTATAGAATTTGCAAAGGCCGATGATGCTGAATCCTTTATGGATTGTGAAGAATTAAAATCACCTGAAATAACAGCAAAGAAAGATAAAAATACCATAACCATAAAGGTATTGGACATAAAAAAGGACGGCCAATTTCTAATTGCTCTGCTGGCTAAAAAAAAGATAACTCCAATTAAGTTTGAAATCATGGAACCAACTTTGGAAAACTTGTTTATGGAGGCAATACAATGAGAAACTATTTTATTTTCCTAAAAAAAGAAATTATCGAAAGCATACGGACATATAAATTGTTCATCATGCTGATTGTTTTTTTCGTCTTTGGAATGATGAGTCCCCTGACGGCAAAATTGCTTCCCGAAATATTCTCTTCATTTACAACAGAAGGAATAACCATATCCATAACCAATCCGACTGCAATAGATTCATGGACTCAATTTTTCAAAAACATCTCTCAGATGGGATTAATTGTAATGGTTATCCTGTTCCATGGAATCTTGGCGACAGAATTATCTAAGGGAACGCTGATCAATATGCTGACAAAGGGATTATCACGAAGTACAGTCATTTTGTCCAAGTTCACTTCAATGGCAATTGTCTGGACGCTAAGCTATATGCTGGCTTTTATTGTCTGCTGGGGATATACGGTTTACTTATTCCCGGGTGATCAAACATCTAATTTATTGTTTTCTGTTTTTTGCTTATGGCTCTTTGGAATGTTCCTACTATCAGTATTGTTATTTGCTTCAACGTTGATAAAAAATAATTACGGCTCCTTACTTATAACCGGTGGTGTTGTCGTAGCGTTAACAGTTTGTAATATGGTGCCTGCTATACAAAAATATAATCCTTCCTCCCTTGCCGCAAAGAATATTGCCTTGCTGACACGGGCGGTAAAGCCATCTAACCTTTTCTATGCCGTATTGACTTCCGTCATATATATTCTAATTATGGTCGGTAGTTCCATTACAATATTTAGAAAAAAGCAGCTTTAATTGTTTTTTATTTAAGCACCTTTTTTTCTTCTGGGAAAGAGGTGCTTAAATAAAATAATAGGTATTTTATTTATTTTTCTTTTTGAGGCAAAACAATTTATTTCTATAATAATTTACATGATATAATATATTATATTGAAATTTAGTTCAAATAGGATTGAGAGGTGCTGTAGATGCCATTACTTATTAAAGCAGTTATTGAATATAATGATAAGGGATACTTAATTCATTCGAGCAATTACATAGGAGCTTACGTCCGTGGAAGGACAAAAGACGAAGCTCTGAACAAGTTTGATAAAGAAATTAAGCAGTATATTATGTGGTCAACGGGAAAAAAATTTTGTAATAAAGAAAAGTCCGAAATACAAATTGTTCAGGAAAAGAAAAGTAATCTACAAATCTGTGACGCCGATTCAGACGTTCTATTTGAATCTGAAAAATTTCCCCTCAATATAGATGAATATAAAAAATTGAAATTATTAGTTATGAAGTCTGCAAATGATTTCAAGGCACTTTATGATTCCATTCCAGACAAGCATCAAACATCTTTAAATCCAAGAAAAACATTTTATGGTGAAATTCCCCGTACCGCTAACGAAATGTATACTCATGCCAACAATGTAGTTTCATATTACATTAGGGAAATAGGCATTAATATTAATAACTTGCCGGATATTTCAGAAAATCGTATTAATGCTCTCAAATCTGTTGAGGCTATGCCCGTTCTTCTTGAAAATCAAATATTTGACGGTAGCTGCGATGAACAATGGACACTTCGAAAAGTCCTCCGTCGCTTTATTTGGCATGACAGAATCCATGCCAAAGCGATGTATAGAATGGCTGTCGATATATGGGGAATACACCAAATAAAAAATCCTTTTTTCTTCGAATTGTAATTACAAATTATAATAAAAAGCAGTGAGGAACATAACCCACTGCTTTTTATTATCTTTCCTCTTGCTGATTTATTTCGGATTGACGTTTTCCCATGCCGGTTGTTTTGCAAGAGTACAAGTCAAGACTCATTCATGATATCCTCCATTGCTATCAAAGCTGCACCGAGAGCACCGCAAATTTCCGGCTCCTTAGGCACATAAATCGTAACCCCAAGTTTTTCCTCAATTGCCCGGACAACTCCTATATTTTTTGCAACACCGCCTGTCATCATATAGCCTGGCTCCGCTCCGGTTCGTCCTCCAAGGGCAATCACCTTTGATGCAACGGAAACATTCAAGCCGTGCACAATATCCGACAATTTCTTTCCCGATGCAATCAAGGAGACAACTTCCGATTGAGCAAAAACAGAACACATACTCGAAATAGTAATTTCTTCATCCCATTTTAGACCGCAAAGGCTGATTTCTTCAAGGGTAATGCCGAGAGATTGAGCCATCATTTCCAGAAAACGTCCTGTTCCCGCAGCACATTTATCATTCATCGCAAAATCCTTCACCGAACCATCCGAATTCAATCTGATAATTTTACTGTCTTGTCCCCCCATATCAATAACCGTGCGTATGGCCGGATTCAGAAAATAAGCTCCCTTTCCGTGGCAGGTAATCTCCGTAATATCCCGGTTCCCAAAAGTCACGGCAGTACGTCCGTATCCGGTAGAAACTGTACGAACAATCCGTTCTTCGGACAAGGACACTTTTTGCAATGCCACCTTAAACGCCTTTTTTGCACTATCCGGCACGCTAACACCTGTCGGCACTACAGCAGATGAAACTATATTATGCTCACTGTCCAAGATTACTGCTTCTGTGGAAGTCGAACCGCTATCGATTCCCGCAATATAAAACTTCTTACTGTAATTCTCATTTTTAGGATATGAACATGTATTCCTTTTAGATAATACATTTAAATTCTCAAAAAAAGCACTCATTCGATTTTCCAACTGTGCATCTCCCTGCCCTGTATAATCGGTTTCAATTTTCAACATGGGTAAAGAAAATTTTTCACGCAACATTTTATATTCAAACCCGTAATAATCACAAAAACTGATAGTATTATATATAATTCCGCAAATATTCGGATCATTAATAAGTTCCTGCCGTGAGGCAATTTCTGTCATACGCATACAGGGTATCTGGGAAAGCAATTCGCTGGCATACCAATCCATCAGTTTCTCTATATCGTCTGTCTGAGGAGCAATACCGATTCTCCGATTGCCTGTACAAGTAAGATTTATAACGGGAAGCGGAGACAGCTTTTGGATACGGTCAAGCAGCCTATTGTTTATCCTTGCCCCAAGAAGTGCAACTGTCGGACCGGATATAGGCAAAGGAAGTTTCCCGCAGGCAGCCTTGAAACAAGTTAAATCAAATTTTCTACCTGAATAAGCAGAGAATTCATCAATAAAGCGAAGCAGTTCTTTTTTATATAATCTTCTTGAGCACTGATCATCTCTGTGAGGTAAATCAAGGATAAAAACAGTCTGACCTCGTGAAGCGAGCACATCTCTAACACGTCTTATAGAATCACAGCAGTTGGTCAAAATCAGCACATTTTCAGGTTCCCTTACCCTATGTTCAATTAATGCCCGGGAAAAGGCGCATATGTTCCGATGAATAATTTTATCTGCTTGATCTAAGTTATCAACAGAACAATTCCATGACATAGGTTCTACTCCAAATCCTTTAAGAATTTCTACAGGGGTGTATTTACATATATATTCTATCATTTTTTTGCCTCCAGTATCTCTAAAAATGCCTGCATTCGGGTACTCATTTGACCGTCATTAACGTTTCCTCTATCACAGCCGTCACCGTCCAAAATTAATGTAGGAAATCCTGCATCTTCAAGGATACACTTTGCAGCATTAGCACCACCCAAAGTATGTTTACAACCCCAATGACAGAAATATACAATGCCGTCAGCATGAAGTAATTTTGCCATTTCAAGAATCCTATCCGTACGCCGAGTATTTTCTCCTCCCAAGGAGTGAGAAAGAAGTTTTTTTGCAATGGACTCATAAGGGTTTTCTTCATTCAGTTCAACCATAACATCAAAATTTAAATCACAGCATAAAAGCTGGACTCTCGGATTGAAGTTAATGATATTTTTCATGGATCTCTGCCAAAAAGGAAGAGAATGTACCCATAAGATCCGAATTTCATTATTTGATGGTTCTGATTTCTGTGCATCATCCACCAGAAGTTCAAAGTAATGCTCAGCCTCTCCTGTTCCTAATAAAACATGAGTAAGAAAAATTTTATACATTTCCGAGGTCATATCGTTAGGCAAAACCTTTTGTGAAAGCTCGTTGAAAAATTCCTGATACAGCCGGATTGATCTGTTTTCCCTTCGAATGACATTCCGTAACATTTTCTCTGAAAGTTTTTGGCTTAAAGTTTCCTCCAAAAAAAGTACAAACTCCCTCATCTGTTCCGCCACATAGGAAACCTCCCTATCACTGCTACGATAGGGAATGTCAAGAGTGAAATGGGGTACCTTCCATATATCCGCCAACAGACGGAAGGTACTGTTATTAGCATCGCAGGCAAGAGTGGTATTCACAACAAAACGAGGCTTAGGTAAAACACCTGATAATGCCGCTCCAATGAGAATTTTATGGTAAGAACAATAGGTTTGCGGAATACCGGCATTCTCGGCAAATCTGATAAAGGCACTCTCTGCTTTGGCTCCGTTAATGTAACAAGCAAGTCCCTCAGTAAACTGAGGCATGATGCCCATAGCATGTAATAACTCGCAGGGTGTAAACACACTTACTACAGCTGAATGATCCGGACTTGTAAGAGGTGCTCGAATTGCACGGTTACTGACTACAGCAGCATATTTTTGGTGAGGAAGCAACTGATGCTTTGGCAGGTACTTCATCTGCTTACCACTTATAAAATAGCCTGCCCTTAATAGTTCCAATGCTCTTGAAGGGTTCTTTTCAACATTTTTTCTTACCATTTCTCCGAATTTTTCTACTACAGTACCCATAGCGTTACCTCCTCATTCGTAATTTACTAATTATTATAACATAATCTTCGTACGGTCAATAAGAAATTTGGAATATTTTCGGGTATAAATCTATATCTCAATTTCTTATCACTATCCACAAAAGTCAGTTGTATCCAATTTTAAATTACAATTATTTTCGATATTATAAGTACTGAAATAATATTCTTCCATCGGAATCCAGCGTTCTAAAAAATGATGCAGTTTTTCTTCTCCTTCCCTGTTTAAAAGCCTTCTTTTCTGTACTTCTTTAGAACATGTCAAAAATATTTTCAGATCATAAAAATCACTAAGAATAGGATGAAAAGAATAACTGCCTTCTATTACAGAAATAAATTTGGGAGATTTCCTTATTGGCCGTCCAAATTTCTGAGTTATACAATTAAATGGTTGAAAGCATACATCCCGTCCTTTTGACAGAGGATCCATTACTTCCTTCATGAATCGTTCATAATCTATATTCCCTCCAGGTCTGGAAAGGCGCTCTTCTGTGCAAAGGGAGTTAGGAAGGAAAAAGTCATCCATGTGAAATATATTACATGAAAAAACTTCCGACAACAAATCGGCAAGCATTGACTTTCCGCTTCCACATCTGCCATCTATTCCGATGATTACACGTTTATCTTTATTCTCTAATTCTTGTATGGATTGAAAAACAGGAAAATAAAAAGCATATAACATCTTTATCACCCGGTAGTGGGGATTATATTTTTCCCTGTAAGTTTTGCTGTGATGCATTGGAGGGCAGCCTAAAGAAAAATACTCTTTCAAATATGATTTTACCGTTTCTTCTTTTAACGGAAGAAGACCTGTTGCTGCCATTTCATGCAAAAAAGAAACCTTTCTTTGGAACTCGGGAATAGAGCCTTTATGAGTGTTAGCCGTAGCAACAAATAGCCGGTTTAACATAGGAAGAAAATTAAATGTTATTTTAGCCGGATTAAGGTATACCCGGCAAAGGTGATTCCCTATCGATTCAATAAAAGACGAATTTTCCCCTCGGCTTTCTTCCTTTAATATTTCTTCATACTCTGATTTTAAAAACAATTCGCTATCATACACATTAGAAATCATATGACCGCTTCCAAATTCATTTTGATAAATCAGTTTTATATAATCCTGAAGCTCCATTTCCGGATATTCGGAACAATGAAAAATTAAAATATCCTGCAACGTGTTTTTCAATTTGATATCTCTCCTCAAAATATAATTATAATTATATTTTTATTCCTGATAGCATAAAATCTTTGATAATATAGTTTATATATTCTGAACATATTATATCATAGGATTTAACTCTAACCAAAAATATTGTTAAAAGCAAATCTTCTTATAAATTCAAAATATCCTTCAATAAATATTATAATAATAATGCTATAATAATTATAAAAGATAAGGTATATAAAAAACTAGCAATTCAAGGAGTGATGTATATGGAAAAAATAATTTTATTTGGAAGTAAGTATTGTCCAGACTGTGGACCTGCAAAAGAGTTTTTTTCGGGTAATAATGTTAAATTCGCATATTTAGATATTACTGACAGCCTGATGAACTTAAAGAGGTTTTTAAAGTATAGAGACACCCGTCCTGAATTCAATACAATTAAAGAAGCAGGAAAGATAGGAATACCTTGTATCGTTATAAATGATGGAGAAAAAATTATTTTCGATTATAATGAACTAAAAATATAAAATATAAGCAAAAGAGGAAAATATTAATTTTTAATATTTTCCTCTTTTGATAATTCCAATTTTCGGTTTATCCGTTCAGTGCCCAATTCTGGCTTTCTGTCTGAAGTTCTACCATATGACGGTAAATGCCCTCCTGTTTCATCAATTCTTTCGGTGTCCCCTGTTCTGCAACATGGCCTTCCGAAAGAACAACAATTTTATCAGCTCCTGCTACGGTACGCATACGATGGGCAATAATCAGCACAGTCTTATTTTTTATCAGCTCACTGATAGCCGACTGAACAAGAGACTCATTTTCTACATCCAGTGAAGCTGTAGCTTCATCCAGCAAAATAACCGGAGCATTTTTTAACAATGCGCGGGCAATAGAAATTCTCTGTCTCTCACCTCCGGACAAGGCAGAGCCATTTTCACCAATCATAGTTTGGTAGCCTTTCGGCATCTTGGAAACAAATTCGTCACATTGCGCTGCCTTTGCTGCTGCCAGAACTTCCTCATCCGTTGCGTTTAGTTTCCCGAGGCGGATATTTTCCATGACCGTATTGTTAAACAAAACGACATCCTGAAAAACAATAGAAAAATTCTTTAAATAGGTTTCCGGATCAACTGTACTGATATCGGTACCGCCTAATGTGATTTTCCCTTTCTGAATATCCCAAAACCGTGCCGTTAGCTTTACAGCAGTGGATTTGCCGCCGCCCGATGGCCCCACAAGAGCAGTCACTTCCCCTTGCTTTGCCGTAAAAGAAACATCCTCCAATACTGTTTCCCCTCTATGGTAAGAAAATCCTACATGCTCAAATACAATATCATATCCTTTGTATTCTGTCTGTTCAGAACCTTCCTGTATTGGTTGATTGCGGATCTCACGCATACGTTCCACAGTCAGCAACGTACTAAATACCGCCGCAAGATTTTGTAGCGAAGCAGCTAACGGTTCATAGACACGGGATGCTGCAATGAGAAAAATCAAAAATGTGAGAAAATCAATGCTACCCTTTGCCAAAAATATTGAACCTGCCAGTACAGTTGTAGCAATTCCTATCTTCAAAAACATCTGTGCACTAGTAACAGAAATCCCAGTAATCAATTCACCTTTTATAGAAACTTTTTCAAAAACAGCAAGCTTTTCTTCCAAATTTCGTAAGTAACTTCTGTTCTGGTTGCTTGCCTTTATGTCCTTGATATTTTCTATATATTCCTGAATTCCGTCAACATATGCAAGTTTTTTGGCTTTTGTTCTTCTCCCAAAACCATCCTGCAGCTTTTTGGTAGCAAACACAATGAAAAAAGCAACCGGAATTACCCATAAAAGTGCCAAAGCCATAGACCAGTCTATAACAAATAACCCGATTCCGACAGGAATTAGAGAAAGAACAGCACCTATCAATTCCGGTATATAATGGGAAAATGCTGTTTCCACCATGGCACAGTCAGACATAATTGTGGTTGTCAAATCCGACAAATCTCTTTTCCCAAAGAAAGATAAAGGCAACTTACGGAGCAGTTCTGCTAAACTGATTCTCTGGTTCGCACTCTCTGAATAGGATGCAAGAAAAGTGCTATTGTACTGAATATATTCTAAAACAAATAAGATGCCAAGGGCCAAAACGGACAACCCCACATACATCCATAAATTCAGTTCCATGCTTCCTCCGTTAAAGAGTGGCAGACAAAGTTCTTTTAATAGCAAATACAAAATGCCAACCGGAAACATCAAACTTATATCCGTTGCCGTACAGCTCCAGATTGCCTTATGCAAATCTTTTGCTCCCTGTTCACTTAAAGCAAATTTATTTTTTAAATAATTTGTCATGCCTTGGCACCTCCTTTTACTGTTACTTTCCATGTGGCAGAGGATTCATATTCTGTCCACATTCTTGCATAAACCTTATTTTTTTGAAGAAGTTCCTGATGAGTTCCCTGTTCTGCAATAGAACCATCCACAATAACAAGAATTTGATCGGCATTTTTTACAGTGGAAAGTCTGTGTGCAATAATCAAAATTGTTTTTCCTTTTGTCAGCCTATCAAATGCCTTCTGAATCTGATATTCATTCTCCGGATCTGCGAAAGCTGTGGCCTCGTCCAAAATAATAATCGGCGCGTCCTTTAAAATCGCACGGGCAAGAGTAATTCTTTGAATTTCCCCGCCTGAAAGATATACACCTTTTGTTCCCACAACTGTATCCATTCCATTAGGAAGCTTATCAATAATATCCGTACACATAGCTGCCTTTGCTGCCGTCAATACCTCTTCCCGACTGGCAGACGGTTTACTAATACGAATATTTTCCAGAATACTTGTTTTAAAAAGGTGATTGTCCTGAAAAACAAATGCAACACGGTTCATCAGTTCCTGTTCATCCATATTTCGTACATCCACCCCTCCAATGGAAACTTTTCCTTCATCTACATCCCAAAACCTCGGCACAAGACTTGCTGCTGTGGTCTTCCCCCCTCCGGACGGACCGACAAGAGCAACTGTCTTCCCCTCTTTGATCTGAAATGACACATCTTTTAATGCCGGAACTTTTCCACCTTTATAAGTAAAGGAAACATGTTCAAAAGAAATATCATTTTTCTTCGGTACTGCCGGACTTTTTGCTTTTTCAAAAGGTTTTTCATTTAATATAGATTCAATTCGTCTCTGCGCATCCTTTGCCAGCATAGCATTTTCACTGGAAAACATAATCTTGTTCATCATTACAGTACAAATCGGAGTAAAAATAATATAAAAAATAAAGTCTAAAAGAAAGGCCTTATAATCCACTGCGGATAAAATCAACAGTACACCTGCTGGGATTAAAAAAGCAAAGATTCCATTGATACTGACAGTATATCCACACATGGGCATTCGCAAAGAGATGGTATAATTTATTGCCCATTTTCTATAGCGAAGAATTGATTCATGAAAATTTCGGAAAGAATAAACACTTTGTTGAAAAGTTTTTACGACAGGTATGCCCCGTACATATTCTACTGCCTGGTTGTTCATATCTTCCAATGCATTCTGATATTCCTTCATAGACCCTGCCAAAGACGGCCCCATCATTTTCATAAGAAACACAATACCTATAACAAAAGGAATAAGACTTATAATCCCTAATCTCCAATCGAACACAAACAGCAATACAATAACGCCGACAGGTGTTACATAAGCTCCGGCCAAGTCAGGAAGCATATGCGCAAGGTAGGTTTCTGTCTGCCCCGAGCTTTCGTCAATAATACGGCGGAGTTTTCCGCTGCCATTTTCTTCGAAGAATCCAAGAGGCAATTTCATCAGATGATTCAGCGTCATACTTCTCATATTCCTTGCCGTACGGAAAGCGGCAATATGGGAACACATCAATGCTGCAAAATAAATTAACATGCTCAATACAGCAAATACGACTGCCATGAGTCCGTAATGAGGAAGTCCTTCTGCTTTCGTAATATCCGGCGCTACCCGAAAGATTTCTTCCACTACCTTCCAAATATAAATGAAAGGTATAAGTGCCAATAATGCACTAATTCCCGAAAAAATGCAAGCAAGGTAAGTCAAAATTTTATAATTGCCTGCATAAAAAAGTAAGCTTTTTGATTTCTCCATAAAATGCACACTCCTTTTTATTTGGGTTGAGTTAGTTTAAACTAACTTCATGAGAAAAATTTAGAGCTTCTACAGCCCTAAAATTCCTTGCCATCCTGTAATATAGAATTCCTCTAAGTCTTTCAAATACTTCATCGCCCGTTCCTTCTCCATATCATGAACAACCATTTCAAAAAATCCGGAAAATAAGCTGCTGGCAAGTATATGACATAACTGTTTATCAATCTTCCGAACGGAATATCCCAACGATTGCAATGTGGATATAAACTGATAAGTTGATTTTACTTCGACTTCTACCATTCTGTGAATATAATTTTCATATTTCGTTCCTTCCGCACAACAGATAATCAATTTAAATGCGTCAAAATGATCATAGATATATTCTGCCATCCATTTCATTGCATTTCCAGACATCTTACCCATTTGTTCACATTGTTTCTCCGCAGACAATTCAGAAAAGGCAATCTGAGCTTCCATAAATTTGTCCATAACTGTCTTTGCCGGTTCTTCTACCAAATCAGAAAACAATGCTTCTTTATTGGGATAATAACCATAAAATGCCCCCGTCGTTACTCCGGCCTCCTTCACAATCTTACGAAGGGATGCTGACTTAAAGCCTTTTGTAAGGAATTCCTTCTTTCCGGCTTCTAAAATATTTTGTTTCGTAAACAATTCATCCTGACTCAAAATCTCACCTCTATATAACACTGTTATATTATATATTATTCAACTATTTCCGTCAAGTACGGATTTTTTCTAAAATCGTTTCATATTAAGGTTAAACCTTCTGTTTTATATTTTCTTGCTTATGCTGTATCCTTCTTCAAATATATCATTTAGAAAATCACGTTCAAGTCTTAATGTATCATTGGGTTTAAAATCTGTTTTGGGCTCAATGATTATAATATCATCCATTGAATATATGGTTTTTATATAATCCGGTACCCGATAATTTTTGTGAAAAACGATAAGATATAATTTATCTACATTATTTTTTATAAACGGATTGAGAAAATCATTATTTGCAATTCCCCCATCTAAATTATATCCTTCATATACATTCAACTTTAAATCTTCATAAAAATTCTTTCGCATGACCGAAGAATCAAAGTTATTCTTAACATCTTCAATAGAATTATATTCTTTCATCCGATATGGAAGCAGTGAACTATATTTTACAGCCTTAAGCTTACATTCATCTGAAACTTTAGTTATATCTACAACCATTTCTTTAAACTCTTTGTTTTGGACATGAACATAGTTCACATATATGTTTTTTACCGTTTCATTTAAACCTTCTAATTTACTTAAATAATCGATAATACCCTGATTATCAATTACTTTATCAGACGTCATACCTTCGTTGAAATTCTTAAATCTGTTTTTTAACCAAAAATTTTTCAATTCTTCTATTTGATTTTTATAAATAAAATAGCTGTTGATAGCACCTATTGATGTCCCGGATATTATATCAAATTTATATCCCTTCTCATATAAACCGTATATCACTCCTGCCTGAAAAGCTCCTTTAGCTCCTCCCCCTTGTAAAAATAACCCATTCATGTCTTTTATACCTCCTTCATATTCTTATGTATTTGGACATCTCCACTTAATATTTTAACAAAAAATGGCGTTAATATAAAAACAATATTTTTTAATGTAATATAATCCCTAATTTCAGAACTATTTTGGAACGTTCCCTTTTATTCTGGTAAATAAAGCAATAAATTAAAGAGGAAATATTAAAAATATATAGAAGTATATTTATATATTTTTTATGTAAAAGGGAGGGGATATAGTGACTAAGCTTAAAATATTAGTTCCGTTAAACTTTATATTAGTCCTATTCAATTTTATTTTTATATTAAAAAATTTTTTTATAAGTTATAAGGGAAGTGCGAAATCTTATAAGAATATAATATTCATTGTTCTGCTTGTTATTAGTATAATATTGTCGGCGACCTATGTTCTTGAAGGAAAAAGAGGCATAGATATTATAAATGCCTTAAACAACCCGGAAGGCTTCAATTTGACAAAAGAGGAAGAGAAAACCTACCAAATGGATTTAGACAGAATTTCAGCTAAAATACCCAAAAGCACAATCATTTGCTATATTCTCTCGGCAGTTGCCTATTTGCAGTATGCAAACATTCAAAGTGAAAGAAAGAAAAATTTAAGAAAAACACAAGGTTGGGATTTCAGCAAAATAAAAAAAGATTAAATTTAAGTATTATAAGAAAAAATAAATAAAAAACTGTTGCCAAATAATATTAAATACATTCGATTTTTATAGGAATTAAAAAATTCCCTGTTTTAGTATATTAAGGAATTTTTCATTAAAACCCATTTAAATCAAGTATACATCGAAAAAATATGATTTTTTTATGATTATAATCAAAAAATTTTATGAATATAATTTCTTATTTTGGAGATTATAAGCTATGTAAGGTTCGTAAAAAGCATCCGGTAAATCTTTTAGGCGGCTCTTTAATGAGTACCCTATAAAGATAATCAGAGATAGTGTTTAATCTGATTGATTTGATGCTTCTTTGATGAAAATAATATATCTCCAATATTTTATATGGTCCGTAATGGATCCATATAGATAATAGATATATTACAAACTGGATCCATTACGGACCTTACTTTTTTTATAACCTATACACTCCAGCCCAAGCTTTCCTGCTGAATACGATACATTTTTTCATACAAACCTTTGTTTTTCATCAAAGTATCATGGTTACCTTCTTCCACCAGCATACCCTCGTCTAATACAATAATTTTATCGGCACCAGCAATGGTTCTTAACCTATGGGCAATGACAATCACTGTCTTCCCTTCAATCACCTTAGAGATAGCCTGCTGAATCAATACCTCATTTTCCGGATCAAGAGACGCCGTAGCTTCATCCAAAAGAATAATAGGTGCATTTTTCAGAAGTGCACGGGCAATTGAAATTCGTTGCCGTTCACCTCCGGAAAGAGTACTGCCATTCTCGCCGAGCATAGTCTGATAACCGTCCGGCAATTCATTTACAAATTCATCACAGCGTGCTGCCCGTGCAGCAGCCATAACCTGTTCTTCCGTCGCATCCATATTTCCGATACGGATGTTGTTATAAACCGTATCATTAAAAAGAATAACATCCTGAAATACGAAGGACATATAACTCATCAAATGTTCGGGATCGAGAGTTTTCACATCGACACCGCCGATTTTAACACATCCTTGATTGACATCCCAAAACCGTGCAATCAGCCTTGAAATAGTACTTTTTCCGCAACCTGAAGGTCCTACTAACGCTGTAATAGCATCGGATGGAATGGACACCGTCAGATTTTTGATTACCGCATCTTCCCGAGGATTTCTGGTATTGTAGCTGAAAGACACATTTTCGAAATCAATATTCCATCTCGTAATCTGCTTTTCCGTATCCCCTTCCATTATAGGAGTAGTCATCAATGCGCGCATACGTTTTGTGGCGGCACGATGATAAAAAAGCTCCGGAAGAAGAGTAAGCTCAACGATAACCGGACCGTAAATTCGGACGACGATAACAAAAAACATCAGCAGGGGAATCAATTCAATTTCCCCATTCGTCAATAAGTGAACACCTACAAAAACAGTAAGTCCTACTCCGGCCTGCAGAATCATCTGAGCCCCGGTGACAAATATCCCTGTACCAAATTCCATTTTAATAGCCATTTTTTTCATCAGACGCAGTGCGTTATCCAATGCCGAAAATTTGGAGCCATCCAATCCGCAGGCTTTAATGACCTTAATTCCTTCCAAATATTCCTGCACCTGACCGGAGGCCTTCAGCTTTGCTTCCACATGCTTTTCACTTAACATGTTCTGAATTTTTTTACTGCCTAAAATGATAAAAAAGGATATAGGAACGGTACAAAAAACGGCAAGTGCCATTCTCCAATCAAAAATAGCAAGCATGGCGCAAATAAGCGTAATGGAAACTGCATTAGCACACAATTGAGGTATAATATGGCTCAATACATGTTCGGTGGTAGAACAGTCGGCCATGATGTTTGTGGTAAGTTCCGTGAGATCTTTAGAATTAAAAAAATTCATGGGCAATTTCCGTATACGTTCCGCAACACTGATTCTTGAATTTTCGGCTTCTAAGTATGATGTCACATATGTTTTTTTATAGTCATTTTTGTTGGCGATAAACACTAAAATTCCGGCAACGATACCGCACCCTAAAAAAAACCACATCCGTGTCCAGGAAATTTCCTGCCCCATAAGAGGCTTTAACAGCTCGGTAAAAATCTGAATAGTTACGGCAAAAGGCAGCATTAATGCAAGATTTGTAATGGTGCAGGCAGTAATCGCCCTCTTTAAATCCGAGTATCCTTTATCTGTCAGCATTAAAAAGTCCTTAAGTTTATGCATGAACCCTATCCCCCCTTTTGTTTATTTTCCAATTAAGTGATTGGGTATACATATTCCACATGTGAAAATACTTGCCCTCTATTGCAATGAGTTCGTCATGGCTTCCCTGTTCAATAAGTCGGCCCTTATCCATTACTATTATTTTATTGGCACTGCGTATTGTTGACAATCGATGGGCTATCATGATTACCGTCTTGCCCTGCATCAGTTTTTCAAAAGCCCGTTGAATCAGATATTCGTTCTCGGGATCAGAAAATGCAGTGGCCTCGTCCAGTACGACAATGGGTGCATCCTTCACTATAGCTCTTGCAATGGCAATACGCTGTTGTTCTCCTCCTGAAAGATGCACTCCTCTTGTACCTATAACAGTATGATACTTGTCAGGCAATTTTTCAATGAACTCGTGACATTGAGCCGCCCTGGCAGCAGCCACTACCTGTTCATCCGTAGCATTTTGATTCCCAATTCGAATATTATCAAGTATACTTTGTTTAAAAAGGAATACATCCTGAAATACAAAGCTGACTTTCTCCATCAGGTATTCACTCTTCATGTCCTTTATATCCACCCCTCCGATTTTAATGCTTCCTCCTAATACGTCAAAAAAGCGAGGGATAAGATGTGCAACGGTACTTTTTCCTCCACCTGACGGACCGACAATAGCCGTAATTTGATTTTCTTCTGCCCGAAATGAGACATCGGACAAGGCTGCGGCTTCCTGTCCTGTATATGAAAAAAACACATTTTCAAAAACAATTTCATATTGATCGATTGTTTTAGGATTTATCGGCTGTGGTAGATGCGGTTCGCTTAAAATTTTGTCCATACGTTCTACGCCCCCCATTATCTGCATTCCGTTGCTTGAAACATACATGATCTTCAACATCACCGTAGCAATAGATGGTACAAATATCAGATAAAAAATAAACTTACTGGCAAAAAGCACATAATCTGTTGTATGAATTCCGATTAAGATACCAACGGGTATTAGAAATAGATAAATATTGTTGACGATAGTAGTAAAGGCTGACATGTAATTTTCCCAGCTCAACGTATAGGGAATGACCATATTGGTGTATTCCTTAATAGCGCTATGCATCCTGCGAAAGGAATACACTGTCTGTCTGAAAGCTTTAACCACAGTAATACCTCGAATATATTCCACCGCAGCGTTGTTCATATCTTCCATCGAATCCTGATATTTTTCCATCATAGCCTTAGCTCCTTCGTTGCCATATGCTTTCATTTCAATTACAAAGGCAATGACAACACCTAATATGACCGACAATCCAAAATGCCAGTCTACGGAAAGTAAAATAACAATCATCACCGCCGGCGCCACAAAAGATGCTACAATATCCGGAAGCTGGTGGGCAATAAACCCCTCAATCTTTTCAATATTCTCATCCATAATTTTACGCAGCTTACCGCTGCCTACAAGTACGTGAAACCCTAAGGGTACTTTGGCAAGATGGGACGCAAAATTTACTTTTAGCTCATACAGCGTACCAAAGGCAGCTAAATGTGAACACATCAATGCAGCAAAATATAAGAGAATATTGAGAATGATTCCTCTGAAGGCCATCCATCCAAAACCGATAACCCTCTGCATGTCAAGCTCTCCGAAGTCTGGATAAGTTCCCATGATCTCCCGTACAATATAGTAAATGGCAATGTACGGGATAAACGAAACCACAGCGGCCAGTGCAGAAAAAATTACCGAGGAAATCATCAGTGACTTTTTCGTAGCTGCCAGCTCAAGCAGCCTTGGCATACCTGTTTTGGGTTTTGCAGTTACATTGTTTTTCTGTTTCATGACATATCCCCTTTTCTTCTTGATATTGTTATTATCTGAAATCGAATAATAAGTTAGTTTAAACTAACCTGTGTATATAATTGTGCAACATATTATTTAATTATGATATCTCTACAAGAATTTTTCTATTTAAAAGGTTAGATGAAACTAACTATATTGTAAAAATACCATATAATTTACAGACCAGTCAATATATTTTTTATAAATTTTATAAGATTTTAATTTTAAATCCAAAATAGACTTCTTTTCATATTACAGCCTAATTTATACATATCTTCCTTGGGAAAAACTAAAGGTATATACTATATTTTTAAGATTGGAAAATATATTCGACGTTTTATTATCTATTATAAATATATCCACTTTCTTTAAACCAATCTTCAAAAATATATTTCCATGTGCCTGCAATAATTTCCGCAAACTCCTTTTGTTCTTTATCCTTTGTAGTATCAACGGGAGTCGTCGTAAAAACGGCATATTCGGCTTCCGGAACTTTTACTGTTATCATGTCTTCTTCTACCTTTGAAAAGTCAACAACAATTACACCTAAAAGATATATTGTTTGTGATTTTCCAAACACTTTCTTGCTTCCAGTAAAGGTGTGATGCGACTGTTCTCGCTGTAACATTCTATACATTCCATAAACTTTAACCCTCACTAAATATAAATTTTTCTTTTTCTCTCTTTCTTACTATCCTATCATAATTACATTTAATTTTCATTCAAATTTATAAAATCATTCTATAGTATCTATTTTGCTATCAAAATATCGTCTCTTTAAACCATCTCCCCTTGTGTTTAGTAGCCTTTCTTATATATTGAACATATTATATATAAAATTGGAGGGATATAAATGAGTAAAAACTCTTATAAAGCAAACATTACAATGAAAGAAATTAATAAAACATTTAAACATGACGATGTTAAAGTGATGACACTTAATATCAAATATCCGAAAGTAAGCATAGAACATAATTCATATTCAGAGCATCTTATCAACAATCAAATAACTATGAATGTCAACGGATATGTAAAATATACCGATTATTTGCATGAACAGGCCATTAAAACTTATATTGACTCACAGACTGACGGTTTTCCATTTCATCCTTACGAAGCTTATATGAAATATAACATAGCTTATAATGAGAATTGTTTTTTAAGTGTATATATTGACAAGTATGAGTTCACGGGAGGTGCCCATGGAAGTACGGTGAGAAGCTCGGATACATGGGAGCTATCCAGCGGCACGAATATACCTCTTTATACTTTCTTCAAACGAGGTACAGATTATGAACGTCTGCTTACCGAAGAAATAATAAAACAGGCAGAATATAACATGAAACAGAATCCGGGCATATATTTTGATGACTATAAAAATTTAATATTAAAAAATTTTAATCAGCAAAATTTTTATCTTACCCCTCAAGGATTGGTTATCTACTATCAACAATATGATATTGCTCCTTATTCTACCGGCATTGTTGAATTTACAATTCCTTACAAAACAATAGGGTGGTATCCAAAATGCTGATAAAAATAAAATAAACCAAAGAGGTGTTTTATCGGTAACAGATGAAACACCTCTTTGAATATCGGTATTTGACTTATCCTTTTTCAGCCATTCTCTTGGTCTTATGTTTCTTTCGGCTTAAACTATTTTAAAATAGACCGCATTGGTAATAATTTTTCCATTTATCAATTTCAGAATTATTGTCAATCTTAAGAAGTGAAAATATCTGGGCAGCAAATTCAACCGCTGCTGTTTCATTAGCTGTAATAATATTGTTATCCATAACAACCTGTTTGGTTTGAAACTTATCATGTCCTTTGTATCCCTCAAGTACCTTGAAATAATCAAAGGTATCACCTGTATGATATACTTCATCTAAAAAACCGTTTTTAGCTAAAAATTGAGTAGCACCACATATAGCGGCAATGGGAACATTCATTTCATAACCGCTTTTTACAAAATCTATAATCTGATGATAATCATTTTCTTTCCATCTCAGTCCTCCCGGAAGGATGATAAGGGCACAATGTGAAAAATCAAAATATTCTCCAATTAAAAGATCCACTTCTGCCTTAATTCCACCAATAGATTGCTTAGGTTTATTATCAATTGCAATTGTTTTAACAGTATATTTTTCGGAAGAATTAATTTCCGCAATTGCATAAGCTGCTTCCCAATCTGCCCATAAATCCGTTAATACAAGTAAAACGTCTTTACTTTTCATACGATACCTCCAGTAGAGAGACCCAATAAAAAGGCTCTCTGAATTTAGTCGTTAACTGATATTTTTTTGTTGCTGTGATAGATATTCTTGGAGAACAAGCTGGGGATATATAGCATTCACAGCAGGAGTCTGAATACCGGCACCAAATTTTATTTATTGCCTATTATAAAATCTGACATTTTAAGCTCTGTCCATTCTCTCTTTTCAGTAGGGTCATTATCTCCATAAAGTGTTATATTGCCTTCTTTATCTATAACAGCTTTTATTTCCATATTCATTTCCTTTTGTTGCAAATATTCATCATAGTATGTTTTATAATTGGGATCATTCTTTTCTTTGGCTTCCTTAATATAACCTACAGTATCAGGATCTTTATCATAATTCTTATATATAATTTTATAATTTAATACCCCTTCCACCGTATCATCTTTAGCATCTTCTTTGTAATCCGTAATTTCATAGGAGATTAATTCATAGTAGGGTGAAAATGTATCTTTTGCTTCTTTCCATAGATAATCTTCTATTTTTTTATAAGAAGCACTTTTTGTGTTTTTACTCTCCGTAGTATTATCTATAGGACTATCATCTATGCTCTCCTTTTGTCCAATATCCTTACTACATGAAGATAGTATAAAGACTGTTATAATACATAGTATCATGAGTAAATACTTTTTTTTGTTGTTTTTCACTTCACCGATGGCTCCTTTCTCCATAAAATATTATTTCATTTTTCGGTATCTTTCTAATCTATCCCTTGTATTTCAAAATATTTTGATTCAATACCGTCTTCAACAAATGTTTCAATTTCAGAAAATCCGACTTTCTTTAACAAACCTATTGAACCATAATTATTAGAATATGTAAATGCTCCAATTTTTTCTATGTCAAACTTATCAAATATTTCTTTTAAAAAAGTGTTTGCAGCTTCTGTTGCTATGCCTTTGCCCCAGAGTTCTTTTTCAAAGATGACAACACTTATCATAGCTGATTTCTCATCGCTTTCATCTATGTTATAACACCAGATATCTCCGATATATTTTCCTTTAAAATAAATTACTTTGCCGTAGCTCAGAGCATCTTCTCTCAAAGACTCTTTAAACAATATCAATGCTTTTTCTAAAGATTCAATACTAAATGGAAACAATCTTCTTATTTCTTCGTCTTGGGTTTTCTCCCAAAAAGTAATAACATGATCCCTTGTTCTTCTTTTTAATATTATATCCATAAATATCACCCTTTCATCAATATATGTCAATTTTTCCTGACTCTATCGGTATGTATTTTATAATTATTAACAATATCTGATACCTCAACTCTTTCATATAAAAACTTCGAAGATTCCGTACCGTAAATCCACTGTCTGAAATATTTTGTTAAATTAATGCCTGATATTTCTTGAGGTCAATAATGCTAACTTGCTGAGTTTTTCTAAGCCCTAATATAAATCTTTCTTTATTAAATGCATCCTTGCAAAATCTCTTTCTTCATAATAAACTTCACCTAAGTCAATATAGCCCTTTTCTTTGAACCAGTTAAGAGTTCCATTGGGAAAAACAACATATTCCGACACTATTGCAACTAACGATTTATAGTTTAAAGATGATAACTTTTCTTCCAATTTTTTTAATGGATAACTTCTAAAATCATGCTCTTCTCCCGAAAGATAAGAACAAGTTAAAAATGCAATATCTTTGCCTTTAATTATCGGGTATGGAACAGCCAATGACGGTACAAATTCTGCCCCGCCTACACATTTATTATTGTAATAATGCAGCACTCCTAAATATGGCAAGTTGAACTCTTTTCTTATCTGCTTAATCCATTCAGCCTTACTATAACAGCAACTTGTTTTTTGAGATGGAGCACAGCAAATACATGTGTCAAAAATATTTTTTTCTGTAAGCATCTCAACATTTCCTTTTATTATATGTTTACCTAAATCAACCTTATAAGGCTTATTTTCTGGGATATTACCTTCAGCTATAGATTGAATTGTACTTAAAGAAATAGGCCCGTTCCACCTAATTTTATTATCAAATACAACCAATGTCGGAGAATACATATTCATTCTTTTAGCTATATCGTATTCTTTTGAAACATCATAGAAACTAATATCGTATTTTCCCTTACACATCAGTTTATATAACAAATTTCTTGCTAAACTATTATGCGGACACTGATCAGACCAACAATATAAATCAATCTTAGTCGTAACTATTCCCCCTACCATCTTCCGTTAAATTTTGATTTCCCTTATATTATGTTTTTTAAAGCAACTTTTGAAATTCTTATTTTATTCTATCATATCCGCGGACTCTTTCTACCCTAATTATTGATAAAATTATATTCTAAAATTAATTCCACAGTCTTAGTTTCACCTCTTTTTAACAATCTTCAATTTTGCCATAAGTTCAGAATTTTCAGTAAATTTACTGTAATATTTACATAAAAAAAATAATAGCTTCATTTATATGATTTTGTGATATTTTATCGGACAATATTAAACAGATGATTAACTTATTATTATTTTTAAAAATTATAAATCCTCCTTTGTATGGTTTTATATTAATCATATTATACCAAATTAAGGAGGGCTTTGCTCATACCACTATTATGTATGGAACAACCTTTGTGTTGTTCCGGATTTTATAGAGCTATGCTGTTTTTAAATTCATAATTTTTATTTTCTATTATATTTCTTATTTCAAACCAGTCTGATACACGGGTAATATTATGGAGCAAAGGTCCTTTGTTATAGTTACAGTCCACAAGGAGCACTTCAAATCCGGATTGAGCAAGTTGAATTGCATTTTCATATCTGTCTTCTATAAATATATCACAGTTTAAAGCCTTTGCAGTACTAACTTTGTTATGGCTTCCCAATAATGTCAATGAATCCATTGGTATTTTATAGTGGTCAAACCATATATGAGTTACATATTTCATTCTTTTTTCTCTGGCACTGACAAAGTGAATATTGTGTTTTTGGTATAAGCTATCTATAACATTTTTTGCACCTTTTCTGATTCTGCATTCCAAATGTAATGCTTCCCCATATAAATCATAAAATAAATCATAATCAGCTTTATCTACTCCTAAAATTTTATATATATCATATACAGTTACATCATTAGGAGTGATTGTAGTATTGAAATATCGATTTACTATAGGAATCCAATCATATGCTTCAGTAACAGTCCCATCAATATCAATGCATAAATTTAACTCTTTCATTAATTCACCTCCTTTTATTTTTTGATTATACACTATGAATATAAAGATATTTTTAATAAAATATTAAATTTAAGTAAACTTATATATAAAAAAATTTCTATTAAAATACTAATAAACTAAGGAAACCTTTTTTGAGACCCATTTACGCAAAGTATAGATTGCCGAATTGAAGATTTAATCAAAAATTAATTGATGACTTCAGTACTACATAGTATAATATGGTAAGTAATGCACAGACCTGTTATCTCAGTATCAACAAAAAATTAATAAATAAGACGGAGGCTTAATTATGTTAAAAGGAACTAATATAAGAATAAGGCCATTAGAAAAAGAGGATCTTGATTGTTTTTATTTGTGGTTACAGGACCAAACACATCTCGGAGAATTTATGGATATGCAAATGGTGTATAAAGAACAGTTTTTCGAATTATTCAATAAAAGTATAGGGAATCCTTCCAGGTTTTATGCAATCATTGAAGATAAAGAAGGCAAGCCATTAGGCGAAATCAATTTTATAAGAGTTTTGGGCAGTAGTACAACCCTTGAAATTGGTTTACTCATTGCAGAAAAATCGGCAAGAGGAAAAGGAATTGGTACAGAATCTTTAAGACTTTTTGTGAATTATCTTTTTAAGACTCAAAACATTATGAGAATTCAATATAAAACCAGAGTTGACAATATAGGGATGAAAAAGATTGGTGAAAAAATCGGATTTCAGCAGGAGGCAATATTAAAGAAGTATGAATTTGTACAAGGTGATTACAGAGACTTTTACTTAATGGCTATTACGAGAGATAATTGGAAGTTAGATGAATAAAATTAAGAAGTTAGAAACCATAATAAGAGGCTGTCGCATTAGCGGTTGAAAACTGCCGGTGCCCAGCCATGCTTTTCGTTTTAAAGAATGTAGATTAAAACCAGCAGTTTTATGATAAGCTCAGAATTTTTGGCCGATCTTCCTTCCATAATACTTATCCGTAGTTCAAGTAATTTTGTTATAAAACTTAAATCTATGGAATTATTTATTAATTTTAGTATATGATTTTGAGGTATTTTATTATATAATATTGAGTAGATGCTTAACTGATTATTTTTGTCTTTAAGCATAGTAAATCCTCCTTTTTGGTATGGTTTCTTATCAATTCCATTATACTAAATTAAGGAGGATTTTGCTTTTCATATTTAATTGATTCTAACTATCTTACATATTATTACATCGTTTTTCAGTGATCTCAAACCGTCCCCTTGTGCTGCCCATGTTATTGTAAAACAGCTTCTTCTATTGTCGAACCGTATTTTTCCTTGAAATAATCCTGAAGAGATTTTATCTCTTCTGCTGCTTTTTCTGCGGCAGAGTCCCATCTGCCCGAACTCTTCATTTTTTCGGTAACATCATTATGGTCCCCGTCTTCCACTTTTGATAGCTCATCTTTTTCTAAATCATAATAGTAGTAATATGCCGTTCCCATTGCGGAAACATAATAATATTTTTCTACAGTATTTGTTGAATAATCAAATTTGTAATAATCTTTAGTTTCATTTCCCTTTAAATCGGTCTTTACAAAATCGGCATAACCGTCTTCACCCTTTTTAATCGATATATTTAGGCCTGATTCTTCAAAAGGACTGTTTTTCAAGTCCAAGTACACTAAAAGACCGTCTTTCTCCTCAAACTTTGATTCCTTTGGGGTATTATCTGCAGGTACATTACTCTGCTCATTCTCATTTTTATTCCCGCAGCCTGACATTATACCCATTGCTAATACAACTATCAATAATAATATACTTTTTTTCATACCATTTTCCTCCTTTTTATCTATTTATATCAAGCAAACTTTTTATACTTGCATTAATATCCGTCTTTGATATTTGACTGATTTTTATATATTCGCTGTCCATCTTTTTTGCTAATTCCTTTGCAAACCCATATTCAATATAGTTTCTTTCCGTATCGATTACCATAGTTTTAATGCCTTCATTCCTTATTTTTTCTCCCATGATAAAGGCATCTTCCAAAGCATTTTCCGATTTCAGAGGAACATTTGCCTTCCCGTCGGAAACTATAATAAGATATTGCAAAGAATCGGGATTTTTTATCTTATCTGCTTTAAGAACCTGATATGCGCTGTAAAGCCCTGCGGCTAAGGGTGTTTTCCCTCCCGTAGGCAATTTTTTGAGGCATTTTTCGGCTAAGTCCACACTTCTTGTAATATTCAATAGTACTTCTGCCTTATCTTTTCTGAAGGCAATAACGCCAATATTGTCCCTCTTCTGATACGCATCTTTTAATAATGAAAGCACCGCTCCCTTTACAGCTCCCATCCTTCTCTTTGCTCCCATAGAGCCGCTTGCATCTACCGTAAATAAAATCGTTGCCCCTGTATGTTTCTCTCTGACCTTTTCTCGTATATCCTGAGACTTTATGCATATAGCCATCCCCTTTTTATCCCTGTTTCTCTGATTACAGGCCGCTACCCTAAGAGTGGCATCAAAAGCTATATCCTTTACTTTTCCCTTAGGCATCTTGTACTTTACATATCTTCCTTTACTGCTATCCGTCTTTACTTTGGCTCTCTTTCCCGAACCTTTATTGCTGAATTTTTTTCCGAAGTCCATATTAATATTTATCTTTTGCTTTCCGCCTACAATGTCCTCTATACTTTCTTTTATTCCTTCTTTTTTAGTATCTGAAGTCATATTTTCTTCTTCAGGTAAAGGTTTCTGAACTGTATCGCTATCCTCCCTCGGAGAATTTTCGGTATTGTTTCTTTCCATTCTATTATCATCCATAGATGTTTCTGACTCTTCAAGAGGTGTCAATTCTCTTATTCTATGAGGCAGTACATAAGATGCTGCTTCTTTAATATCATCTTCCATTATTCTATTTCTTTGATTAAAAGCCGCTATAGCTTTGGCGGTTTCAATTAATATTATATCTGCCCTGTGTCCCAAACAATTCCCCTGCTTTGCCAGGCCCACTGCAAATCCGTAATCCTCATCCTCTACTTTAATCCTCTTTATTATTTCTTTGCCCATATCAATTATTTCTTTTATCTTTATATCTTTCTTTTCCCATTTTAAACAAAATTTCTTAGGGTTCTTTTCATATTCCAACCGCCTTCTAATAATTTCTGTTCTATTCTCTACATTTGTTTCTCCTTTAGCTTCCACATACAAACCGAACTTGTCCAACAACTGAGGTCTTAAAAGACCTTCTTCTGGGTTCATGGAACCTACCAATATAAATTTTGAAGGATGGCTATATGATATTCCCTCCCGTTCTACTACATTAATTCCGGTGGATAAAACTTCTAAAAGTATATTTACGATATGCTCGCTTAATAAGTTTATTTCGTCAACATACAATATCTGATTATGGGCTTTATATAGAATTCCCTTTTCAAATGTTTTTTGCCCATCATTTACGGCCTTTTTTATGTCTATACTTCCCACAAGCCTATCTTCGGTAATATTTAAAGGCAGCTCCACTACATCCATAGAATCAATTATATTTGAAAATCCTCTTACCAATGTAGACTTAGCTGTCCCCTTTTCTCCGCTTATAAGAACCCCGCCTATGTTCGGATTAATTATATTCAGTATCAAAGCCCTTTTAATCCTATCCTGACCCAATACCGCCGAAAAAGGAAAACAATTGCTAAACATAGTTAAACCTCATTCCTTTCCGTTTACAACACCGATTTTTCAATAATATCATTGATTCTGTCAAAATCAATGACTCCCTCCTCGAATGGTTTTTTTCTCATTCTATGGGGAAGGGACAGCTTTGCGGCTATAAAAAGATCTTCTTTATCTACCTTTGTATCTCCTCTGTAAGCAGTATTGGTTACTGCTGCCTTCATAAAAGTTATATCCGCCCTATGACCGTCTACTTTCATGGCTATGGCAATTTCTGCTGCAACACTTAAGCATCCTTCCGAATAAACCACATCATTTAATATTTTCTTCGCATTTTCCATCCGACCGGCCAATTCTTTCTGTTCATTTTCATATTCTTTTACGAATTTTTTGGGATCTGCCTCGAAACTAAGTCTTCGTTTAATTACTTCAACCCGTGAATCAACATCTCTTTCACCCCGTACATCCACCACAAGTCCAAACCTGTCTATGAGCTGAGGCCGCAAATCCCCTTCTTCAGGATTCATGGTTCCTATCAGGACAAATCTTGAGGGGTGAGTATAGGAGATTCCTTCTCTTTCAATGGAGTTAACCCCCATAGCTGCTGCGTCTAACAGTACATCAACCACATGGTCATCCAAAAGATTTACCTCATCTACATATAAAATATTTCTGTTGGCTTCCGCCAAGATTCCCGGTTCAAATCTTTTCTCTCCTTTTTTTATTGCCTGCTCTATATCCAATGTCCCCACAACCCTGTCTTCCGTGGCACTGACGGGGAGGTTAATCACTCTCATTTTCCCTTTTTTGATTTTTCCGGTTTCTTTGTTGAAATTAGCCCTGCAGTTTTCGCACCAAAAGCTATCATCATTAGGGTCACAGGAAAAAATACAGTCTGCTATTTGTTCCCTCTCAGGAAGAATATCCGCCAGTGCTCTTACTGCCGTAGATTTTGCTGTTCCTTTCTCCCCTCTTATCAGAACCCCATTTAAACGAGGATTTATAATATTTAATATCAAAGCCTTCTTCATATCTTCTTGTCCCACTATAGCAGAAAAAGGATATATCAACCCGTTGTTTTCCATATATATTTGCATCCTTTCTTTATAAATTCTCTTCAATATTGCCCTCAAGTTCCAAATAGAGCTCTTTAATCTTGTCTATCTTTTCTTTATCCGCCTTCCAATATCCTCTGTTGTAATACTCCGTCATCTGCTCAAGTATATCCATATAAGCGAAGGGATTATTCTCAATAAGCCTTTTCCTAAGTTCTTCATTATCCACATAGGAATCATACATATCCTCATAAATCCACTCTTCCACACTATTTGTAGTTGCCGCAAGGCCTAAAACATTTTCAAATCTGTCGGCAATTTTCTGAACGCCGTGATATTTGTGCTCGAGCATTCCGTCAATCCATTTTGGGTTTAATACCCTTGTCCTTATTCCTCTTTCTATGGATTTCTCCACACTTTCGCTGAGAACCCTGTCCCCTGTCGTATCGGTTATATACATTTTGGCTTTTTGCCCCTTTACCATTTCCACTGATTTCGATAATCCTCCGAAGTATTCGTAATAATGATCCAAATCCGTAATTTCATATTCATGATTGCTTCTTATTTGAGAAATAATCTCTACGGTTTTCAGGTTTTCTTCATAAAGCCCTTCTACTCTTTTACCATGAACCTTTCCGTTATACACATGTTGCAGACTGTCTATATAAGCTTTCCCCAACTGTTCTTCTTTTTCCCAATTTTTTGTTTCTATTATCTTGGTTATTCCCGTACCGTAGCTTCCTTCCTTAGGGCCGAATACCCTGGAAATAGCCAGTTCTTTTGCTTCCTCTTCATCATAGCCTTTATCAAGAAGCTTTTTGTATATTCTTTTTGAATTCCTTTTGAAATAATTTTCCTCATCACTTTCGTCCGATTTCCAAAGCCTTTCAAATATCTCATTAAGGCTTACTATCAAATTCGGAAACATGTCTCTGAAAAAACCGCATATATTTATTGTTACATCTATTCTGGGCCTTTCCAGTTCTTCAATGGGAATAATGTCATATTTTGGATCCCATTCATTGCTGCTCTCCGAAACCCTGACCCCCAGATAGGCTAAAATCTGGGAAAAAGTTTCTCCCTGGGTCCTCGAAGTTTCGAGCCCCCACAGCACCACGGCAGTAGATAAGGGATAGGAATTCTCTTCTTTTTTATAAGCATCGAGAGTATTCAAACATATCTTTTCCCCTCTCTTATATGCAATTTTAGTGGGTATAAGCCTGGGATCAAATTGATACAGATTATATCCTGAAGGCAATATTTCAGGATGCCTGTATATATCTCCCGCCAACTTTGCAGGATTATACTTTCCCTCCAATACCCTCATCAAGCCTTCCATTTCATAATTTTTTTGAGATGATTCAATAATTGTACACCCGTATTCCAAGGATTTTATAAATTCATCTTTATTATTTTCATTTATATATTTTGACTTTTTCAGCTTTCTATTTTCAAAATAATAATCAATAATTTTTTCTGCTTCTTCATCAATCTCTCTTATAGTCTCATACTGATCATTATCTAAGAGAGCATCTAAACTACATCCGTTAGCTCTTGTAATTAATTCCCTGATGCTTAAAATGCCGTTTCTGTTGTACCTCAGCAGACCTTTTGCATATTCCCTCGCTTCTTCAGGGGTATACCCTTTCCCGAATATATGGAGTCCCTTCGGTATGAGGCTTTTCTTCATTCTGTATAATTCTCCTTCTATATTATCGAGGTTCTTCGGCATATTAAGTTTTTCAGCCAGCTCCCATATACTTGATAATATATCATCGCTGCTTTGGGGAGCTAATGATAAAGACTGATGATAATTGTCTATCATTGATATTAATCCCGCAAATTCTCCGTAAAGTTCCCCTTGTACAAATACCGGCGGCTGATAACTTATTATATTTGCATAGGATCTTCTTTTAGCAATGGTCGACTCAGAGGGATTACCGCAATAATATAAATATATATGAGGAATATCCGATAGAAGCTTGTCCGGATAACAATTTCCGCTCATACCGCATTCCTTTCCTTTTAAAAATTCCAAGGTGCCGTGGGTTCCCACATGAATGATTGCATCTGCTTTGAATTCGTCTTTAATCCATTTATAGAAACCCGAATACTGATGATGGGGAGGCAAGGTTTTATCATGATATACTTTTTCAATTTCTTCATGTACTCCTCTCGTGGGCTGCAATCCTATAAATATATTCCCTTCAATTATCCCGGGAATCAAAAACTCATTATTATCGTTGACCATTATACTGCCGGGTGACGGTCCCCATTCCTTTATTATGTCTTCATAATCAGAACTTTTCTTTAATTCTTCTCTATATTTTTTATCCGGATATTTAATCATTTTTTCCCAACTATCACTGTATTTCCCTGAATTAACTATACCCCCGGCAGTAAATATCCCCATGAGTTCTTCTTTAGTGAGAGGATTTACTTTATAACCTTTATCTTTTAGATTTTTCAATATATTTTCAACAGATGAAAATGTATCTAAAAATGCTCCTCCGAATATATTACTTTCTCCAGGAGGATAATTATAGCATATAATAGCTATCCTTTTATCTTTATTTTCTTTTTTTCTAAGATTGATATATGACCTGATTCTGGATATCAATTTGTCTACTCTTTCTTCTATTATCACAAGTTCATCGGTTCTAATATCAAATTCCATGTCATATCTTGGCTCTGTCATAGCCCCGACAGGATATGTTTCGATACATCCGTCTAATTCCGGCAGCATAACGGAAATCATCATTTCTGATGTGCTGCAGCCCTGTATTGATTCTTCCCATTCCTTAATCCTTCTTCTTGACATAAAATAAGGATGAAAATACGGGACATCTGCTTTTTTTAGCAGATCTATACCTGCTTGAGGTTCTCCGCCCATGGGACCTGCTCCAAGCCTGAAGGACATGAAGTTCAGTATTATATCCACAGATGTTTTGGTGGATTTTAATATCACATCTTTAATCTTCTTTTCATTCTTTGTAAATGCTCCTGAAATTGCAATAGGAATGACATTTGCAAATTTCTCAATTCTTTTTTTGATTTCTCCGACACAGGACGATGTATCTACAGGATATTTATGGCCGTAGAAAAGAATCGCTACTGTGGGTTTTTTAATATCAAAGGGAAAGTCCTTTTCATACTCTTCATAATTTTTATAAAATCTCATAGTCTCAGGATTACATATACCAACTTCTTCTACTTCCCTCGGTTCCAGCAGTCTCGGTATTTCATTTATATTTCCATAATCCCTCAACATGAGGTAAAGCATATTGAGAATATTTGACTTATCCGCTACCTTAAAATATTTCAGTATACTAAAATAATTTTTCATATCCCTCATCTTGCCCGGCATTATTTTGCCGAGCGTTTCCGCCGTACTCTTCATCTTTTCAATGGCAGCCATATTCATTTTCTTTTTGTTTTTCCCGTCTGTCATGCCCTTCATAGTAAAACTTCCGAGACGCATATACTCTCTTGCGGAACTTCCGTAAGGAACTATATTCCCATTGCAGCTTTCAAGACCTATATATACGCTTTTCGCTATACTTGAAGGGCTTCCCATTAAATCTACAAAAACCAAATGGCTGTTTTTAATATCTTCTGCCATTTTTTTGGATTTTTCATCATTCATCTCTTCTTTTCCGTAATAAAGATTTAAATCAAGAATATTAGGATATTGTCGGTTTATCTCCTTCCCTGCTTCAATTAAGGATTTAATTCCAGGGGTTGATACAGTTATAAAAGTAATCTTCACCATAGGACCTCCCTATACTTTCTAAATGCATTCTTTCGCATAAAATCTCGGTTTTTTCGTATCTTCATCCATTGTTATTTCGGCTTTAACTTTAAAGACTTCTTCAATTGCTCCGCTTTTTAATATAATCCAGGGATCTCCTTTTGCGTATATTGGTGATCGTCAATTATAATGAGTTCGTTTGAATATCTGACCGCATGATTTATATCATGGAGTACCATGACTATAGTTATTTCTTCTTCCTTATTTAGCTTCGTTATGAGATCCATTATCTCTAATTGGTTACATATATCAAGATAAGTAGTAGGTTCATCCAGCAGAAGTATCTCCGGCTTTTGTGCAACAGACATAGCAATCCACACCCTTTGCATTTCTCCTCCTGAAAGGGTATTAATTCTTCTGTTCTGAAGCTTTATCACTCCCGTCTTCTCCATTGCCCATTGAACTATTTCACTATCTTTTCCGTCAACGGTCTCCCACCAATTTTTATAAGCATATCGCCCATATTGAACTAATCTTTTTACAGTTACATCGTTCATCGTATTATTATTTTGATTTAATATGGCTATCTTTTTAGCTACATCTTTGTTTTTCATTTTGAATATATTCTCTCCATTTAAAAAAATCTTTCCCTTTTTAGGTTTTATACTTCTGTTAATGGTCCGTATTAAAGTAGTCTTTCCACAGCCATTTGGACCAATAATAGAATAGACCTTCCCTTTTTCTATCTGTAAATTTATATCCGTTAAAACATCTTTATTTTTATAGCTTACGCTTAAACCCTCAATTGATAATATAATATTCTTATTCATCTTTAGCCTTTTACTCCCTTCTTAGCAAGAATAAAAAGAAAGGAACTCCCAGTACCGCCATTACAATTCCTACCGGTATCTCCATGGGGCTTAAAACAGTTCTTGCAAAAGTATCGCTTAGCATTAGGAGTACAGAGCCAAATAAAGCAGTTGCAGGAAACATGTATCTATAATCGTTCCCAATAACTAACCTTATACTGTGAGGCACTATAAGCCCTACAAATCCTAAAAGTCCCACAACACTTACTGCACTTGCCGCAAGAAAAGCGGCTAAAGCCGTAAATCCAAATCTTGTTGCTTCAACATTTAAGCCAATACCCCGTGCAACATCGTCCCCCAATATCAAAATATTAAGTTTGTCCG
The DNA here is from genome assembly GCF_004103715.1 of Acidilutibacter cellobiosedens. Classification (NCBI taxonomy): domain Bacteria; kingdom Bacillati; phylum Bacillota; class Tissierellia; order Tissierellales; family Acidilutibacteraceae; genus Acidilutibacter; species Acidilutibacter cellobiosedens. The sequence continues at coordinate 1,087,534 of NZ_CP035282.1, read as the reverse complement.
CAAATATATTTGCTAAAACAAAACCAATTATAGTGTAAGGTAAAATAGTCCAAACTTCCGGCCAGCTTCTTGATGATAAACTTCCATTCATAAAATTCAATGCTCCATGGACCCGATCACTATAAAAGACCAATATTCCTGAAATCCCTGCGGCAAAAAGAGACGATACAGCTACTCCTGCTAATACTACCCTTATAGTTTTTATGCCGCCTTTCCAGGATAAAAGATATATTATGGAGGCAGCCAACATGGCTCCCATAAAAGCTGCAATAGTCACCATTTTTATATACTGGGGAAAAACGACCAATACAATAATTCCAAATAGTCCTGCTCCGCTGCTTATACCGATTATGCTGGGATCAGCTAAGGGATTCTTCATTACCCCTTGTAAAATAGCACCTGACAGAGCAAGATTTATTCCTACCAAAGCTGCCAATATCATTCTTGGAAGCCTGATATTCCAAATTACCATTCTCTCTGGACTTCCGTCATCCTTAGAAATAACTTCAAATATCCGCTTCACCTCTACCTCAAGAGTTCCTTTTGTAAGCCCTAATATAAAAGATATAAAGAAGAGCATCGCTAAGATAGCAATAACAGTTATTTTAAATCCCTTTTTGTCCCTGAGAGAAATATCATTTTCCATCCTGATGAGTCACCTCTCCATATATTTCCGGATATATACTCTTTGCCATATATTCTATTGCTTCACTATAATAAGGACCTGCATTATATAAGAAATACTGTTGGGGAAGATAAATAACTCGTCCCTCTTGAACGGCTTTTACTCCCTTCCATACGGGGTTACTCTTAAATTCCTCTTCCATAGTCTTTTTGGCCTCTTCGTCATCAGATATCATACTTGTAACCAGAACATAATCAGGATTCTTTTTCACTATGTATTCCACATCCAACGGAGTAGTTTCCGAGCCTATAGTATCGGGAGGCAAATCGGATGCAATATTGTCAAGTTTTAAAATTTTAGCTACATCTCCTGCTATACTATTGTCCAACTTAACAGCAATAGTTTTGGCTGTTATATATAATATGACCACGGATTTATTGTCTTTGGGCAGTTTAGATACTATTTCTTCTTTCTTATTCTTTAGAGCTTCTATCTTTGCTTCAGCTGATTTTTCATTTCCCAGTATCTTGCCGAAGGCATTATAAGTTGCTATTACATCATCATAGCTTCTTATATTAGTAGTAATCACCTTAAACCCAATATCCCTTAATTTATCCGCCTGTGTCCCTTGAGTGCCGGCCTGAGCTATAATTAAATCCGGTTTAAGGGATACTACGGATTCCATATCTATGGAATATACAGGCCCTATCTGTGGAAGATCGTTTATTTCCTTCTTATATTCGGATATCAATTTTAAATTATCTGTTATATTAGACGTACATATGGATTTTCCCCCCAAATCGTACCATATATTTAAGGGGGTGCCTGATAAAACAGCTACCTTTTCCGGTTTCTTTTCTAAGATAGTTTCTTTCTTGAGAAAATCCTTTATCTTTAACGGATAATTATTTCCCTCTACAGTTATGGGAAGGTCTTGAGTATTGCTCAACCCGCCTGTCTCAGTAGTTTTAGTACACCCCGAAACGCTAAATATCAACATAATCACAACTAATGGCAACAATATCCTTTTATAGAACTTCACCTTTTTCATCCTCTCTTTTTATAAAAAAATAAGAACTTCATTAAAGCAATAATCATGGCTAATGAAGTTCTTATAAGCTTATTAAATAATCTTTATTATATAAAATTCAATAAAGCAAAAATTCTTCTAAAATAATAATCAGCTTTCTCCATCCACCGTAGAGTTATTTCTGCTAATAAATAGGTAGGTTTTCTGACTTAAGATTCATCATCTTTTCTGTCTTCCCAGTTTCCCAGTGACATTTAGAAAAGACTCTTCCTTTACAGCGGCGGGACCGTGAGGGATTTTCACCCTGCTTCCCTAGCCCTATTCATTCTTATATTCAATTCTCATCTATTATATTAAATATAGTGATATCAATTGTCAAGACAAATTTTACTTTGCCATCAACGTCTGCGCCAAGCAGCTCTTACGCCAAACACCACTAATCCTATCATCACCAGGATACCAATTAGCGCAGCGCCGGGTGCGTCATCGGTTTCCCCAATGTAAATGCCGGCAATGCCAATCAATATCCCGATGACAAAGAGACAGGCAGCGATACACCAGGCCTTGCGCCTAACTTTCTTCAAAAAGTCTACCTCTTTATCCGTCGTTGGCGGCAGCGGTATATTGACAGGAGATTTCATCTTTTCATAGTCCGAGCGGCAATCGTCACATTCCTTTAAATGCTGTTCGACCTCCATTTGTACACGCTTTGGGCGTATTCTTTGTATATTTCTTCAATGCGGGCACCCACTACCTCGCCTCCTTTTAATTGATTCTGCTTATATATCCCAAAAACGAATGTTTCGTTACAGAGGGAAAAAATATTTTGAACAAAAGCGGAGAGAAATATTTCTGCAGTCTTACCGTCCCCTTCATGTCTTAAAAATTCTCTGCATAGTAAGAACTTCTAACGAGAGGTGCCGATGCCACTCTCTTAAAACCCATGGATAACGCGATTTCTTTATATTCGTAAAATGTTTCAGGAGTAACATATTCCACTACCGGAATATGGGATTTGCTGGGCTGCAAATATTGCCCCAATGTCAGCATGTCACAATCAACTTCTCTTAATCTTCTAAATACATTTATTATCTGTTCTTTAGTTTCACCCAAGCCTAACATCATACCCGATTTAGTCCTCATATTTGGTTTTGTCTTCTTTACATAACCAAGTAATTCTATAGATCTATCGAATACCGCCATAGGTCTAATCTTATAATATAATTCCGGTACTGTTTCTACATTATGATTCAGTATGTTTGGTTCTGAATTTATGATAATATCTATTAATTCCTTATTTCCTTGCATATCAGGTATAAGCAGTTCAATTGTTACCTTTGGGGCAGTCTTTCTTATTTTCTCTACAACTCTTGCAAACTGATTAGCTCCTTGATCTTCCAAATCATCCCTAGTAACAGATGTAATAACGGCATGTTTTAAACCAAGCTTAGCTACAGCCTTAGCTACGTTTTCCGGTTCCATGGGGTTTATTTTTTCGGGCTTTTTCTTAGTTACATTGCAAAAGGTACAGTTTCTGGTACAATTTCTACCTAATATCATAAATGTGGCAGTTCCTCTTTCATAGCACTCCATCCTATTAGGACAATTGGCTTCATTGCATACGGTATTTAAAGAAAGTTCTGAAATCAAAGAGTTTACCTTACCTGATACATTTCCACCTTGTATTTTTACTTTAATCCATTCCGGTTTTTCTAAATGCATTTGTTATTCCTCCGTATTTAAATTTATATCCAGCAGTCCATTAATAAATTCATCTGTTGATAATCCAAGGATATAGTCATTAATATCTAAATTATCCTATTTCAGCCACATCTATTCTTCTGCAATCCTGCCGATAACCTCCGCTGCTTTTTTTGCACCCCCGGATAGTTTAAGGCTTTCTGATAATTTTACGGCATTTTCCTGATAAGAATCATATTCTAGAATCGTCTGCACCGCTTCTTTCATATCTTTGGGGTTATCATTTTTTAAATAAACTCCGGCACCTAAAGTCACAACTCTTTCAGCTACCATGCGTTGTTCTTGATGCTGGGGAAATAATACCATCGGTACGCCATAATATAAGCTTTCGTTAACGCTGTTCATTCCGCTATGTGTTATAAAAACATCTGTATTTTGTAATACTTTTATTTGTTCAACCTTGTTCTTTATTTCAAAATTCTCAGGTATTTCTCCCAACGATGAAATATCCGTGCTTTCGCCTACGGACATGATAACATCAAATTCGCCATCACCAAATGCCATCAAACATTTTTTATAAAATTCATTATTTTTATTGTTTACGGTCCCAAGGGAAATATAGATAAGTTTCTTATCACTATTTCGTGGTCCCGCCAATATATCGGAAACAGAAGGACCCACAAAAAAATATTTATTTGAAAATGTGTTCGCTAACGGTTGAAACTCCTTTGAAGTATACACAATAGTGTATGTTTCATTGTCATTTTGGATGAGAGAAATAAAATTATCAACAGCATATCCATAGTCATTCAATTGTTTAATTTTTTTCTTGATACGATGCATTCCTTTAATCATCCGTACCATTTCCATTAAATTTTGTTTCATCATCTTTGCGGTATATTGGTTAAAAGCAAAGGAAGTGGTAGAGCAAACATATTTTATATTCAGTTTAGCTGCAAATAATTTTCCCCAAAAACACAAAGAATCTGAAACAATACAATCAGGATGAAATTCATTTAGTTCTTTGCAAACTTTCTCGTCTAAGGCTATAGTAGTATCCACTGTCATTTCAATAAGCGCTGCAAAATCCTTTCCTACTTTTTTTTCATCTTCAGCCTTCAGTTCAGGTACATACTTATCACATTCAATATATTTAGCACCTGCTCCTTCTATCTTTTTACGGAACATACTAAAGGAATAGTACCATACTTCATGCCCTCTTTTTGTAAGTTCACGGACCACTTCTATTGTTGGATTGGTGTGTCCATAGGCTGGTATACAAAAAAATACAATTTTACTCATTTCTCTACCTCTTTAAATAATTATTTTAATCTTTCTTCTTATTCTTCACCTTTATAAACTTCTTCTATGAAATTTATTAATATATCCTTACAATCCGATGTTGCTCCATATAATGCCATCAACGAAATACGATTGTTTATTTCAGGCAGGACTTCTCGCCTTAAAACACCAATATAGGAGTCATTCCTAAAGAAAATACCGTAGTCATAAAACGCCCAGGCGGTGTACTCCATCCCGACACCACATCATTTGCAACTATGATACAAACAGTTAATAAGCCTAATGTTCCGATTAATGATAAAACCCCTCCAATAACAACTTTCTTCATCTTATACCGAACTCCTCTCCCATTAATATCAAACAATATAAGTTTATAACCTCATAATTAAAAGATAACTTTTTTCTCCGAATTATAAATTAAAAGTGCTAAAGTAATAAATGCTACTAATTTTTTATTAAAATCATTTATTACAAAATGTTACAAAGTTTGATATCATTGATTTAAATTCAATTATAACTTATTTACTTTTATATAATCAATATCCATCGAAAATAATTCCTCAATTACTTTTATTTATCTCAAAATATATCTTATAAAAAATTATAATTTTATCAACATTATTTCTAATGATATTTTCATCATAAACGCCGTTTTCACAAACCATTTTGTTAAACATTTTCTCAGCCCTCTTCCATCTATATGACTTTGGAAAACCATCCGCTAATTACCAATGAAATTAAATATATAAACTGATAATATATAAATATACATTATATTTCTTTATCTTGGCTTTAATTTCTTCTGAATTTTCGAAGAACATATTCGGTATCTCAGTAGTAAACTGCTGTAATTCTTTAGATATTCCACATTTTTTTGTTATCTCATCCATGTTTACAGATGAAGCAATAATATTTGTAACTATATTGTAATCTTTATATAACTTATTTGAAACCTTTTTTAAACCATAGACTAATATACTTAAGTTAGAGGTTATAATTAATATTATAGGAAGTAGAGGAGATTTCATATTGAACACTATACACAATCGTCGTTACATAACAGGATTAGATGGACTTCGCGCCTTTGCAATTTTATCTGTAGTTTTTTATCACTTCACCTTTAGTTGGGCTAAAGGTGGTTTTTTAGGAGTTGATATCTTTTTTGTCCTATCTGGTTATTTAGTAACCTCTAAAATTTTATTAACAGGAGAAAATTTTAAAGTAAAAACTTTTTGGAAAGATCGTCTTTGCAGAATATTACCATCTGCTTATTTAATGATTATAGTCACTGTCTTATGGGTAATACTTTTTAACCATAGACTTTTGACAAGCCTCTTAGGAGATGCAATGTCTTCTATTTCATATACAACTAATTGGTGGTTTATTTTTCACAAGATTTCTTACTTTGATAGCTTTGGCTCACCATCTCCCTTGAAACATATGTGGTTTTTGGCAGTACAGGAGCAATTCTATATTTTATGGCCATTTATACTTATAATAGGACTAAAAATCACTAAAAAAATCGGCAAGTTTTCACGTATAGTTTTTATTGGAGCTTTGCTTTCAGCAACTTTGATGGGTATACTTTATGATCCAACTGCCGACCCAAGCCGTGTATATTATGGCACAGATACTCGTGCTTTTGAATTATTAATAGGAAGCTTTTTAGCAACTGTTTTGGCAAACAAGAAACATTTCACTAAGGAAGTTTCTCCGAAACAAAAAAATGAGTTAAAACTCATAAGCATTATTTCTTTTTCTATCTTTATTTTTAGTGTCATATTTATAGATGAATATAATTCCTTTTTATACAGAGGCGGATTATTTCTGTTTAGTTTAAACACGGCTTTACTTATAGCATGTGTTTGTCATCCACAAGGAATTTTAGGTCCTATACTTTCGTGGAAACCTATGCGCTGGATTGGTACAAGATCCTATGAAATATACCTTTGGCATTATCCTATTATGGTCTTAAGTACCCCTATTTATGAAATAGGAAACCCATCATACTTACGTGTCTTTTTTCAACTAATTATTACATGTATTATTGCAGAATTCTCATATCGTTTTATAGAGCTGCCAATACGAAAATTTGGGTTTCGAGAATATTGCCATTACTTAATCTCAGCAAAAAAAACTACCACTATAATATCATTTTTAGTGATCATGTCCCTTGCTATTGGTATTACCAGTATGGCAAAAATAAAATCAAACTTAGAAAAGGCCGAAGCATATTCATCCGAAATAAATACAGCTCAAACTCCCGAAAAAAAAGCTTCTAATAAAAACCTCAATAAAAAGGATATAAAAGTATCTACTGAAAATGATGAAAAAACCTCATCAGCAGAAAATGGAACTTATAAGGATATATTAGCTATTGGAGATTCTATTATATTAGATATTGCTCCAAGCCTTAACGAAAAATATAATAACATTACAATCGACGGAAAAATTGGAAGGCAAATGTCGGAAGCAGCAACCTTAGCTGCTAAGTATACCACATTTAATGATTCTGATAAAGCGGTTATCATTGAATTAGGAACAAATGGCTATTTTACAAATAAACAAATTGATAAATTGCTTGATTCTTTCTCAAAATCACATATCTTTTTAATAAATATTCGTGTGCCACGTTCCTGGGAAAGCAAGGTCAACAAAATCTTAAAAGAAAAAGCTGAAGAACGGGAAAATGTGACATTAATTGACTGGTATTCTACGGCTTCTAAACATCCTGAGTACTTTGACCAAGATGGTGTACATTTAAATTCCAAAGGAGTTGAATCCTTAGAAAGCCTTATTATCGAGAACCTAAAAATATAATAATATTTTACAGTACCAGGTATATTTATTATATATATAGCTTTTACAGCAATTATCTTCCTTTAATTTATAATCCTCAGCTTTTCCTACTGTTTTGCCCTGTGTATCGATATTTTTGTAGATGGATTTATTGAATCCATCCGAAGCATTTCTTATTATCCTAATATACCTAAATCTTTTCGATATCGAATACTAACTTACCATCAATAAAAGTTTTCAAGACCTTAACATTCTTAATATTTTCAGGTTCAATTTCATATATATTTTCTGATAATACAACAAAATCGGCTAATTTCCCAATTTCTATTGAACCTTTAATATCTTCGCTGAAAGAAGAATATGCAGCATCAATAGTAAATCCATGAAGTGCTTCATCAACTGTCAATTTTTCTTCCGGAAACCATCCTCCATTTGGGAAGCCATTTAAATCCTTTCTGGTTACTGCCGAATATATACCAAGCATTGTATCAGGCAGCTCAACGGGACTATCCGAACCCAATGCCACTTTTATGCCTTCGTTCAATAATGTCTTCCAATTGTATGAATTAGTAATTCTGCTTGGCCCAAGCCTAGATTCAGCCATATGAATATCATAGTTTAAGAATATAGGTTGCACATTAGCAACAATGTTCAATTTCTTAAATTTTTTCAGCAGCCTGTCATTGGTAACCTGACAATGCACAATATTGCTTCTTAAATCTCTTTTCTTATATTCTTCCGGTAATTTTTCCAAAGCATCAATAACCATATTTATGGATTTATCTCCTATAGCATGGGAAGCAATTTGCAATCCGGATTCAGTTGCAGTTAAAATCAAATTATCCAGTTCATTTTGTGTGTATTGCGGTATCCCGAAAGTAGAATTGTCATCGCTGTACGGTTCCGATAAATAAGCCGTTCTGGTTCCTAAATTCCCATCAGTTAATATTTTTAGCTGTCCGATTTTAAAATGATCATCGCCAATCCCGGTCTTATATCCTTTAGAAGCAAATTCCTTAATATATTCTAAGGTTGGAAGCAGGCATTGTTCATAGACTCTGATTTTTAGTTCACCGTCTCTGTTCATTTCAGTATACGAATCAATAACATTCTGCCACTCTATTCCCGGTAGCATAAAATCATCAGTGCATAAAGAAGTAATACCTCTTGATAATACATAGTTTGATGCAAGCTTTATATATTCTTTAAACCTATCTTTAGATACCTTAGGCAGCTTAGAGTATACCAACTTCATTGCACTCTCTCTGCAAATACCTGTTGGAACACTATTCTGGTCTATATCAAAAATTCCATTATTTATCTCATGATTTTCCTTGTTGATCCCAATTTCATCCAAAACATTACTGTTTACGACACACATATGATAACATCCTCTGGTTAAACAAATATTATGTTCTTTTGAAATTTTATCTAAGTCATATCTGTTAGGAAGTCTTTTAACATTAAAATAGTCTTCATTCCATCCCTTTCCGATTACCCAGTCTCCTTTCGGAATTTTCTTTGAAGAAATATAATCCTTAACTTTATTAATTAATTCCTCTATTGATTTTGTCCCTACTAAATTACATTCATACAGATTTGAACCAAACATGGCTAAATGCATGTGGCTATCTATAAAACCCGGTAATATGGTTTTCCCATCTGCATCAATTACAAGGCTGCTTTTATTTATTAATTCTGAAATCTCTTTATTAGATCCTATATTCTTAAATATTCCATCTTCAATAAATAATGCTTCTGCTTTTGGATTTCTTTTATTCATTGTATAAATATTTCCGTTTAATATAATTAAATTCATATACACTCACCTTTTATTTTATATTTACTTAGAATAGCTTAATCTGATTGTCTTAGCTTTTAAAAATAGATTAAGCTATTCTAACATTTTAATTTTAGCATCTATTTTCTTAATCTTGAATAGTAGTTAAAAAGGTCCTATTTGTAATTTATATGCCAATATAACCATCACAATGTTTGTAAGAGTTATCAACAAAATCGGTTTCCATGCAAATTTAACCCAATCCTGATATCTAACTTTACACAGCCCAAGTGCAGCTAAAAGAGTACCGGATGTGGGCCAAATATATTGTGTAGCGCCCTCTGCGTACTGATATACAACGACTATAAGCTGCCTGCTCATATTTATTATCTGACCAATCGGTTTTAAAATTGGCATAATCAGCATGGCCTTTCCAGTGCCGGATGAAACTAAAAATTCAAAAGCCATAATTGCGAAGAATAGGATTATTAAAATCCCAATTTCTTCTTTTCCTTCAAGTGCCTGAACTAACGTATGGATAGCGGTATCTATGATTTTAGCATTATTCATTAATACTAAAATTGCATTTGAAAATGCCAAAACAAAGGCTGCAGGAAGAATATTTTTTGCACCTTCCATGTAAATTTCGCATGCTTTATTAGGATTGATTTTGAATATAATTACAATAACAAACGTTAGAATCACATATAAAGATGTTATTTCAGCAATCCCCCAACCTAATTTAAGAGGACCATACCCCTGTAATATCACTGCAATAAGCAATCCTATTAATGCAACAGACCTCTGCCAAGTTAAGGGTAATGATTCGGATTCTTTTTGTGTTGACAATTGATTAATATATTCATCAGCAATTACACTTTTTGTGGGGTCTTTTCTAATTCTTTTGCAATACCATAATAAGTATGAAACGGTTACTATATAAAATAATGTCGAAGCCATCAATCTAAACGAAAAACCTGAAAATATCGGTATTCCTAATATTTCCTGTGATATTCCCACAGTAAACATGTTTAATGCACCACCGCTAAAACCTATAGCCTCTCCCAAGATACCTGCTCCCACTGCAGATACTTTATCATATCCAGCTCTAATCATTATACCTGCGGCTATTGGATATAACGGAAGACATCCATCCTGCATTCCTATATTCCCTAAAATTGTAAAAATTAATAAAATTACAGCCGGAAGTAAACTAATATGATTAGAGAACGTATTAACTAATTTTCCTACACCAGCCTCAAATGCACCTGTTGTCTGGAGAAATTCCAACGTACCACAAACCATTATTATTTGAAAAAATATTGACGCTGCATTCATAGCACCGTTATAAATTGCTACCCCGAAACCTAATGGGGAAGTTGGTGTCGGTTTTTCAACTGTATGATAACTATCAGGGTCCACAATTGTATTTTCTGTCACAGGATCAACAGTTCTTACATATTCTCCACTTGGCACGATAAATGACATAATTATTACCAATAACATCATTGACATTAATATTATATATACATGTGGCATTTCAAATCTCTTTTTCTTTATTTTAGTATGTTCCATAATCTCCCTTCTTTCTTGTTTTTAGCTCTAATAAGTTTTATATACTTTTTGCTTAATTCCCTTTTGACGTATTAAATTGTTCCTAAATCCACTAATTACTTAAGCTCATCGTTTATGAACAGAGTAATTGTTTCAAATGCAATATAATAAATTATAATTTTTCTATAGCTTTCTTTATTCTTTTCATACCTTCTTCAATGTTTTCGTAAGAATTTGCATACGCTAGTCTGACAAAATGGCGGCCTTTCTCGCCTTTGAATGCATCTCCGGGAACTAAGGCAACCCCTGCTTCTCTTATAATATAATCACAAAATTCATCTGAACTCATATTTAATTTATCAATACATAAAAAAAAGTAGAATGCTCCTTCAGGCTTGATGTAATCTATTCCATGTATCTGATCTAAATATCTTATAACTAAATCCCGTCTTCTCTTAAATTCTTTAACCATCATTTCAGTCCAAGATTTACCACTCTCATATGCCGCAACAGCGCCATATTGGGCAAAGGTGCTTGGTTGCGTAGTCATGTTCTGGTGAGTCTTGCATAAATACCTTGTTATCTCAGGCCGAGCAATCGTATAACCAACTCTCCAACCGGTCATTGAAAATGCTTTTGAAGTAGTATTTACTATTATAGTTCTTTCTCTCATTCCGGGTATAGTAGCTATGCTTGTCCACTTCTGATCAAAATAGAATTCACTATAAGCATCATCAGATACAACGAATAAGTCATTCTCAATAGCAATTTGAGCTATTTTCTCCAAGTCTTCTCTTGACAATATAGCACCGGTAGGATTATTTGGACTATTAATTAATATCATTTTTGTTTTATTTGTTACTTTTCTTTTCAATTCATTAATATCTAGTGAATAGTTATCTGAAAACTTAAGAGGCACCTCTACAGGTATAACCCCTGCTAAAAAAGCTTCATCAAAGTATGCTGGAAAGCACGGCGTCAAAAATATGATTTCATCTCCAACATCAAGTAATGATATCATAGAATTTATTAATCCTTCTACTGCTCCAACTCCTACAACTATTTCATTATAAGGATTTACTTCAATTCCGATTGTTCTTTTAATATTGTCTGCGATTGCAGCTCTAAGCTCTTCAACTCCTGAAATATCGCTATAATGCATTTGGCCAGCCTTAATTGATTTAATTAAAGCTTGTATTGCAACTTCTGGAGAACCAAAATCAGGCCTTCCAATTTCCAAGTGGATTATCTTTTTACCTTCTTTCTCCATTTTATCGGCTTTGCTTAAAATTTCTCGTATTCCTCCAGTAAATGGAATATTACTCATTCTTTTGGTTGGTAATTTCATCACATGACCTCCTTCATATTTAAAAATGGTTTATTTGATGAAGTGGTTTTTCTGACATAATGATTCTCCTCGCTTCTTCTGCTGCCTTTATTCTTAATTCTTTAAAGGAATCTAAAGAATAGAATCCAATATGTGGAGTAATAAATAGGTTATCTAACTCTAAAAGCTGATTATCTACTTCTGGGGGTTCTATCTCTGTTACATCTAATGCAGCCCCTGCAATCTTTCTATTCTTTAAAGCCTTATACAATGCTATTTCATCAATCAGTTGTCCTCTGGCAGTATTTACTAAATATGCAGATTCCTTCATAGAAGACAATAATTCATCATTAACAAAGTGATAAGTTTCTTTAGTATTTGGCATATGCAAAGAGATAACATCGGATAATTTAAATAATTTATCCATGGAAACAAGTTCTACACCATATTCCTTTGCTATATCAGATGAAACATATGGGTCAGAAGAAATAATATTTCTGAATAAACTCTTGGTTTTCTTAGCAAGAGCTCTTGAAATACCGCCAAATCCTGCTAAGCCCAGAGTCATATTTTGCAATCCCCTTGACAGAGGCAATACTTTCGGACTATCTATATGCCAAATACCATTTTTCACATCTGAGATATAATTCGGAATTCTTTTTACCAAACTGAGAATTAATCCAAGAGCTAAATCCGAGACCTCAGAAGAACAATAATCAGGTACATTACATACAATAATTTTGTTTTCTGTTGCCGATTTTATATCTATGTTATCAGCCCCAACGCCACGTCTGATAATTGCTTTACAATTGCTCAATCTGTTTATTGTATCTCGCTTAATTTCAGGATTAGCTAAGATTAGGACACTAATTTCCTTAAATCTTTTTTCTATTTCTTCTTCTGAATTGAAAAACTCAACAACCGTATCAGTTCCTTTTAAAATTTCCTTCTCTATATCTATTTCATCTTGTTTCATATAACTGAAAATTGCAATTAATGATTTCATGACATGCCTCCTTTTTTAATTATTAAGCTGTTTCTCCGCCATCTAATGGAATATGCTGTCCAGTAATATATTGAGCTTCATCAGATGCCAAAAATACATATAATCCAGCTACCTCCTCAGGCTTTGCGTGCCTTTTCATAGGTATGCCCTCATTTACTTTTTGTAACATTTCTTCTGTATATTCTGCTCTTTGCATTGGAGTCAATACATATCCCGGACAAACAGAATTTACTCGAATATAAGGAGCGTATTCCAAGGCCAAAGTTCTTCCAAGCAATATAACACCGGCTTTGGAAGCATTATAATCTGCATAGAAAGGATGTCCTTCCATTCCATTCGTTGAAGCTGTGAAAAGTATTACTCCTGATTTTTGATCCGCCATTCTCTTCAATGCTTCCTTTGCACATAAGTACATCCCGCCCAAGTTTATATCCAACACTCTTTTCCATTGTTCATAAGTTGTATCTTTAAATAAATTTCTTATGCTAATTCCCGCATTGGAAACAAGAACATCAATACCTCCTATAAGTTCATCAGATCCTAAAAAACCATTTCTTACACTTTCTTCATTTGAAACATCTACCTCTTCCCCTCCGATTAGTTCCGGGTTACTTAAAAGAACTTCTTTTAAAGCAATTTTGTTTACATCAAAAATTACAACTTTTGCTCCCTCTTGCGCAAACCGTTTAGCGGTAGCAAAACCTATACCGCTTGCCCCTCCTGTTACAATTACTCTTTTGCCTTTTAAATCTTCGTATTTAGCCATACTCATCCTCCTGTTCATTAAATAAATAATATTATGCAAAATATTTTGAAATTTTAGAGCAAAGTCTTACCATCCTCACCTCCTGAAACTTTATATATAAGATCATTCCCATAACCAACTTTAATCCTGTAATAGCCCTCTAAGTATTTATCGACTGCAGGGTCACCTGTATATACAAAAAGCGGATTTCCTCTTAACTCGATAATCTTGCTATTTGATGATATAATTATTATATTTTCTTTTTTAATTCTAGATATTACTCGAGAGCTGATCTGCTGATTGCCCCTCCCCAGCAGATATCCCTGACCGCCTGTTGGCGCAATAACCAGTTTACAAACACGTTCTAAATCAATGTCTAAAATATCGCTTTCATTGCAATCCAGTTTCACTATTTTTCTATCTCTAATTATATCTACTCCGAGAAGGCTGTTGGGTAAGTTCAATTCCTCCATTATTGCTCTCGTTGTAGTCCCCGGTCCTATAACATAATAAACACCTTCCAGCATATTATCTATAATATCAAGGGCAATCGCTTTCTGGCTTTCTTCATCTCCTAAAGGAGTCGGAGATTTTTTATTCTGCAGCAGTCTCTTTTTATACGGAACCTTCAAATATCCGAACAGACGCGTTACCACCCTATTATTTCTGAATTCTTTTTCGTCAATATCAATGACCTCTTCATCTTTCAAGCATAAATTACCGTTTTTTAAATACATAAGAGCCAAATCACCCGCTAATTCCGGAGTGTTGGCATAAACAGGAGAATGGATTTTCACCCCTGTGGGAATTCCTAAAGCAGGAATTCTAATTTCCACGGCCTTATAAATATCTCTTGCAGTACCGTCACCACCTGCGAAGAGTATCAATTCAACGCCTAATTTCTCAAAAATCCTTGCGGCATTTATAGTATCACGGTAATTTGTAAAATTTCCGGTCTTGTACACAATCTTATAGTTAAATCCCAAAGATTTACATTGAATTTCTCCCATATCATTTGATGAAGTCAGTATCAGTAAATCATCTTTCAACGGAATTAACTTTTCTAATGCTTTCAAGGCTTTGCATGGAGCCTCCCTAACAGCTCCAAGTTTAACAGCCTTATTTAAAGTAATCGCTCCGTCTGTTCCTTTCAGCCCTACCTTTCCACCCATACCGGATATCGGATTTATAATTAAGCCAATAGTTTTCATATTACATACCTGGCTAATCAGTCTTAGTTTTTCTTAGATATACTCTCCACGTCGGACACCACTCATCAGGATCATCGAGGCTCGATTCATCAACCTGATGAATTGTACTATTGTTTGGAGCACTATGAATTATCTCGGGATTATTATAGGCTTCATCCAATATGTGATGTATTGTCTCTATATACTCGTCCAAATCTTCCTTAGACGGAGATTCTGTTGGTTCCAGTGTTATAGGTTCGGGAATATAAAAGGGATGATGGCTTGACCAAATATGCGTTCCGAAGTCCATTACTCTTCTTGTAATATCTTCAATACCTATTCCGGTATCCTTAGTTATCTGTTCCATTGAATATCTGGCTTGCTCGATTCTTTGAATATTTACATCATATGGAACTGTAAGGCCTTTATACTTCAATAACTTTTTAATTAAATAAACATTATTCAAAACTGCAATCTTTGCAACCTCATACAATCCTTCAGCGCCCATGCTCATAATCCAAGAATATGCTTTTAACACTACCTGGGGTGTTCCAATAAAAGACTTAACTTTTCCAATGCTGTTTTTAATATTATAGTTTAAATAATATTTCTTCCCGTCAAAATCAACCAACGGTTTCGGCAAAAGATCTTTCAATTCCTTAATGACTCCGACAGCACCTGAACCGGGCCCTCCGCAGCCATGAGGAGTTCCAAAAGATTTGTGAAGGTTAAAATAACACATTTGAAAACCTGCTTCTTTAGCTCTCGCCACTCCAAACAAACCATTTGCATTAGCTTGATCATAGCAATTCAGACCACCGGCTTTAGTAACTAAATCAGTAAATTCCTTTATCCTTGGGTTAAATATTCCGGTATCTTCCGGATTGGCTGCGACAAATGCAGCCGTTCTATTGTTCACCGCAGCCTTAAATGCCTCATAATCAGGATGACCCTTCTCATCCGTCATAATCTTAATAATCTTATAACCTTTTAACGCAGGAGCCGCCGCGTCTGACGGATGAGAATATATAGTCGTTATGATTTCATCCCTTTGCTCCTCTTCACCGCGTAACCTATGATACATCCTGACTATTGAAGCCATAGTCATAGTAGCTTGAGAACCTCCTCCCGGCTGAAAACTGAAATAATCCATACCGGAAATCTCTCTCATCATTAAATCGGTTTTATACATGATTTCCAATATCCCCTGGACAGTACTCTCATCCTGTAGGGGGTGCAATTCAGTCATCTTTTCGGAATCGGCAATTTTGTTATTTATTGTCGGATTATATTTAACAGTACATGTGCCTTGTCCGATTTCAATATTTATATCACCTCCCAAAGTTTCCTGTGAAAGCCTCAAATAATGCATGAGAACTCTCTTTTGATTTATCTCAGGCAAATTAGGCAGTTTCTTTCTTCTCACAGATTGGGGAAGTTTAGATATCCCATCTCCTACCTGTCTTTCAATGGCTTCCTCGGTTTGAGGAACTATTATCCCCCTTTCGCCTTTATGCCCTAGCTCATTTATAATTGGTTCATTCCACCTGGCCTGATGGAAATCTCTGATTTTAGAATTTCTAATAATTCGCTTCATCATATCATCCCTTTCTGCTGTCTATCCTCTGACTATTTTTTTTATTTCATTGACTAAGGTATCAATATCCTCTTTTAAATGAACCTCTGTTACGCAATATAGCGCCGCTTGTCCTAATTCAGGGAATTCTTCAGAAAGATCTTTTCCACCGAATATGCCTTTTGCTAATAATTTTTCATTTATTTCTTTAACGGTCTTATTCGTATCATTGAAATCAACTACAAATTCCTTAAAGCTTACATTACTGAATTTAGAACCTTTTACACCTTCTATCTTAGTTAATTCTTCTATGGCATATTGAGATTTCTGCATAATATTTTTCCCTAAATCAAACATTCCATGGGGACCCATTAATGAAAGATAAACCCCTGCAGTAATACCGTATAATGCTGTTTGAGTACCTACATACTCCTTTCCTTTTTCTCTTAAATTTCCAAAGGAAGTCCTTTCATATGCTATATCCCCAAATCCGTATTCTCCTTCTTTTATAGTTGGCGCGATGCCAAATAATCTGGAAGGAAACTCAAGTACAAATTTCTTTTCATCTCTTGTAGCAATAAATCCAGATTGCCCTCCCCCATAATTCATATGCATTCCTAAAGGCTGTAAATCTCCACAAATTATATCTGCTCCATATGCTGACGGAGTCTCCATTACACCTAAGCTGCTTGGATCAACTCCTACAACTGAAAGTGCTCCGGCATCGCGGGCAACCTTGGAAATTTCATTTCCTTGTTCTTCAATGAACCCTAAATATGAAGGATTTTCAAAGTAAACTGCGGCAGTTTCATCAGATATCTTATTTTTTAAATCATTCATATTAATCATTCCGGTTTTTGTATCATAGTCAACTAAAATAATATTTACTCCGGGATCACAATAATTCTTAATTATATCCAGCTTATCCCTGCTAATAGTTCGGACTACTAAAGCATCTTCCCTGGAAGTTATTCTTGATGACATTCTCAACGCAGTTGCCGCAGCCTGCGCCCAGTCAAAAGTAGGAACATTCACCACATCCATATCTACAAGCTCGGCAACCAATGACTCATATTCAAACAAGGCTTGAAACCTTCCATGGTCATTATAAGGTTCTCCGGCATATCCCGAAAGGAATTCTGCTCTATTAGCTATCTCATCGCAAATAGCCGGAACATAATGCTGCCAGCAGCCTGCCCCTAAAAAATTTATATATTCATTGGAAGATATATTTTTTCGTAACAGTTTCTCAACTTCTCTTTTCAATTCATATTCTGAAGTATATGGTTCAGGTAAGTTTAATTTTCTTTTAAACCTTAATTCTTCAGGAATCTCACTATGTAAATCCTCTAAATTTTTTAAACCTATTTCCCTTAACATCTTCTTTTGTACATCCTCATCTGAGTTAGGAATATACGGATGATTTCTAAATCCATGATTTGTCATACTTGGTACCTCCTATTAAAATTTATGCAATTCCTTCACTTTCAACAACAAGTGCGGCGCCTGCTATTCATAATGCTAAATCATTATATAAGCAATTTTTACACTTCCTCCCTTCACAGTACAATGTGTATCAGCTTTATCACCACTTTTTAGTTCCCCGGGCTTCCAGTCCGATTCCTGAAACATATTCAGATATAACTGTCATTTTACCTGTCAAAGATAATTTATCTTTGACTATAATATTACGTCGCATTTTTTATACCAATATTTTAGTTTATACTTTTTTTATTAAAAATTTTTATATGCTATATTCCAATGTTTTTTGAAAATTTTTAATTTTCTTTTCCGGTAATGTGATAAAATAATCATATATAATTGCCATTTAAGTCAAATTAATTGTCATATTTGTCAAATAGGAGGGATATCATGATTTTAAAAGACATCAGGCCGAGCCTGGATAATATCGTTTCAACAATGTCAAATCTAACAAATTTAGAATATGCAATTTTTGATGCCGATTCACATTTAATTACGAGTACAAGGACCTATCTTAAAAGGAAAGGCCGAACTGTTCATTCGGCTTCTATTGAAGAGGTTTTGACTCAAGGCAACATTGTAGTTAATAAGCCCGGCCATATGAAATCATGTATTGGATGCAGATTTGTGAATAATTGTCCTTCTACTATTGAAATATTATCTTGTATAAAAATAAATAGCATTCCAATAGGTGTAGTCAGTATGACTTCTTTTTCTCAAGAAAGACATGTCACGATAGAAAAGAACATCAGTAATTATGTGGAAATTATAGACTACATTTCTAATTTAATATCTATGTTCGCTTCAAATGAATCTTCAAAAAAAGATTCTCAAATATTACATAATGCCATAGATGAATTAATTACAAATGAATATGAATATTTTTTGCTAATAGACGCAAATGGGATGTTGATTTATTGTAATAAAGGAACTAATGAACTGCTTCCATATTGTGATCTATTTGCTCAATCTATATATCAAATATTACCAAAAGATGTTTCGGATTGGATTTTATCCGTTAAAAAGCCTATAAAAAGATATTTTAGTCTCAACACATTTAACGGATTAATATACGTATCACCATTAACATCTTATGATGAGGTAATCGGCTACTCTTTAAAATTCGAAAAAGATAAGGTATTATCTGTATCTACAAATTTTAATTATCTTGAAAAAATAATATCAAATGATAATATTATTAATGAAATTAAAAGAAAGATTATAAAATTGTCTACCTCATCATCATCGGTCCTTATAACCGGAAAAACCGGCACCGGTAAAGAAATGATTGCCGAGGCCATCCATTATACAAGCAATCGGAAAGATAATCCATTTATACCAATAAATTGTGCAAATATCCCAGATTCTTTATTCGAATCAGAGTTATTTGGATATGAGGAAGGAGCTTTTACGGGAGCTAAAAAAGGCGGTAAACAGGGAATATTTGAACTGGCCAATAGCGGAACAATATTTCTTGACGAAATCGGAGAATTGCCCCTATATCTGCAGGCAAAACTACTTAGAGTCCTTCAAAACCATACAATACAAAGACTTGGAAGTATAACACCTATACCTATTGACATCAGAGTTATTGCTGCAACTAACAGAGATTTAGAAGAAATGATTGAAGAAAATAAATTTCGTGAAGACCTATTTTATCGCTTAAACGTGATTCAAATACACTTACCTCCTCTAATCAAAAGAATAGGTGATATAGAGTTATTATCAAATCATTTTATAAATGTATATAATAAGAGACTTAATAAAAAAATTAGCTCTTTATCGGATGAGGCTTTAGAAACATTAAAATCATATAGCTGGCCGGGAAACATTAGAGAACTGGAAAATTGTATTGAATATGCCTTAAATATGGAGGAAACAAAAATAATACAGGTTAGTAGTCTGCCTACTAGAATTACACACTATGTTAATTCTAACTCAAATATAAAAGATAGGGTTTCAGAAACCGAGTATCAATTAATAATAAATGCCTTAGATAAGAATGGATGGGATGTCAAAGGGAAAGAAAAAGCTGCAAAGGAGCTTGGTTTAAGTCTAAGAACTCTTTATAGAAAATTAAAAATGTAGTTACGCATTATTTATATACAAAAAAATCTCCTGTAAATATTAGCAACAGGAAAGAGAATTTGTTTTCACAAAAACACAGATTATTTTATACTACTCCTAAATATAATAAAATTTTATGCACTTAACTAAATAAAGTTTAGTTATTATCTGATATTATAGCAAATATCTGATGATCTTGCCATTGGCCATTAATTTTTACACCTTTTTGTTCTATACCTTCTCTATGAAAACCTGCCTTTTCTAATACTCGCATTGAACCTATATTGCTTAACATTACGCCTGCCTCAACACGATGTAGGTGTAATTCATTAAACGCAAATTCTACTACCAAAGAGACCGCTTCCGTGGTATATCCATTACCATTATATTGTTTATCCAATGAATAACCAATCAAACATTTCTGGAGTGAACCTCGAAATATATGAAAAATGGATATATCACCTACCAATTTTCCGTTATCTTTTAAGCATATACCAAAAGAATAGGCTTTATCTTCTTCTCTCTGCTTTACTGAATCACTGATATATTTACGTGTTGAATCAATTGTGTAAAAGTCATCGTCAAAAGTTGGCGAATACTTCTGAAAAAACTCACTGTTCCTTAAATGTAAATCAAGTAAAGCTTCTGCATCTGTATCTTCAAAAAAGCGAATAAAAATTTTATCACCCGTCAGGCTCATATTAATTTTACCTCCTATATATAAATACAATATAAATTTTTGTTACATAATAAATTATAATTTTGAATCAAATTAATGTAATCATAGCATATCCTGTACATAATAACAATTACCATCTTAATAAAGCTCTACTTCCTCATTTCACTACCAGTATTCAGACTAAGATACTCTTCCAATCCATCTATTATTGAATCCACTATCTTATTTTGATAATCCTCTGTTAGCAAAAGTTTTTCTTCGTTTTTATTAGATAAAAATCCACACTCAATTATTATTGCCGGCATTTTTGTCTGATTCAGTACAATTAAATTTTTTCTTTCTATTATTCCCTTATCCTTAGCTCCGGTTCCATTAACCATTGAATTCATCATAATTTGTGCCAATTCATTATTGTTTAAATCCCCAATTGTACTTTCTCTATTTGGATAATAAAGTACCTGAACCCCATCTACAGAACTATTATTTTCCATAGAATTGCAATGAATACTAATAAATACCCTAGCCCTCTTTTTATTTGCTGTCTTCGCTCTTAACAGATTGTCCACATATTCATCACTATCTCTGGTTAAAATAACTTTATAGCCATTTGACTTTAATTTTTTCTTTAGCTTTTTAGAAATCTCTAAATTGACTTCTTTTTCATAATTACCGCTAAACCCGATAGTTCCCGGATCTTTACCTCCATGCCCGGGATCAACTACTATTACTCTCTTCGAAGATTTAAAATTTCTATCTATAAAGGGAATGCCCTTTATAATAATCAATATAACTAAACCCAGTAAAATGGTCAAAAATACTACTCTCTTTTTCCTAAACAACATTCGTCCCCCCACCTATGAACACTGCATAAACTACTTTTATATAATTTTTTTCTTATACTATTACATATATTTGAAATAAAAATATATATTATTAAAATATAAACTAAAATAAATAGATAGTTTAAATCTAATAATATATCTATTGGTTTAAATATCTCAGACAGTTAGATATTATATAGATTACAGATAATATTAATACTATCCTGAATTTCTTATATACTGCGATAATAAGGGAACTAAAGACATGATAATTCCGGTACTGCTTATAACTCTTGCTTGTCTTGGCACACAATCATCCCCATACAAATATATCATAAACATATCACATTCCTTAAAACTTATCAAACAAAAAGAACCGTCCCCTTTGCTTCAATTTATGCTTTTTCATCAATGGATAGCATCACTATCATGGAAAGCATCAGGTACACACTCACTACCATAATTTCAAAAATAATGGTCGAATAGGGGTGAGGGTAAAAATGCATTGCTAAAGTTACCAGAAACCTTGTAGGGAAATATAATCCAAGCCATACAGATATTTTATAGAAACTCTTTCTGAAAATAGCAGATGTTTCATTCCCGTTTTTTTGATATGCATATTCAAAACCACCGACCAACGCCACAAATGGTATGATACTTAAAACAACAAAGAAAACATTTTGTAGGATGATAGTAGCCATAATTTGCATCAGCAAAACCATGACCTCAAGCGTAATCAAATATATCATTATTTGCTTTAGGTTATTTTCTTTCGTCTCCTTGAGTTTTGGCAAGTCATTATCACTTTTAAAATCATCATTCAACAAATAGTCGGTGGTAACATTAAAAAGTTTGCTGAGTTGTAAAATATTTGATGCATCAGGTGTGGCAGACCCATTTTCCCAACGAGAGATTGCTTGACGAGATATATTCAGTTTTTCGGCCAAATCCTCTTGAGACATACCATGTTGTTTCCTTAAAATTATAATCTTATCTGATAATTTCACAATAAAATCCTCCTTTGTTTTGGTAATTTTATTGTAGTTAAAATCATGCTAAAATACTACCACATAAGCTTTACAATACCGCAACTAGACTTTACATTGCTTAATTTTGCGGTTTTTTCATATCAAAGGAAGAGTCAAATTCCTATTTGTCTAATAGCTTATAAATCATTCATGTTTCACTACTCTACTTTTCTGTAATATATAATATAATTCATCCACCGATTTATCAACTAAAATTTTCATTTTTCCTATGTCATCTATATTTTACCCTATTTTTAAGGGTCAAAAAACGGTGTTTTTACTCCGATTTTTGACCCAATTTTTGTCCTCAAACCACTATATGTTGTGGTTGAACCCTACCTTTTCTCCTTATCGCCACAATGCGTCATCATTATTATACTCTCAACGTGCGTATCTTTATCCCACAAAAGTTCCTGCACTTCTTCTCCGTCTTTAAAGACAGGAAAGTTAAAGAAAATCGACTTTAATGGTACTTCTGTTTCATCACGAGGATATATCTGAATTTCTTTAATCAAGGACGATACAAGAGCTTTCCGTTCTTCATCATTAATTCTATCGTACATTTTTTCAAAGTTAATCATCAATCTGTAAACATTGTCTAATGTGATAGCGTTCATTTCCACAGAACGTCGCTTTAGCTTTGCATCTTCAATTTTTTCTTCTAATTCCACCATTATATCATACAGCCCATCTAATCGAATAGTCATATCATGCAGCTTTCTCTCCCTATAACGGGTATCTTCAGGTAAGGTATCAATTTCATTCTCCAAACGTGCTTTGTTCAAGTCAACCTCTCTGAGCTTGCTTTCGTAATTCTTAATCTCCCTATCAATTGTTGTTGTATCAATTTGAGTGCCTATTCTTGATTTAACTTCCTTAGCAAAGGTTTTATTGCTAACCAATTCTTTAATTGAGGCAATAACAAGCGGCTCAATTTCTGTTTTTTTAAGCATTGCTTTATAAGTACAGCTTTTTCCTCTGACCATTCTATTACGACTACATACATAATAATATACTTCTTTGTATGTACCATCTTTATTTGTCCATGCGTGTTTATTGGTATACATCGGACCACCGCAAACTGGGCATCTCAAAAGCCCTGTGAGTAAATGTGACCGATCCTTGCCCACTTTTGATGGCTGCTTTATTCCAGTTTCTATTCTTTTTTCACGAACCTTGTTCCATAATTCCTCGCTGATGATAGCCTCATGCTTACCATCCGCAACAATATACTCTTCTTGCCACGCTTGCCGGTATTGATTTTTTGTACCCTTCACTTTTTCCCTTGCCCGTCTGCCAAAAGCAATTTTTCCATAGTAAACAGGGTTGTCTAAAATCTGCCTAACCAAATGACCACTCCATTCGCTAAGTTTCCCATTCTGCCTTTGAATTTTCTTAATACCTTGTAGGTTAAGATATTGGGCAACACCGCCGTAACCCATTTCCGTATTAGCAAACTTATCATATATTATGCGGATAACCTCCGCTTCTTCTTCCTGAATGAATAAATTTTTATCTTTTAAATAATAACCATAAGGAGCAAAACCACCATTCCAGCCACCTTGTCTTGCTTTTTCCTTACGACCATTCATTGTCTGCTCAATAATATTTTCTCTTTCAATCTCGGCAACCGCTGAAAGCACCGATATGAGGAGTTTTCCACTTGCCTGTGATGAATCTATTCCTTCTTCAATACAGATAAGATTTATCCCATAGGATTGTATAAACTCTAAAGAATTTAGAATATCTGCTGCATTTCTCCCGAAACGGGATAGCTTATACACCAGTATGTAATCTATTTGTAAGCCATTTTCTATATCTGATAACATCTTTTTAAAGGCAGGTCTGCCCTCAATGGATTTTCCGGATTTACCTGCATCTTCATAGATGTCTACTACTATCATTTCTTCTCTATCTGCAAAGCGTTTTAAGCTACTTCTCTGACCATCTAAGCTAAATCCATCAACCTGCATTTCTGTGCTGACACGAGGATATAAAACACATTTCATGCCACTTCTGTTCATAAATAAAACCTCCTTTTCTGATTAAACAAATGGAAAATATCCTATGTAACGTGCTGTGAATTACACAGCACAATCTATTTCTTCTAAAATCTCAGCTCCATACTTTTCTACTACACTCACTATGGTATTTATGAAAGTGTTATATGCTTTTGACCCAGAGGAGCAAGCTGTTCCTTTTGGAATAAATTCTTTTTCCGTTAAATGTTCTGATTCGTGCTTGATATTTTCCATCTGTAAACACCTCCGTGATTACATGCCTCCATTATAAATAGGTTTTAAATTTATGTGAAATGTATCGATTTTCTATTTCAACTCAACATCTTTAGAAAAGCAAAAAAGACATAATTATAGGCTCTCCAATCCTACACTGATTGAGAGAGCCTTATTGATACAAGAAATTTCTTCCTCGCTTATTCTTCCTATATATTTTTTCAACCGTCTTTTATCTATTGTAGTAATCTGCTCTAACAATGCCATTGATGGAATGGATAATGCAGAATGAGAACTTAGTTGGCAATGAGTGGGCAGTCTTGCTTTGTGATGAATTTGTCCTGTGATTACTGCTACAATAACCGTTGGACTAAATTTATTTCCTATATTATTTTGGATAATCAGAACTGGTCGGTATCCTCTTTGTTCAGCTCCAATTCCATTGTTTAGATTGGCACAGAAAATATCTCCACGCATAATGCAGTCATTCATATACTCCATCTCCTTTCAAATCAGGTGCAATAACTGTATTAGCAAATGTATATAATTTTTAGTAAAATCGGACGGCTGTTGGCACAGCTCCACGGGAATTTCACCCTCTCGACGTTCTGCCGAAACCCTACCCATTGCCTGCGACGCTTTCAACGCTCGGACTGTGGCTATAAGGGAGTATCATTGTCCCATTTATATGTCATCGCCTACAAACTGCCATATTTGTTTTACGGTCTGATATTATTCGCTCACTCTAAACAGAGGTCATGGCGTATCAACCGCATGGCTCTATATAAATGGAATGTATCCGATTTGCATTATACTGCAAAGCCGTTATCTGACCTGCTTTCTTTGTCAAGGAACATCAGCCTAAGTTATCAGGCAATAAAAGCTCACTTCATCAATGAACTTTTATTGAATGGCAACGAAACCATAAACTGGAGGTACAGAAAGGGGAGCGTACTTCCCATATGGATTTATCCGTTAAGCCGCATTAAAAGTTAAGATTTTTGTAATCAGCTTAGTTTCCAGCCTGCGGCGTAATGCCTCATCTACACACAGATGGGGATTGCCGCTTTCATCGTAAAATGTCCTCATAGACAATGCTGCTATGTACCCTTCATAATGTTTCAGAACAGCATTGATAGCATCCACATCGCCACCAGAGGCTAATACAATAACAGGGTAGGAAAGCAGATGATTATTTCTTGTCTTGTCGCTCATAGGTATCTCCCTCCATAAAATTTTTTAGCTGTTGCAACGTGCTTGTTCTTTGGTACTGGACAGTTGAACGCAGCATATTCAGCTTGTCCCCAATTTCTCGGTCAGACAACTCAAGGAAATAGGAAAGCAAGATAATATCACGCTTGCGTTCCGGCAAACTTTGTAATGCCCCTGCAATAACATCATCTGTAACAATGACATCAAGACCTAAAACATTGAAAATCTGCTCGGTAACGAAGTATCTATCCTCTGTATAAAGCTCATCCATTTCCTTTGCAGACAAATCGGAAAAGGATACTTCTCGATTACGCTGGCTTTTCAGCTCATCGTAATAATCCCTTGCCTCATGTTTTAGTATCTTTTTGCAAAAGCTGTCAAAGGCGTGTCGCTTGCTTTGCTCATGGCTGTTAGGTTTCACATTCTCACCCCCTTTCGGGCGGTGACCCCGCTGTTCCCCTTTCGCCACTATTACGGTGAGAATTACAAAACTGCCAAACTTTTCAGAAATTTTTTGAATAAAGTTTAAAAAAGACACAAAAATGCCCGACTGAAAATATAGCCGGGCATAAGATGGCCTAATAAATTGCATATAATGATGTGTGTGTTCATATTGATGGCAGTAATATGCTATTATAGAATATAGATTTTTTTTAATAAGTTAAAATTAGGTGAAACAAGATAATGAGAAATAGACACGACGATACCTCCCTTGATTCCGCCGTGTCCTGTCCTTAAAAAAGGGTAACTTTAATACACCTTATAAAAACATATTTTCAACAAAAACACGGTAGCTTTGAATAATATTTCAAAACCGCCGCTGAACGAATATCTACAACTATCTCTAAAACAACAGTTTTGTATCCTTTGTAAAATTTCAACAAACATATAACAAAATCACTACAAAAAGAAAGAGCCAACAACCCTTATTAATCACGGGTTATCGGCTCTGCGTCTTAGCGTCTGGCTCTTTGATAACTTTTACTTTAAATTGCTGTACATTTACTGTCCTTTCCTGCTTGCATTTAGGGCAATAAAGTGGAAAATTAATTAAGATTGTATTAGACCTTACTTTTGTTCGAGTTTTATTACCACAAACAGGGCATCCTATCCATTTTTCATCACTCATATTATTTTATCACCTACCTCTGTACTTCGACTTAGACCTGCGTCCTGTGTGGTGTTAGAAAATTACCGATAAGGATTTGCAATCTCTCACCTTGCTTCATGCTTAAAATAGAAACGTATCATATAGGGGAGAATAAATAACCGAACAATTTCTATAATTACTGACCTCATATATTTTATCGTATGTCAATAGAATACATACAAAAATATAATCATACGATCTTTTCTACTTCTACAAATTCCGTTTCTTTCAATTGGACATGCTTCTCAAGAGAACAGAACGGGAAACTTTGGAACCTTCTATTCTCTGAAACATATCTACCGTATTTTTGTGCTAAGTACAGATGGAAACATATCCATGGCGCTTGTTTTATATGTAACTTCACTATTAATGTGAATAATCAATAATCCTAATGGTTTCTCCTACTTTCTTTTCAATTGCTATTCGCCACACTGTCAGCCAAGAAGATCCCTTAGTTGATAGCCTGTACATTAATTTTAATTCTCCTAAAAAGCCTAAATTTTAAATTGTTCCATAGTCTCCATCATATTTTTTGATAACTCGCTTAATTCTTGCGTTGCCGCTGCAACCTCCTCAGAGGATGCACTTAATTCTTGGGAGGATGCCGCGATCTCTTCTGAAGAAGCTGAAACTTCCTCTGATACGGAAGCTGTTTCTTCAACACTTTGAATAATATTTACTTTTTCTATATTGATATCATTCATATGATTGTTTATGGCATTGATTCTTGTAATTATCTCTTCTACATTATCGATAATATCCTTAAAAGATTTTATAGAGTTATTAATTACCTTATCCTGTTCGATTAATTTTCCATTCATATTTTCTGATGTTTTTACTACCAAATTGCTTTTAATAGTCACATTATCAAGTAGACTACTTATATTAGAAGCTGAATTTTTAGATTGTTCGGCAAGTTTTCGGATTTCATCTGCTACAACGGCAAAGCCTTTTCCCGTTTCACCTGCTCTAGCCGCTTCAATTGCAGCATTTAAAGCAAGTAGATTAGTCTGTTCTGCAATACTATTGATAAGATTTGTAACTTCACCAATTTGTGATAAATAAACACCTAAATCTTTTATCTCTTGATTCATTACCGTAAATGAATCATCCAACTCCTTCATCCCATCTTCAAGCGTTACTAAATCATGATTGCTGTTTTGGGCTTTTGAGTTGATTATTTCTATTTTTGAATTTATTTCACCAATGCCTTTTACGGTATCATCAATTTTCAGACCAAAAGTGTTCATAATTTCATTAATCTTAGCCATTTCATTCGACTGAGAATTCATTCCTTTTGCAACTTCTTGTATTGCTGATGATACTTCCTCTGAAGATGCAGCCATTTGATCCGATGCAGCTGATAGATTGATACTTCCATCCATTACTGCTTCACATAACTGCTTTGACTTACTAAGCATCTCTACCATATTATTCCTAACATGATCAATTGATTTTGAAATTGTTTGAATTTCATCCTTTGAATTTACATTAACAGATACTGTTAAATCCCCTTGTGACATTTTATTTAAGCCAATGACTACTTCATTCACACTTGCAGTAATTTTTTTTGTTAATATAATGCTCAATATAACGGACAATGCTATAATAGCTACGATAATTTTAACTGCGGTTTTTAACATTGTTGTTTGTATGTAAGCGAAAGTAGCAACATCTTTATCAGCACCTACAATTGCGATTACTTTTCCAGAGGAATCTTTTATTGGTGCATAAGCAGAAATAAATGTGCCATCCTCATCTGATACTGGATTCTCTGTAAATGATACCTCACCGTTAAATGCTTTATTCATTGCATCTTCTAATTCATATTCTTCTCCAAAAGGAGATGCATTTTCTAACGATGCATCAACCACCATGTACGCCTTATTATCTTCTCCCTTTATCATTGTATAAAGGTACTTAATATCTTTGTCACTTTTAAATATCATCATAGATTCTTGTAGATTCTTATATTCAATGCTATCCATAGATTTATTAAGAATTACTTTTTGCAATTCGTCCTCAGAAATGGAATTAACCGAGTCTTTAACGATGTCTACAGCCTCCGTTTGAAGATTAGAAAATATAGACTTAAAAACATAAATATTGGTTACCCCTAAGATAACCATTGATAAAAGTGATATTATCATTACTATCTTTAAAATCTTAATGCTTAATTTACTCATTTCGTGCCTCGCTTTACGTTTTATATTTTAGGAGCCGGCGCTTTTACAACAATCAATTCCAACGTGTCATCATTCAAGTTTTTAACGTTCATTTTTGTTTTTACAGGAATCTTTAGTAAAGTACCCTTTGAATATTCATGAATATCCTGATCGTTAAGACCGATAGAAAGTGTACCTCTTACTACTGTCATATAAACATTAGAATTTGAAAAATGCTCTGGCAATCCTTCTCCTTTGTTAAAAACCATGTGTAGATAATGAAGGTTCTCATCATAAATAACCTTTTCTACTGCTTTTTCGTTGCCAGTTGATATTTTATATACTTGCTCAATCATTTTATCATTCTCCTTATATTTAATATCATAACTTAGATTAAAAAGATTAATACTTAACTTAGCCACTACACAAAAACAACTTATACTTGTTTTGAGTAGTGAATGGCATTCTTCGGACATACTTGTTGACAATTAGTACATTGCAAACATAGTGAAGTTTCAATTTTAGCCTTTTTATCTATTGATTTAACCTCTATTGCTTCGGAAGGACAAACCTTCTCACAAAGCTTGCATCCAATACAACTTTCTTTATTTACCTTTTCTGAAAACTTAGCAAATCTTCCAAAGACTTTCTGAATTGCTCCAAATGGGCATATTAGATTGTGAAATACAGCTGGCTTGTATCTGAGTGTTATGAGTATTGAAACAACCAACCAAATAAGCAAAATAGGAATATTTTTATGTAATACTTTTTTTGCAAGTAGCATGACTGCAATGCTTCCTATCAATGCAAACCATGCAAATTTTCCCGAGCGAAGCCATTTGGGAGACTTATCCGTCTGTAACTTCAGCTTTTTTGAAAGCCATTCTGTCGGAATCATCAACGTATTCATCGGACAGACATAACCACAATATACTCTACCAAACAGCAATGCTACTATGAGACTTACCGCAAATAAAGCAAGCCAAAGCATCATTTTTCCATTCAGTACTAAAAATAAAAACAGTGCTAAGAACAATATTCGTATTGCTGATATAATATACTTCATATGACACCTCCATCATTTTATTGATTTTTTAATATTATAACGCTATAATATTAAAAAGGGCGTTACCTTGGTAACACATAAGGAGATTATATATGACTCAGAATATTAATTTAATCAGAAGTACAGCATTAATAAAATCTTTATCAGATGAGGATATACTTACTAACCTTAATAGTGGAAAGTTTAAGGTTACTTCTTATAAGAAAAGTAGCGTTGTCCATTTTGATGGGGAATTATGTAATAAATTAGAAATAGTCTTATTTGGCAAGGTTGTTGTAGATCGTATTGACGAATCTGGAAATCTGCTTACAATCTCAGAGTTTTACAAAGATGATATTTTAGGCGGAAATCTACTGTTTTCAAAAAATCCTTATTATCCTATGACCGTATTAACACAATTGCCCACGGATATTTTAGAAATTGATAGGGAAGTGCTGTTTGAATTGATCTGTAATAATCCTATATTTTTACGAACATACTTAGAACTTATTTCTGACCGTACATTCATTCTCGGAGATAAGATAAAACATTATATCAATAGAACAATACGTGAAAGCATTATGAATTATCTTAATTACGAAAGTAAAAAACAAAATTCTAATCACATCAAACTAAATATAACCAAAAAGGCACTTGCTGAAAAAATCGGGGTTCAACGTACATCTTTATCTCGAGAGTTAGCAAAAATGAGAAAAGATGGGCTGATTCAATTTGACTCAGATACAATTACTCTATTGAAATATAAAAAGGCCGCCAATCAATAGCAATACCTAAAAATAAGTAATAAAAAAGAGCCATACGCAAAACCTCAATTGGCTTCATGTATGGCTCAGCTATAAAAACTTTTTTTCATTTTGTAAGCCATTTTCCAATAGCTAATTTATAGAATGTATAGAAGGCTCTATTGCCAAGTTAATCATTCCTAAATTTCATGAATAATTTCTTGTGAAGCATTTTCAGCTTCCTCCTTTTCTTTTTTACTTAAAAGGAATCGATCACAAATTGAAAGGATTGGTGGTAGTATAATAAATGTACTTAGTAATGCTAATGATATATTGATTACTGTCATCAATCCAAAATCTTTTAGAATTACAAATTCAGATAGCATTAATACTGAGAATCCGCCTACTGTAGTAAGACCTGATGCCACGATAGCCTTGCCTATCATAATAGTAGAATGAATTATCGCATCTGATTTATCTTTTCCTATTTTACGCTCCTCAATATATCTTTCCATTAACATAACTGTCATTTCTGTACCCATACCTAGAACTAAAGCACCAAGGGTTGTAGTAATCGGAGTGTAATCTACTCCTAGAAGATACATAATTCCACTTGACATTCCTACAATCAAGATTACTGGTATGATTGGGACTAAAGCTTTTATAAAATTTCTATACACAATTAAAAGAGCTACGAACACAAGTACTAATCCTATAATAGTCATTAAAACTCTTCCAGAAGTCAATCCATTTACCATTTCTACATCAAGTACACTTTTACCTGTTACTTCTACATTCATAGGAGCATCTTTTAAATCTGCTTTTAATTCAGAAACGAAATCTTGTAATCTTTCCGTATCCAAATGTTCGATATTTAATAGTATTACTGACTCATTTTGTTCGCTATTCAAAAACATATTAACTTGTTGCCCTGGTAAGTCATCAATAAATTCTGCATATTCATCGGCACTTATATCTTCACCTAAATTGCTTACTAACGTATCTATGGATTTTATATCTACCACAACGTCCGTATACTTTTCTTGAATATGTCTTGTTATCTGTTGTATCCAGTTTATATTATTTTTTTCCAATATATTATCGTCACTGATATAGATTGCCATCTGGTCTGTAGATCCTACGGCATCTCTGACTGTATGGATGTCTTGTAGTGCATTCATATCTTGTGGCATGAAGGATTCAATATCTGTCTGGACACCTACTTTATTATCGAGATAAAATCCGAAACCTGCTGCAATAATAGCTATAAGTAATACTGGCACTGAGAATTTTACTACAGTTTTTGTAGATCCTTTTAGTATTTTATTTAAGAAAGTGTCTTTTTCTTCTACTTCTTTTACATCTAATTTTACATTGTCTTTATTCTGTAGTCCGAATAGATCTCTCAAGTGTAATATTGGCGTTAATAAGAATATACTTCCGATAAAGCTTATGATTACACCAATAGTCAACATTTTACCAAAATCTTGAATCATTGGTACAGGTGATGCATAAAGAGATACAAACCCCAAAACTGTTGCTAATACAGCAATTGCTACCGCTGTACCTATATTCCTTAATGTTGTTTTTACTGATTTTTCCTCTTCATATCGATTATGAAACTGTATGGAATAGTCAATTCCTAACCCAATTAATATAGGGAACACGGCCATAGACACCATAGTAACAGGAACAGTTATATGACCCATTAGACCTAAGGTAGCAATTACTGACACTAAGATAATACCCAAACTTAGCATTCTCCATTTTACTTTAAATACAATAAATAAAACAATGAGCATGATAACAACTGCTAGACCTACCATAATTACCATATTTGTTTTCATTTCATTTTTTAATGCTGTATCAAGTACAGGTTTACCAGAGACTACATAAGATAGTGTTTCAAATTCTTCCTCTTCTAAGGCCGCAGCAATATTTTCAGATACTTGCTTCTTATACTCGTCATCTAAATTGCCCTGAAGTTTCACTACCATTAAACTATTTTTATCATCTAAGACAACATTAGAAAATACACTTCTTAAATTGCCATCTTCATCATATAAAATATTATCTAATTCTACCTGGTCTGTTGGGATGTCTGCTACCATCATTTCGCTTTTAGCATAAAATGTACTTAAACCTTCTGAAATATTTAAAAGGTTATCTCCCATGGTAATAAAACCGTTTGCCATTTCCTTCATTTCATCTGGACGAATGCTATTGCTGTTGGCAAATGTATCTTTCATTGAAGAAGTTTCATTCGATAGCTTACTACTTACATTATTCAGCGCATTGGCTGTATTGTCTGCACCTGTTTTTATATTCGATGTCTTTTCAGCCATAGTACTGATACCCTGAGAGCTTTTATAGATATTCCCTGATATCGTACTTAATTTAATTTT
Organism: Acidilutibacter cellobiosedens; assembly: GCF_004103715.1. Classification (NCBI taxonomy): domain Bacteria; kingdom Bacillati; phylum Bacillota; class Tissierellia; order Tissierellales; family Acidilutibacteraceae; genus Acidilutibacter; species Acidilutibacter cellobiosedens. Next base: position 1,053,868 of record NZ_CP035282.1, on the reverse strand, counting down.
TAATTCTTGGTTTTCTCCAATCATATTGCTTAATTGAGTTAATTGACCAGATACCTCCTCTAGCCCACTGGCGATTGAATATAGACCACCTTGTAATTCCTTTGCACCATTAGCCATATTCTTCTGACCATTGATAAGTTTATTAAAAGCATCGGTTGAACTAGAAAGATTCTCTAACTTATTTTCTATTTCAGCTGTATCCATCAGTTCTTTAGCACTCAATTCCGATCCGATATCTTTCATCTTGGTTCCCATTTCTTCTAATCCATCGCTTAAAGTAAGTACTTGCTCTTTTATCTTAGTACCCTGTGTTTCCGTCATTTGATGTACAATACTAGCCGGGCTCATAAATGAGAAAATATTCTCGTCATATTGGAACCGTTTTTCAACATTCCACATTCTTCTAATGTTTTCAACAGATAGTAAATTGCCTTCTGTTTTATCTGTAAAAAGAACTAGAATAGATTCCCCACCAAATGTATTCTCCATCTTTTGATTCGATATATATACTGGATTATCATCTTGAACCAATGTTTCATTACCGGTTGCCATTTCTATTTTTGTTGCGCCAAATATTAACATAGAAAATAGCAGAATTGAAATAAGTAATACTTTGAACGGATATCTTTCAATTATACTGCCTAACCAATTAAATACTTTATTCATGGAAATGTACCTAACCTTTCTAATTTTTTATTTCATCTAATAGAATTGATGTCACCTTGCTCACGTATTTTTTTATACTTGTTTCATTGTCCTCTGGCATATACAAAAAAGATAGTATGGAACCCATTAATAATCTTAACGTAAAGTCTTCATTATCAAGCTTTATCCCAGTTTGACTTAACATACTTTTCATTAATTGAATTGTCTTCTCAATGAAACTTTCACTACCTAATTCTTTTAGCAATGCAGCCTCCTTTAAAATTAGCTTAATGACCTCGCGATGCATAGAAATATAACTTATTCTTTCAATTAACATATATTCTACTTTTTCTGCCATGCTATAACTTTTAGAAGTATCCAATGCCTTCTTTAGAGAACCAAACAAGATGGGCTCAATCCCTTCTAAAAAGATTTCCTTCTTAGACGAAAAGTAACGAAACAATGTTACTTCAGATATACCTGCAGCTTTAGCAATTTCCAATGTCGTACTATTACTAAACCCCTTCGCTATAAAAACATCCATAGCAGCATCCAATATTTGAACTCTTCGTTCTTCTTTACTCAATCTTTTGTCTGCGTCCAATTGCACATCCTCCTTTCATTATGTAAGTACTTACTTACTTACATTACAATATTTTATTTTAACTGTCAAGTAATTCTTCTATAAATTTTTTAACTTTATTCCATTTAAAAATAACGGATATCTCGTGTCCGCTTTTTCAAAAATATTTTGAACTTTTATAATGGGTCTGCACATGTTCCTGTAAAAAAACAAAGGATGCATAGGATGCCCTGCTTTTATGTTTCGCTTTGCTGGACTATATGAGTTATAATTACTCATAAAATGGCTTACCCTTTGAAGTAAGCCATTTATTTTTTTATTCAGATTAAAAGAATTCTGGATCGTTGCATGTAAATCGAAAAATTCAAGCTATATAAATAGTTTAGGAATTATGGGAATACTAATTGGTGAAAGGAGATGTTTGTATATGTATCTAAAATATTCAACGGGGTTCTTAATAGCATCACTTATCCAAGCAGGAATAATTTTATCAACAGAATCACTTGGTCTATCTACTTTAGGAGCAAAACTAACTGCTGTACAGCTCTTAATTCATATAATAGCAGGTCAAGTAGTCGGCTATATACTCCTATTTATTATGAGAAAGCTTGAAGTCTTTAGCGCATCTAATGTTTGGATAATTGGAAGTATTACAGGAATTACTGCCTGGTTTATCCTATTAACTACTAATTCCGCGCTTGGTAAGGTTAATGCACCTTGGACTCAAGGATTCTCAACAATTCTATCAAGTGTAATTGCCTTCATATCATTTGGTATTATAGCAACCTATATAATAAAAAATTATGATAACAAAGAATTTGAAACCTAATTCTCATTTTCAAAATAGATACTAATACTGGTATCTATTTTTATCAGTACACTTCGATAGTAACAATTTTTTCACATATGCGTCTTAAGCAGAACTATTGATACTAATTTCCACATCTATTCTATCTCCACAACCCTACACATATTTTTACGGTCGACATATTTCCTTAATAAATAAAAATAAGGATTTTTAAGGTTAAACGGCACTGCCAGATATTGGGCAGAAAATCCTCCAACCTTGAAAACCCTTTATTTATGAATGATTTTAGTATAATTATTCTTTCACTCTTGACATCAAGTCAACACATCAACATGGCTCGACTGGACTTTTTTAATTACAACAATAGCACATTTTCAATCTATTGGTTCGGTAGATACAGTCCACAGTTTTTACCTGTTCGGTAGATGCAGTCAACCCCAATTGTCCGTTTGGTAGAACGGTTAACGGTGAAAGGTTATTTTACAAATACCTTTACCATTAGTGCGTATAATCAATAATCTTTATTATTTCTCCAACCTTCTTTTCAATTGCAGCCCTCATCTGTTGTGCGTACGGGCATGCGAATCCAATAGGATTTCCTTTTGTTATACATGAAGCCAAAACAATAGTATCTGCACCTCGTTTTACCATTTCAGCCGCTCTGGTTACTGCCTTTTTCCCAGGACAACCGCCACAAGTGTTCACTCCAATAACTTCTATATCCTCTTCTATACCTTCAAATGCGCATTTCTTCTCTTTCATCACTTTAAAATCAGTTGTTCCGGGGCACATATCCTCAGTTTGCATACATCTAATTAATCCAACTTTCATTAATAAACCTCCAATTCTATATGTACGGTAGTAAAAAATAGTACTTGCACTAATTATACCGTGCAAGCACTATTTCACAATACAAATGTGCTATTCTATTCGCCGCATTCATCATGATGCTGATGTTCATGACAAACGGAACCAGTCGATTTTAAGGAACCCTGCAGGTACGCTTCTACCACATCCTTAGCGTTACCTTTTGCTCCGACAATAACCTCGATGTTCCTTTCATTAAATATCTCGACTGCACCTCCGCCCATACCACCGCTGATAATGACATTTACACCACGATCGGCAAGAAAATTAGGCAAGAATCCAGGTCTATGTCCAGGGTTAGCAATGGTTTCGCTTTTGAGAATTTGATTATTTTCGGTGTCAAAAATCATAAACCCTTCGCAATGTCCAAAGTGCTCGGTCACCATTCCGTTTTCGCTTGCTACTGCAATTTTCATCATTTAACTTTCCTCCATTTTTTCTAATATTTTTGCAACCGGCTCAAGCCAATTGCCATCGAAAAGCTCTATCATACCCTTGTCACATGCAGCTGAAATTTTCGGGTCAATAGGTAATTTAGCGAGAACCTTTAAATTATGTTTATCAGCAACTTCTTCAATATGGCTTTCGCCAAATATCTGATAGTCCTTGCCGTTATCAGGACATTTAAAATAGGACATGTTTTCTACCAGACCGATAATAGGGATATTCATCATCTCGACCATCTTAACAGCTTTTGAAACAATCATGGAAACAAGTTCCTGTGGGGACGTCACAACGATAATTCCATCAACAGCAATGGATTGAAATACCGTAAGGGGAACATCGCCGGTGCCCGGCGGCATATCGATGAACATAAAATCCACATCGCTCCAAATAACATCTGTCCAAAACTGCTTTACTGTGCCGGCAATAATTGGTCCTCTCCATACAACCGGGTCAGTGTCGTTTTCTAAAAGCAAATTGACAGACATAACATCAATCCCGGTCTTTGTTTTAACAGGGAATAGGCCAAATTCACTGCCTGAGGCTTTCTCCCTGATACCAAAGGCTTTTGGGATAGAAGGCCCTGTAACATCCGCATCCAGAATAGCTGTATGATAACCCATTCTGTTCATGGTGACTGCAAGCATAGAGGTAACAAGTGATTTGCCGACTCCTCCTTTGCCACTGACAATACCAATGACCTTTTTTACACTGCTCATCTCGTGCAGTTTTTCGGAGAAGTCCGTTTTTTGTTCTTTTCTTTCTGCACAGTCCTCCGAACAACTGCTGCAGCTTTGATTGCAATTTTCGCTCATATTCTTGCTCCTTTTATTTAGATTGTAATTTCACTGCCTGCTGAAAGGTAATAGATGCTATCATCCATAGCAGCTTTTAGCCTTTTATAAGGCTCTAGACCTGTACAATGACAGGTGTAAAATTTTGCTTTTGTACCCATTAGGTATTTACCAATTCTATCTATTATTTCAGAGTCCTCATTGCCGCCAGAGCGGCTGGAAAGATGAAATCCGCCTATTACATAGTTGGGCATTCGCCCTTTAAGTGTGTGAAAATGCTCAAGAATATTTATAATGCCATTATGGGCACAGCCAGTTACTAATAGGGTTTTCCCGTCTTCCTCTACCACGAGGTTCTGTTCATGTGCAAAGGTATCATCGATCGTTTGCCCCTTATGCTCCATGAGCAAACCACCGTTTGATTTTGGACGCGGCTCTCTTTGGGCAATATTCGAGAATACTTGGATTCCACTGTTAATAAAGAAACAGTCTGATGTGAGGACAATTTGTTTGTTTTGTTTCAGATTTTCATCAAGACCTATAAAATCCAATTCATCGTTTGGACGGATCGCATAGTGCTTTCCAAAAGCGAGTCGATGTAGAAATACCTCGACTTTTGTGTTTTCTTTCAAAAATGTTTTTAGCCCTCCGCCGTGGTCATAGTGCCCATGTGAAATCACAAGAAAGTCAACATCAGCAATATTCACATCAAGCTTTTTTGCATTTTGAAGAAACAGCTCGCTTGCACCAACATCAAACAATATTTTATGTTTCTTTGTTTCTATATACAGGCTAAGGCCATGCTCGCTGCCAAAGTCTTTTGATATCGCTGTGTTTTCAACCAAAGTTTTAATAAGCATGACTTTAACCTCCACCTTGTTCAAAGAGTAGATTCATTGTTTTGTGGTAAACCTCTTTAACCGCCGTTCCCGATGTGCAGTCGATGTCTACAATGGTTTGACCATTATTAATAGCTTTAACTGCGTTTGAGTCAAAGGGTATACTGCCGATATAAGGAAGACCTTGTTTATTACAAAACTCTTCAATCTTCTCTGTGTTTACAATATTGGTATCATATTTGTTTATACATACTGCTGTCTTGGTTCCGAATTTCGCCGCTGTTGTTATAATGCGCTCCATATCGCTGATACCTGATATGGAAGGTTCTGCGACTATCAAAACCATATCCACGCCACTAAGTGATGCAATGACAGGACAGCCTATTCCGGGAGATCCATCAATAATGGCCAGCCCAGTATCAACTGCTGCCGACTTCATTTGTTTTTTCACCTCAGTGACAAGCATTCCAGAGGTACCACTGCCCATTTTAAGCTGTGCCGTTGAAAACACTTTTTCCCGATCAGAATACAGCATCAGCTCTCCGGCCACTGCCGGTACCAAAGTTATCGCTTCCGCAGGACAAACATATGCGCAAACGCCGCAGCCTTCACATGCAAAAGGATCAACCTTATAGTGCGACTCTGCTTTGATCGCGTCAAATCGGCAGTTTTGCCTGCACTGATCGCATTGGGTACACAGTTCCAGATTTATCTCCGCTTTTGGCAACCCATAATAGTCTGTTTTTTCCGGTTCAACATTCCATCCGGTTATTAGGTGCAGGTTAGGTGCATCTACATCACAATCCGCATATGCTTTGGCGTCAGCAAGCTTTATAAATGCACTTGCTATTGTGGTCTTTCCAGTGCCGCCTTTTCCACTAAGGATTAGTAGTTGTTTCATTACACTGCACCTCCTTTGCCACTGTTTTCAGCAGAGAAGAAAACAGTTCTCGGTACTTTTCATTTTTATTAACGGCAATTTCCGCATTCGAGTTCAAGGTTCCAAGTTCATTGTCAAATGGAATCCGCCCTAATATCTTTATATTATTTTCAAAACAAAACTTCTCTGCTGGGTTTTCTTCATCCAAGCATTTGTTAAGAATCACCCCAAATGGCTTATTAAATAACTTGACCAGATCGTATACCATATTGAGGTTATGAACACCAAACAATGTCGGCTCAGCTACCAATACACAATGGTCCGCATCTTTGATGCTCTCCATTACGATACAAGCGCTTCCTGGAGGGCAGTCAATAAATGTCTGTTTATTTGCTTCCAAATTTTTCTCGGTAAGCAGCTTTTTTATGATAGGAATGCCCGTAGCTTCACCGGTGTTCAGTATTCCTGTCCATACCGTTACTTCGTCGGAAATCCCTTTTTGTACTTTGCCAATAACCTTTGCTTTCTCTGTTAGTGCCTTTTCAGGACAAACCAAGATACAGCCACCGCAGGAGTGGCACACATCGTCAAAGACAATCAGTTTGTTTTTAATATAGGCGAGGGCGTTAAAGTTGCAAAAATCAACGCATTTTCGACACCCATTGCATAATTCTTCATCCACTTTTGGAATCTTTACTGATATTTCTTCCTCCCTGACTCCTTCAGGCTTAAAAAACAGATGTCCATTCGGCTCTTCTACATCACAGTCTATATATGTGGATTCCTTCGATGCCGCAGCTAAATTCACTGATACCAGTGTCTTTCCTGTGCCGCCCTTGCCGCTAAGCACAGCTATTCTCATATTAATTGCCCCCGTGTCCATGAAATCCGGCATGAATTTCATCAAGCAAATGAAGTTTGCCGGCAATAAAAGCATCAATATTATCTTTGGCTGAAGTAGTTGCCGTTTTATAAATTTTGATTTCAGCGGGTTTTAACACGTCAGCAGCATTTTCTCCTAAGCGGGGAGTTAGTAAAGCATTTGCTTTGTTATCCACTATTATTTGTGCAGCTTTAATCCCTGCACCTCCTGTGCTTGCCGCCGCACTGTTGTCAATAAATATACTTTCCTTGGTTTCTACATCATAAATAAGAAAATAGGGAGTACGTCCAAATGATACACATACATTCGACTCCAAGGTTTTCTCATCTACTGGAATTGCTATTTTCATAAGAATCCTCCGTTCTATTTTTGTTTAAATAATTCTCAATTGCGTTGCGTAGCGCACTCACACCTAAATTTGAGCAATGAACCTTATTTTCAGTAAGTCCATCTAAAGCCTGGATAATATCTTCTTCCGTAATATTCAATGCTTCGTCTAAGGTTTTGCCCTTTGCTAATACCGACGTCATACTGGATGTTGCAATTGAAGCACAACACCCAAACACAAGATAGCTGATTTCCTCAACACGATTATCTTTTACCTTTAAATAAACGGTCAAATAATCTCCACAGGAAGGATCACCGTAGCTTCCTTCAGCATTTGCATCCGGCATACTATGGGCATTTTGTGGGCACATAAAATGCTCAATTACTCTTTCTGAATATATAATCAACCACCTCGATCCGCATCATCTGTAAAACATCTACCACGCCTATGCCTGTGGCAACCACGGCCACAACCATTCCCTAACCCTTCACAAAGCCGGTATTCACCGCCCTCAATCAGTAATACCTTTCCATTTACTAATGATTCAGCCAGCTTTTTTCTGGCTTCGATATAAATGCCTTGAACGGTGCTACGAGCAATATTCATTTGCTTGGCGCACTCTTCTTGAGTGAAGCCTTCCAAATCGATAAGTCTTATAGTTTCATACTCATCTACTGTCATGTTTACATGGTTTTCTGCGTCGGCAGACGAATCAAGAGGCCCGAATTTATTGCTCTCAGGCAAACAGCAAACTTTTCTCCACTTTACTGGTCTCGCCATAATTCATCACCTCCATCCTAATCAGAAATAACCAGAGCGTCCTCCGGTTATCCCTGATGCCCATTATAGGTTCTCCAATTGCTTATCAATAACTTCAAGTCGATCTTGCAACATGGTTTTCTGTTCATTCAGCAGCTCTTTTTGTGTTTTTGAGGAGGCCTGGTTAATCGCAGAACCTCTACCAAAACCGCGACCGAAACCGAAACCGCGTCTGCAAGCAAGTCCAAGACCTATTCCCATTCCGAGACCAGCTCCATACTTTACTGCATTAGCACCTGTGCAAAGCCCTAAACCTCTTCCAGTCATTGATCCCGCACCCATTGGGCCGGTTCCATCCCTTCTTGGCATCTTTTCACCTTCTTATAATTTATGACATATGCCATCTATTCTTATTATACTCTGTTTATGGCATATGTCAATAACTTTCGAGTAAATTTAATAGAAAATTCAAAAAAAACCGTCAATCAAGGAAATTCCTCAAGTGACGGTCAACGCTTTATTTTATTTTGTTGGGGCTGGTGCTTTTACAACAATCAATTCCAACGTGTCATCATTCAAATTTTTAACGTTCATCTTTGTATTTACAGGTATTTTTAGTAAAGTACCATTGGAATACTTATGAATTTCCTGGTCATTAAGGCCAATAGAAAGTGTACCTCTTACTACGGTCATATAAACATTAGAATTTGAAAAATGCTCTGGCAATCCTTCTGTATTTGTCAACCGAAAATTAGGTCAAAAGACCATTTAATTTTAGGTCACTTTCTTGTAAATAAATGTGCCTCTAAAATTTGTGTACAAAGGCACAAATACTTTAAGCTGTTAAAGATTTAATAGATGCACCATTTTCTCTTAATGTTTCTCTTAGCCGATAAGAATCACCCTCCATGTCGACAAGAATTGCCTTGTAAGTAAGTCTATCTATCATCGCACTTGTAACTGTCGGATCACCGAAAACCTCAATCCAACGCTCAAATGAAAGGTTAGAAGTAATTATTGTTGATTTCCTTGCTGCCCTTAAAGAAAGATTATTAAACAGCAGATCTGTCCCTTCCCGGTCAAACGAGGTGTACCCAAGTTCATCTGCCACTACAAGGTCATATTTTTCAAATCTATTCTCAAAATATCTCAAGGTCTTAGCGCTATTGCTTTCCTTCAATGTAGTAACCAGTAGTGGAATTGTCGTGAACAGAACCTTATAACCTGCCATGCAAGCCTTTAATGCTAAAGCAATACTAACCATAGTTTTTCCGGTTCCCGGGTTACCGGTCATTATGATATTTTTGCCTTTTTCGATAAAATCAAGTGTTGCTAACTCAGGAAGTCTTTTCTGCATATCTACTGGGAGACAGTCAATTTCAATATCTTCAATATATTGCCTGTAAGGCAAATGTGCATTTCGAATACGACATTCAATGGAACGCTTATCCTTTTCTTCCATCTCATAAGTTAAAAGCTTATGAAGAAAATCCTCATAATCAGCCGCTTCAGATATTACTTCTTCATAGTGAGTTTTAATTCCTTTAAGTTTCAATATATTACAGTATTCTTTAATCTCTTCATTTAATTTAACCTTCATACTATACAGCCTCCTTGTTAAGCTTTCTTGATTGGAGTGCTGCAAGTTTATCATAAATCGATAATGTGCTCCTTGATTTTTCAGTTAGATGATCATTTAATGGAACAGTAACGCAAATTTCTTTTTCCTTTCTACTTTCACAAATCACCTTAACCTTATCAGCACTCATATCCATTGGTGACAGTTTTTCAAGTTCCCTTAAAGCTTCTGTCACAGCATGGATTCCTTTTTCATAAATAATTTCTAAAACTTGTAGAAATGTCTTGGCATCTTTGGTATAATACTGTTCATAGATATATTTGATCTGGGTGTCCGTTTGGAGCAGTGCTGTGCTTCCTTTGAGGGCACCTGGTTTTTTATGTAGAGTTCTAAGATAATGATGAATCTCAATTTTCCAGTCATGCAGTTTAAAACTGCGGTCATGTTTAGCTACAATGCTGTTATCGTAGTAGATAATTATCTTATCTGTAAACATCTTCACTTTTACCATTTTACCAACTAATGTATCCGGCACAGAATAATGATTTTGACTTACCGTTACGGTCGAATATTTGTCAACACGGTTTTCTGAATAAATACTGCTTTCAAACTTAGGTAAGTTAGGAAACAAGTGTTTTTGCTCTTCTTTAAAGATTTCCATCGGCACCAATCCGTTAGATGTTTCTTTATTATTAAGCTTCATACATTCTTCAAAAAGAAACTTGTTTGCTTCTGCAAGAGTGTCGAATTTGTCATTACCCGGCTCACTGAATACTTTTCTTCTAACATATTCTACACTTCTCTCAACGTGGCCCTTTTCATTGCCTTTTGCAATATTCGTGAACCTAAAGTTGAATCCATAGTATATTGATAATTCTGTCAATGCTTTTGTTGGCTCTTTTTCGAACAATCCAACAAATTTCTTAACTGCAACCCTCATATTATCATAGACCATTGTTCTAAAATTACCTTTGCAAAATGAGAAAAATTCTGCATGTGATTGTTGAAATGCTGGAGTATCTTGAGATTTAAAAAGCATTGAATATCTGATTCCGCTTTTAGCAGGAGTAAAAACTGCCATTTGATAAGCTTTATATCCTTCTCCCCCTATATCTAATTTTGCCGTACCCCAGTCAAATTCACATACATCTCCAAGAACATATTCTTGTCTTATGAAAGCTTCACGATGCCTATCCTCGATTGTTTTAACTAATCTTTTAACTGATGAATAACTAATATTAAAATTTTTCTTTAACAAGTATTCATGAATATCAATTTTTCTCATTTGCTGCTTTGACATACCGTTAGCACGCTTCCATTCATTAACCTTTAAGCATTCTTCAATTACTTCAATCATCTCAGATGTTACCTTGTTTGGCCCTCTGTTTTCAGAATTGTATTTTGGTTTTTCAACAATTGCTTGAATTAATTCTTTTGTATCTGTTTCAGGATTTTTTGCTAAAAGTTCTTGCTTTTGATTTTCATACTCATTTACATATTTATTTACAGTATCCTTGCTCATGTGAAGCTCACTGGCAATGCTTCGATTGCTCATACCGTCAATATGTTTAAGTATGATTTTTTGTTTTTGATTCAATTTTATCACTTCCTTCTCTTCCTCCTCCCAGTTTATACTGAAAGGATACCATATTTTCTTAAGAAAGTGACCTAATTTTCAATGAGCCAGCTGACCTATTTTTAGATTAGCATAAACACCTTCATTTTTGTTAAAAATCATGTGCAGATAATGAAGGTTATCATCATAAATAACCTTTTCTACTGCTTTTTCGTTGCCAGTTGATATTTTATATACTTGCTCAATCATTTTATCATCCTCCTAGTATTTAAATCATATCATAAATTTAATATTATTATATGTAACTTAGTCACAACACAAAACGATTATATCTATTTTGAGTAGTAAATGGCATCTTTCGAACATACTTGTTGACAATATGAAATACTGCCGGCTTATATCTAAGCGTTATAAGCACCGAAACCACTAACCAAATTAGTAAGATAGGAATATTTTTATGTAACAATTTTTGTGCAAGCAACATTATTGCTACGCTACCCACCAATGCGAACCATGCAAATTTTCCAGAGCTAAGCCACTTGGAAGAATTAACCGTCTGTAGCTTTAGCTTTTTTGAGAGCCATTCTGTTGGAATCATCAACGTATTCATCGGACAGACATAACCACAATATACTCTGCCAAATAGCAATGCTACTAAGAGACTTACCGCATATAATGCAATCCAAAGCATCATTTTACCGTTAAGTAATAAAAATATGAATAGCGCAAAAAATAAAACACGTATTGTAGTAATAATATACTTCATATGATCCTCCACCCATTTATTGAATTTTTAATATTATAACGCTATAATATTAAAAAGGGTGTTACCTTGGTAACACATGGGAGATTCTATATGACTAAGAATATTAATTTAATCAGAAGTACAGCACTGATAAAATCTTTATCAGATGAGGATATACTTACTAACGTTAAAAATGGAAAGTTTAAAGTTACATCTTATAAGAAAAGTAGCGTTGTTCATTTTGATGGAGAATTCGATACAGATTCGATTACTCTTTTGAAATAATGTAAACCTTATTGCTATTCCAGAGAAAACCGCCAACCAAGACGATGATTTATCTCCTGATTGACGGCCTGTCTTTAAGCTATGTTTATACTTCTACTTCAATTCCCGACTTAAACCTTACAACCACGTTGCTTTCAAATACATTTACCTTCTCAACAAGGAGCCTTACCAATTCTTCATCGTAATCAAGGCTCTGGTCAGCGTAGTTTGAAATAATAAACTTTTATTGCTTTACAGTAAAAAACCGCCAATCAAGAGAATTTATATCCTAATTGACTGTCGACCACAAACATTTATTATCAGTGTTATCTATAGTATCTTTATTTCAGGTCTAATTATATTAAACCTTACGATTAATTTAATGCTGTTAAATTGAATTTTAACAGCATATTGGAAAATTTTATAATTCCATATAATTTTGATATATTCCAATCAGCCTTATGATGTGTCTAATCATATCCAAAATATAAGGTGAACAGTAAAATGTAGTAGGGTGAAATAAATCATGATACGCAAAGTCGAAAAATACGATTTTAAGACTTTCGGTCAAGCCATAAAAGCAGCACGTAAAGCAAAGGGATTATCAAGAAACGAATTAGCGGATCAAATTCACATTGCTCCTCGCTATATTGCGTCCATCGAAAATAGTGGACAGCACCCAAGCCTTCAAATCTTTTATGAACTTGTTACTCTTTTAGATGTATCGGTAGACCAATTCTTTTTTCCAAATAAAGAAACAGATAAATCCACGCAACGTAGGCAGCTTGAAAGTCTGCTTGATGATATAAGCGACAAGGGTTTGCAGATTGTTACCGCTACAGCAAAAGAGGTTAAGGAAGTCGAAACAGAGGACGAATGAATGTCCAAAACACAGTCAAATAATGAATGAAGAACGTTGCAGCCGATACAACCTTGCAGCGTTTTTCTTTGCTCTTGTCACGTTAAGATTGGCTTCTCCATTGGTATTGATATCATAGATTAAGTAACGTGGCAAGCAGGGCAAGGTGGTACACACCTTGCGATTTTGCTCAAAATTCCCTTACGGTATTTTGGGCAAATCTGCTTGTTGGGGAGTTCCCCAATCCCCACTGAACACACAATAAATTGTGTGGCTACGCTCCCTTTGGGAGCTGAAAAATCACAGGAGAGATTACCTCTGTTCCTGTGATTTTTCTTTTTCCTTCTCCGATATATTCTCGCCTAAAAGACGGTCAACATTTGCCTTTGCATTCAGTATATCCTGCATTTCTTTTTTAGTGGAATGATACTTCCCATAAGCTTTTTTCTTTTCAGAAAGCAGTTTGGAATATTCCATTTGCAGAGCCTTAACGGTAGGTAATTTCTTGCCCTCTAAGCTGTCAAAAGCCGCCTTTGCCGCTTTATGCAAAAGCAAATCAGCAGTATGCTCTTCATAGAATTTTTTGGAGTATCCTGCCTTGCGGTAAGCCATGTAAACCTCACGGGTTTTGGAATAATTGATGATATGGGTTTTAAGGCTTACTATCTCTGTCATACGCTTTTCGGCAGCTTTAATTTGAGCCGATAATTGATTGAAATTATCTGTAACAGCCTTTGCCTTTTTATCCAAATCTTCATAAGAAAGCAGATTATTTTCCGTTAGAAAATTAATTGTCTGTGCCATCTGTTTTAGGTTAAAAATCTTTGCCCACCGTTCATAACCAGCACCTTTTCCAGCCTGCAATTTTGCTTGTATATCTACTAAAAGATTAACATGAGATTGTGACTTTTCAGTTGCTCTTTTTCTATTAACAAAAGGTTTGTTCCCGTCAATGACAGCCTTGATTTCTTCCTCAGAATATCCACTCCCTAAAGAACGCAGGCGAATGAATTTTTTTTGATTTTCACTCTTAAAACTGATGTGCATTCCCGTCTTGATTTCATATCCTTCCAGTTTCATTTCTGATAAGAACGTATCAAAATCGGCAGGCTTTTTTCTAAGGGTTTCATCTATAGCAAGCCTTAACTTTTCAGAGTGAGAAACAGGCTTTTTATCTCCAAGCCATTTACCATAATGGTTTTTTCCTCGCTTTGGATTTTCAACAATAGACAGTCCGTTTTCAAGGCAAATGCGGTCAGATATTTTACGAATTGCTCTGCCTGAACCTAAAAAATCACGAAATTTTTTGGTGCAGTCCAGTGAGGTGGAATTAAAAATTATGTGGTTATGAATATGAGCCTTATCTATATGGGTAGCGACAAAAAAAGCATGATTGCCTTTTGTAAACCGCATACCCAATTCATAGCCTATTTGATTGGCAAGCTCCGGCGTAACTTCTCCCGGTTTAAAGGATTGGCGTATCTGATAAGCTATTACATCGTTTGCTTGTTCTCTACCTGTAATGTCAGAGTAAATTCGCTTAGATAAAAGAAATTCTCCCTGCACGGTTTTAGGGTCACACTCGTAAGAGCTGATGTATTCGCCATCATTTGTTTTGTTAGTATTTTTCGCATAATCTGTGCGATCTGCAAGACAATCAGCAATAGACTTTCCTTTGTTTTGGTGCATAGAAATTAAGCGTGTTGTTGCCAATCAAAACACCTCCTTTAGTCAAATATAAAAGCACTTAGATATATGAATCCAAGTGCCTAATATATTAAGATGATAGGTATTCATCCGTAATATGGTATAGAAAGTCAAATATTTCATACAAATATGAAATGCTTTCTTTTAATGATAAATAGTCAATCGAATGACCGCTTGTAAAGTATAAATCATTATCGGTACTAATTAAATATCTCCAAACTTCTGCGTTTTGATCTGTTTGCTTTTCAGATGGATTTGTTCTTTCGAAATCTCTTTGATCTGCCTCTTGAAATTCTTTGAGCAAAAGTCTGATTTTAGTAAGGCTTATATCGGCTAACGAATAAGGTATAAAATCAATTTTGTTCCTTTTGACCTCTTCAAGAGCGGTTTCATTATTTATAAATCCATCTATAACTTCTGTTTTTACTTCATCCCAAAGAGTTATTAAGTTATGTCCACCTTTGGGTAACTTTCCCCAACACCGTAGATAAATATGTTTTAAAAAAATTTCCAAACTATGTCGATAAGAGAATAAAATAGGGAAGATATATGTATCTAAAGTTTTAATATTTCCACTTTCTAAGGCAATTCCCACTAAATCATCTGCACTATTTTTATACCCCTCTCTCAGACCATATAAAGCTGAATCTTTATCTTGCCAACCAAAATGAGCTGATTGTTCCATGATTTTACTTTCATAAAAGATTTTCATACTGCCCTTCTCCTTCATAAATTATGTCCTTCTCTTAACAATCTGCATCATCAAAAGTACTCATAACTTCCTTTTCTATCTCATCCAAAATCTCTTTAATATATTGTGAAACTACTACATAATCTTCAATTATTCTCTTAAGCTGAAAAACAGGATGATGTTTTAGGTTCATATCAAAATCACTCATTACAGCAATATTGGGAGAGTTTCTATGTATCATTTTATTCCTAAGGTCATTGACAAAGGAATGATTACCTTTCCACTCTCCTTCACAATCCGTATTATCATCTTGTTCAATATATTCATAAATTTCTGCTGCCTTTATCCTGAATTTATCCCCATAATTTTTAGTAGGACTAAATATTTGTTTGTAATAAACTTTCTCTTTTGGAATATCTACATTGTAGAAAAGTCTATATAACTGTGCCAACATATCCCACAAACTTGAGGTGCGAAACAAAGCATTTTCAATATAATAAAAAGCAAGTCCTTCTTCTTCCGAATCCGTTCTAATCAGACTAAAGTCATTTTTCATGGAGTCAGAATATGCATATTTGATAGCTTCATCAAATGACATTTTAATTTTCCAGTCCAAATCTTTCAGAGTATCATATATCGTTTTGTACTGCATCAGTTTTCCAAAGGGAGCTTCATTATCATTTGCAGAAACTACTCCAAACAAAAATCTATCTTCACCAATCATTACCTTAAAACGATTTGAATTGTAGGTTACCTCTGATAACTTGCTTTGAAAATAGAGTATTTCACTATCTTTTTGATTTCTCATTTTCTTTCCTCCAAAATAAAACAATTTAATATGTTTTAACGTTCTGCACTTAAATTCCAATTTTCAAAAATAATTATACTATACAATATCTTCAAAATCATCAATAGTTTTTAATAAGAAATAGCAAAAGAGCCCACATAGAACAAGGGTCAAGATAAACGGCTTTGCCGCCCTTGTTCTACGCTGGTACTTCTGCTTTGTGGCAACTAAGGGAGAAAGCCTAAAAGTGCTTTCGCCCTTTCATCATTAAATAGATTTTAACCGTTCATTGACTGACTGTAATTTTCCGATAAGCCATCCGGCAAACAAGGGTATTCCATAAGGACTAATAAGGAAGGCAAGTACCATTGCTTTTATTCCGTCCTGTAACTCGCCCAAGAAAATCATAATACCAAGTGCTAAGGCAAATAGGATTAATGCCAGGATAGAGAGCAGCATTGTTCCAAACATACAAATGAACTCACAGATGAGCAAAATAACAGTCAATATTAGGGTAATAGGGAATAATAATATTTTAAGCAGTATCCGCATAATGAAATCCTCCTTTTCCATTGGTACGTTGTATAGGGAAAAGATACCAGAGAAAAGAAACATTGTCTATGATAGAAATTTTAAATAGTGGAAAGTCGGGATAATATTTCATCTGACGTATCCCAAAGTTTATCATAGCTTTCCCGCAGTGCCTCCAAGTCCTCAATATAAATATTGCCTGTCTGATGAACACGCTTTGTAAGTTGGTTTAGACTGTTGCTGGTGCGGCGAAGCAAGGTAACAAGCTCCCGTATATCGGACAAATCAAGATGGATAACATAGCCGTCCACTGCCATTTTACGCAGATATGCTCCCAAATTCTTTGTGCCAAGCTGTTCCATCTTTTCCTCTATCAGCTTTCGTTCCTGCTCTGATACCATGAAGTGCAACTGTATATTTCTTTTTCGCTTTGCCATTATAAAACCTCCATATATCTATTTTGTTTTTCCTTGCCCTCTCTGCTGACCTGTGAGGACTGTTTCAGGCTATCTAATACCGATGGACGCTCTCTTTTGGAAACCCGCCTGTCAGCCTGTTCCTGCGGCTTAGAAACGCTCATGTTCAGCTCCGCATCGAGGACAGCAAGACGAGAAACCTTATCTTTTAATTCCTGCTCCTGTAGGAACAGTTTGCCGACCTCAGATTTTGCCGCATCCTGCTGTTTGTAGAGATTGTCAAGCTGATCCATAACAGCCTTTAACCTGTCAGGCATAGCGGCAAGAGCATTGTCAATACGAGTGAGATTTCCCCTTGCATCCATACCAAGCTTTGCTATATGGCTCATCGCACCCTTTAAGATAAGCTGAAATTCATTATAAAAACCGTCATAAGACAGGTGCATAGTAAATCCTCGGTAACTGCCAATTTCCATAGGGTCTTTTCCTTTCACTTCTTTGCAAGCCTCAAGGAGAGCAGCTCCCGCATTGTCCTTATCCGTCAGGGTATCGCCTTTAATTATCATCGGCAAAAATACACCCTCGGCAGGCGTATTCTCGGCAAGGGTCTTTAAGTCCTGCTCAAAGCCTTTGATAAAGCTTTTGTTCTTCTCAATATTTTCAGGAAAATATTTTAATAAGTTATCCTCCAAACGGTACTGATTACTTTGGTGGCTTGCTTTTAAGAGCTTGAGCCTTGACACCTCAATGTCCAAGTCCATCTTTTCCTTGATTTTTGGATTGCCGGCACACAGAGCCTTAATTTCCGCATAGGACAATGCCGCTTCATCTACATCTTCACAAGAACGGACAGGGCTTTTGGAAGTCATAATCTGCGAGATAAACTTCTGCTTATTTTCTATGGTCTGCCACAGGTAGGCATCAAAGGTTGCCTCTGTCACATAGCGGTAAATGTTCACTTCCTCGTTTAAATTTCCCTGTCGTTCAATTCTTCCGGAACGCTGTGTCAAATCCCCCGGACGCCAAGGGCAGTCAAGGTCATGGAGTGCCACAAGGCGGTCTTGGATGTTCGTGCCTGCACCGCATTTTGCGGTACTGCCAATCAGCACTCGGACATCACCGCTACGCACCTTTGCAAATAACTCCTTTTTTCTGACTTCCGTATTTGCCTCATGGATAAATGCTACCTCATGGGCAGGGACACCTTTTTTAATCAATTTCTCCCGTATATCATCATAGACATTGAATGAAGTATCATGGGTAACTACCTCATCAGGCAAGCTATTCTCCAAAGCATGGAGTTCCACACCATTTATGGTTTGGTTTCCTGCCTTTGCCGCTTTTTGTTCCTGTGCCGCAGCCTTGCCCTTTGGAGTAGAAATATCACAGAATACAAGCTGTGTCAGCCGTTCTGATATACCCTTATCCCAAATGTGGTAGATATTATCGACACAGGCATTTACCTTGCTACTTTCGTCATCGGGAAGAAGTGGGTTAATGATACGTTGATCAAGTCCTAACTTCCGTCCATCAGAAGTGATTTTCAGCATATTGTCAACAGAGGGGTCAACCTTGTTTGCATGAACCTCGGCGGCTCTTTCCGATAAGTCCTTTACCATTTCCTGCTGTATCTCCGTAGGCTTTACTGCAATGGTATGATAGTTAGTTTTTGGAGTAGGCAGGTTTAACTGGTCGGCAGTTTTAATATCCGCAACCTCTTTGAACATTGCCATAAGTTCGGGCAGATTAAAGAATTTTGAAAATCTTGTCCTTGCCCGATACCCTGTACCTTCAGGGGCCAGTTCGATGGCGGTCACAGTTTCTCCGAATGTACTTGCCCAACTATCAAAGTGAACCAATCCGTTACGCTGGAGTGTGGAATATTGCAGATACCGCATCATGGTATAAAGTTCAGTCATAGAGTTTGAAACAGGCGTACCTGTAGCAAATACAATTCCCTTGCCTCCTGTCAGTTCATCCATGTAACGGCATTTCATAAACATATCACTGGACTTTTGGGCATCAGTGGTGGACAGTCCTGCCACATTCCGCATTTTCGTGTATAGGAATAGATTCTTGTAATTATGTGCCTCATCTACATAAAGCCTGTCAACGCCAAGCTGTTCAAAGGTTACAACATCATCTTTCCTTTGCTGTGACTGTAATTTTTCCAACCTTTGTTCTAATCCCTTTTTTGTCCGTTCCAACTGCTTGACGGTAAACCTTTCTCCGCCGCTTGCCTTGACTTCCTCAATTCCGTCTATGATTTCATCAATCTGCTCACGGAGCAGGCGTTCCTGCCGTTCAAAGGACATGGGAATACGTTCAAACTGGCTGTGTCCGATAATAACCGCATCATAATCGCCTGTGGCTATCCTTGCACAGAACTTCTTTCTGTTCTTTGTTTCAAAATCTTTTTTCGTGGCCACCAAAATATTGGCGGCAGGGTAAAGCCTTAAAAACTCACTCGCCCATTGCTCGGTCAAATGGTTTGGTACGGCAAAGAGAGGCTTTTGGCAAAGTCCAAGCCGCTTGCTTTCCATAGCGGCGGCTACCATCTCAAAGGTTTTGCCCGCACCTACCTCATGGGCAAGTAATGTATTATCTCCGTAAAGAATATGAGCAATGGCATTGACCTGATGTGGTCGGAGCGATATTTCAGGATTAATCCCCACAAAGTTGATGTGCTGCCCATCATACTCACGGGGGCGAATAGAATTAAACTTCTCATTGTAGGTTTTTACTAAAGTCTGCCGTCTGTCTGCATCTCTCCAAATCCAATCCCGAAATTCGCCCTTGATAGCCTGTTGTTTTTGCTGTGCCAAAGTGGTGGCATCTTTATTCAGCACACGCCTTTCCTTACCGTCGGGATCTGTCACAGTGTCATAGATACGCACATCACGCAGATTTAAGGTGTCCTCTAAAATACGGTAGGCATTG
This sequence comes from Acidilutibacter cellobiosedens, assembly GCF_004103715.1. Lineage (NCBI taxonomy): Bacteria > Bacillati > Bacillota > Tissierellia > Tissierellales > Acidilutibacteraceae > Acidilutibacter > Acidilutibacter cellobiosedens. The sequence continues at coordinate 1,033,943 of NZ_CP035282.1, read as the reverse complement.
GCACGGTCTGTACCGTAAGTGACATATGCCGCCACATTGTTATAGCCAATAGCATTTTTATTGGTAATGCTCCATTCGGCAGTAAAGGGGGCGTATTTTACCTCGATTTCTCCTTGCTGTCTGTATGGGGTATCAAACAATTCATACATAAACTGCTGAATGTATTCCTTGTCAATCCACGTTGCTCCAAGTCGGACATCAATCTCAGAAGCATCAAGGTCTTTTGGCTGTGCCGCTTCTAAAGCCTCCACATTGGGAATGTATCTGTCCGAGGTTTGTGCCGCCAGTTTAGCGGTATACAGTTTTTCCCTTACGTTGCCAGAAAGATATTCATCGGCAGTTACATAGCGAGTGGGACTACTGCTGTCATAGGGCATGGGGATGGGGAATATAATGCCCTTCAAATCATTGGCAAGCTGTTCTCCTGAAAGTCCTGTCAGCCTGCCCATATACTCCATATCAACCTTTGCTTTTTCAGCAATGGAGAGTGCCAGTGCCTCGCTTGCAGTATCCACCGAATTGACTGCCACACGCTTTTTAATGGTGCGTTTGGTAAACATATCGGCTTTGGCTTTTAAATTTCCGTTTTCATCTATATCTTCGAGGGAGCAAAGTAGATAGTAGGAATTGTCATCACTAAAGGCAAGGCTGTTCCCACGGCTGTTAATCAGTCCGTATTTTTCGGTAAAGCTGTCATAAAGGCGGTTTAGCGTTTCCTGTTCCTGCTTAATGGTTTCTTCGCTGTAATCCTCAAGCTGATAGCGGATAAGATTGCCCACGCACTCCCTAAGTTCTACCATTCCCACAATGCGTTCCATTGCTGTCTGGCTTAAATTCGGCTTTACCATGCGGGAGTTCTCACGATAATAAACTTCTCCATCTACAAGTGTATAGGAAAAGTTCTTTACAGTAGGGTCGGCAGGAATGGAAGTGTCGGTGCTGACTTCCATGTCGGGCAGCTCAGTTTCGGGTATGTTGCCCTCAATGTTGTGGATAGCAGCTTTTAACTGTTCTGCAAGGTCAGAATCAGGAATAGGCGTACAGGTGCTTTCCATTCCAAACTGACCGCTTTTCATTTCCATTGTTCCTAAAATCATTTCAGGGTGGTCGGCAAAATAACTGTTTAGGGCAATGCCATCCTCGTTGGTATCAAGGTGCATCCAATCCCTATCCACATCAATGGGTCTGTCATGCTTTTGCAGAAAAATAATATCACTTGTAACTTCTGTCCCTGCATTTTTCAGAAAAGCATTGTTAGGCAGTCTGATTGCACCGAGCAGTTCCGCCCTCTGTGCAAGATAGCGTCGGACATCAGTACTTTGCTTATCCATCGTTCCCTTTGAGGTAACAAAGGCAACCACACCTCCGGGGCGTACTTTATCCAGCGCCTTTGCAAAGAAATGGTCATGCACCATAAAATTTTTGTTGTCATACCGTTTCTCACTTAATTTATAGTTTCCAAAAGGTACATTCCCGATGGCAAGGTCAAAAAAGCTGTCGGGAAGTTCTGTTTTTTCAAAACCGGATATGGAAATATTGGCTTTGGGATATAGCTGTTTTGCAATCCTGCCTGTAACGCTGTCCAGTTCAATTCCATATAGGCGGGAACTTTGCATACTGTTAGGGAGCATACCGAAAAAGTGTCCTGTCCCGCAGGCAGGCTCTAAAATATTGCCTGTGGTAAATCCCATATTCTCTACTGCATCATAAATCGCCTTGATAACCACAGGGCTTGTATAGTGGGCATTAAGGGTAGAGGCTCTTGCCATATTGTATTCATCTTCGGACAGCAGGGATTTTAATTGTGTGTATTCATTGCTGAAACTGTTGTTGTCCTTGTCAAAAACCTCGGATAAGCCGCCCCAACCAACGTAATGGGATAAGATTTCCTGTTCCTCTTTTGTAGCGGTGCGGTGTTCTTTTTCTATGGTCTGTAAGGTAGTAATAGCAGCTATATTTCCCGCAAACTTTTCACGCTTGCTGCCCTCGCCTAAATGATCATTTGTAATGCGGAAGTTCTCAGCCTTTTCCTGTAGGACTTCAGATTGCGGGTAACATTTCAAAAGTCTTAAAAAACTCTCCCTGCTCTCTGCTCTAAGGACTGGATAGAAAAGAGATGGATCAAGCAGCGTCACTTGATAGTCCGTGATTTCCTCAATAATAAAGGGCGTACCATTTTCAAGATAGACGGTATCGCCCTTTTCAAATGGTATTATTTTGTTTTCTTCTATCTGTTTTGGTATAACTTCGGTTTCAGTTTCAACATCTAAATCATGGATAGATGGGATATGTTCCTGTTTAGCAGAAAAATTTCCTTCAGCTATGAGCTGACCAATACGCCTTTGTACCTTTGTCCAAGGTAGTTCAAGGGATAGTCCGTCTTTTTTAACGAGAAAGTTCAGGAGATTGCCGCCATACTCATTTTTTAGCCATTCAGCAGTAGTACGCTCACGGGCATGGGTTTCCATGTAGTCCGCAACACGCTGTTTACTGTCTGCATTGCCATTCCATGCCTGTAATGCGGTATCAATATCTTCCGGTGTAATTTCTTTTATTTGTGGTGCGGCATCGGCTTTTGATTCTACCTCGTTTTCAGTTTCAACCGTTGTTTCAGCTTGTGGCTCATGGACAGGTACCAAATTATCGGACTCTGCTATGGGAGAGGGAGCAGGCGGTGTTTTCACAATTCCTGCTTTCTCATTTTGCATTTGGGCAAAGCGTTCTTTTTCTTGGGCTGTCAGATAGCGGTCATTGGAAATCAGATAATCAATCCGATTCGCAACTTTAGTCCAGTTTAAAAGCAATTTATCGTCACTATCTCTGCGAGTGTATAAAATTCCTTTTGCATCATGCCACTGGTTACTGTTGTCTGCTCCGGAAAGAGCATGACTGCTCCCACCAATACCATATTCATTTTTTACAAGATCTTCTTTTTCCTTTGGACTGTTAAGTTGGGTAAAGTATTCATAAATGCGGTATTTTCCATTTTCAAATCCACTCCCTGTTGCAAGCTGCTTATCAACTTCATCTTGTGTGATGAACATTTTAAAATCGGTATAGTCAGAGATTGCAGAAATAAATTCACGCCTTGACAATTTCAACTCCATGAAATCCGAAAGTAATTTTTGTGGCTTGTGGAACTGAAAACGCAAAATCTCCCTGTCATTCTCATAGGCAGAAATGAACCTTTGTAATCCCTTTATCAAAGCATCCGCCTTTTGATGGTCATTTAACAGCTCCGCAATATGCTCGGTAGAATCGGGAAAACCACCCTTAAAAAGTTCCTCATCAAAAAATTCTTCTTTTGCTTTATCAGAAAAATCCTGATGCAGATACCAAAGCCTTTTTGCAAGCTCCAGCTTTTCAAAACTCTCTGCCATATCCAAAGTATCTTGAGGAACGAATTGCCCATCTGTCAGCAATTCTTCAATTCTGTCTGCCACATCTGTCCAGTTGATTACCTGTTTGGAGGGAGCATAAAGGGCAGAATCTCCTTTTGCAAGATGAATCCCATCGGTATGAAACCATGCGGATACCTTTTCTCCATTGATGTAAAGCCCTTTTCCACCTCGGTATTCCTTTTGTAAGAAGTCAACTTTTTCTTTCGGTGTTTTATCCTTTTGATAGAAAGCAACAATTCGTAGCAGGCTGTCATTACGATTACTTCCTGTTCTTAAAATACTGTCAATATCCTCTTGTGGAAAAGAAAAAGCGGAGGTACGAAAAGGCTTATCAAGCCTGCCGTTCTCCGCAATTCTTTGTATCTGTTCCTGCTCCGAGGGGAACAGTGTTAACTGTATATAAGTTCCGTCAGTATCATTTCCTCCGCCTGTGATTTGAGATTGTTCATGTAGCCTACCCATTCCATCTGCTGTTTCATCTTGTCGGGCGAGGTCTGTACTTTCTGTAAGTCCGCCATTATCTGCGTTAGCCTCCTGTTGGCTGTCTGGTCGATTTCCAACAAGTGGGGAAACAGTTTCTCTGACAGGAGCAGGGAATGAAATAGGGGTTTCCTGTGTTCCTGAAGATATTGCTTCCTCATTCTCCCGTATTTGCCCAAGATCTGTTCCTTGCCCACTGTCGGCTGTGTCAATGTGAGGTCGGGTATCAGATAATCCCCGTTCCTGCTGTAAGTGATTTCCTTCATGCTCTTTGCTCCTTTCACGCTCCGTTTTGGTAATGGTAAGAGAAATTTGCCTAAATACCTGTTCTGATTGTTCGCTGACTGCCGTTCCTAACAGGGCAACGGCATCGGCGGTATTAAAATCAAAGATACTTAAAAAATCCTCATGTGCAAAATATCCTTCCGTATCTAATCCGCATCGTTTCATTAAAGCGTATGCAGTGCTTACAGTAGCGGCATCTTCAAACGCCACTCGGATATTGTCCTCGTCGTATTCCTCTAAAAAGCTGTTTTCTATAAGATAACGAATATCGGCTTTGTGATTATCATAATACTCTTTGGACATATTCCTTGCAATGTTGTAAAAGACATCAGAAAGAGTATTGTGCTCTGTTCCATATCTGTCTTTTAACATTTCTAAGATAGGCTCTTTGTGATACTCCTGCATTTCCCAAAGAAATGGGCGGCGGGAATTTTCCCTGCCGCCGGTATCGGAAACATCAAAAACGTATTTTAACCTCATTCTATCGCCGTCAGGGTCAAGCAGTGCAATTCCCTTTGAGCCACGGCGAACATATCGGTTCATGGTATTGTTCCACAGGTCATATTCCGCACAAGCCGTAGCGTCGGGTCTTTGTGCGTAAATCATGAGCTGTTCATGATAAGGGTATTTATACAGCCTTCCTACAGTGGTAAGAAAACCAGTCCAGTTCGCAAGACTTTTGGTAAGACTTTTTGCGGTTTCTTCTGCCAACTGTGCATAGGCCTGTGCTTTGTCTGACATTTTAGTCCTCCTGTTCCTCAAAATCAGCAATCAGCTCTGCTGTAATGCTATCAAACTCATCATCACTCATGGTACTCAGCTTATCTACAACGGATTGGGTCAAATTGAAAAGCTCTTTTTCATCTTGTGCCAAATGTGTCTGCATTTTAGTAAGCTCAGATAGCAATCCTGTTCTTGTGCCTGTGTTGTAAATGCAGATTAAATTAATTTCTTCTACATTAAATTTACTCATATTCATCTCTCCATTTCTGCACTGATAGGTGCTGTTTTTTGTTTTTCTTTGCTTATAGTCGATTGGTTTTTGAGCTGCTCCACAACGGAAATCTTCTTTTCCTTTTTAGCTTCCTTTACTGCAATGCCATCTGAGTTAGATGTAATATAATCTCCTACCTGCTCTAACACTCCTTTTTCCTTGAATGAATACATTTTGTTCTGATTGATTCCATTTATAATCAAATGGTCTAAAACACTGATTCCTAATATCTCCCCAGTCTCCTTTAATCTACGTGTAATGGTTATATCTTCAGCACTTGGATTTATATCTCCAGATGGGTGATTGTGACATAGAATAACAGAATTTGCCTTGTTTATAATGGCATTTCTAAAAACTTCTCTGGGGTGTACGATAGAACTGTTAATGGTTCCAACCGACACTACTTCATGGTCGATTATACGATTTTTAGTGTTTAGAAATGCAACCACGAAAGCCTCCTTATCATATATTTTCTCCATAATTGAATGGAAAAAGGCAGAGGCATCATTAGGGGAACTGATTATTGGATTTCGAGTATTAATGGAGCTGCTCATTCTATATAGATCCAAAAATGCTTGATGTTTCTCTCGCTGAACCGGAGTAGTAAGCAGTTGTGTAGCATTATCCACTAAAGCATTTAAGCCCTTTCTTTGTGCATATTCTATTGCAGCGTCCTCTTTTACTCCTATAATTCTCGCAAATGCTTGAATATAGCGAAGTTCTTCAAAGGCTGGCATCTTTGCCCACCGCCTGACTACTTGCTAAATCCATGAGTAAAAATAAATCCTTCAGCTTTTCCGCATCATCTTCACTATTGGTATATTTATGAGGATTTTCATGTAACGCAATCATATCTTCCGTACTCACTTCTATATCCAAAAGGGTTTTAATTAAATTTTTGATACTCATTTCAATGCTCCTTTCATCGCTCCATTTCTGCACTCGTGTAGGGTGCTGTTTTTTGCTTTTCTTTGTTTGCAACAGATTGGTTCTTAAGCTGTTCCACCACAGAAATCCGTTTTTCCTTTTTATCTTCCCGAATTGCACGAGAGAGATTTAAAAGGGAAATCTGGCCGCCTGCCTTGACTGTCTGTTCCAGTTCTGCCACAGTAGGCTGATTATTGATAATGCCATCAATCTGATTGTAGTTCCGCTCGGTTGACATCTCGGCAGTACGGAGTGGATTGTCCTCATTTCTAACGGCAAATGCATGAGTACCGTTTCCCATGATGTAATAGCTGCCGTTATCCGAAGTGTGATGAACACCATATCCGGCTGCCGACATCTGCTCCTTTGTCATGGAAGTCAAGGAAAAACTCCCTCGTGGTGTATCAATCCTATCTCCCGTCAAGAAACTGTCCGGCACAAGTGGTACAGACTCTAAAAACTTTGTCAGCTTTACGAAGTCAAAACTATCACAGTAATGGTATGTTACAATGCCGTTATGCTTAATGGCAATGATGTCACTGACCGATAAGGAATGACCTTTGAAGTTGTCGGGGTGGTCAATATTGAAACGCTCCCAAAGTTCTTCAAGCCGCTCTCTTGTAGATGCAAAACCTGTAAACTTATCTGAATATACAATGTTGTAGTTATCACGCTCTACTGAAAGACCACGGTTTTCTAATGATTTCAGTCCCTCAAAGCTGTAATCACGATATTTGTCACCGCTTTTGAGCTGATAAATGGCATAGGCATCAGCAGGACTTTCTAAAAATCTCTGCTCCAACTCTAATACAGAGAATCTTTCAGCCGCGTTCAATTCCTCAAAGTCTTTAGAGGCAATCCAGTCAGTACGTTCCATGCCAAAGATTCCGCCATGGTTGTCTATATCTTTCAGGTCAAATGCCATAGCCTCCGTATTGTCCTCATAAAGCAAGTACACTGTTAAGTCCTGTTCAAACAATTCGGTTGCCCGTTCTTTTGTGAGGGGCAGCATTTCATCATATAAGTAACCATAAGAATTACGGTCTAAAATACTTATATCAGGGTCGGGCAGAGGGTAGGTGTGTTCCTGCATTGGTTCATCAGATAAAACCTCAGCCTTTTTAACTGCAACACTTTCTTGCCAAGCCTGATCTGCCTTTTCCGTCAATTCTTCATAGTCAATATCTTTGGCAGTGGAAAAATCCATTGCAGGCTCATCCTCCAAGATATAATCTATTGCCTTATAGATAGAAATATCGGGGTCATCATACACGCCTCCGTCAAGGAGATTGTAGTCCTTATCATAGATAGAGTAATCATAGCCATCTTCGATGGTCTGAATGGAAAAATAGAAATCCCCCATTTGGTAAGCCAGTTCTTTGGGAGCTAACTCCTTGCTTAAAGCTGAAATCTGCTGTTCCACGATATTCTGCTCCACATCAGCAGGAACACCCTCTCCCATATGGTCACTTTGCCACATAATCAGCTTATTATTGATGCTGTTGGCGAGAGTACCTACATTCTGTATCAGTAATTCCAGTTCCCCTGACACCAATTTCCCCTCTGTTCCATAATCAGTCACGATGGCGTTTACCTTATCAGCTGTCAGGTAGTAGGCAGGAAGTTTTTCTTTTTCAGCAGACAGGTCAATACCTTTTTCTTTCACAATCTCTGCAAAGTGCCTGTCAATATCCTCTATGAGAGCAGAGGAAGTTTTGCTGATGGTTTCCAAAGAGGCACGCAGTTCCGGCAAGTCCTTACCCTTACTCCAAGCGGCAATATATCCAAAGCTGTTTTCATCGGTCTTAATTCCATAGTAGGAGCAGACAGCAAAAGAAATGCTTTCTGCCTCAACTTCCTCCGTCTGTCTGCTTATGGGTTTTATCGGCTCGTCATTTTCATCAGACTGTACCTTTTCCTGTCTTTCCTTTTCATAGTTGTGTAGCTTTGAATGGGCAATCTCATGGATTGTAGCTGAAACCGTCTGTATTTCACTCATGCCCTCACGAATGGCGATATGCTGTTTCGTGGTATGAAAGTATCCGTCTGTATCTTCCGGCATTTTTTCAAAGAATAAAGGCACAGGGGAAGAACGCTTTAATGCCTCCATGAAAATCTCAAAATACTTTACATCTCCGGTCAGATTTTCCGCAAGGGTGGGCAGTGGTTTCCCCTCTGTTTGGGAAACATCAAACACCGATACCACCTTATACATTGGAATTTTAATTTCCACTTCCTCCGTCAATACCTTACCATTTGTATCAAGCATAGGAGCCTTTGTCACAGGGTCAACTTTTTCTTGTTCCTTTTTTACCTTATAGGGTGTAGGGGCAATGATTTTAATGCTCCGTTCTCCCTTTTTTACATTCCGGGAAAATTGGTCACGCCATTTATTAAATCCTGCCACAAGGGTGGCATCGGGTTTTTGCATAGCAATGAGTACAGTGTTATTCAGGGAATAGCTGTGAAAGCGAGACATGGTGCGTAGGTACTGCTGATATTTATCGCTTTCAAAAAGCTCTTTTATGCCATTTTCTATGCTGTCCGTAATCTCTTTTAACCGTTCTTTGGTTTTACTGTTATCTGCCATATCATGCTCCTTTCATCGTTCTAACTCTGATTTTTTCATAGGACTTTGAAGTTTTACTGCCTGTTCTTTGGTTTTTCCAAGCTGCTCCATAACAGAGGGTTTCTCTTTTGCAGATGGCTTAAAAATTGCTTGAGGGGATACAAGAAAATCCTTGTGAATATCTCCTTTTCCACAGTAATCATCAAGCCAGAAATCATCGGATTTTATCAAATATCCGGTTTTTGTAAAGTTCCCTAATTCGTCTTTTAAGATATGTTCGCCAAAGGCTTTCGGGTCGATTCCGGCTTTCCATTCTTCGGGCATCTGTACCATACCGGATTTGTAAAGATAGTAGTTACCTAAGTCCTCCGCATTTTTTACACCGTCAATCAAAACATAATAATCCACGTTTGGGGCAAAGTCGATGAATGACTTTATATCCTTAAAAGGGGATATTTCCGCAATGGCCTCCAACTTAGCCAGTTCCGATTGGGGCAGCTCTGATAGACAGAGAGCGAGGTAATTCAACTCGTCAATATCGGTATGAACGGATAAAATCTTATCCAGTCCGGCTACATCTGTTTTAAAATCATCAAGAAATATTTCTTTAAAGTGTGTTCCATCTATGCCAATACGGTCATAGACAGCCTTTATTTCTTCTTTGGTAACAGGGAATGATACCCATTCTCCTAAGTCCCGATCTCCCTCGTCATAAGCTCTGGTGTTTACGGCAAATGCTTTGATTTCTTTACTCATTTACTTCTTGCCTCCTTTCTTTGCAGGAAACTCCATTTTAAAGTTTACATACTGACCACCCGTATCATCAAGAATGATAACAGCATCATAGGTCTTGCCTGTCTTTTCTGAATAGCAGCCTGTAAGAATGGCTTTGCCTTTTTTCAGCAGTTCTGTAGCAATGGCTTTTGTCAAAGCCTTTTTCTTCGCCGTAAAAAACTTGCTTTCTTTCCACAAGGCAAAACCGCAATTCCTGTTTTCACAACAAAAGCCTTTCTTATTTTCTATAACCGAACCTTTACAACGAGGGCATTGCCCAATGCTTTGGATTTTTGATGGAAAAAGAGTATTCGCCTCTTTGATGACTTCATAGGTGGATACAAGGTCTTTTGTCATGTAGGATATACTTTCTAAAAAGGTCTTGGGGGAAAGTGTTCCTCGTTCAATCTGTTTTAGCTGTTCCTCCCATTCGGCGGTAAGTTGTACGGACTTGATTGCCTCCGGTAAAACAGTGATAAGGGAAATGCCTTTTGGTGTCGGAATAAAATACTTTGTCTTTTTCTCTCCTTTACGCTCTGCCAGTCCTGTTTTAATGAGCTTTTCTAAAATCCCTGCACGAGTGGCAGGAGTGCCAATCCCTTTACGTTCCGCATCCTCCATTGCGTTGTTAGCATTTTCCATAGCGGAAAGCAGTGTATCGTCTGTGAAATGTTTAGGTGGACTGGTCTTGCCCTCCTTAATAGTTGCTTTAGCAGAAAAAACTTCGCCCTGGCAGGCATGTGGCAGGGCTGCATCTTTTTCTTCCTGCGTCTGTTCCTTTTTATCAGCAAGGTAGAGTTTTTCAACCGATTTCCACCCATCATCAAGAATGCTTTTTCCCTTTGCACTAAATACAGAACTGTTACACTTTGCTGTTATGACGGTTTCCGCATAACGGCAGCTTTCGCCCACAGCACAAACCAAACGCAGAGCAATAATCCTTAAAATTTCCTGTTCTCCATAAGGCAGAGATTGAATGTCGCAATTCTTTACGCTCATAGTAGGGATAATGGCATGGTGGTCGGATACCTTGCTGTTATCTATGACCTGTTTCATGTTCACAGACGGATTTTGGAGCGAAAAAAATCCTGCGGCGGTTTCTACCACAGCAGGAACAGTATCTTTCATATCCTCCGTTAAGTAGCGGCTGTCTGTACGGGGATAGGTTACAAGTTTCTTTTCATAAAGGTTCTGAACATATTCGAGGGTCTGCTCTGCGGTAAAACCAAGCTGTCTGTTAGCCTCTCTTTGGAGCGTAGTGAGGTCATACAATTTCGGCGGCTTTTCTGACTTTTCCTTCTGTTCCACCGTTTCAATGGTAACATTCTGACCGTCACAGTCATTGCACAGAATCTCAGCCTCTTTTTTGTCTTGAAGTTTTTCTCCCGATACCATAAAACCACCTAAATCAAGCTGTACGGTATAGAATGGTGTTGTACGAAAAGCAGAGATATTTTCCTCACGCTCCACCATCATGGCAAGGGTCGGGGACATCACTCTGCCTACATTTAAAGTCTGACCATAGAGGACGGAAAACAGGCGAGTGGCGTTAATGCCTACAATCCAGTCTGCTTTGGCTCTGCACAGAGCGGACTGGTACAGCAGTTCATAATCTGATCCATTGCGGAGATTACGAAATCCCTCGGCTATGGCACTTTCCTCCATAGAGGAAATCCAAAGTCTTTTAACAGGCTTTTTGCAGGAGAGCTTTTCATATACCAATCGGAAGATAAGTTCTCCTTCACGCCCTGCATCGGTAGCAGCTACAAGTTGTGTAACCTCAGTGCGTTTCATCAGCTCTCCAATAATTTTCATTTGCTTTTCCTTGCCTTTTGAAATGACATACTTCCAATCAGGGGGCAGGATAGGCAAATCCTCATATTGCCACTTAGCATATTTCTCATCGTAGGAATCGGCAGAGGCAAGCTCCACCAAATGCCCCACACACCACGATACAAGGAAGTCCTTTCCCTCCATGTATCCGTCTTTTCTGTCCGTAGCACCGATAACAGCAGCAATGCTCTGTGCCACAGATGGTTTTTCCGCTATTACTAATTTCATTCTTTCACGCTCCTTTCTTCGAGGTTGGGGATAGGTTCGTTATTTGTCTTATCCCTTTTCTCACTTTTTTTATCATTAGGGGCGGGAGTTTTTTTCTCCTGCTCGCACTTAGGCTTTTGCACCATCATTTTTTCATAAACACTGTCAGTGAAGTAGGTCATAGGCTGTCAGCCTCACTTTCTTCCGCTCCCTCGACTTCATACTCTTTCTCATATTCGCCCTCGTCAGTGTCCTCATCATCCTCAAAGTCATATTCCTCCAGTGCGGTATTACCTTTGGTATTCGGCTTATTTTTTAGCACCTTGAAATAGTAAAACGCACCGCCTACGATCATGCCCACAATTAGTAAAAGGAGTAACGTACCGCCTGTACCTCCATCTTTTTTTTCTTTTGATTCAGGAGCATGGGTCGGCGTTGTGGTCTTTCCGGTACATTTGGTCAGGTCATTTTTACAAAGAGGACAATTCGGGTCTACCTTTCCATCTTCGCAAAGGTCGGTACAATTACATACCTGTGGCACTTGAGGTTGTTTTGTGGTTTCTCCCTCAATGAGTGCAAGCAAATCTGCCTCGTCTACAAGATTTAAGAAATAGACATTTTCCTTATCACCTGCTCGGTCAATTACCAAGTAAAAGTAATTTCCGTTTTTGGAAACAAGGGTTACAAACTGTTTATCCTCGGCGTTTTCCCCTGCAACATCATCTACAAGGGTCAGATTACCGTCGGGAGTGAGGGGAACAGGGTCAGACTTTGGTATTTCCGTTACTTCGGGTATAAGCGGGATTTCTTCTTCGCCACCTCCTGCAAAGGCTGTAGCAGGAAAGATGGTAAAGCAAAGGACAACTGCAAACAAAGCAGCAAAAATACGAATATTACTTTTCTTCATGGATGGTTTCCTCCTGTTTTTGATTGAAAAAAGACGCATCGTTTTTCTCACGATACGCCTTTAAAAATTCAGATAACTCGATGGTATTCATTTTTGTACTGCGGACAAGTGCCACAATCTCTGTGTTTTCAATCCCCATTTTCTGCTGTTCCAGTTCACGGAGCTTTTCTTGTAATTCCGCAATCTTTTCTTTAGTCTTTGAGATTTCCAAAAGGATTTTTTCTCTTTTTTTACTCATGATATTCCTCCTTAATTCAAACGCCCATAGGCATAGAAATGCTCTATCCAATAAGGAGTGGTTACAGAGGCATACTGTATGGGATTTCCGCAGTGAATCATCATTCCGTTTCCAACGTAAATGCCCACATGGGATACTGCACCGCTGCTTGCATAAGTTCCAGTGAAAAAGATAATATCACCGGGTCTTGCCTCGTTTGGGGGGATTTTAGCAGCTTGATTGAAAATGCCCTGTGCCGTTGTCCGGCTCATCGGGTATACACCCGATTGGTTTAATACCCATGACACAAAGCCGGAACAGTCAAAACTGGTACTGGGAGAGCTGCCTCCCCACACATAGGGATAGCCTAAATATTTTTCCGCCTCTTTGATAAGGGCGGCAAAGTCAGGGTCAGTCAGTGCATCGGGCGGTATGTCATAATCAGTATATTCGCCCTTGTTGGGAGCATAGATATTGCCCTCAAACAAGTAAGGCTTGTTGCCTTGTGTTTCCATATACACGCCAAACATTTTGTGCTGTTCGTCAGTCAAATGGCTCTCGGCAAGAATACTGATGTCCTTATTCTTCAGCGTGACGTGAAGAATGTAATAATCGTAAGGGACTTCTACGGTATAGGTATCACTATGGGTATTCCCGTCCTCATCTGTCCATGTATCGGTGCGTGTTTCTGTGCGGTAACGCACCTGTACTTCTTCCCGGACAGTAAGGGTATATTGCTGGTCAAACAAGGCTCTTAATTCTGCTTGCACCTCAGACCTTTTATAGACTTGTAGCTTTGCTGTCAGGTAAGAGGCAAGGGTGAATGGGTTATGTCCGATTTCATCTAAATGATATTGGTACTCGTCATAACCTGAATACTGGCTTTCAATATTGTCAATGCGTTCCTGCAATGCTCGTTCCAGTGCCTCGTAATCCTCGTCTACGGCAACAATGTCCTCGTCCTCGGAAGTATAGGAAGTACCTACCACGCTTTGAAAGCCGCCCTCCAGCATAATGGAGCAAGAAGAAACCGCACTTATCAAAAACATAATAACTGCCCCAATTCCAAGAGCAATCAAGATTCCCTTCTTATTTCTGACAAGAAACTGTGTGATTTTTTCAGCGGCACTTGCTGTCTTTTGAACCGCCACTTTTGTATTCTTAGCCGCCTGATGAGCTGTCTTAGCACCTTTTCCATAACGGTTGGCAATATACTGTTTCTTAATCGCCTGCTTTTGCTGCCAACGGGAAATGGGATTGGTCATGGAATCAGGATTATCTCTTAAACTTTTATGATACAGATAATTGACCTCGGCTTTGACCGTCTGTTTTTCTGCTTTGGCAAGCTGACGGTAGGGTCTTAATTTATGGCTGCGGTAGGCACTTAATACCCGCCCTGCTCCAAACTCTATCCCTTGTTCCGTCTTATGTGCCGCCTCCACACCAACATTATCCTGTTCGCTCTCACGGATTTCCTTATGAATTTTATTAAGCAGCTCCCTTTGTGGAATGGTTTTAACAGCATGGGACAGCTTAGAGGGTGGCTTTGGCTTATCCGTTTCTTCAAAATATAAACGCACCTTTGCTTTGCCTGTTTTGGCATCAAAGGTGCGTTCTGTTGCAAGGCTTTTTATCTTTGGGACTTTTGCCTGTGCCTTTTCTAACTTATCTGCCGCTTTTTCTGCTTTTTTTAGCGGCTTTTCAAGGATAGGGTCGGAGCGTTCTTCCTCGGTAAAGGTAAGCCTTGACACTTTACCCGCAGGACGAAATGGTCTTTTGCTCTTTCGGCTCATAAAGCACCCCCTAATCCTTTTCCGTTTCATTCGGCTTCGTGGTCATGATACGGTAAAGCTCCGTATCTTTCGGGAATTTATCAGCAAATGGTAAAATCACATTGCCGTAAAACAGTAGTCCTTCTCCCTCGCCCGATTGGGTCACATAAGAAAGCTGATGAGGAGAGATGTTAAGCTGCTTTGCAAGAATTTGTCTATCCCCCGACGCTTGATTGAGCATATAGATGAAATCAGAGTTTTCAAAGATATTCTCCACCTCACGAGAGGATAGCAGGTCTTTGACATTCTGCGTAATACCTGTAGGAATCCCTCCCCACTTTCTAAACCTTTTCCAAATTTCCACGCTGTAAGCCGCCGTTTGTTCTTCTTTCAGCAGCAGATGAAACTCATCCATGTAGTAACGGGTCGCACGTTTCTCAGCACGGTTTACCGTTACCCTGTTCCAAACCTGATCCTGCACTACAAGCATACCTAACTTTTTAAGCTGCTTACCCAACTCCTTGATTTCAAAGCAGACAAGGCGGTTTGTGATGTCCACGTTGGTACGATGGTTAAATACATTAAGCGAACCTGTCACATAAATTTCAAGGGCGGCTCTGATATGCTGTGCCTCTTTTTCTCCTTGACTTTCAAGGGCATTATACAAATCCTCCAAAATCGGCATCTTTTCGGGTACGGGGTCGGCAAGGTAGTCAGCATAAATAAGACGGACACAGCGGTCTATAATACTTTTCTCCACAGGCTGTAGTCCCTCTTTCCCGCCTACAATCAGCTCACACAAGGACAGGATAAAGTCAGATTTCAACGATAAAGGGTTTTCATCTTCGCTGTAATTTAAGTTAATGTCCATTGGATTTACATAGTCCGTGCTTGTGGGAGAGATTTTTACCACCTGTCCGTTTAGGCGGTTGACGAGAGGATAATACTCTGCCTCTGGGTCACAAATGATGATGTCATCGGTAGTAATGAGAAAGATATTTGCAATCTCACGTTTTGCAGAAAAGGACTTGCCACTGCCGGGCGTTCCTAAAATTAAGCCGTTAGGATTTTTCAGCCGTTTTCGGTCTACCATAATAAGGTTGTTGCTTAGAGCATTTAAGCCATAATACAAAGCCTCGCCGCTTGATTGAAATAGCTCCTGTGTGGTAAAGGGAACGAAAATTGCGGTAGCAGAAGTAGTTAGACTTCGCTGAATGGCTATCTGATTGAATCCAAGGGGCAGAGAGGACATAAAGCCTTGCTCCTGCTGGAAGTCCAATCTTACCAAAGTGCAGTTATGTTTTTGGGCAATCCCCGATGCCTGAAATACGATATTTTCAAGCTGTTGTTTGGTGTCCGCAGTGTTCATTACAAGAAAGGTCATAAGAAACATTCTCTCGTTTCTGCTCTGTAAATCTGCAAGGAGTTTCTTCGCCTCTCCACCATACGTAGCAAGGTCAGAGGGGATAATGTCCATGTCATAGCCGGAACGAACTGCCTTTTTCTGTTCCTCAATTTTCATTTTATCAAGGTCTGTAATCTTTCGCTTGATGGTCTTGATTGCCTTTGTTTGGTCAACGGACTGAATGTGCATGGTAATTAACAGGTTGCTTTCCATATCGAGGAAGTCAGCAAGTACCCTGTCATTGAGTTCGGGTGCAAGTATCTGCAAAAAGGAAACTGCACCATATTTACCGCCTGTTTTAAATGTCCTGCCCTCATGAAACTCAAAAGAGGACGGAGCAATAAAATCTTTTGTAGACAATCCTGATGGCACAAGCCATTTCCAATCAAAGCGAAAAGGCTCATTCCCGTCCATTCTAATCATATTATGGCAGAGCTTTAAGCGTTCCTTTCCGTCAAGGGACTCCACCGATACTCCAATCCGTTTTAGTCCATTCCACAGGTCATTTTCAATCCTCTCTAACCTCGGCTTTGCAATTCTAATGCTGTCTGCTTCAATTCCAAAGGTAAGATATTTCGTTTTCGTCAAACCGTTATTACCCTTTGCAAGTTGATTATGGAGCATATCTGCATATTCAGTACGGATACTGTCAAAATCGTCCTGCTGTGGCTTGATGGAAATACTGCTTTCATAATCCTTTGCGTTGGCGGTCATGTTGAGAAAGGAAAACTGAAATTTAATGGAGCTATCAAAATAGTTAAGGAAATCACACCAGCTTTCAAAAATTGCGGTCTTATCCTCATTTTGGGCGAGCTGGTAGTTGATGTCCTGAAAGCGTATGGTTTTTGTGTAGAACCGATCCATAACATGGCAAATCCCATCGGGGAACATACGCAGATAGGGGATACTGTCCTGTGCTGATTTTTCCTTTTTATTGGTATTCCTTGCCCGTAAAATAGCGGTGCTAATTTCCCGTCTGTCTGCCTTTGTCAGCTTTGGACGGGTTGGTTTTTTTGCGTGTAACAATGTACTTTACCTCCTTATCCAGCATTGCTTGCCGCATGATAACGGCATAAAAATTGTTTGTTTTATAGGGTCTTTGTTTTGGATTTAAGAAACGAACCTCTAAGTAATGCTTTGCGATTATTTCAAGGGGTTGCCCATGTTTTTCGTACATAGCCAGCATGAAAAAAGGCATCATAGCAAAAATCATAATAAGCGTTGCAGCACTTGTATTCGTTCTGTCCTTTAACAGAAAAAACAAAGGCAATCCAACCAACAGAGCAAGGGAAAAGCAGATGAGCTGCCTTTTCGTCAGGTTGAACATGACCTTTGTTTTCACATTGCTTAAATCCTTTGGTACAGGTACATAAGCCATAAAATCCTCCTTTCGTTCTGCCCTTAGTGGGCATTAAAAATGCTCTTTGCCAGTGAGCCTGTCTTAAATAAGGTAAAGCACAAGAGTACCGTGTACCCTACACAAGTCCAAATAGCACCCATAATATCGCTGTCCGTGGCAATGGATTGTACTAATACTGCATAGATTCCTACGCATACCATAATGAGAAAGGCTTGAAAACCAAGAGCCAGCATTGCCCTCAAATAGTTCTGTCCCATACTGCCCCATTCACGGTTTGTCATGGTGGCAAAGGGGATTGCTCCAAGGGAAGTCATGAGATAAATTTCTATCATACGCCCATAGATGACGATAAAAATGCAGATGGTCAGGGCGTGCATGGTTAGTCCTATAAACATACTTTGCAGCCATATTCCAAGCAGTGAGCCAAGTTCCATTTCCATGAGGCGAGTTTCCATATCTGCTATGACAGTGGCAATGTCCATGCTGGTGTCGGAAATAATTACGCCTGCGGCGTTAGATACGATGTGCTGTGATACATCAAAAATCCCCATAATGATGTTAAAGGTGCTGGTAATAATCATCACAGCCACAAAGGTTTTGAAAATCCACTTAAAAAACATAAAAGTTTCAATATCATGGAGATTGTTTTTCTCAATGACCATTTGTATCAGTTCGTAGCACATCACAAAGGTCAGGATAATGCCGGCAATGGGGATAATTACGGTGTCGGAGAGGGACTGTATCATAGAGAAGACACCGCCATTCCACGTTGACGGTGTCTTTCCTACCTCCCCTGCGATTTCGCCAACACTTTGGTTGACGTTATCGAACATCCCCGACAAATTTCCCGTAATACCACCGACTAACATCTCTTTGAGCCATTGGGTAATACTGTCGATGATACTTTGCATAAAGTGTTACCTTTTAACCGAACAAGCCGGAAAGCAAAGGTACAAGGGTTATGCCAATCAGTGCTACGCCACCGCCTGCCATGAGTTGTTTCATGCCTTGACTTTTTGCACCAGGGTTATCGTTGCCGTAACCTTCCAAAAGGTTAATAACACCCCAAATACCAAGTCCTGCTCCAAGAGCGATAACAAGTGTCTGCAATACATCAACTGCCTCATTAAAAAATGCCATAATTAAATCCTCCTAATTTGTTATTTTGTTTTTGGGTAAAAAATAACCGCTACTGTGCGGTTTCGGGTTCGTCTGTGAGGTCGATTTCATAAACATCATACACCTCATTAGGCTTTGGTTTTAGTTTTGTGGACAGATACTTTTCAATATCAAAAGTGTTTCTTTTATCAAAGTCCGATAAGTATTTATAATTGGGGTGCTGTGTAATGTCATACTTTTCGGAGAGAAATGGGCGAACACCTCTTAGCTGTAAAATGCACTTGCCTCCATCCATGACAGCAAGCTCATCCATACTCATAAGCTCCTTTCCCAGCTTTTGATAATTAAGCCCGTAACTTCTTTGTGACCCTCTGGTGTCGGAAGTGTTAAACATATCAATGGTTTCTTTACCGAGGGTTTCTGATAAATCCTTGAGGGTAGTTTTTTCCTTGCCCCCAAGAAAAATCATACTGTCGCAGTTACCGATAATGGTATCGGCGTTGTCTTTATACAAAGCCTTTAGCTGGCTTTGTGCCTGTAACACAAGGCAGGCAGAAATTTCACGGCTACGGATTGTAGCCATCAGTTTTTCCAATTTTGGTATCTGCCCGATGTTTGCAGCCTCATCAATCAGACAGCGGACATGAACAGGAAGTCTGCCGCCGTACACATCGTCTGCTTTATCACAGAGCAGATTAAAAAGCTGTGTGTATGCCATAGATACCAAGAAATTAAAGGTATCATCTGTATCGCTGATGATAATAAACAGGGCGGTTTTCTTATCGCCCAAGGTATCAAGCTCCATTTCATCGTAAGCAGTCAGCTCACGCAGTTCTCTAATGTCAAAAGGAGCAAGCCTCGCCCCACAGGAGATGAGAATAGATTTTGCGGTTTTGCCTGCCGCCAGTTTGTATTTCTTGTATTGTCTTACGGCAAAGTGCTGTGGGTCTTTTTCCTCTAAGGCATCAAACATTAAGTCCACAGGATTTTTAAAGTCCTCATCATCTTCACGCACCTCAGAGGCATTAATAAACTCAATGAGGGTGGAGAAGTTCTGCTCATGTTCAGGAGCTTCAAAATAGATGTATCCAATGAGAGCCGTATAGAGCAGGGTTTCTGCCTTTACCCAAAAGTCATCACCTGCCTTACCTTCGCCTTTGGTATTGGCAATGAGGGTGGTAACAAGCTTTAAAATGTCCTTTTCACTCCTAATATAAGCAAAAGGGTTGTAGTGCATGGACTTCTTGAAGTTGATGGTGTTAAGGATTTTGATTTTATATCCCTCACGCTGTAACAACTTCCCACATTCCACAACAATGCTGCCTTTTGGGTCAGTTACCACATAGGAGCTGTGGCATTGCATCAGATTGGGTTTCAGCCAAAACCTTGTTTTACCAGAGCCGGAACCGCCCACAATCAGCACATTTTTATTTCGTGCGTTCTTAGGGTTTTTGGGGCGGCTTGACATCATAAGACGTTCTGTCTGTGTCAGTATTACATTGTTTCGGAATACGAGGTCTGCAAAAGGTCGTATATCTTCGGCTTTGCCCCATCTTGCAGAGCCATACTCTACACCTTTTCTGTATTTCTTAGCGTTTTTCCCTTTGATATAGACAGCAAGACGGATTATAGCGGCAAACACGATACCAACCAATAAATCCCGTGGATACAGGCTCGGAAGTAGACTGCTAAAGGCAACCGAAAAACCGTCCATAAGATTCAAGATTTTGTCCGCCATCTCAAAGCCTGCGGCAAGCTGCCATGCCTGTGATACCTTTGTAAAGAACAGAGCAAGAAACAGGTAGGGGATATTCAGGATAAGGAGCTTTTTAAGTTTTGTATTCATCGGCTTTGCTCCTTCTCCCTGTTTTTTACCCTGTCGGTAATGGTGTTCTTCACAAGCTCGGTAAACTTTTTAAGTTGTGCCAGCACAGAGGGTCTTGCCGCTTGCTTCATGGTCTTTGCGGTAAACTCAGTAAAAGCAGAAGTAATGGCATCAGCATCTCTACCTTTGAAAAAAACAAGGTATTTCGGCGGTGTGACGGACTTATCCTTTTTGATCGCAAAGTCTACACCGTATTTCCTTGCCACACGTTCAAAACTTTTGATATTCTTATCCGTTACCTCAATGTTACTTAATCCTTGATTTTGCTTGGCAAGATCTTTGATACTCTGCTTGCCATGAGGAATTTCAGGACTATCCCTGCCTTTATTTTTCTGTGCCGCTAAAAATTTAAGGATTGCCGCCTTTAGCACATGCCCTGTCAGTTTACCTCCGTTAATAGCCAGTGCAACGGTTCTGTTTTCTACTTCTTCCTGCATGATAAGTACCTCCTTTCATGGGTTTTAAAATACTCGTTACGGCGGAACAGCCAGCCGCCTTATCAAGTAATCAGCCATTGTTTTTATCCCTCCCTTGCCCCTTGACGGTTAAAATACCCTCAAGAGTAGTAGCTGTAATGTGTAAACGTTCAGCGATGGCAATATCATTTTTCACATTTTCGTCCACCACATCGCCACATACCACAAGCACATGAGAACGCCGCAGCATATCCCTTGCCATATCAACCCCATCTTTATGCTCCTGCGGAATTTCATCGTTGAGATAAAGGGGCAGGAACAAAAGGGGACACATGGGAGTGAATCCCGCCTCGTAGATTTTCCTGCAATATTTAACAGCCAGCTCGGTATTTTCAAACTCGTTCTTTCCCCAAGCCGCAGTAATGTATGCCATAGGTCTTTTCATCTTCTAAAACTCCTTTCTGATTTTGGGTACAAAAAAAGGCATCTTGCTATTCCTGTATAACAGGTGCAAAATGCCATTATCTATCTCCATATAAATCGTGGTTTACCAGTGCCGAATAATAAGTGCCAATCGTTGATGGTGCATTAAAAAGAGTAGCCAGCAAATAACGCTTGATATTGCGGATATAGGTGGTAGTCTTTCTTAGGCACTCAAACACATAGTCAATATGCAGACTGTTGATCCGTAACAGTTTTTCCTTAACAAGCTGTGCCGGATAATCATCTCCTGAAACATTGATAATGTCCTTTGTGGAGCAAAGTGTTTCCACCATAAGGTCAACAATTTCGTTAAGCTGTTCACGGTCATGATTGTGCTTGATATACTCGTACTCAATGTTTTCTAATACCAATTCTCTTACTTCTTCTAATCTGTCACATGCAATTGTATCATATCCCATCTTCTTTTTCGCCCCTGCACTTGATGGATAAGGATTTGATTGATGAGGATTTAATATATCGTTATTTAATAAATCAGTATTTGATTTATTAGTAATTAATTGGTGGGGATTTCCCAAGATAGGTTCGCCCTGTTTAGGTTTCTCCAAGATTGGGTTTTCCAGTATTGGATTTTCCAACATTGGCTTATCCAAGATTGGATTTTCCCGTTTAGGTGGAACATCAGTAGTATCAAGGCTTTGTGGCTGTTCAAAAATCGTATATTCTATTGTGGTAAGCTGCCCTTTTTCATTACGAATACGCCTGCGGGTTATATACCCATGTGCCTCAAGTTCTTTTACCGTGGCATTGATACTGTCGATTCCGTCCTTGCAGATACAGGAAAGTCCTTTTGTGGTGTAATCCCAATTCTCCGGAAGGGAAAGCATAAGAGATAATAAGCCTTTTGCCTTTAAGGAAAGTTCGGTATTTCGCAAGTGATGATTTGCCATAACCGTGTAATCTCTTGTCTTTTCCACTCTGAATACTGCCAATCACATCACTCCTTTCCTACTGAAAAATAAAAAAATCGCAAGCAATTTTGCGGTTATCTCAGCGTATTGGCTCATTTCCTCTGTCATAGAGGATATGACCTCTTGCTATTTTGGCGTGTCTAAGTATTTTAATTTCCTCACACTTTTGGCTCTCCAGTGCCTTTTGATACCCCATATCGGTCAAAAACAATCGCATACGCTCTCCCTTATTTCCCACAGGGGAAGAATGGCTCAACACATCAAATACAACCATGTGTGTAACATCAGGGTCAAAGCGTTCCAAAGCCATAATATCGTGTCCAGCAAGTTTCGGTTCTCCTGATTGCCTGCGAGCCTCGTCAATCAGCTCAAAAATGGGTTTATTCTTATTCATAGGGAAACTCCTTTCTATCGCTCCTGTTGCTGTGTCCTTTTTTTATGCCAGCCTTCAAGTAGTTTAATGATAGTAGCCTCCATCTGCTGTGGAGTGTAGCTTTTAGGAAAATATTTTTTAATTTTATCGCCTGTAAGAGTTACCTTGTCGATTTCGCCTTTCTTTTCCTCACTCATAATGGCACTCATAACCTCAAGGCTTAATTTGCCCTCGGCACTGAATTTTTTTAACCGCTGTGCCTGTGAAAGAGAGGGGGTAGCCTGTTCCATATCCATAGCCTCAAGCAAGTCGGTCTGTTCCCCTTTTTTAAGATAAGACAATTCTACAGCAGGATTAAAAGCAATTTTCTTCTCATCTACCATAGCAATCAGTTCAGGGATAAGTTCAGTTAGGCGAATGTAGCGTTGTACTTGAACAGCACTTGCACCAGCCTCTTTTGCCACTACATCTCTTGCATTTAACTTCTGTCCAACTTGAACAGAAGTTAAATCTGTTCTCGCACCCTGTCTTTTGATAGCCTCTAATTTTAGCTTAAAAGCAAAAGCACGTTCACTCGGTAAGATATTTTCTCTCTGTAAATTACTGTCTACCATGATAATGGTGGCAGCATCATCATCAAGATTACGGACAATGACAGGCATTGTTTCAAGTCCAGCAAGTTCACTTGCCCTGTGTCTGCGGTGTCCTGCCACAAGTTCATATCCACCCTCATCACGGGGACGAGCAATAGCAGGAACAAGCACACCATACTGCTTGATACTCTCGGCTGTATCAAACATAGCCTCGTTGTCGATTACCTTAAATGGGTGGTCTTTGAACGGAAACAATTCCGTTAAGGGAAGTTCCACTATTTTTTCTCGGCTCTCATCAGCTCTGCTTTCCTCAGTGGAAAACAAATCATCTACTGATGTCAGCTTTATGTTTTTGGCGGAGCTTTTCAATTTTTAGCACCTCCTTTGTCAGATTTCTATATCCCTCTGCAACCTTGCCTTTCGGATCATGGGTAAAGATACTTTTCCCCTCCGCACTGATTTCGGCAGCTCTTACGGAATGGGGAATATCAGTGGCAAATACCTTGATACTTCCTCCATAAGTTTCTCTAAGCAAGGAGCTGATGTCCTTTGCAAAGTTGGTACGGTTATCCACCATTGTCAGCAGAATACCGTCTATCTTTAGCTTTGGATTTATCTGTTTGCGTACCTTTCCAATGGTCTGTAAAAGCTGTTCTAAGCCTTTGGCGGGCAAATACTGTGCCTGCACAGGAATGATTACGCTATCTGCGGCGGCAAGGGCATTGACTGTCAGCATACCCAAAGAGGGCATACAGTCCAAAAGTATGAAATCGTATTGCCTTTTCACCGTATCAAGGTACTGCTTTAAGATAGTTTCTCGGCTCATGGCATTTACGAGCGATACCTCCATACCCGATAGCTCAATATTTGCAGGAAGTAAATCTACTCCCTCGTGATGATGTAAAATACCCTCCTTATTTTCAATAGTTGTGTCGGTAATCACTTTTCCCATGACCGTAGCAAGGGTAATAGTGAGCGTATCCGGCTGTTGGTATCCTAAACTGATAGACAGACTTCCTTGAGGGTCGGTATCCACAAGCAGGATTTTCTTGTTTTCCATAGCCAAGCCTATGCCTAAGTTGGCACAGGTGGTTGTTTTGCCAACGCCTCCTTTTTGATTGACTATGGCAATTATTTTTGCGTTCAATTCTGTTCCTCCTTTCACACAAAAAACCGCTTACTTTATCATTCAATAAAGAAAACGGCTTTTTACTTTTTTAATATAAAAGAGAATGTCAGTAAAAAACGACATCCTCCCATTATTTATTAACCTTAAATTTGCTCAACATTTCATAATATAGACATCCCTGAACACTTTAAGTAAAACGATGTGTAAACATATCTACACACTCAATGTCCAACACCATACAGAGTACAAAGGCAAATCAACATATAAAAACACCCATATAGACAAAAAATCCGATACATAAGAATACAGCCAGTGGAACACTTTTTTGCCGTGTTGCCTTTGCATAAATGTAGGCAGGAGGCAGTGCGAAAAAGAGAATGGCTGCAAGACCGTATAGTCCAAAGCAAAAGCCTATTGCCGACGTAAGTTTAATATCACCACCGCCCACACCGCCGTATTTTAAAGCAAGGATAAATAGGCAGACACCCGGCAGTAAAAAACCCACAATCCGTTGGGGTAACGTAGGATGGGGTAAAAGAAAAGCGGATATACCGCCAAATAGGACAATAGCTATCCATGTCCAGTCTGGGATAATCCGCTTTCTAAAGTCTGTGATAGCCGCCCACAGTATGGGAACGGCACAAAATAGTAGTACCATATCAATTACCCGTAGTGACATCATCGGAATACATGCTATCTACCACATTGATTTTAAGTTGTCCTCCGGTAATCCACTTAGACAGTGTTCCTCCAGGAGTGTGTACGTCGGTGACAAGAAGCTGTACGATATAATCTTTGTTATCTGGGAACCACACCGGAATATACTGTTTTCTGTAGCGGAAAGGTGATGATGGATTTTCTTTAAAGGTAAATTGACTGCCCTCCTTGACTAAAGGAATGGCAGTTTCATAGTGGTATTCCGGCAGATATACTTCTGCTGTCTGTGGAGCAGTAATCATTTCTGACCTGTCATAGTTGGTGCTTACCGTGGCTGTAACACGAATAAAATAGCCGTAACCCGATTTTAAGTAGCCCTTTGCTTTTGTATCATAATCCAACATAGTGCTTACCTTTAGTTCAGCGTAGAATTCTCGCCATATAAACTTATTATTTTCGTACCGTTGTTCCCACCATGTTACCCTTGGCTGTTCATTTCTTTTCGGTGGGTCGGGTAATACCCGGCTTTCCTCTGGTTCCCCATAGGATATATTTTGTATAATAGCCTTTTGGGTATAGGTGTTGTTATCATTGGTGCCTTCATTCCCTAATAACTGTTCAGGGTTGATAATGGCAATCAGTGTAATATCTTTATCGGCCTTTACATTGGGTGTATCCCATCGTATGGACACAACATTCCATGTATCCCTTTCCATCACTACCGCATCAATACGTTTTGATAAAGACAGTTCAGGAATTTGAAACAATACAGTAACGTTTTGTCCTGGTGCAAAGTCAAGGCTTCCTTTGTTTGATACCTTGACGGTGGTAATGACCGACTGATTTTCCTTGTACTCATCCGGCGTGATTCTTTGCACATCTAAATCATAAGGATGCTCCAACACCATGATTTCAGATGAAACCTGGTTGTTACCTGTATTGATGTCCCTATACCTTTTAGGTGGTGATACTTGTGCTGATAGCTTGATAGGTACGCCTTTTGCTCCTGCTATGCCAGTAACAAGAAATGCTTTCTTCTCAAAGGATTTGAAATTGGCTTTAGGCGGTATAGTTGAAACTATCTTACCGTTGATGGTGACATTTAGACCCACATCAGATAGTTCCTTATCTGTAGAGTTGGCAAAGTATACAGTAAAGCTGTATTCATCCCGTTCATACACCGTAGGCGGCGATGATAAATTTACCCATACGTCGCAGAGATTTACTACCGGGGGTACCTCTGGATTTTCAGGATTGTCCGGGGTATCCGATGGATTGTCGGGATCACTTGGATCATCTGGGTTGTCAGGTTCATCTGGATTATCTGGGTTATCTGGGTTATCCGGGTCGTCAGGATTGTCAGGGTTTTCGGGGTCATCTGGATCATCAAAAGTGTGTTTTACCACCGTAATGCTCGAAATAGCAGTATTGTTAGTTGGTTTTTCATCCCTAAAGCCTTCTGGTGCTTTCACATTTGCCCATAGGCGATAAACTTCACCTGCGTCTCCTGCTGTACCTGTGATAGTAAAAGATTTTGTTTCTTGGGGCTTAAAACTTGCTGTTTTGGGAATTTCAGGCAAGATATTATCATTGTTTTTCCCCTGTAAGAGTACGTCTTTTAGTTCTACGTCAGAATTGTTTGTGAAGCTCACGGTATAGCTATAATCCTCATATTCATAGACTGTACGGGGCACAAGAATACTTGCCGTAAGGTCACAAAGTTTTGGAGGAACTGGTGGCTCTTCCGGTGAATTTACTGGATCATCGAGTTTATCCGGTATATCAGGCTGGTCGGGTGTTGACTCTGGTTCAGGGTCAATCACTTTGATAACTGCCGTGGCAGTGTTATTGGAAAGATTCCCGTCAATAAAGCCTTCCGGTACACCAATATTAGCCCATAGATGAATTTCATTAGCTACAGTATCAGCAGTACGCTTAATGGTGTAGGTTTTGCTTATATTAGCTGAAAAATCCTGCACTTTAGGTATTTCTTCAACCAAAATATCATCTACTGTACCTTTTAATGGCACGTCATAGGCTGGACTGTTTCCGCTATTCATATAAATAACGGTAAAAGTATAGTTATTGCCCCGATACACTGTGGAAGGTGCACGGATAACAACCGATAAGTCGTTTCCATCCTGAGCCTTAAACTTAAAACAGAAGTCTACAGTAGGGATTTGATAATGGATTTTTTGTGTGACAGAGGTAAGTGTCTTGCTTTCTCCATCTGTAAATTCTTCTGTTTCCGGTGTGTAATCCCATTCAAGCCCCATGTATATGAAGTTTCGGGACAATAAAATATCATCCTTGGTAAAGGTCACGGATGTGGTCTGATAAGGATAGAGTAGTTCTGGCACTCCCTTATCCTGAGCAGTTATTTTACCGTATACATCCTGCTTTTTTTCATCGCACCATGTAGCCTCTACATCAATTTTGACTGGAGCCTGATAGGATAGGGCTGTATCTCTCATGGTTTCAAAAGCAATCAATGATTTTGGTGTCCAGCCGTAACGGGTGGTCAGCGATTCAAAATCCCTATCAGTGTCATAGGTTCCATAGAGTTTGCCAGAACTAAAACCATAGATTTCTACCACATTGCTTCCCTTTAAGTTATAGGTTCCACCGTCATACCGACCAATCCAATCAGCGATTCGCTCCTGCTCATAATCGGCAACAGTATTGGCATTTACAAGGTCAATACGCTGGGGTTCTTTAAAGGATTTTAGCAATGTTTCACCTTCATAGATTTCTTTAACATTCATGCCGATGATGCGGTATCGAGTGTCATAGGTAGCTTTGACTTGGAATATGACGTTTGCAGTAATGGTAAGGACTGCATTCTGGTCTGTTTTTGCTGTAATAGTATAGGGACCACAAGCTTCTTTGCTTTCAACGGTCAGGATATATTCCGGTGTTATCTTTTTGCTTTGACCGTCGTACTCCAGTTGGATATCCGTAAGATTACCGGTTTTAGCCATTACCCTAATAGGAATCTCTGCGGGGAATTGTTCTACGGCTACCATACCGCTTTCATTTTTCAGACTGTCTATGGGAGAAGTAATACTAATTTCAATGTCGCTAATCTGAGCAGCAAAGGCTTTACCTGATAAGAGCAGGCAGCATACAAGCATAAGGGGAATGACAAAGATAAATTTGCATTTCATTAGAAACCTCCTTCCTCGATTCTATTGTTGACGCTGGATATGCTAAAGGGGAGCTTAACCTCGCCGGTTAGAAAATTGAAAATACTGTGGGTTTTTAGTACCCCGTCCAGCGTCAGCCGAGGTGGATTATCAGTTGCGTTAATGTTTTTGATTTCAAGCTCATAAACCCATTCTTCATCAGCATATTTATTAAGTCCCGCATCCAGCTTCATATTTTCGTGTAGGTACTCATAAAGCTTTTCTTTCGCAAGGGAGCTGTCCAGCTGAGCATAGCCGTCCCTACGATATTCATCCATCATTGCATATTCCACAGAACTGTTTACGCCCCGCTGAATTACATATTCCACCTGCTGATACAGGCTTTCCATACGGAAATACTCAATCAGAATAGCGGATAGGGTTAGGATAAAGAATACAAGTATCAAGATGAATATGAAGGTGTCGCCCCTGCGATTTTGTAAAATACGTTTAAAATTCCCCACAGCTTTCTCCTTTCCGGCGCTCTCACTCTAAGAGCTTCCAATATTTTTCCGACATGCCGGTGATACTCACCCGCATAGGAATATCAATTTTAACAGGGGGCGCAAAGGATGGTGTAAAGATGGTAAAGGGATGACTATACGTCATAGTGACTGTAAAGGTATCTCTCAATTGGATTTTCTGTCCTCCCTGATACTCCACATCCTCGACAGTCATCTCCGGGGATAGACTGGTCTGCTGTTTTAGCCGGTAGAAAACATCATAGGCTCTGTCCGATACCTGTCCTTCAAGCTCAATTACCCGAACAACACGTCGGCAGATATGGTTTAAGTTGAGGTAGGTAGTAAAGATACTTAAAAAACTCATAACCGTAACCATGAGCGTAATGACCACCAGCGTTTTGACCATCAAGTCAAAATAGCTGCTACCTTTCCTGTTAAAAAGTAGTTTCATAAAAGGAAACGGGGGAGAATTTCTCCCCCATATACCTCGGTGCCTTCTGTTCATCTTCTTGCACCTCCCGCATCAGCGGATATATTCGAAATGACTGTCATTAGCTTATTAAGCCAGTAATCTTATTAACAATGCTATTCCAGATCTGTGTGATAGAGCCCTGATAAAGTGTCATGAATACCGCACCTACAACTACCACAACTAAGACCACAATAAGCCAGCCAGTCATCTGGTCTCCGGACTTGCTCGCAAGTATATTTCTGGCTTTAAGACCTACCATTTGCATTTTGTTTTTTAAAGTTTTCATCATAATAAATACCTCCATATTTTATTTGGTTTAAAGGGAAAGGGAGAGCGATGCTCCCCCTATATTACTATCTTTGAGTTTTCTGCCTTTAGTTTATTAAGCCGGTGATTTTAGCTACGATACTGTTCCATATCTGCGAGATTGAATCCTGATACAGCGTCATGAATACTGCACCTACAACTACCACGATCAAGACCACAATAAGCCAGCCTGTCATTTGGTCGCCGGATTGGTTTGTAAGTACCCTTCTTGCCTTTAGTGCCATACTTTGCATTTTGCTTTTTGTTGCTTTCAACATAGAAAATACCTCCGTTTATTTTTAGATTTTAGTTTTAAAAAAGGGCGAATTTCTCCCCCTTGTACCACTGCCTTTTGGCTAAAATTAGTTCAAGAGACTGGTAATCTTGGTAACAATGCTGTTCCAGATGGTAGAGATGGAGTCCTGATACAGTGTCATAAACACTGCTCCCACGACTACGACAATCAATACGACAATGAGCCATCCTGTCATCTGATCTCCGGATTTGCTTGTTAAAACATTTCTTGCCTTTAAAAGAGCATTTACCATTCTTTTCTTCATAGAATTTTCTCTCCTTCCCTCGATAATTTGGATTGCGGTTGTTTTGTTTTGCATGGTTAATACCTCCTAAAAATTTATTTTGAAAAGGGTCTCCCCATTTTCACATTAAAAAAGGCCCCCCATTGACTTTATAAGGTGGGAGCCTATGACATAGAGCAGGCTTGCAAGAGTTACAGCCACAAGGGGTATGGATGCAATCTTAATCCTGCGGGGCAGCTTATTTAGTTTTTTCTTTAAAGCTTCTTTAGCTTTAATGTCCATATCTCTTGCAAGATACGCCAGTGCCTCCCCTTGATGCTCTCCCCGGTGAAGTCCTATAAGGGCATTCACCAGAAAGGATACTTCTGCAAGGCCGATGCGTTCATTGAAATTTCTAAGGGCGGTTTCAATATCCTTTGCTTTCATCTCCACTACTAAAACTGAAACATCATAGTAGAATATATCACTGGCTACCTTAAGGTAATCCTCAAATATCTGAATTAAATCCACCTGTACGACGGCTTTTTTACTGTCAGCTTTGATGTCATCCAGCTTATACAATATAGAGCGCACAAAGCCTGGAAGCTCCATTTCAATGCGCATCTTTTTTTCCTTCATCTTGTCTTTAAGGTCGGTCATGAAGTGGAAATATACCACTATGGAAAAGATGAGTACAATAGGCACAAGATTTGTAGCACCGATTGCAAACAATAGCAGAGCAAGAGGTAATGTAAAAATGGCGCATATAATAGCCCTTGCGTAATACTCCTTTGGGGTAAGCTCTAATCCTCCGCGACGGAGTGTAGATGCCATCCTTGCTTCCTTTACAGGATCAAGGGGTATTAGCCGTGAGACGGGCTTTACAAGGGGCATTACAAATCGGTTTAACAATCGACTCCCTGTCTTTTCTTTTTTATCCTGCAGATGCTTGATGTTCTTTTTCATACTCATCTTTGGAATTTTAAGAAGTTGCCTGCAAATTAAAAATCCTGCCGCAGTCAGCAGGACGAATATAATAACTTGATAAAACAACGGAAAACCTCCTTATCTGTTTGATGGTTTTGTAGCCTTCATTACATAAAAGGCTGTGCCAAGGGCAGTCAGTAACATAATGATAATCAGCAGTTTACCGATGGGTGTTTTTGTAAGAATAAAAAACCATTCGGCATTGGAAAAGCGCATCATAGGAATTATGGAAAACATCAGACCTGCTGTCATAAGATAGTCCCGCCATACTCTCACCATCATGCTGTCACTCTCAATCTGCATGGATTTTGCATCATTCATAGCTTTAATAATAGGAAACAAAGCGAATTTTAATCTTCTGTCATGGTAACAGAGGATAAGAGTTTTTACCCACTCGGTAAAATAGCGATTTTTAACTTTTGCAGATAGACGGTATAGACCATGCTCCACATTAGGATTGATGAGCCTGATTTCAGATACAAACTCATCAAATGGTGTGGGAGTTCTTAAATGAGCTGGAATATATCGGTTCTTTTCTTCCACATAGGTCTCCACTGCTTTAATAATATCGTCATTTCCAGCATAGGCATTGGTAATAATGGACATATTTTCCAATCCCTCAATTTCCTCTCTTGCTGCCCCAGAGCTTTTTACAGTTAGGTAAAAGTATGGAGCAGGAAGCATACACGCTGCCATAACTGCTGCCAGCTCAGTACTGCCAAAGAGTATAATCCCGGCCACAAAGCCACCTACTACTGATACAAATACCATTACAATGAATTTTTTGTGTGTACATCGTGTCTGCCGAAATAATGTTTCAAACCGTATAGCAATTTTCTCGGTAATTTTCAATTTTGTTCCTGTAAGGTATAGGCGGCGTTTTTTCAGAGGATTTTGTTCTATAGCAAAAGGGTTTAGTTTTAGCAGTAGTAACATTGCAAAACTGATAAATGCGAAAATAAGAATATGGGATAGATAAATTGGATTCATTGAGTTCCTCCTTCCGCAAAGCGTTGAATCTCCTTTTTAGGAACACCACCAATTAGGAGCCTTTCTGCAAGAGTAGAAGAAATACAGCCTAAACGCTTATGGACTCCCACAACCTTTGTAATCTTCCCAGACTCATCTCGTTCATAATGATCAACTACGTATTTAAAAAGGGTGTTGCCGATAACTTCACCATTTTGTACCCCTTTGGCTTCAAAGATTTCCATATACTTTCTTGACATATCAGGTAATTGCATTTTAAAGAGCATAATCGGAAAGGCCTCTACAATATTCTTTAGAAGCCTTTCCTCTGACAAAGAAGTCCCAGCCTCCAAGCACATGGTCAATATTCTATCATAAGCCGTCCTTGCACTATTAGCATGTAGCGTACTAACGATGGTGTGTCCTGTTCGTCCGGCTTCCTGCACTGTGAGGGCTTCTTTACCTCGCATCTCAGCTGGTACAAGGATTTGTGGGTGCAGTCTTAATGAGAGTTTTAATAAATCCAACATGCTGATTGGATTAGGTTCCTCCTTGGTCAAAAGATGAATTACATCGTTTATCATCATACCATTTTCATCAAACTGTGCTAACGATAGCTCACGGGTATCTTCTATAGTGACAATACGCCTATCCAAAGATACACAGCTTAGAATGTATCCCATATCGGCAGTTTTTCCGCTGCCGGTGGCTCCAGCAATAGCTACTGATACGCCATTGTTAACGCAAAGGGTGAGAAAGTCCAGTTCCTCCGCTGTTGCTGTATCCCATTCAATCAGGTTTTCCCTTGTGATATAGGAGGGCTTTTGCTTTCTGATGGAGGCAATAGCTCCTGAATCTTGGTCAACGCAAGGCGTAATGGCTCCTGACATACGGATGCCTCGTGCAATAAAGCTATCCCCAATAGGTTTTGATCCATCAAGAATAACATTACCGAATCGGCTCATCTTTCTTACGATGTTGGAGCAGGCTTCAGAATTGGTGAAGATTTCATTAAGTCTCACCTTTTTGTCTTTGTATAGCACCCAAATTCCACTAAAGCCATTGATGTTTATTTCCTCTACGTCACCATCCTTAAGATAAGGAGATAACAGTCCCATACCAGCCATATCATAATATACAGCGTCTACCAGTTCGGAGATATTGTTAAGATTTTTAGCCACCAACTGCTCACTGTTTAAATATCGCATAATAAGGTCTTTAAGTTTTTCCTCTGCTTCCTCAGAATACAATACCTGGGCAAGCTCTGCTGAATGGTTCTTAGCAATGAGCCGCTGAAGCTTATCAAGGATTTCTCCATAGTCCTGAGCTTTTATACTTTCCCCACTGTCAGAACGTCGCTTATTAGCTCGGTAAATCAGATCATTAACGGAAAATCTGTTGTTCATGACTCTATACCTCTGTAGATTTCATCTGCAATTTTCTCCAGTACCTTGCTATAACGTCTGCAATGTCGATCATGGAATAAACACAGTGGAGTTCCCGCATTTTCCAGTTCACTTGCCTGCTTTACATAGGGTAGCTCATAGTCAAAGGAAAGTTCCATCATGCTCTTATAGGTCTTGTCGTCAAATTCACCGTTAGGGGTCTGCAGTATATGGGTTTGTTTCTCTGCAATATGAAGTCCCTTTACAAAGTCTGAAACACCCTTTTGCCACATTTGTGCTGCTATAGATGGCTTATGCAGGGTAAATACCTTATCTGCCATCCAAAGGCCAACACCAGATATGGGATTAGTCATATCTGCTGCTCCATCCACAATGAGAATATCAAATACCAAAGATGCGGCATTAATCATCCTCTCTACTTCCTGAATGGCTACGGTGTCACAAAGAAGCCCTGTATAATGCGTAGGCAATGATAGAAAAAACAGGTTTTTGCTTTGTTCATATTCCATAAACTTTTCTCCAATGTTGGGGTTATCATCGTTCAACGCTTGAAAAAGCCCCTTTTCTTCAAGAACACTTTGACCAAAAAAGACTTGCAGGTCTCCATAGATAAGGTTAGTGGAAATGAGCCCCACCAATACATCACGCTTAGAAAGAGCGCAAGCAAGATTAACTGCAAAGGTTGTTTTACCGCTGTTATTGCCGCCCCAAACGGCATAGATTTTATTACTCATAGTTCATAACACCTCGTTTCTCAAAAACTATGTGTAGCTTGCCTGTATATTCGGCTTGGATAAGTTTTTCAGCCTGTGCCTCGGTAACGATTAGCGTAATAGCTTTAGGAACAGTATCACCATTAGGTGACTGACCGCTTTTTTGCTGTTCTCGCATTTCTGCTGTATCTTGCGTTCTGGCATTCTCAACACTGTAAACCTCCAACCCTTTTAGTTCGGGATAGATGATAACTTGTGGAGAAGAATTCTGACCATCTGATGCCTGCTCTAAAAATACTGCCACAGTTACTATATCTCCGTTTTGAAGGTGGGAGGAAAGTCCTGCCGCAATACTTGGTACGCTGATGGTAACAAGACGCTGGTTATTCTTAGTAATGCGGTCTAATAGCTCATTTGCAAGAAATCCTCCCAGTTTTTGTGGAAAGAAATAATCTCCCTTGATAATATTGGTCTGTGCAACCTTACCTAAAACCGTATCTTTGTCGTTGATAGCACCTTCAGGTAGTCCATAGCTTCCCACTTCCACGGTAGTAAGGTGATTATCTTTAATCTCCGTTCCCACTGGAATGTCCTCTGATGCCCTAAGTACCATAATCGTTGCACTTTTATCCTCATAAAACCTTGGTAAAAGCCCAAAGGATATAGCTGCTGCAACACCAATACAGAGGGCGCTTAGAAATATCCGGTTTTTTAGTATCTTCAAACTGCTCTAAGCCTCCTTTCGTTGTGATAAAATCAAAGTTCCTATTTGTTGTAAAATAAAAATACCGAAGTGGTACAATTTACACCTTTTTGGTTGTTGGGTGTTTCCGTTCTTGTTTTAGTTCCTCTACAGCATTGGGAGCATCATACATTGGCAATCCCAAGTCTCTTTTTACTTCTTTATTTTCCATAGCTAAATCTATGCCTAAATTAGCACAGGTAGCTGTTTTGCCAGCATCATCTTTTTAGTTGGCTACGGCAATGATTTTTGCGTTCAATTCTGTTCCTCCTTTCAATTTTGGGTACAAAAAAAGAGCTATTCACATAAACTAACTCCTTTTTAGAAAATGGCATTATTCAATTTTATCTATATAAAAAAGTTGTCTACTCTAAATAAGAGCAAACAACTTTTTGTTTTCCTATTTAATTTTAATTATTGGCAAACTCCAAAATGTTTTAAGGCATCTTTTATTGCCTCTACCTTTTCGGGTGTTGGGTGTTTCCGTTCTTGTTTTAATTCTTCTACAGCATTGGGAGCATCGTACATAGGTAATCCCAAGTCTCTTTTTACTTCTGCAATATAGGCGGTATGCACCTTGAAATTATACTTGCTTTCTATATACTCTTGCATCATTTTATAGGTTACTCTTTCGCTTGGTCTATATTCTTCAGCCTTTCTCGCTATCTCATCAATAGGAATCTGTCCTTCCTCATCACCAAACTCCACATTTATGTTGATATGTGTGTCTGCTTTTTTGTGGGAGAGCGATACAACCGTCTCCACATGCCCCGTCCAGCAAAATAAATCTACAGGCTGCACTTCTAAAGTTTTATATCCTCTTTCCTCTAAGTATCTCAAATCTCTCGCTAAGGTTGCAGGGTTGCAGGATATATATACTATGCGTTTGGGCTTCATCTGAGCTATTGTCTCTAATACTTCTTTTTCACATCCTCTTCTTGGAGGATCTACTACTAATTTATCTGCCTTTATTCCTCTTTTTAATAACTTGGGAAACACATCTTCACTAAGGCCTTGTATAAATTCTACGTTTTCTATTCTGTTAAGTACCGCATTCTCTTGCCCGTTTTTTACGGCTTCTTCTACTGCTTCGACTCCGTAGACCTTTCCGGCCTTTTGGGCCAGATATAAACTTATAGTACCTATACCGCAATAAAGATCTACGACTACCTCATCTTTTTTCAAATCAAGGTATTCCACTGCTTTTTCATATAATACTTCCGCCTGTTCTCTGTTTACTTGAAAAAAGGAGTTGGGAGAAATACTATATCTGAAACCTCCTATACAATCTGTTATGGTATCTTGTCCGTATAATTTAATGTTTCTGCTTCCCATCATTTCCGAATCTGCCCTCGGGTTTATATTCTGATAAATACTTTTCACTTCTTTTATATTTGAAAGCCTTTTTATTAATTTTTCTTTAAACGAAAATCCTTTGCGCGTTGTAGTAAGTATTATCATTGCTTCTTTATGCTTCGTTGTTCTGACTGTTATATTCTTTAATTCGGAAGTATCTTCATTTTTTAATATATCTCTTATACTATTCATTATTTTATCAGATAACTCATCCTGTATAATACATCTTTCTATATTAATTATATCATGGCTTCTTCTTTTGAAATAGCCGACAGATGATTTTCCTCCTACTGATTTTACTTTAAATTCCCCCTTATTTCTATACCTATATGGAAATTTCATTCCTATAGTCGGATGTATTACTGCTCCTTGAATTTTTCCTATTCTCTCCAATGCATTTTTCACTATGCTTGTCTTTAACTCCAGTTGCTTATTATAATTCAATCTGTGAAATTGACATCCGTCACAATCCATGTCGTATATACATTTTGAATCCGTTCTGTATTCAGAGGGAGAAATTACTTTTACTATTTTTCCTAAGGCATAATTCTTTTTTATATCTTCTATTTTGGCAATCACTTGATCTCCCAAAATAGCTCCTTCAACAAATATCGTAAACCCATCTGCCTTTCCTACTCCTTGTCCTTCTTTTGTCATATCCCGTATTTTTAATTCTATTTCTTTGCCTTTCCAAAATTCTTCCTTCATATGTTTCTTCCTTTCCAAAAAAATAGGGGCATTTAAAATGCCCCAAAAAGAATCAGTATCCCTTTTTTCCTTCTTAAAATCAATTATCGACCAAAAAAATTTTTTCTATACCTTATTTGTTTACCATTTTAAAAATAAATGTGCATTTCCTTTTTTAATCATTTTCGTAAATCTTCTTATCAAATATTCCCTGTAAAAATCTCTCGTAGGGGGGACTACAAGAGTTATCCCTATAATATCCGTAATAATTCCCGGCATCACAAGAAATATTCCTCCTAAAAATATACATAAAGCACTTATGATGTCATTACCCGGTATTTTACCTTGACCCAATTCTTTATTTACTTTTATAACAGTTACTTTTCCTTCAGTTATTGCCAGATAACATCCTGCGATTCCTGTAAGAATTATAAGTAATACAGTAGTCCAAAACCCCATATTTTTAAAAAGCTTAATCAGTATGAACAAATCAAGTATGGGTGTTATAACTAAGAATAATACTAATTTATTCATATAACACTCTCCGTTTCCCTTTTTATTTTGGTTTATAGAACTTTCACTTCACCGTTATATATCAATCCGGTAATACTATCTGCAGTAACGACACTGCCGTCTTTAAGTATACTCGTTGCATTCTTTGCTCCCACAATAGTTGGTATCCCTAAGTTCAACCCTACTATAGCAGCATGGGAAGTAAGCCCGCCTTCTTCCGCTATAATGGCCGATGCAATTTTTATATATTCAATTATATCCTTATCCGTAGCTTTACTTACCAATATATCGCCCTTTACAAATTTCCCTTTCAGTTCTTCTGGGCTGTTTCCTATGCAAACTTTTCCCGTTACCGCTTTGGCTCCGACTCCTGTTCCTCTAAGGAGGATTTTTCCTACTGTATGAACCTTAATAAGATTAGTGGAACCGGGAACACCTGCAGGTATGCCTGCCGTTATGATTATCAGATCTCCTTCTTTTATGTATCCCTTCTTCAATGCACAGTGAATTGATAAATCTATTACTTCATCTGTAGATACACTTCTCAACGATAATACAGGATACACTCCCCATATCAATGATAATTTTCTCATTATTTTTTCAGAAGGTGTGGCAGCAATAATAGGAGCTTTAGGTCTGAATTTTGATACAGCCCTGGCCGTATATCCGGAAGACGTTGCTGTAATAATAGCACTTGCTCCCAAGTCTTCAGCAGTGGCACATGTAGCTCTGCTGATAGCGTTAGTACTTGTTATTTCATTTCTCATGGATTTAACTTTAAATAATTGTCTGTAATCCAAAGAAGACTCTATTCTTTCAGCGATTCTTCTCATAGTCTTTACTGCTGCTATGGGGTATTTTCCTGATGCCGTCTCTCCCGACAACATTATAGCATCGGTGCCGTCCAATATAGCATTAGCTACGTCTGTAGCTTCGGCTCTTGTAGGCCTCGGATTTCTGATCATGGAATCCAACATTTGAGTTGCTGTAATTACAGGCTTTCCAACCAAATTACATTTTCTGATAATACTTTTCTGTATCAGGGGAATCTCTTCAGTAGGTATTTCCACTCCCAAATCTCCCCGTGCCACCATTATCCCGTCTGATACATTTATTATCTCGTCAATATTTTCCACCGCTTCACGGCTTTCAATCTTTGAAATTATCTCTATATTATTATTTCCATTTTGTTCAAGTATCTTCCTTATTTCTATAACATCTTTACCTTTTTTTATAAAAGATGCTGCTATAAAATCAACTTCATTTTTAATTCCAAATTTAATATCCTTTATATCCTCATCAGTAAGAACAGGAAGATTTGTTTTTACACCCGGGACATTAACACCCTTATGGTTTGATAAAGTTCCCCCGTTTTTAACAACGCATTTAATATCCTTACCATCAATTATATCTTCTACCTCTAATTCTATAAGTCCATCATCTATAAGTATAGTGTCTTTCCTCTTAACATCCTTTGGAAGTTCGGCATAACTGATTCCTACAATATTTTTATTTCCCGGGACATCTCTTGAAGTAAGAATAAATTCATGCCCCTCTTCCAATTCACATACTCCGTCTTCAAATTCCTTAATTCTAATTTCAGGCCCTTTTGTATCCAGCATAATCCCAATAGGTAAATCAAGTTCTTCTCTTAATTTTTTAATAGTGACGATTCTTTTCTGATGTTCTTCATGACTTCCATGTGAAAAATTTAATCTTGCAACATTCATTCCATTAATTATAAGCTCTCTCAATACCTCTTCTTTTTCAGATGAAGGTCCTATAGTACAAACAATTTTAGTTTTTTTCATTATTTTTCCTCCCATTTCCCTTTTAAATTGAAAGTACTCTTGCAATATCAAACATCTTCTCATCAAAAGCCTTCTCGACATTTAAAGCTTCTTCCAGAGGTATAGAATATATTTTATTTTCCTTTATTCCAACAGCAACCCCGGATTTTCCCTCCATCAAAAGTTCTACAGCTTTAAAGCCCATCCTGCTTGCTACTATTCTATCAAAGGCAGTAGGAGTTCCTCCTCTTTGAATATGGCCTAATATTGTAACTCTTGTTTCTATATCCGTCTTTTCTTCAATGCTCTTAGATAACTCATAAGCATTGCCTACTCCTTCAGCCAAAATAATAATACTATGAAGTTTTCCTCTGTTTCGACCTTGTATAAGTCTCTTGCAAACTTTGTCTACATCCAATTCTTCTTCCGGAACAATTATACTTTCAGCTCCGCCTGCCATTCCCGAATATAAAGCAATATCGCCACATCTTCTTCCCATGACCTCTATTATATTGGCTCTTCCGTGAGAAGCAGATGTATCTCTGATTTTACTTATAGCATCTACTACGGTTTCTACCGCTGTAAAAAATCCGATAGTATAATCAGTATATCCCATATCATTGTCTATGGTACAAGGTATCCCTACGCAGGCAATTCCTCTCTCGTTTAAAGTTTGAGCTCCTCTAAAAGAACCGTCTCCTCCAAGTATTATCAAACCATCAATTCCAAAAACATCGATTACATTCAATGCTTTTTTTAAACCCTTTTCAGTCATGAATTCCTCACTTCTGGCAGTTCTGATTATAGTTCCTCCTCTATGAATAATATCTGCTACAGAAGAAAGGTTCATCTCATCAATATCGCCATTTATAAGCCCGTTGTATCCCTGTTTTACAGCCATTACCTTCATCTTATTGAATATTCCGGTTCTTACAACTGCTCTGATTGCTGCATTCATTCCAGGTGCATCTCCACCACTTGTTAATATTCCTATAGTTTTCATTATAGATAGACCCTCCCTTATATAATAACAAAATATAAAACTACATATAACCTAAATCAATTAATACAGTTTGTACTTCCTCAGCCTCAAATTCAGGTGCTAATATTTCATAAAGCATCTCTTCTCCTTCTTTTGCAAAAGGTTTTACTTTTATTAAAAATCCTTCTGTCTTCAGCTTCTTTTCCAATTCCGCTGCATTTCCCTTTCCTTCTATTACATACACCGCTGTCCACATACCTTTCGCACTCCTTAATTAAGTATTATAAGAAAAGCTTCTATTGAAACATTATAATGTGGCTTTTCTTGAAACTCATTTACGGAAAGTCTTTTTTAATCAATATTATATGTAAGGACTTCCCTATTCGTTATAAAAATATTATAGCACAATTATAAATACTTGATATTATAAACGTTTTAGCAAATTTTTATACAATCTTTTCCCAGTACATCTTCCAATTTTTCGATCAAATCACTGTCATGGGAATCAACCCAAAGATCTCTGTCCGCCATAATAGTCCTATTCTTTTTTTCCATGTAAATATACACAGGAGTTTCCCCCTTATATTTCATAAGAATAGATTTGATCTCATTAAATATATCTTTATTGTTTATATTAGGTATCTTTATATATAATTTATCCTTATTAAATCTTTGTAGCGGTTTAACAGATTCACATATTATTTTAGGATCCTCATCCTCGCTTAAAGAAATTCTTCCTTTAACTACCACCACGCTATCCTCAATTATATATTTATTAAATTTATCATAAACAGCAGGAAAAACAATTATTTCAATTACCCCGTATAAATCTTCCAATGTTATAAATGCCATCATATTATTATTCTTTGTTATTTTGTTCTTTTTAGATATTATTATACCCCCTAAGGTAACAGCCTGCCCGTCTGAAATTCCGCCTGCTGACATTTCTCCTTCTTCTTTCGTTCCCAATATATCTATTGTGGACATATTAGAAACTTTCTTTAAATCTTCCTCATAAGGCGCTAAAGGATGTCCGCTGACATATATCCCCAGCATCTCCTTTTCCATGGTGAGAAGTTCATCTTGGGAATATTCTTTGACATCAGGAAGATCATCCTTTAGGATATCACTATTGTTTACATCAAAAAATGAAGTCTGCCCATCTATATTATTGCGTTTATCCTTATGGGCTCTATCCATTATTCTTTCAAATACCTTTATCAATTGCGCTCTATTTCCTCCAAGGCTTTTCATGGCACCACATCTGATCAGGCTCTCAATGGCTCTTTTGTTCATTACAGAAGAATTTATCTTTTCAACCCTTTGACAAAAATCTGTAAAACTTCTATATCTGCCGCCATCTTTTCTTCCTTTAACTATAACATCTATTAATACGTCCCCCACATTTTTAACTGCTGACAATCCAAATCGTATTTCATTATTAGAAACAGTAAATTTTCTATCACTTTCATTTATATCGGGAGGAAGTACCTTTATATTAAGTCTTTTACACTCTTGAATATAAAGGGAAACTTGGTTCGTATCTCCCATAACGCTGGAAATAAGTGCTGCCATAAATTCCACCGGATAATAATATTTAAGCCAAGCCGTTCTGTAGGCAATCATAGAATAAGCGGCAGAATGAGATTTATTAAAAGCATATTTTGCAAAATCAATCATCAAATCATATATTTTCCCGGCACTTTTTTCATCTACACCATTTCTTATAGCCCCGGGTATTTCTATATTACCGTCAGAATCTGTCTTCCCATATATAAAATTTTTTCTTTCTTCTTCCATTACGGCCATTTTCTTTTTACTCATAGCCCTGCGGACCAAATCGGCCCTTCCCATGGAATATCCTCCTATATCCCTGACTATCTGCATTACCTGCTCCTGATATACAATACAGCCATAGGTAACTTTCAATATTGGTTCCAATTTTATATGGGGATACTCTATTTTAGAAGGATTATTCTTATTTTCAATATACATTGGTATTTGATTCATAGGACCAGGTCTGAATAGGGCATTGGCAGCCACTATATTTTCAAACATCGTGGGCTTCAATTCCTTAAGGAATCTTCTCATTCCTGCACTTTCAAACTGAAACACTCCCAAAGTATCTCCTTTGGAAAACATATTGTATATATTTTCATCATCATAAGAAAAATTAGAAAAATCTATTTTAATCTTGTGATTCTCTTCAATTAAATTTACCGCATCCCTTATTACCGTAAGAGTTCTAAGCCCAAGAAAATCCATTTTTAATAATCCCATTTCTTCCAATTCCGTCATCGTATATTGAGTAGTAATGGAATCACCATTTCTAGACAGAGGAACATATTCGGTTATAGGATCTTTGGATATAACAACCCCCGCAGCATGAGTAGAAGTATGCCTCGGCAGTCCTTCCACCGCTCTCGCTAAATCTATGAGTTCCTTTATTTCCGGCTTATTTTCATATTCATCCTTCAATGCCTTATTAACTTCAAGAGCTTTATCTATAGTCATTCCCAACTCCATAGGAATTTGTTTTGCAATATAATCAACTTCTCCATAGGGCATATTGATAGCCCTTCCTACATCCCTTATGGCTCCCTTCGCCTGCATAGTTCCAAAGGTAACTATTTGAGCTACTCTGTCCTTCCCATATTTATTTATTACATAATCTATAACTTCTTCTCTTCTCTCATAGCAAAAATCCACATCAATATCGGGCATAGTAACTCTTTCGGGATTTAAAAATCTCTCAAAAAGAAGTCCGTATTTAGTGGGATCAATATCTACTATTCCTAATGCGTAGGAAACTATACTTCCGGCGGCCGAGCCTCTCCCCGGCCCTACCATTATTCCATTATCCTTAGCATATTTTATAAAATCCCATACTATAAGAAAATAGTCCGTATATCCCATATTAACTATGGTGTTAAATTCAAATTCAAATCTCTTTTTTATATTTTCATCTATTTGTCCATATCTCTTCTTAAGCCCTTCCTCAGCAAGTTTTCTCAAATACTCTACATTAGTATATCCTTTGGGTACATCATATCTGGGTAAATGTAAATGCCCAAAATCTAATGTTACATTACATCGTTTCCCAATTTTAACTGTATTGTCTAATGCCTCTTCTACATTTCCAAATATTTCTTTCATCTCATCATAGGATTTTATATAGAACTCGTCTGTAGGAAATTTCATTCGGTCTTCGTCATCGACTTTCTTCCCTGTTTGTATACAGAGAAGTACATCATGAATCTTAGCATCTTCTCTTTTTAAATAGTGGGCATCATTTGTTGCAACAAGAGGTATCCCCGTTTCCCTGCTTAAATTTATTATTTCTTCATCTACCAGCTTTTCTTCTCTCATACCATGATCTTGCAACTCTAAGAAAAAATTATCCTCTCCGAATATATCTCTATATTCCAGAGCAATTTCCCTTGCTCTTTGAAAATCACCTTCAAGAAGGTTTTGAGGGATTTCTCCTGCCAAACATGCACTTAATGCAATTATTCCTTTGGAATATTTTCTAAGTACGTCTTTATCCACTCTCGGCTTATAATAGAAACCATTTACATATCCTTCCGAAACAATTTTCATCAAATTTTTAAGCCCTTCATTATTTTCCGCAAGAAGAATCAGATGGTACTGCTCCCTTCCTTTAGGATCTTTCTGAGTATACCTTCCCCTTGATATATATATCTCACAGCCCAATATAGGCTTGATACCATTTTCCACAGCTTCCTTATAGAAATTTATTACTCCGAACATAGCCCCATGATCGGTAATAGCTATAGTATCCATATTTAATTCCTTTGTTCTGTTTATCAAATCTTTTATCCTGTTTGCCCCATCAAGAAGACTGTATTCCGTATGAACATGGAGGTGGACAAATTTCCCCGTTTCAGACATATCTATTATCCTTTCCAACAATTTTATTAATTATATTTTAACATATAAACATATAACATGTAGAAAAAATTTCTATGCTAATAAAAAGAGTAGGATACCCTACTCTATATATCTTCCAACTTCTTTGAAAGCAATTCTACCAAAGCTTCAACAGCTTCTTTTTCATCCTCTCCTCTGGCTGTAATAATTATCTCCTCTCCCTGGAATGCTCCTAAGGACATCACTCCCATTATACTCTTGCCGTTTACTTTTCTGCCTTTTGATTCAATATTTATCTGACTTAAAAACTTATTTGCAACTCGAACAAACAGCGCTGCAGGTCTTGCATGGAGCCCAACCTCATTATTTATAATAACCTTCTTTGAATACATTCTAATTTCTCCTTTCTCTTTTGATATCTTCTGCAATATTTTCTATTTTTCTAAACCGATGATTGACTCCGGATTTACCTACCGGAGGATCAAGCATCTTTCCCAATTCTTTAAGGCTTGAATCTTTATGGCTCAATCTCACATATGCCAAATCGGAAAGACTTTTAGGAATTTTATTTAATCCAATGGTACTTTTAATATATTCTATATTTTCAATTTGCCTTAAAGAAGCATCTATAGTTTTTCCCAGATTAGCAGTCTCACAATTCACTATTCTGTTAATATTATTTCGCACTTCTTTAATCACCCTGATATTTTCCAAATCCAGCAAGGCAGAGTGTGCACCCATTATATTCAGGAGATCCACTATCTGTTCTCCTTCTTTTAAATATACAACATAATTCTCTTTTCTTAAGACAATTTTGGAATTTAAAGAAAAACTGTTAATTAAACGGGAAAGTCCTTCAGCATGTTCCAGAGAATTTACAACAA
The DNA here is from genome assembly GCF_004103715.1 of Acidilutibacter cellobiosedens. Taxonomy (NCBI): domain Bacteria; kingdom Bacillati; phylum Bacillota; class Tissierellia; order Tissierellales; family Acidilutibacteraceae; genus Acidilutibacter; species Acidilutibacter cellobiosedens. Next base: position 989,363 of record NZ_CP035282.1, on the reverse strand, counting down.
ACTCTAAATGATATGTTTTTTCCGGATTACTAATAGAACCACCCCCTAAAAAAGCCCCTCTGATATAGGCCCTCTTACAGCACCTCTTTTCTACTAATTTTTTCGGTATTTTATAAGTGGTCAAACAATTTTTTGATAAAATATCTTCTATCAATCCTAAGTCCTTTAATATTTCTATCGTCTGCTGACTATTTGAAATTACTATGAAATAACTGTTATTCTTTTTAAGCTGCCTGTTTTTTCTTACCATTACTTCAATTTCACTATTATATAACGTTTTCAATAATGTAAATATCCTTCTCGCAATAGCGGCATTTTCAGTTATCAATTTTAAATGTATTTTTTTTCTGCCATTTATTTGAATTGATCCATTGGTCTTCAAAAGAGAAGCTAATTCTGCCTTCATGCAACAGTTATTTTTAATAGGAATTCTTGAAAGTTCATTCTTTGTCAGCGTGGAAAAAGACATATTCATCTCCCCCATCTATACATTAATCAAAGATATTGCTTTTAAAACAATATTTCTTTCATCTTTATATTTAATTATGTCCGGAACCCGGCCCATATAAACGAAAGCCGCTTCAGCAAATCCCTCACTTTTCTGCGGAACGCACTCCATACTCTTCGTAGTCATAAGATACCAATGGACGGTTTTATAAATAATTTCATCTTCTCGTACATTGCTAAATTTATAACTTACTTTTCCAATATACTTTAGTATTTGTGCCTTTACCCCACCTTCTTCAAATACTTCTCTTAAAGCCGTATCTCCTATCTTTTCTGATTTTTCAATTCTCCCTTTAGGCAATACCCAATCGCCATTGAATTTTTTTAAAAGAAGAATAGTATTGCTAAACACTACTACACCTCCAGCACTTATCTCCTGCAACATATTCTTCACTCCTAATTCTATATATAAATAAAGATAAATTGCAATGATATCATTTAAATTAATTAAACTATAAAAAAAATAATTTTAACAAAATATTTTAACAAATTAAAGCACTCAGTTATTTTTTATTTAAGTTTATCATATAATGGTCCATTTGTCATAAGTTCCTTGGTTTATTTTAAATAAATTTTATAACAATATATTATAAAGGATTTTTACGATAAGTCAACAAATTTTATTAATTTAATTGATTTTACAGTTTAGTTTATAGGTATCTTAAAACCTAAATATTTTATAGAGGATGATAATAATGAATATAAATGAAAAATTCATAATAAATATTAACGGAAAAAATTTTGTAACTTATGAAGGCCTTTTAGACCTGGCTCACCAAAAAAATTTAAAATCCATGGATGTGGAATTAATTCAATTTCCACAGAAGGAAAATAATTATACTGCTATTTGTAAAGCTACCGCATTTACAGATAAAGAAAAATTTACAGACATAGGAGATGCTAATCCTCAATCGGTAAATTCTAACTTAGTACCTCATCTAATCAGAATAGCTTCTACCAGGGCGAAAGCAAGAGCTTTAAGAGATTTAACAAATATAGGAATGACCGCTTTTGAAGAAATATTGTTTAATGAAGATGTTCCCTCGGAAGATAAAAAAGAGGTTACGGATTTTATCGATGAATTGCCCACAAAAAGGCAGATTGACACAATTAAAAAATTATCCGATGAACTGAATATGAACATCGCCTATGAAAATTTAACTAAAAAATCCGCCGGAAATCTCATATCAAAGATGATCAATGAAAAAAGCAGAAAACATTAAATTAAAATCTAATCAAAAGCCTTTTTCGCTCTCTTTTCTTTTGCCATTCTTGTAATTATTTCACATAATTTTATGCTGTCATGGCGAATATAATTTTTCTTTATATCAATAAGATTTTCCTTTATTATCCCAATTCCTATGGAATTCAACTTTTCTTCATCCTCCTTTGAAAAAATTACAGGAGTAGCCCCATCTTCACTGTATTTTTTGAGAGTCTCTTCAGGTATCTCTTCTACATTTGCAATTACATAATCTATTAAATCCTCTCTGCTATGGTAAATTATTGCATTTACATGATCCCATAAGGAATATCCGTCAGTTTCTCCAGGCTGAGTCATTACATTAGAAATATAAATTTTAATTCCATCTGCAGCCGATATGGTATCGGCCATATCCTTTATTAAAAGATTCGGTATAACACTGGTATATAAACTTCCGGGTCCCAGTACAATAGCATCCGCTTCTTCTATAGCATCAATAGCTTCTTTCATGGGAAAACTGATTTCCGGTTCTATATATACATGGTCAATTTGGCTGGACATTGCTTTATTTATCAAAGGAATATTTGACTCCCCGTGAACTTTTTCCCCGTTTTTAAGAACCGCATGAAGCTTTACCTTTTCCAGAGTTACCGGCAGAACCTTTCCGGTTACCGCCAAAACATTACAGGTTTCCCTCACTGCTACTTCAAAACTTCCATATATTTCATTCATTGCAGCAATAAAAAGATTCCCGAAATTCTGTCCCTTGAGACTTCCTTCTTTAAACCTGTACTGTAATAATCTTGCCATTGTCGGTTCCGTATTTGCAAGAGCCAGAATACAACTTCTTATATCTCCCGGAGGAAGCATATCCAAATCTTCTCTTAATATTCCAGAACCTCCCCCGTCATCTGCTACCGTTACTATAGCGGTTATATTAGATGTATATTCTTTCATTCCTCTTAATAATATGGAAAGTCCCGTTCCTCCTCCTATAGCCACAATTTTAGGTCCCTTGGACAAAAATTTTTTTCTTACCGATTTTCCAGTATTCATACCTATATATCTTCCCCCTTACTTTAAATCCCTATGGCGCAAAATAATTCTGTTTCCTTTTTCTTTTAATTCTTTGTATATAACATTGGCAATGGACACCGAGCGATGGACCCCGCCGGTACATCCGATTCCAATCACCAATTGAGTTTTTCCTTCCTTTATATAATATGGTATGAGAAAGTCAAGCATATCTTTCAACTTTTCAATAAAAATTTTTGTCTGTTCCCACTTCAGTACATAATCCCTTACATTATCATCATTTCCTGTAAAGTTCTTAAGCTCCGGAATATAATAAGGATTGGGAAGAAATCTCACGTCAAAGACCAAATCCGCATCCAGCAATATACCATGCTTAAATCCGAAAGAAACTACCAAAATTGTAAGCTTTTTAGATTCTTTTCCTTCAAGAAATATGGTTTCTATTTCCCTCTTAAGCATACCAATAGTTAAATTGGTGGTATCAATAATATAGTCAGCCCTCCTTTTAACTTCCCTAAAAAGTTCCCTCTCCTTAGAAATTCCATCTATTATTCTTCCCGTAGGACTTAAAGGATGAGGACGTCTCAATTCCTTATATCTTTTTACCAATTCACTGTCTGCCGTATCCAAAAACAAAATTCTGTATTTAAACCCTTGAATTTTCAGTGTATTAAGGCTCTCAAATAAATCATCAAAAAATATTCCTCCTCTGATATCAACAACTACCGCTACTTTTTGTATATTACTCTTAGACTGATAACATAATTCCGCAAATTTAGGAAGAAGTTGAGGCGGAAGGTTGTCCATACAATAATAACCAATATCCTCCATGGCTTTCATAGCCTGGCTTTTTCCTGAGCCGGAAAGGCCTGTTATTATCAAAAATTCCATCGTCATATTTCTTCACCTCTTTTCTATTTTCTTATGTTCAATATCCTCTCAAAAGGTAATCCCGCTTTTAATGCTCTTTCTATACCTTCATCAATATTTCCTACATCTTTCGGTATATGAGCATCACTGTTTATATAAAATGTAACTTCTTCTTCCATTGCAATTCTGATATTTTCCACAGAAAGCTGACTGTGGTGAGAATTTATTTCCAGAGAAACTCCTCTCTCAGCAGCTGCACGAGATAGCCGCTTAATATCCACCGGTACTTTTGAGCCTGGATGAGTAATAATATCTACGGGATATCTATTCATAGCATTTATAAGAGCCTCCGTATTTTGCTCTGCCATTTTCTCCCTAATTGATAAAGATATTTTCCCCAAAAGGTTTAAAAAATATAACTTGTTTCCGTCGGAAAATGTAGACGGGATTGCTCCAAAATGATATCCCAAAAGCATAATATCAAGATAACTCAGCATCTCATCATCTACATCTATTTTCCCATCATATCCTATTACGTTTGCTTCTATTCCAAGCAATATTCTTATTCTTCCCTCATATTCCCGATTCAAGGCATTTATTTCTTCTCTCATTACCTTGATATTCTTTCGCTTTACTCCATAAGATATATGCCTAAATCCATGATCTGTTATGGCAATTTCCTTAAGTCCTTTTTTAATCCCTGCTTCCGCATTTTCTCTTATAGTACCTTTTCCATGACTGAATACAGTATGAGTATGATAGTCTCCGTATATTTTCATAAAATGTCCTCTACTCTTCTCCAATTATTTTTATCTCAGGTTCTAATGTAAGATCAAAATTATCTTGAACAACTTTCTGTACTATTCTTATTAATTTCTTAACATCTTCACATGTTGCATTATCTATATTAACAATAAATCCGCAGTGTTTTTCCGAAACTTGTGCTCCTCCGAATCTCAAACCTCTAAGCCCCGAATCTTCAATAAGTTTCCCCGCAAAAAATCCTTCAGGCCTTTTGAAAGTACTTCCCCCGCTGGGAACATTCAGAGGTTGTTTTAAATTTCTTCTGTCTCTTAATTCATTCATTTTCTTTTCAATTTCTTCTTTATCTCCGCAATCAAGTTCAATTTCTGCTTCCAATGCTATTAAATTTTCATCTCCTATTCGACTTTTTCTATACCTGAAATTCATCTCATCTCTGTTAAAATATACTATATCTCCATCTTCATTTAAGCATTTCACTCGGCTTATTATATCTTTCATTTCACCGCCATAAGCTCCCGCATTCATCATTACGGCTCCGCCTATGCTCCCGGGAATCCCGCTTGCGAATTCCATCCCTTCAAGTAAATTCTTCATGGCAACCTTGCTTACAGTACTCAACAATGCTCCGGCTCCCGCTTTAATAATATTGTTTTCTATCCTTATCTCACCTAACCCATCTCCGACCTTTATGACTACTCCCCTTATTCCCTTGTCGCTCACCAACAAATTAGTTCCATTTCCCATTATATAAAAGTTAATTTTATTATTTCTGCATATGTTTACAGCATTTAAAAGTTCTCCTTCATTTCCCGGTATAACCATTAAATCTGCCGGTCCCCCTATTTTAAATGAAGTATGAGCTTTCATCGGTTCATCAATAAGCACGCTTCCTTTAATTATAACATCGTTAAAAATATTTTTGATATTTTCCAACAAGAAAACCACTCCTATAACAATATTCATCTCATATTAATTATTATACCTTATTGCAGTAATAATTCCACTCTATTTTTAGCATCCTCTATAGCCTCATAAGAAGTTTTATACCCCTGTATTGCAAACTTAACTTCCTGCTGTATTACCTTCTCTATTCCAATCCATTCTTCACTTACTGGAATATACCTTGTATAAGACAGACTGTCTTCTATTCTCTGCATATATATATCGTCTGAATACATCCCTTCTATTCCCCTTATTACCGGAAATGTTCCTATAGATTCCAATGATCTTTGAGAACTTTCTTCTAACAGATACTTTAAGAACCTTACACACATATCCGTTTTTTTCTCATCTTCCCCTTTCATTATTCCATAAGAAATTATTCCGCTGCTTAGCACGGTCGGAAGCTTTTCATCCCCCATAGGATAATTTGCAATATCAAAGTTAAATCCCTCTCCCGAATCCTTTAATCTTTGAAGTGTGGGAATCAGCCAGCTCCCTCCGGGATATACCCCAATAGCCTTCTCCTTTGTAAACATTTCCCAACATTCACTTTCGTCTAAATATCCGAACAGCCCCGGAGCTACCTCATATTTGGTTTTCAAGTCCATTACCTTTTCTAACCCCTTCATAGATTTTTCCCCATAAAAAGCATATCTATCCCTTTTCGGATCAATTATTTGAGCTCCGTCACTGATAATCATTCCCCAAATATTATAGCTGTCTTCTTCTACAAATGATAAAAAACCATATCTGTCGACTATTCCATCTCCGTCAGAATCATAAGTGAGCTTTTTAAGAACGTCAACAAATTCTTCATAGGTCCAATTTCCGTCCAGAGGAGGAGATACCCCTCTTTCATTAAATAAATCTAAATTGAGATACATAGTATAAGTAGTAAGCATTACGGGAAGAGACAGAAAATCATTTTCTTCCTTAATTTCATTCGTTGCCTGAATTCTCAAACTTTCCAACTCTTCTTCCGTAAAGTACCCGTTTAAAGGCTGCAGTTTATCAAAATAAGGAAACATATTGTTCACCGGAATAATATCGGGAAAATTTCCTTTATCCATTTCTTCCTTCATTTTACTATATCCTTCTTTTTCATCCATTGGAGTAAATTCAATGTATATTCCCGGATATCTTTTTTCAAATCTTTTTATTCTTTCCTGAATCCACCCGTATTTACTTCCTGTCTCAGCAGTTAACCGGGGAAAATCCCCAATATTTATAATTCCGGAATAAAGTTCTTCTTCAGCAGGAATTAAACTTTTTATATCCTTAAAAATCATATTATAACTCCAAAATATCATGAAAATAATTAAAATAATTCCCGATAATATTTTAATTACTCTTACACTCATAAGACTCACCTCCTAACTATAAATATTCAAATTCAAAAATCTTTATGTACAAAAAACTTAAAAAAAATATCCGTCATAAAAACTCATATCGGATATTTCTTTTAAAAGTTTAACATTAAATTTAAATACAAATTAATGGTCTTTAATCATTATCTCAGCTTCTTTATCTGCAATTAATTCCACATAACCTCCAATAGGAAAAGTCATATTGGGAGTTGTGTGTCCAAAATCCACATTTGAAATTACGGGTATATTCTTTAATTCCCTTTTAGATCTTATTATTTTAACTAATTTTTCGTCTCCCATTCCGGATGCAAGTTGAAATCTTCCTATAACAATTCCTTTTACTCTTTCAAAATCCGGCTGATGTATTAAGGATTGTAAATCTCTATCAAAATTCTCCGGGAAAGTCAACTCATCATCTTCAATAAACAATACTGCATCCTTTAAATCCGGCATGAACTCAGTTCCCTGCAGTAAGTTTAAAGTACATAGATTCCCTCCCAATATTTTTCCACAGGCCCTGCCTTTATTTATTACATTATATCCTGTATTTTTATAAAACTTTCTGTTATTATGTAAAAGATGGAGAAGCTGAGCTTCTCCATCTTTTATTGATTCAAATTTATTCAGCCATCTTTTTATATTTCTCATATCTTTCCTTAGCATCTTCCTCGGCTTTCTTGAATAGCTCATCTGCCGATTCGGGGAAAGTCTTCTTTAAAGAAGTATATCTTACTTCACCGTTGATGAAATCCATAAACGGTTCTTTTGGTTCCTTGGAATCCAATATAAACGGATTCTTTCCTTCTTCTTTAAGAAGAGGATTATATCTGTACAGATGCCAGTATCCTGTATCTACTGCTTTCTTTTCTTCATTTTGAGTAGTTCCCATCCCTGCTCTGATTCCATGATTAATACATGGAGCATAAGCTATTATTAATGATGGTCCGTCATAATTTTCCGCTTCGGTCAGAGCTTTAATGAACTGGTTCTTATCCGCTCCCATGGATACCTGTGCCACATATACATATCCATAAGATGCTGCAATCATTCCTAAATCTTTCTTTCTAATCCTTTTTCCCGAAGAAGCAAATTTAGCAACAGCCGCTGTCGGAGTAGATTTTGAAGACTGACCTCCTGTATTTGAATATACCTCTGTATCAAATACCAATACATTGATATTTTCTCCCGATGCCAACACATGGTCAAGTCCTCCAAAGCCTATATCATATGCCCAGCCGTCACCGCCGAAGATCCATACGGATTTCTTGATTAGATAATCCTTTAATTCCGTAATTTCTGCAAGTATTTCCTTGCCTCTCTCATCAGACACTTCTTTTTTCAAAAGAGGAAGCATCTTAAGAGCCGCAGCTTTTGAGCTTCTTGCATCTTCTTTTCCCTTTATCCACTCATCAAATACATTTGATATCTCTTGGTCTATATTTAACGCAATAAACTCCTTCATTAAATCTTCAATTTTGCTTCTCATTTGTTTAACTGCTACAGCCATTCCATAACCATATTCGGCATTATCTTCAAACAAGGAATTTGCCCAAGCCGGTCCTTTACCTTCTTTATTAGTACAATAAGGCATTGAAGGCGCGCTTGCTCCCCATATTGATGAACAGCCTGTAGCATTAGCTATAATCATCCTGTCTCCAAACAACTGAGTTGTAAGTTTTGCATAAGGTGTCTCTCCACATCCGGCACAAGCTCCCGAGAATTCAAGCAGAGGCTGTGAAAACTGGCTTCCCTTAATACTGTTTAAAGACATCAAATCATCTTTAACTGATACTTTCATTGCATATTCCCAATTCGGAATTTGAGTTTCTGCTTGTTCTTCCAGTGGCTTCATAACTAAAGCCTTACCCTTGGCAGGACAAATATCCGCGCAATTTCCGCAGCCGGTACAATCCAACGGACTTATCTGAATCCTGTATTCCAATCCTTCAAGGCCTTTTCCTAAAGCTTTTTTGGTTTTAAAACTTTCAGGTTTATTTTTAACTTCTTCTTCATTTAGCAAAAACGGCCTTATTACTGCATGAGGACAAACGAAAGAACATTGGTTACATTGAATACATTTATCTATCTGCCATTCGGGAACATTTACTGCTATTCCTCTCTTTTCATAAGCAGCAGTTCCGCTGGGGAATATTCCGTCTTCCATTCCTACAAACGTGCTTACCGGAAGTTTATCTCCCTCTTGTCTATTCATAGGTTCCAAAATATTCCTTATAAAATCCGGAACTTCTTTCTTGGAAACTTCTTTATCATCTTTAGCGTCTTTCCATGAAGATGTCACCTGAACTTTATTTAACAATTCAATTCCTTTATCTACAGCCTTATAGTTCATATTAACTACTTCTTCACCTTTTCTGCCGTAAGTTTTAGCTATGGATTTCTTCAGGTATTTAACCGCATCCTCCATAGGAATAACATCGGCAAGTTTGAAGAAAGCCGACTGCATAATCATGTTTGTTCTGTTTCCAAGGCCTATTTTACTTGCTATATCTGTAGCATCTATTGTATAAAAATTTATATTATGTTCTGCTAAATATCTTTTTACATTTCCGGGGAGCTTCTCTTCCAATTCTTCATTTTTCCAGGTACAATTAAGAAGGAATGTACCTCCGTCTCTTAGTCCGTCTAAAACGTCATATTGATGCAAATAAGCCTGTTTTGAACATGATATAAAATCTGATTCCTCAATGAGGTAAGTCGATTTTATAGGTTTCTTCCCAAATCTTAAATGGGATATAGTTACTCCGCCGGATTTTTTGGAGTCATAGGAAAAATATCCTTGAGCATAAAGATCTGTTTCATCACCTATAATTTTTATAGCACTCTTGTTGGCTCCAACTGTACCGTCTGAGCCTAAACCCCAGAATTTACATCTGATCGTTCCTTCAGGAGCGGTCTTTATTATATCCTTTACATCTAAGGACAAATGAGTTACATCATCTACTATGCCTACAGTAAAACCATCTTTTGGATTTTCAGATTTAAGATTGTCATAAACCGCTTTTATTTGTGACGGAGTAGTATCCTTTGATCCTAATCCATATCTCCCACCTACAATTAAAGGAGCATTTCCTTTTCCATAGAACAATGATTTCACATCAATATATAAGGGTTCACCTATTGCTCCCGGCTCTTTAGTTCTGTCCAACACGGATATTTTCTTAACAGTCTTGGGAAGAACATCGAAGAAATATTTTGCTGAGAAAGGTCTGTATAGATGTACCTTTATTACTCCTACTTTCTCACCCTTTGCTCTCAAATAGTCAATTGTTTCTTCTATAGTTTCCGTTACTGACCCCATAGCTATTATTATATTTTCAGCTTCCGGATCTCCGTAATAATTAAAAGGCTTATAATCTCTTCCTGTAACTTTGTTTATCTCCTGCATATAATCGTTAACCAGATCAGGTATCTTTTCATAAAATGTATTTGAGGCTTCTCTTTCCTGAAAATAAATATCAGGATTTTGAGCAGTTCCTTTTACATAAGGTCTTTCAGGATTTAAAGAACGATTCCTGAATTCATTAACTGCATCCATATCAATTAAATTTTTAAATACATCATAATCTATTACTTCTATCTTTTGAATTTCATGACTTGTTCTAAAACCGTCAAAGAAATGCAAGAAAGGCACCTTTCCCTTTATTGCACTTAGATGTGCAACTCCTGCCAAATCCATTACTTCCTGAACTCCTCCCGAACAAAGCAATGCAAATCCTGTCTGCCTTGTAGCCATAACATCCTGGTGATCTCCAAAGATAGACAATGCATGACTTGCCAATGCTCTTGCGGAAACGTGAAACACTCCCGGAAGCAATTCTCCTGCAATCTTATACATATTAGGTATCATAAGCAACAAGCCTTGAGATGCGGTAAAGGTCGAAGTTAATGCTCCGGCTGAAAGTGAGCCATGGACTGCCCCGCTTGCTCCTGCTTCCGATTGCATTTCTGTAACCTTTACTCTTTGTCCGAAAATATTTTTTTTGCCATGGGCCGACCAATCATCAATCAATTCCGCCATTGTAGAAGAAGGTGTAATAGGATATATTGCCGCCACATCTGTAAATGCATAGGCTACATATGCAGCTGCCGTATTTCCGTCCATGGTCTTCATAACTTTTGACATTAAATAAACCCCCCTAAATAAATACTTTGTAGAAAAACTAACACTATAAATGAAATATAATACTTTTTTAGTTTCTCAAACAATTCACAATTTAAGTATAGTAAACATTAATAGTAAAGTCAACATCTAACTGCCAATGCTTTTAATTGAAAACATTTTTATTCTTGTATTATTATAATTAAAATTAATTTAAATAAATTTGATTATTTTGTATCAATGTCCTTGAGTTTCTTTTTTTCTTCTTTCAATTTCCGATTTTACTCTTTTATCCATTTCTCTGGCTGCACTATATCCCAAAAGTTTTTGCCTGGTATTTCTGGCAGCAACTTCCACTATAGTTGCCGTATTTCTGCCCGGCCGTACCGGAATAACCAATTTGGGAATCTTTTTACCCAATATTTCCGTATAGTCTTCATCCAGCCCTACTCTGTCATACTCCTTATTTTCATCCCAATATTCCAATTGTATGACTAAATCTATAAAACCCCAGCTCTTTACCGAACCTACACCATATAGTCTTTCAATATCTAAAATTCCTATACCTCTGATCTCCATAAAATGCCGTATTATTTCAGGGCATACTCCTCTTATTTCATCTTCCATCCTTTTAATTTCCACTATATCGTCTGCTATAAGTCTATGGCCTCTTTTTATTAACTCCAATGCAGTTTCCGATTTTCCTACTCCGCTTTGTCCCATTAAAAGTATACCCAGGCCGTATACTTCCACCAATACTCCGTGAACCGTCATTTCTGGGGCTAAAACATAGTCAAGGTGATTAATCAATACATTGATGAGCTTAGTAGTGGAAATGCCCGTCCTAAATATTGATACATTTTTTTCCTTGGCAAACTGCAGCATTTCAGGAAAAACAGGTAATCCTCGTGAAATAATTACAGCAGGAATAGGATAAGAAAAAATTTTTCTCATCCTTTCAACCCTTATCTTTTCTTCCAGGCTATTACTGTAGTACCATTCTACAGTGCCGATTACCTGAAGCCTTTCAAAGGCAAAATGTTCAAAATAGCCTGCCATTTGAAGCCCCGGTCTATTTACATCGCTTTTGTTGATTTTCACCTGACTTATGTCATCTGAAGCATATATAATTTCCAAGTTTAAGTCTTCAACCAATTTATCCAAAGTAATATAATTCATAAATTGCCTTTATCTCCCTTCTATTGCTCCGGTATAACCAAACAAGCTAAAAAGTATGCTAAAACTCCGCCAATGCCGGCAGAAAAAACAGTAAACAATATCCAGACTAATCTTATGATGGTAGGATCAACATCCAAATATTCACCTATTCCTGCACATATCCCGCATATCTTCCTGTCATTTGCCGACCTGTACAACCTTTTTGTCATATTGAATCCCCCTTATTTTCTAAAATAATTGTATACTTCTTCTGCAGCTTTTATATTCATTCCCTCTGCTTTTTTTAACTCTTCCAAAGATGCATTCTTTATATTTTCAACAGAACCAAAATGTTTCAAAAGAGAAACCTTTCTTTTTTTACCTATTCCTCTTATATCGTCTAACTGTGATTTAAATATATCCTTACTTCTTAAGCTCCTATGGTAACTTATTGCAAACCTATGGGCTTCATCTTGAACACGAGTTATAAACCTAAAAAGGGGAGAATTTTTTTCTATATATATCTCTCTTCCATTATACACTATTCCTCTGGTCCTGTGGTAGTCATCTTTTACCAATCCACATACGGGAATCCTTATTCCCATGTTGTCTATAACTTCTTCGGCTATAGATACTTGTCCTTTTCCTCCGTCTATCATTATCAAATCGGGAAAGGATGAAAATCCCTCGAATCTTATATCATTCTCCTTAAAGTTTTCTCTTTCTTCTACCCCTTTCTTAAATCTTCTTTTTATTATTTCCTCCATACTTGCATAATCATTAGGGCCTGTGACCGTCCTTATTTTAAATCTCCTATAATCACTCTTCTTAGCCTCGCCATTCTCATAAACCACCATAGAACCAACAGGTTCTATCCCCTGAATATCAGAAATATCATAAGCTTCTATCCTCATAGGAATTTTATCCATAGATAAAATATTTTTAAGCTCCAGCAAAGTTCCTTCTTTCTCCATCTTCTTCTTTTTTATTTCTTCGCTATGTTTAATTAACATATCCTGAGCATTATCCTTCACCATTTCCATTAACTGGCTTTTTTCTCCTCTCTGAGGTATTTTAAACTTAACCTTAGAACTTCTTTTCTCACCAAGCCATTTAGATATAAGCTCCATATCTTCAAATTCTGTTTCTACATATATTTCCTTTGGAACATATGCTGTTCCGATATAGAACTGTTTGATAAAGGAACTCAATATCCTTCCTCTCTCTTCTTCAAAAGTATCCTCCAATATAAAATGTTCCCGTCCTATTATCTTTCCGCCTCTTATAAAGAATATCTGAACACATGAATCGTCTGTACCTTTGGCCATTCCTATTACATCCTGATCCGTTACGTTTGTGGATACTACCTTTTGTTTTTCCAATATAATATTTAAAGAATTTAACTGATCTCTATACCTTGCAGCACTTTCAAAATCAAGTTTTTCCGAAGCATCCTTCATCTTATTTTCTATAATCTCTACTAATTTCTCTTCCTTTCCGTTGAGAAACATTATTATCTCGTCAATATATCTCATATATTCCGTTTCATCTGTATTGCCTTGACAAGGTGCCAGACATCTTCCTATATAATAATTTAAACAAGGCCTCTTCTTTCCCATATCCTTTTCCAAGTTTAAATTACACATTCTGATAGGATAAAGGTTATTTATTATTTCTAATGTATTGTTTACCGCATATCCGCTTGGATATGGTCCAAAATATTTAGCCCCGTCTTTTAAAACCCTTCTTACCTTTATTATCCGAGGAAATTTCTCATTAGTTGTTATTTTAATATAGGGATAAGACTTATCATCTCTCAAAAGTATATTGTATTTAGGCTTATGCTTCTTTATTAAAGTGGACTCCAAAATCAGGGCTTCCACCTCATTATCTACTATTATATACTCAAATTCACTGATATTTTTCACCATTGCATTTACCTTGGGAGTATTATTGCGTGAAGATTGAAAGTATTGTCTCACCCTTCTTTTTAATGAAATTGCCTTCCCCACATATATTATTTCGTCGTTTATGCTTTTCATTATATACACTCCGGGTTTATCCGGCATCTTCTTTAATTCCTCTTCTATATTAAACATAAAATCACCTTTGTCATTAAAATATAAGTTTTAATCTTCTAAAATATATTATCACATTATCAGTATACAATTGAACAGATTTTTTTATTATTGTATAATAATATTAATACAGAAAATCGGGAGGTAAATGAATGATATCAGTTAAAAAATCTTTATCCTTTTTTATATCCATTTTAGTAACTATAATATTTATATATGCTCTTTCCAATACCATGAGCCTTTTTTTCAATTTAAATAACCAAAACACCAGAACTATTTTAATAAACCTCATATTGACATTAGGTCTTATGTTTTTTATAACTTTTCAAGGCTCTTTAAATAAAAGATGGAATAAAAAACTGTTACTAAAGGAAAAGGTACTTCTTTCCGCAAACATCGATAAATTTACATTGTCAGAAAAACTTTGGATTTATTTATTAGTATTTCTTATATATTTTACCCCTCTTATAAGGGATTTATCGTTCAAAAACGTTCCTTTAATTAATATATTTATGTTTTTCCCTTCGATTGTAATATTTGAACTTTTGTTAAGGGTTTCAAAAAATAGTTTGAAAACTTATTTCACGGAAAATGGAATAATAGTTTTCGGATTGGACTTAAGATTATATATCCCTCTCGGAAAACCTATAGACAATCTGGAAGGGTACTATCCTTATAATGCAATAGACAGTTATATTTCCTGCCCCGATAAAATTCAGATATTTATTCAATACGAGCAGGGAAAATTAGTATTAAAAGAAGATAAGAACACAATAAATAAAATAATATCTGTTCTTAAAAAAAACAAAATAGAAACAAGAAAGATCAGTTGATTTTTACAGCTGATCTTTCTTAAATCCATATATAATTATATATTCCTTGTTACTTCCTTAAGCCATCTTTTTTCTTCTCCATTTAGGTAAGGAGATAATTTATCATATACCTTCTCATGATAATCATTCAGCCATTTTCTCTCACTCTCATCAAGAAGTTCCGGAATTATTCCTTCCAAATCTATAGGACAGTAAGACAGAATTTCAAATTTCATGAACTGTCCTGAATCGGTATTTATATCTTCCTCGACTACAACATCGTTTTCTATTCTTATACCATATTTTCCTTCCTTATATACTCCCGGTTCAACGGTCACCACCATACCTTTTTCCATCTTAACCTTGTTAGGAACAGGGCTTATTGTATGAGGGCCTTCATGGACATTCAAGAAAAATCCTACTCCATGACCTGTGCCGCACTTATAGTCTATTCCTTCCTGCCATAAAGGAAATCTTGCCATAATATCCAAACTCGAACCTGTGGCCCCATATAAAAATCTGGTTTTTATCAGATCTATATGCCCTTTCAAGGTCAGTGTATAACTTCTTTTTTCCTCTTCGGAAATATTTCCGAGAATAAAGGTTCTGGTTATATCCGTAGTTCCGTCTAAATATTGACCTCCCGAATCTATAAGGAGCATACCTTCTTTTTCTAAAGTATACTGAGATTCTTTTGTAGCTGAATAGTGCATCATTGCAGCATGATCCTTATAGGCACATATGGTATCAAAACTCGGTTCAACAAATAATTCCTGTTGTTTTCTGAAATCCTCCAATTTATTCTCAGCAGATATTTCAGTCATGGAAATTCTTCCTATATTGTTTTTAAGCCAATAGATGAATTTTACCAAAGCTACTCCGTCTTTTATATAAGCATTTTTTAGATTTTCTATCTCTACGGAATTTTTAACTCCTTTTAATGTTGTTGTAATATTAATTCCTTCTATTACATGGCACTCCTTAGGTATGCTTTTATATAACCATCTGTTGATTCTTGAAGGATCTAAAAACACATTTTTTCCTCTCGGAATTTCTTCTGCATATTTTCTTATTTCATTGTATTCTTCTATATCGATTCCATTTTTCTTTAACTCTTCTCTGACTTCATTTGGAACCTTTTCTTGATGAACAAAAAGAAATGCCTTATCCATGGATATCAAAGCATAAGAGGTAACTACAGGATTACATCTGACATCATTGCCCCTGATATTATAAAGCCATGCTATATCATCTAAACTGCCCAGTATATAATAGTCTGCCCCTTTCTTTTTCAATTCCCTTCTTACTTCTTCAATTTTTTCTCTTGGAGTCTTCCCTGCATATTTGGCATCATGAACAAATATTTTATCCATCGGAAGCTCAGGTCTGTCCGACCACAATTCTTCTATCAAATCCTCACTATCGACAATCTTTATATTTTTCGAAGAAAACTTTTTCTCCATATTCTTTACATCCGACTGGGGAAATATTTTTCCGTTTATTCCAACAGTATCTCCCAGCTTCAAATTATCGATAATCCATTCCTGATAAGTAGGAACTCCCGGCATTCCCATTTTAAACAACTCTATTTCACTATCTTTAATTTGTTTTTCCGCTTGAATAAAATATCGGCCATCAGTCCACAGTATTGCTTTCCTTTCAGTTATCACTACGGTCCCTGCAGAACCGGTAAATCCTGAAATCCATACCCGATCCTGCCAATGATCTCCAAGATATTCGCTCTGATGAGGATCAAAAGTCGGTATAATATAAGCATTTATCCCTTTTTCCTTCATTAATTTTCTCAAGTTTTTAATTCTTTCATTAATGATCATCCTCTTACCTCCTTGTAATTTCATTATATTACATTCATTATATCACAAGATAAGAGTATTTTATTTTAACAAATATTAATTAATTACCTTGACAGGATAATTCCTCTCACATATCCATCCTTATCCAGTGTCGCCCCTATTACATCTCCAACTTTTAAATCCTTAAATGAAATATTCATTTTATTTTCGTTTCTCTCAAATAGAATTATTACATTCTCTCTTACTTTCAATACCGGAAATACTTCTACGGAATTATCATCAAAATGCTGTTCTATTTCCACCTCATTCTTTTCATAATTTATTTCAGTAATCAAGCCATAGACAAATTTTTCTTCTTTAAGATAATCACATTCGGAAAAATCCTTATATGTTTTTATTTCTACTGTTTTGTTCTCTTCATCTAAGGCCGCCTCTCCTCCCATGATTCTCACTATTTCGGAAATAGGTGCATATATCCTGTTATTATATATAAATACACTTCTGCCCAAATTCGTCCATTCGTCCTTTACTTTCAATACAAACTCCTTAAAGAACACATTTATCTTTACCGATTCCCCTTGAGAAAATGCCATTGAGTATATCATAAAAGCCATAACCATAACAACAATAAATAAAAAAATCCTCTTTTTCATCTATAACCCCTCCTTTAAAGGAATTATAGACAAAATTTGAGGATTTTAAACTCAATTTATTCAAGGATTTTCTTTAAGAATTGTCCCGTATAAGAATTCTTTACTTTCGCTACCTCCTCGGGAGTTCCTTGGGCTATGACTCTTCCGCCCTCATCTCCACCTTCGGGTCCTAAATCCAGTATATAATCAGAAGCTTTAATTACATCCATATTATGTTCGATTACCACTACGGAATTGCCTCCCTCCACCAATTTTTCCAATATATTTATTAATTTATGAATATCAGCTACATGAAGACCTGTCGTAGGCTCATCCAAAACATACAAAGTTTTTCCGGTACTTCTTTTGCTCAATTCCGTGGCAAGCTTTATCCTCTGTGCTTCTCCTCCTGAAAGTTGGGTTGAAGGCTGCCCCAATTTTATATATCCCAGCCCTACATCATATAAGGTTTGAATTTTTCTTTTTATATTAGGGATATTTTCAAAAAATCCAACTGCCTCTTCCACTGTCATATCCAAAATATCCGATATGCTTTTTCCCTTATATTTTACCTGGAGAGTTTCTCTATTGTACCTCTTTCCTTTGCACACCTCGCAAGGCACGTACACATCGGGAAGAAAATGCATTTCAATTTTAATTATTCCGTCCCCGTTACACGCCTCACATCTTCCGCCTTTTACATTAAAACTAAATCTTCCTTTTTTATACCCCTTCATTTTAGCATCTGGAGTCATAGCAAATACATCCCTTATATAATCAAAAACTCCTGTATAAGTAGCAGGATTAGACCTGGGAGTTCTTCCTATAGGGGACTGGTCTATAACAATTACTTTGTCCAAATTTTCTACTCCCCTTATTTCGTCGTACTTTCCGGGCTTTGCCTTCGATCTGTTCAATTTCTGAGCAAGGCTTTTATATAATATTTCATTTATTAAAGTACTTTTGCCCGAACCTGACACTCCGGTAACACAGGTAAGTACTCCAAGAGGTATCTTGACATCAATATTTTTCAAATTATTTTCTTTAGCTCCTACAATTTCAATCCATTTTCCATTTGGTTCTCTTCTCTTATCAGGAATATCGATTTTTTTCTTCCCCGATAAATACTGTCCTGTTATGGATTCTTTACATTTTTCTATGTCCTTTACCGTCCCTTCGGCAACTAAATATCCTCCGTGAATTCCCGCTCCCGGACCGATATCTACGATATAATCGGCATTTCTCATTGTATCTTCATCATGCTCCACAACTATAAGGGTATTGCCCAGATCCCTTAAATTTTTCAGCGTCTTTAGAAGCTTTTCATTATCTCTCTGATGAAGCCCTATACTCGGTTCGTCCAATACATATACAACTCCCACAAGGCTTGACCCTATTTGAGTAGCTAGACGGATTCTCTGAGACTCCCCTCCCGATAATGTTGAGGCGCTTCTTGACAACGTCAAATATTCAAGGCCTACATCTTGAAGAAATTTCAACCTTGATCTTATTTCTTTCAAAATCTGATGAGCAATGAGTTCTTGTCTTTCCGTAAGCTTTATGTTGTTAAAAAAATCAAGAGCCGATTTTAAAGAAAGATTGGTAACATCCCATATATTCAGACCATTAATTTTTACCGCCAATATTTCATCTTTAAGCCTTTTTCCGTGACATTTGGTACACGGCCTTTCAGCCATAAAATCGTTAATCTTATCCCTTATATAATCTGAATTGGTCTCCCTATATCTTCTTTCCAAATTCGGAACGATACCCTCAAATCTTCCGTTAAAACTTCGTCTTCCGCTAAAATGGCTGTTAAATTCAAAACTAATTGACCCCTTAGTTCCATATAAAATCTCATTCAAAAATTCTTTGGGAGCAGTATCTAATGGAGCATCCATGTTAAAGTTATAGGAATCGGCTATTGTTTTAAATATCTGATAATAATAAGTATCTTCTGCAGAACCACTGTAAGGAGCAAGCCCTCCTTGATTTATACTTAAAGAGGGATTTGGAATTATAAGGTCCGGATCAATTTTTTTATAATATCCTATTCCATTACACTCCGGACACATTCCAAAGGGGCTGTTAAAAGAAAACATCCTCGGAGAAAGTTCTTCTATAACAACTCCGCAGTCAGGACATGCAAGTTTTTCACTGAACATTATTTTTTCTTTCCCTATAATATCAATTATTACAAGGCCGTCGGATAATTTAAGAGCCGTTTCAAGGGAATCCGTAAGTCTTCCTTCTACTCCTTCTTTTACTACCACCCTATCAACTACTACTTCAATAGTATGTTTCTTATTCTTTTCCATTTTTATTTCATCCGATACTTCATAGGTTTGACCGTCTACTACTACCCTTAAAAAACCGTCCTTTTTTATATTTTCGATGATTTTTTGATGCTCTCCTTTCTTTCCCCTTACTATGGGAGAAAGAATTTGGATTCTTGTTTTATCATTTAGACTCATTATTTTATCTACCATCTGGTCTACCGTCTGACTTGAAATTTCCTTTCCGCATTTATAGCAATAAGGAGTTCCTATTCGTGCAAACAGCAGTCTCAGATAATCATATATTTCAGTTACGGTTCCTACTGTAGATCTGGGATTTTTATTGGTCGTCTTCTGATCTATGGATATGGCAGGAGAAAGTCCCTCTATGTAATCCACATCCGGCTTCTCCATTTGTCCCAAGAATTGTCTGGCATAAGAGGAAAGGCTTTCGACATATCTTCTTTGTCCTTCTGCATAAATGGTATCAAAAGCAAGAGAAGACTTTCCTGAACCGCTTAGCCCTGTAATAACTATCAACTTGTTTCTTGGAAGTTCTACATCAATGTTTTTTAAATTATGTTCTCTTGCCCCTTTTATTATTATATTTTCCTTTGACATTTTATCACCTCTGGTTTACCTTTTTCTTTAGCTCTATCATTTTATCTCTTAATTCTGCCGCTTTTTCAAAGTTTAAGTTTTCTGCTTCTTTCAGCATTTCCTCTCTTAAATTTTCGATCATATCTAAAGCTTCAACCTTGGATACCTTTGTATCATATTTACCGTCTTCCTCCACGACCTTTGTAGCTTCTATAATATCCCGTATCCCTTTCTTTATAGTTTTAGGAATTATGTGATGTTCTTTATTATATTCATCTTGTATCTTTCTTCTTCTGTAAGTTTCAGTTATTGCTTTGTTCATTGATTCCGTAATAACATCTCCATACATTATTACCTTTCCATTCACATTTCTTGCAGCTCTCCCTATAGTCTGAACTAAGGAGGTCTCGCTTCTTAAAAATCCTTCTTTGTCCGCATCCAGTATGGCTATTAATGATACTTCCGGTAAATCCAATCCTTCTCTCAACAAATTTATCCCTACCAAGACATCATACTTACCCATTCTTAAATCCCTGATGATTTCCATTCTTTCTATGGTTTTTATATCAGAATGAAGATAAGTAACTTTTATTCCTATCTCTTTAAAATAATTTGTTAAATCCTCTGCCATCTTTTTAGTTAAAGTCGTAACAAGAACTCTTTCCTTCCTTTCAGCTCTTATCCTTATTTCCTTAATCAGATTATCTATCTGATGTTGTGTAGGCCTTACTTCCAATTCCGGATCCAATAATCCCGTAGGCCTTATAATCTGTTCTACAACTTTTGCCGAATGTTTAATCTCATAAGGTCCGGGAGTTGCACTTACAAATACTATTTGATTAATATGATCTTCAAACTCATTAAATTTAAGAGGTCTGTTATCCAATGCCGAAGGAAGTCTAAAACCATATTCTACCAAAGTGGTTTTTCTCGATTTATCCCCTTCATACATACCCCTTATCTGGGGTATCGTTACATGAGATTCATCTATCATCATAAGAAAATCCTTGGGAAAATAATCTATTAAAGTAAAAGGCCTGCTTCCTGCTCCCCTTCCGCTTAAATGTCTGGAGTAATTTTCTATTCCTTGACAGTACCCCATCTCCTTAAGCATCTCCAAATCATATTTAGTTCTCTGTTCAAGTCTTTGAGCTTCCAAAAGTTTATTTTCACTCCTGAGTTCTTTAAGCCTTGTCTCCAGCTCATTTTGAATCCTTATAATCGCAGATTTTACTTTATCTTCCGAAGTGGCAAAATGAGATGCCGGAAATATTGATACATGGGACCTCAATCCTATAATTTCTCCTGTAATATAATTTACCTCCACTATTCTGTCAATTTCATCTCCGAAGAATTCTACTCTTATAGTATGTTCACTGGATGATGCGGGGAATATTTCCAAAACATCCCCTCTCACTCTAAATGTCCCTCTTGTAAAATTAATGTCATTTCTTATATATTGTATATCTACCAACTTCTTGATTATTTCATCTCTATCCTTTACCATTCCCGGCCTTAAAGAAACAACAAGATTTTCATAATCTATAGGATCTCCCAATCCATAAATACATGATACACTGGCAACAATTATCACATCTCTTCTTTCAAATAAAGCTGCAGTGGCTGAATGTCTTAATTTATCTATTTCATCATTGATGGATGCATCCTTCTCAATATAAGTATCCGTCTGAGGCACATAAGCTTCCGGTTGATAATAATCATAATAGCTTACAAAATATTCTACCGCACTATCCGGAAAGAACTCTCTGAATTCACTAGCAAGTTGATATGCCAAGGTTTTATTATGTGCAATTATCAAAGTAGGCTTTTGAACTCTTTCAATGATATTGGCCATAGTAAAAGTCTTTCCCGAACCGGTAACTCCCAAAAGAGTCTGATATTTTGTTCCATCTATAATTCCCTTGGAAATCTGATTTACCGCCCTTAGTTGATCTCCTTCAAGTTTAAAATCCGATCTTATTTTAAATTTACCCATACTTATCACCTCTCATTGAACGCATGTTCGTATGCAATAATACTATTATAATATATATCATATAAAAAATAAATAGATTTTTTATTTTTTGAAAAAAGAAAGTTGATATTATGCAATTAATATTATAAACTGATATATAAGGAGGATATGATATGAAAAAAATATCTTTATTCATATTTACAGCGATTATTTGGATTATGCTTGTCGGCTGTAATAATACAAATAATTCTCAATCTAAAACTTCCAAAAAAAATGAAGAAGAACCTATAGGATATAAAATAGAACATATTGTTCTTTCAAAGGGTTATCAATCAATAGAACCTAACGTAGAAATAACGAAAAAAAATAACGATAATACGGTATTGGTTTCAT
The DNA here is from genome assembly GCF_004103715.1 of Acidilutibacter cellobiosedens. Classification (NCBI taxonomy): domain Bacteria; kingdom Bacillati; phylum Bacillota; class Tissierellia; order Tissierellales; family Acidilutibacteraceae; genus Acidilutibacter; species Acidilutibacter cellobiosedens. The sequence goes on along the minus strand of NZ_CP035282.1, from coordinate 966,815 downwards.
TGGGTTTAGTAGAGTGTTCGGGAGTAACAATCGATAAAATAACAAAAGTAGATAACGAAGTAAATATATATATTAACCGTCTTTTGGAAGAAGATAAAATTCAACTGTCAATACCACAAATACTACTATCCTTTGATAAAAATGTATCTGAGAAATTGGATACTTTAAAATTCAACATAATAAATGAAAATTACACACCCATTAATATAGCTGTTGGCAAAACCCAAATATTAAACAAAATATATTCTCAATTTAAAATATCGCCTAATACAATACCCGATGTAAATCTTTTAAGATATAAAGATGATTATATATGGTCCATAACCTTTAACAGTATCTTTGACAAAGAAAATTCCAAACTTCCCCTTGTAAATTTAAAAGTTAAAGCAAATGCCGATACAGGGGAAATAATTTCTTCTGAAAAAAACGTAATATCTGATTATATAGATGATGGAATTGTTGTTGACTATAGCCAAAATAAATATCTTCTTTATAAGCAGGAAGTTTTAATTGACAAAAGAAAATATGAAATTCTTTGGTTATATAATATTAAGACTAAAGAAAAGGAAAAAATTTTTTCTACAACCAATTTAATATATGATGCTAAATTTAGTCCGGATTATAAAAATCTGTCCTTAATTGAAAACCATAATGAAAATTCAAGTATATACTTAATCAATATAAATGACAAATCATCAAAAAATATAACTCCGTCAGGTCAGTATCACATTTGGCTGATGAAATGGGCAGATAAAAATCACCTCTACTTCGTAAATAACAGTTCCGAAAAATCATCGCTATTTTCAAAGTATACATTGAATGTGGGAAAAACAGAAGGGCTGTTTTCCATAAATAAAAATGTATCAAGCTTCGATTTTAACGGAGAATATTTTGTCTTTACGGAATTTGATGATAAAGATTTAAACAAAAATATTTACATTACAAAAGAAGGATCAGATCTTAAAAAAATAGATGAGGGATTTAACATCAACTTTGCCGGTAAAGAAGATGTGCTTTACTTAAAAAATATTCAGAAGAATGATAACAACATATTATGTTCTTACACATTAAATAAGGATTCAAAGATTGTGGAAGATCAGCTGGATATTAAAAATTATTTACTGATCAACAATAGCGATTTGGTACTTATAACAAGAAACACTTATAATAACGATTATACTCTTGTAAAATTGGATATGGATAACTATTCCGAAACTTCCATAGCCAAAATAGTAGGAGATAACTTATTCTATGACAGTAATCAAAATACCGGATATTTAAATTTAAGTCCTTCAATAAATGAATCCAAAAGGAATATCATATATTCTATCAATTTCAATAAATCCAACATAGGATTAAATTAAAGAGGCCTAATAAGCCTCTTTTTAAATACATCTCTAATTATCTTCTAAGATATTCTCTCTCTTTCTCTTTTAATATAAGTTTTTTTATGATTTTTTTGATCCTGGGTTCTCCCTCCTCCATCACAAAGGCATACTCCGGATCCTTAGGTATGATAAAAATACCCAGATTTTTTATTCGATTTTTATAATCCTTATACTCTTTAACAACAACTCCTCTTTTTCTATCAAATACTTCCATCCGGATATAGTTAGGACATAGGCTCATAACTCTGGTTAAATCATCCCTTGATAAAATCTTATGGCCGTTGATTGAAATAATAACATCTCCGGTTTTCAACTTCATCTTTTTTCCTATTCCCTTAGGAAGAGCATATAAAATTTTTATTCCAAATTCGGAAGGCTTAAATATAGGTATTCCCCTACTTTCCTCTCTTCTTCCCCATTGGATTATAAATTCATGGGCAGAAAAAGAAAAAACAGAACCTATATATTTAAACAGCAAACTGTTCTTAGATATTTGAGAAAGAAAAAGCAAAATAAAGCTGAAAAGGAAAAGCCGCCCTGCCGTTTCTTTTACCTTTTGAGACGGATATTTCGTTAAAGCATAATCTCCGTACCCCAAAGCCGCAATTGTAATAAGAGGAAAATTTCCATATCCATTGACAAATACCGAGAAAGGTACCGGCCAAAATCTGCTCATTGAAAATCCTCCCACTATCTGATCATTTCTTTCCATAAATATAGGAATCTTCGAACTTTGCCCGTCAAGTATTACTAAAACACTTTCTACCATATGCAAAACGGCAACTATTGATAGTACATTTTCAACGTTGATATGAGGATATCCAAATATAAGACTTATAAGAGAAATAATTCCTCCTCCATAAGAAAAACATAAAAATCTTGGATGAAATAATGCAAGGACCAATGCCAACAAAAATATCATCTCAAAATCCTTAGGATTCAAAGTAATCCTCAAAAGAATAATTATGACGCTTCCTATGATTCCTCCAAAGAGGCCAAAAGCAGCCGATGATACTACTTTTAAAAATAACGGCTGCTTAGACTGTTTTAATATTGTTTTTTCTATTTTGTTTTGTTTATAATACTGAAAAAATATTATTATTATAACTATCCAATATAACGGTAATTTCACAGAAGAAAGTACAGTATATAAAGAAGACTTAAATATTTCTTTCAGCTCAAACATATGCAACTCCCCTATTGACACCATCTACTGATTTATTTTTCCCTTTAATATCTCTAATCCCTTTTGAAGCTGAGTATCATTTTTCAAATTTTCCACACCTATCGTTTCCACATTCTCCGGAAGTTCAACTTCTACATTAGGTTTTATTCCCACTCCATGAATGTTAATTCCCTTCGGAGTAAAATACTGAGATACTGTTAGCTTAAATCCCGAGCCATCTGAAAGTTGTTTTATCCGCTGAACTATCCCTTTCCCAAAAGTAGTTGTTCCGACTAAGGTTCCTCTTCCTCTGTCCTTTATAGCCCCGGCTAATATCTCAGATGCACTGGCACTTCCCTTATTAACAAGAACTACCAAAGGAAGATCTATTTTATCATTATCAGATCTTAAATATTCTTTCTGCCCGTCTCGAGTTTGCGTATATACTACAATACCTTTATCTAAGAATTCGTCTGCAATATCTACACATACATCCAATAGTCCTCCCGGATTATTTCTTAAGTCCAATATTATCCCCTTAATATTTTTATCCATTAGACCATTAATTTCTTTCTTAAAATCCTTATAAGTCAAATCATCAAAACTTGTTATATTTATATACCCTATATTGCCTTCGATAATATCCGAGCTTACCGTTTGAAGCCTTATTTCCTCTCTTACTATAGTTATATCCATTTCCTTGTTGTTTCCTTCTTTATCCTTTCTGACTATCGTTATATTTACTTTTGTTCCGGGATCTCCTTTCATAACTTTTACTGCTTGATCCATAGTATCTGCATTAAACTCTTTTCCATTTACTTTAGTTATTTTATCTCCCGTTTTGATTCCTGCTTTTTCTCCCGGAGTTCCATCTATAGGAGACACAACTGTAATTAAATTATCATCCCCCGGAGTAACTATTACCCCTATTCCTCCGTATATTCCCTTTGTATGTTCCGTGAAATCTTCAAACTCATCTTTTGTCATATATGTAGAATAGGGATCATTTAGAGATTGAAACATTCCTTTTAATTCTCCGTTAGCAAGAGTCTCTTCATCTACATTTTTTAAATAATTTTTTTTGATAAAATCCTCTAAAGCTAAATTCTTGGAATATTTCTTATACATATCACTCAACTGATTGTATTCGTCCTTCGGAAGAATCACTTTATTATCATAAGTTAAAGATAAAACATTGGAAAAAATAAAAGTCAACACATTAGTAACCACTAATAAGAGGATTATACCTATAATTTTTTTCTTTTTAGACATTCTGTATTCCCACCTTATCTATAAAACATTATGTAATCTATTTTATTAAACTCATGTAAACATTATACCATTAGCATTTCCACTTTTCAAAAAATGTTTACAGTATACGTAATCTATTATAATCTTTTACACATGAAAAAAGGCTTCTGCTGAAACATCAACATGTTAAAAGAAGCCTTTTTGAAATTCATTTATATGATTATTTTCCCTTAAGATAAGGTATAGGATCCACATACTTGCCGTTTACTCTAACTTCAAAATGGCAATGAGAACCTGTTGCAGTTCCTGTATTTCCCGCCTTTGCAATTCCCTGACCTTTCTTTACTTCCTCTCCTTCGCTTACCAGAAGAGATGAATTATGTCCATAAAGAGTAACGATTCCTCCTCCGTGATCAATCATTACGGCCTTTCCATATCCTCCGAGACTTCCGGCAAAAATAACGGTACCATCTGCCGCCGCAACTACTTTAGTCCCGGTAGGTGCAGGAATATCAATGCCAGTATGTAATTTTTTCACATTATAAATAGGGTGTATCCTATATCCAAATCCAGAATTTATTTTTGAATGGCCAGGAACAGGCCAACCCATTACTCCTCCCGAATAAGGACCGGTCTTTACTTGCCTTTTGCTTATTTCCTCTTGAATTCTCTTTTCATCTTCCGCACATTGTTCTTCAAATTTCTTCTGTGCTTCAAGATTTGAACTTAACTCTTTCATAAAATCCCCTTTGCTTCTTGAAGCAAGTTCCAAGTCTTTTTTATTGGATTTAATCTCATTTTTTACAACTTCTGCCGAGGCTCTCTGAGCTTCCAATTTTGTTTTACTTGTTTGGATAATGTCCCTTTGGGATTTCATATACTTTAAAAGATTTTTATCATAGTTTACTATAGACTGAATCATATCCTTTCTTTGAAGAAAATCTCTGATATTTGCCGAAGAAAGGAGAACTTCCAAATATCCGACATTACCATTTTTATACATCACCCTAAGCCGTGAATTAAAAGTATCGGTTTTTTCCGAAATGTTTTTTTCGGATTTTTCTAATTGTTTTTTAACTTTTCCTATGTCGGCATTTATTTTAGTTAAATTTTCCTCAGCATCACCTAACTTTTTACTTACATCATTGATTTGCTTGTCCAACTCTGCTATTTCTTCACCGACATTGCTAATATTTTTTTTGGTCTCTTTCATATTTTTTTGATTTTCTTCTCTTTTTTCCTTTAAACTATCTCTTTCTTTCATTAAATCATTTAAGGATTTTTCCGCTCCGGATACGGAACAAGAAAATAGAAAAATTCCGATTAAAAGTATAGCTATTATTCTTTTTTTCATCAAATTACCTCCTTACCGTTATACATCCAAAAATCTCTTAAGTGATAACAAGCTCCCCAGAACCCCTATACCTATACCTATGGCAAGAAATATTATGACTATATCCTGAAATAAAACATAAGGAGAAACTAAATATACCGTAAATATGATATACAGCCTTTCGTTTATTACTTTAAACAAATATTTGTACCCGAAATTGACTATTAATATGGATAATCCGGCTCCTACAACTCCCAGAAGGATGCCTTCAATAATAAATGGTCCTCTTATGTATCCGTTAGTTGCTCCAACATATTTCATAATGCTTATTTCCCTTCTTCTCGCTGCAACAGTAATTTTAATGGTATTTGAGATAATAAATACGGAAATAAACATTAATATAGCAATTATTGCTATACCGCCTATTTTTATATACCTTGATACAGTCAACATCTTATCTATAATATCCTTATAATATTTAATTTCCTCTATCCCGCTCATTCCTTTTATCTTGTCCACTACGTTATCAGCATATTTTATATCCTTCAATTGAATTACGTAAGAATTAGGAAGAGGATTTTCTTCCAGTCCTTCAAGGAGATACCCTTCGTCTCCCCATTCTTTTTTCATTATATTTAAAGCTTGTTCTTTAGATTGGAATACTACTGAATTTACCCCATCTGTTTCTTTAATACGGTTTTCAATTTTAGTTAATTGTTCCTCATCTGCATTATCATCTAAAAATACCTGTATCTCATCAAATTTATTCTTAGTTTCAATTACCACATTATTTATACTCAATACAATAATAAGAACCATACCAAGTATTACAAGAACTGCCGTTATGGAGCCTACGGAAGCCAAACCCATTGTTCTGTTTCTCCACATACCCTGAAAACCTTGTTTGACTATATTCTTAAATATGCGATGTCTCATGGTTATACACACCCTTCTCTTCGTCCCTTACTATTCTTCCTGATTCAAGAGCTATTACGCGTTTTTTCATTAAATCAACTATTTCCTTGGCATGAGTAGCCATTAAAACTGTAGTACCTCTTCTATTGATTTCTTTAAATATTTCCATTATTCCCCATGCTGTATCGTGATCAAGATTTCCGGTAGGCTCGTCCGCAATAAGTACAGGCGGATTATTAACTATTGCTCTTGCAATGGAAACCCTCTGATGTTCACCTCCCGACAACTGATTGGGATAACAATTTGCTTTATTGCTTAAATCAACCATACTTAACACCATAGGTACCCTCCTTCGTATCTCCTTTGGATGTGCACCTAATATTTCCATAGCAAAAGCTATATTTTCATACACAGTTTTATTGGGAAGAATTCTAAAATCCTGAAAAACTACCCCTATGGTTCTTCTTATATACGGGATTCTTCTGCTTTTCACTTTCGTTATATCCATCTCATTCAAAAATACACTTCCTGAAGTCAAATCCTCTTCTTTTAAAAGGAGCTTAATCAAAGTTGATTTTCCGGCACCACTTGGCCCCACTATAAAAACAAACTCTCCTTTATCTACCTTAACATTTATATTTGATAAAGCCTTTACTCCATTATCATAAGTTTTGCTTGCATTAACGAATCTAATCACTATATCACCTCTGTTAGCACATATCATAGATAATTTATAATTAAAATTTAAAATACAACATATTAATACTTTCTATGTAAATTTCATAACTCCTTTATTTTTATATAATTTTTTTCAACAAAATATATCCATACAATGATATTATTATAATATAAAAGAAACAATAAATAAACTATGAGGAGTGGTATTTTTGGATAAAATTTTGCTCAGAAAAAAACTTTTAGAAAAAAGAAGAAATATGAACACCGACGATATAAAAGAAAAAAATAAATTAATCAAAGAAAGATTGTATGATTCAGGCATCTATAAGAATTCCAAATTTATTATGGCTTATATTGATTTTAGGAATGAAGTGGAAACAAAAGAAATAATTAAATATTCATTAAAATTATCTAAAAGAATAGGAGTTCCCATTTCTATTCCCAAAACAAGAGAATTAATAATCTCTGAGCTATTCGATTTCGATAAAGAGTTAGAAAACGGGGTTTATAACATATTAACTCCCAAAAAAGAATTCATAAGAGAAATATCTCCCAAAGAAATTGATTTAGTATTAGTCCCAGCTGTTGCCTTTGACAGGAAGGGCTATAGAATAGGATATGGAGGAGGATATTACGACAGATTTTTTGAAAAATTAGATTCTCATACCATAAAGTTAGGCCTTGCTTTTGATATCCAAATCATTCCTGAGGTTCCAGCCGGAAAATATGATTTACCTGTAGATTATGTAATTACAAATAAAGAATTAATCAACTGCAAAGATCCTGATTAAAAACAATTTTAGTGTATTCTTTACTTTCAAGGATACACTAAAATCATTTATTTAGCAACTTTATTATTTATTCAAGCCTGCTGCAATTTTAACACATTGCTGATGCTGGGGATCTGTTTGTCCATCCATATGTCTTTTACTTCCCAAAAAATGAATATCAAAATGTCCATCCATTCCATTACCCTTTACATAATCAAAATTTATCCCTTTTCCATATCCTCCGCTTCTCCAAGTAGTATAAGCTCCTCCCTCGGCTTTATCATTTCCTGCGTGAGGCATAGCAGTAGCACTGGCGGCTATAAGCCTGTCCCCTATTTGAACAAGAACAGGTCTTCTTACCCAACTGAATCCTCCCCATATATCTTTCATTATATTTGTATCTTCTAAAGACAAGGTTTCACAATCCGCATGAAGGCTGCCTACAGACCTCTGAACCATAAAAGATTTTCCTGTATAAAAATCTATTACCTTAAATTTTGTACCTCTTGGAATCAGCCCGTCTACTTTGCTCCAGTCTAAATACTCTCCATATTTTCCTTCCGTATCAATTTTTTGGTTGGATGGCTTCTCTACACTTTCATTGACATTTTGACTTGATACTTTAGTTTCATCTTTTTTGGAACCTTCGCTTATGTTCTGTTGTTCTTTATTTTGTTTTGCTATGTTTAATTTCTGCCCTACTTTAAGTACTGTATTCTCATCTATTCCTTTATTTGCCTCAAAAATGCTTTCTATAGTAACGCCGTATTTTTTACATATGTCCCAAATATTATCTCCGTCAACCACAGTATATTCGGTCAAATCCGGCACATCTCTTTTTATTCCCCCTCTGCTGCTTATCTTAACTTCTTCTTTGCCGGGAATCTGAATAATCTGTCCCGGATATATCACCGTATTTTTATTAGCTTTATTTTCTTTAAGCATGTCCTCTAAACTTACATTATACTGCCGGCTTACTTTCCAAAAGGAATCTCCTTCTTTAATAGTATAAGGTGTAGCAAAAGATGTAGATGTCAGCCCCACCACTGAAGCCAACATTACTATGCCCACCTTCTTTTTAAGTTTTCTCATTTGTATTTCTCCCTTCAGATAAAATTTAAAACTCAATAAGGGTTCTATACAAATTGTTTATTTCCTTTAAGCAATTTATGGTGCTAAATCAAAATATGCCCTATTATTCTCTTTCCACCTCCAATTTTATACTGTCAGGAATATCATCCATATTGGTCTTAACAACAATAAAAGGATAAGTTATACATTGGGTTACCATTTCGTCAGGTTTTGGATCAACATATTTGGCATATACTATCAACTCAGATGTGCCTTTCCTATCTGTGATTTTTTCAATTCTATCAATAAATACACTATAACCTCCTGACATCTTTTCACCTCTTGTTACTACAACATAAACCTCATCACCAATTTTACAGCTTAATGCTTTTTCCTGAACTAAATACTTAGGAAGGATATCTTCTAACTTTTGTGGAACTTCATCAGATTTCAAAACTTTGAATTTCACTCTTTTATCACCTTCATTCAAATATTTTGGAATAAAAATCATTCCTGATATGATTATCCCTATTATTCCAATAATAACTATGGCTCTCTTCACCTGTACCCCCTCCACTTTATCTCTACCATAATATTATTCTATATCGAAATGGTTTATGTAAAAAAAAAGATAGATAACATACTAATAATTATCTATCCGTTAAATTTAAAGTTCTTATATAATCTTCTTTACTCTATTATAAATATTTTCTGCGGTAAACCCATATTTTTCAAGAACATCATCTACTGTACCGGATTCTCCGAAGGTGTCCTCCACTCCTATTCTTGACAATAAAACAGGGTAATTCTCAGAAAGAACTTCAGCTACTGCACTGCCCAATCCCCCTATAATACTGTGTTCTTCGGCAGTAATTATTTTCTTGGTTTCTTTCGCAGCCTTGATTATAATATCCTTATCTATAGGTTTAATTGTAGAAATATCAATTATTCTTGTGGATATCCCTTCCTTCTCCAGCATTTCTCCGGCTTTCAAAGCTTTTTCTACCATTATCCCCGTAGCTATAATGGTTACATCCTTACCTTTTTTAAGCTCTACTCCTTTTCCTATTTCAAATTTATAACTGTCGTCAAATATAGTCGGTACTTTACTTCTTCCCAGTCTAATATATACAGGCCCTTTATGTTCCGCTGCTTTAAATATACACTGACGGGCTTCCACTCCGTCAGCCGGATTCAATACTACCATATTAGGAATAGATCTCATAAGGCTTAAATCTTCTATAGCTTGATGAGTTGCTCCATCTTCTCCTACGGTAAGTCCTGCATGAGTTGCCGCTATCTTTACATTCAATTTGGGATAACAAATTGAATTTCTGATTATCTCATAAGCTCTCCCTGTCGCAAACATAGCAAAGGTACTTGCAAAAGGTATCTTCCCGCAGGTCGATAACCCTGCTGCAATTCCCATAAGATTTTGTTCAGATATTCCCACATCAAAAAATCTTTCCGGAAATTCTTCTTTAAAAACTATAGTCTTGGTGGATTTAGACAAATCCGCATCAAGGACTACTATATTTTTATTGAGTTTTCCGAGTTCTTTTAATGCTTCTCCGTATGCATCTCTTGTCGCCATTGCCTTAGTCATCTATTTCACCTCCAAGTTCAATTAATGCTTTTTCTGCCTGTTCTCTATCGGGAGCATTTCCATGCCAACCTACTTGATTTTCCATGAAGGAAACTCCCTTTCCTTTTATCGTTTTGGCTATAATCATTGTAGGTTTTCCTTTAGTGTTTTTTGACTTTTCAATTGCAGAAAATATTTCTTCAAAATTATGTCCGTCAATATTTATAACATTCCATCCAAAAGCTTTAAATTTTTCATCTATCGGTTCTATTCTTACTACCTCATCGTTTTTTCCGTCAATCTGCAATCCGTTGTGATCCATAAAAGCAGTCAGATTATCCAATTTGTTATGGCTGGCAAACATGGATGCCTCCCATATAATTCCCTCTTGAGATTCTCCGTCTCCGATGAGAGTATATACTCTATAATTCTTTTTATCAATTTTACCTGCCAATGCCATTCCTACCGCTGCAGAAAAGCCTTGCCCTAAAGAGCCTGTCGTCATATCGACTCCCGGAGTACCCTTCATATCCGGATGGCCCTGAAGCATTGAATTAATTTGTCTCAAATGCATCAACTCTTCCTTAGGAAAATATCCCCTCTCGGCTAAAGCTGCATAAAGTACGGGAGCACCATGGCCTTTGGAAAGGACAAACCTATCCCTGTCTTCCCATTTTGGGTTTTTAGGATCTATTTTCATTTCTTTAAAATACAAAGCCGTCAATATTTCACATGCCGAAAGAGACCCTCCCGGATGGCCGGATTTTGATTTCTCCAGCATTTTAATAATGTCAATTCTCAATTTTTTTGCAACGGACTTTAGTTCGTTATAATTTTCCATAAAATCCCTCCTACTTTTTTTCTATCTCTTTAAAACCTTCTCCTATAACTTCATTCATCTCAGTAATCATAATAAACGCATCCCTATCAATGGCCAGAACAATTTCTTTTATTTTAGCAAACTGAGATCTGTTTACTACACAGAGAAGTATATCCTTCTCCTCCTTAGTATACATACCCTTTCCCTTAAACAAAGTCACTCCTCTATTCAATCTTTCCATTATTGTTTCACTTACTTCTAAAGGTTTATCCGTTATAATCATAAATCCCTTTAAATATCCGAATCCTTCCAGCATCAAATCTATTACTTTAACACTTACGTATAAGGATATAATAGAGTAAAGAGAAACTTCTATTTTCTTATTCGCTACACCGGCAATTATTACTACCAACGTATCTATAACCATCATAAATACGGAAGTACTTAAAGCCGGGAATTTTTTATTAAGGATTGCACCGGCTAAGTCGGAACCTCCTGTTGTTCCTCCTTCTCTGAATACAATTCCCAGACCTATTCCCATCAGTACTCCTCCAAATATTGATGATAAAAGCAAATCAGTAGTTACAACCTTATAAGGAACAATTTTTAAAAAAAACGAAAGACCGATTGTGGCAAAAAGAGTCTTGGCTCCGAATATTCCTCCTAACATCAACATTCCTAATATAAATAAAGGAATATTAATAACTAAATTTGTGATATATACCGGAGCGCCTGTAATCTTCTTAATAACAATGGCAAGTCCTGTAACTCCACCAGGAGCTATAGTATTGGGCTCCAAGAAAAAATTTAATGATACGGCCATTATAGCGACACCTATTGTAATCCCTGAGTATGAAATAAATTTTTTATACCATTTTTCAATATATACCATACATATCTCCTTACCTATTTTACAGCATCCTTATTAAAAATAACCTTTAATATAAATTGAGGAAGAACTATCTGCCTTTTAATCCTCGATGGTTCTTTAATAAGCCTGTAGAACCATTCCAAGCCTAATCTCTGGAATACCTCCGGCGCTCTTTTTAAATTACCTGCAATAATATCCATTGTTCCTCCATTTCCTATAATCACTTTACACTTAAGCTTGTCTTTATATAAGTTTATCCATTTCTCTTGTTTAGGTATTCCCAAACCGACAAACAGGATGTCCGGCTCAGAATCATTTATCTTCCTTATTACCTCTAATTCTTCATCATTTCCCGGAAATCCTGTATGAGCTCCCTTAAAATATCCATTATTGTAACCTGATATATATAAATGAGGATATCTTTCTTTTATTTTCTCAGCAGCAGCTTTGGCTACTCCCTCTTTTCCTCCCAAAAGAAAAACCTTTAACTTTTCTTCATTTGCTACTTCAAGCATTTTTAGGGATGTATCAAATCCTGTGACTCTCTCCTTCAATGGATTTTTCTTTATCTTTGAAGCATAAATAAGTCCTATCCCATCAGGAATAACCAAATCCGCCGAATTTATTATTTTAATCAATTCCTTGTCTTTTTGCGCCATCATTATCATTTCTGTATTCGGAGTATATATAATTTTAGGCTTGTTTTCCTTTAGAAAGATTTTAATATTTTTCACTACTTCTTCTGAAGTAAGATTATCCACTCCTATTCCTAATATGTTTATCTTCCCCATGAAATCACCTACCATTTATCAATCTTAATGCCATGTAGACATTTTCCAGAGCTTTTTCTTTAAATACGTCTTCTTTTTCTTTTAATTTGGTTTTGAGATTACCTTTATTGTTCCACGCTTTATCAATAATTGAACAAAGTTCTATTACTTCTGCATTTTCTACATTACACATGTATTTCATTTCAATAAATTTTAAAAAGCCCTCTATTTTAGGATCATAAATCAATCCTACCATGGGAACCTTCTGAGTAGCCGCATATATAAGAGAATGAAGCCTCATGGCAATAATCATATCCAACCTCCTGATTATTCCCATAATATCCTCTACGCTGTATTTTTCGGATACAACAAAACAACCTTCTATCGTAATTTTTTCATAAATTTTCTTGCTTATATCCAAATCCTCGGGGTAATGCATAGGTATGAGTACCACATTAACTCCAAATTTTTTTATCATATATTCTATGGCCTGAGAAATATTTGAAATTAAATTTTTCGCACTTTTCCATTCTCTTACGGATACCCCTATGAGAGGTTTGTCTAAAGGTATTTTTTCAGCTTTAAATATATTTTCTATCTTTTCATTGTTGGAAGGCTCAAGGGTAAAAACCGGATCCGCAGTCACATATATATTTGGATTTTTTACCTGCAATTCCTTTAAATAATACCGAGAGTCTTCATCTCTTAAGGTTATCAAGTCCACCTTATCAAGTATCTTCCTTGTAAAGTTTCTATTAAATTTCTTATTTATGGGCCCTATCCCATTGGCATAGATCATAACGGGCTTTTTATTCATTAACGCTAACTTTATTAAAGTCAGATAATATATAATAGATCTGGTACTTGTTCCATCCTGAAGAAGACTTCCGCCGCCGCTTATAAACAGATCACAATTTTTCATTTCCTTTACAATATCATGAATTTGAAATCTGTTTATAGCTTTTATTCCATACATCTTCTCCGTATGGCTCGGCCGCTTGGATAAAACAAGTATTTTCACCTTATCATCCATTTTTTGAAAATCCTTTACTATGGCTTTGAGTATAGCGTCATCTCCGCTATTATCAAATCCATAGTATCCGGAAATAAGTACCTTCTTATCTGCTTTCATATATATTCTCCTTCTTACCTATCTAATCCTACAGATTTATCTGATATACGCATGAGTACTAAAATAAAAGATACTAAGAACCAAAATGTAATTATTATTTTAGGAAGATATAGGACATTTTCCACAGCTCCATGGGCCAATATAGCTGACAGCCCTGAAAGAACCCCTGCCGACACAGTACGGATATATCTATCCTTTTGATTTACTATAAGTTTCTTTATTGAATATTTGTACAAAATGAATATTAATATTATAAATATAATAAATCCTCCTATCCCCATTTCAGCCAAAGTTTCAAGATATGTATTATGGGCATGATAAGCAGGCATAGTTCTTATATAAGTTTCAAAAACTTGTTTAAAAGGAATATAGCCAAATCCTACACCGGCAATGGGAAAATCTTTTATAATATCAATAGCAATCTTCCAAATTTTAATTCTGTAAGCATTGGATGAATCTGCTAAATTCCCTATACTCATTATTCTGTTCATTATCGTTTCAGGAAGTAAATATACTCCTCCTATTCCTAGAGGAATCAGCAAAAGCAAAAGCCTCTTTTCCACCAATAAAACAAACACCAACATTCCAAAGGCAAATCCGAGCCAACCTCCTCTGGATAAAGTCAAAATCAATGCCAGCATCAATATTAAAGAAGTGACTAAAAACATGACCTTTTTATAAAACCTTTTATTATACCAAAATAATCCTATAGATACAGGCGTAGACATTATTAAATATTCCGCCAATATATTAGGGTTACCGAATACGGAAAATATTCGAGTGGTTACACCCGGATTATTGGCCATATCCAGCCATTTATCCTCCATCTTGACTCCTACCTTATATTGATAAAATCCGTAAAGGGCTATTAAAGTTGCAGAAAATACCATTACCGTTAATAATATATTCAAATCCTTTTTATTATCTATACTATTCATTACCGTAAAAGCAAAAGCAATAGCAGAAATATGAATAGCAAAATCCCTGAAGCTTCCCATTGGATTTAAACTTGTAATAGTCGAAATAGTTATCGCAATAACAAAAAGAGCAATAGGAGTATCTATGGAATTCGTAGTTAAAGGATTTATTCTTTTAAAAGTACCTTTATACAAAAAAGCAGCAAAAATGAAAATCAAATAAATCAATCCTGCCATATCAGGCAAAAATGGAATGAAAAGAGGAGCCAAAAATATTCCTATTTTTATATCATGAAGTATCAATATTCCTACTACCGTTCCCATAAATAAAGCGGCGAAATATTTCAAAGGCAATTCAAAATATATTAGAGAAAAAATTATTCCCAAAGCTATAGGGAGGACTAGTTCTTTTTTATGAATTTTTTCTACCACCATTTCTCCCCTCTTTCCTCATCTATTAAAAATAAATTTTTTACAAAATTAAACATAAAGCTGTTTTCCAATATTTCTTTATAATTTTTTTCCAATTTTAAGCTCATTAAAGAAAAAATAATTAAAATAAAAGATACAATATAGGATTTACCTGTAAATTTCCCTCTGACCATATCATTTATAATAATAAATATTCCAAAGGAAATAAAGAAAAAGGAAAAAGTATTTATTATAGAAACATCATCTTTAAATAACACGGAACAACAATTACTTATAATACTTCCTTTCTTGTCTTTAGTAACTATTTTCTTAATAAACTCGATGAATTTATTAATGCCTTTTATAAATATCCTATAAATTTTATATAATAAGCTTTCCTCTATAAGCTTTCTGTTTGAAATAAAAATACCTGCAAATACAGAACCTTTAAATAAAGCTTTAATTCCTCTTCCTATAAAATTCAAAATTCTTTTTAATATACTATATTCGTAATTTTTTCTAATAAAGTTCCATATCTTTGAAAGTATGCCTACAAATATACTACTGTACATATTACCACTCCTAAGAATCTATTTTACTTCAACACCTAAAATAGTCCCAAATACCGCAACTTTTTTATTTTTAAGTCTGTACTGAGCACCTATCCTAATCTGTTCTCCTCCTGCTATTACCGCATCCTGTGTTTCTTTTGCATCATCACTTTCAACAGTAAGTATCGCTACATATTCGTCGGGAACCACTGCATTAACCCATCGTCCGTCTCCGCTTTCCACAGGTTCTCTGTAATCCTCAACGGTTTTATCTACTATCTTTCCAAGATAAGTTCCCTTGTCATAATGATACAAAGGATCTCCAACTACAAGCCCCTCTACTGTAGGAGTTCTTATTTCGGAAACTTCTATCGTTATAATTGCCTTTTTAGAATCCGAAACCATTTCAGGCCTTGTTGTTACAAATCTTTTAACCCCGCCTACTATTAATAATACAAGAGCAACTATTACCACCAAATCAATTATATTTATTATTCCAAATAATTTTCCCTTTTCATTTATTATCTTCATTATTTTTGCCTCCTGTTTTTCAAAATTTCATTATAAGTTTTAATATGATCTTTTACCAT
Source organism: Acidilutibacter cellobiosedens (assembly GCF_004103715.1). Classification (NCBI taxonomy): domain Bacteria; kingdom Bacillati; phylum Bacillota; class Tissierellia; order Tissierellales; family Acidilutibacteraceae; genus Acidilutibacter; species Acidilutibacter cellobiosedens. The sequence continues at coordinate 950,597 of NZ_CP035282.1, read as the reverse complement.
TTTATCAGAAGAAAATTTTTCTTCTACACTATTATATAGATTTTCTCCCATAGTTTTTATTATACTCTTATCCTCCAAAAGATTAAGTATATATTTTGAAAGAGCACGATAATCTCCCACATCGATAAGAAAACCATTGTATCCGTTTTCTATCAAATCTTTTATACCTCCTACATTAGTACTTATTACAGGTTTCTTAACCCTCGCTCCTTCTAATATTACATAAGGAAAGCTTTCACTTAAAGAAGTAAGGACATTAATATCAATTGCATTAAAAAACGAATATTGATCCTTTACAAATCCTAAAAAATATACCTTATCCGATATATTCAATTTTTCCGTCAAAGAGACGAGCTCTTTTTGGTCATTTCCCTCACCTGCAATGAGAAATATAACATCATCTCTCTTCTTCAAAACTTCAGCGGCCCCTTTTATAAAGGTTTCATGATCTTTTACGGCATCAAGCCTTGCCGCTATTCCAACTAAAATTTTATTCTCTCCTGAAATATTATATCTTTCAAGAAATTCTTTTTTATTAACATACTCTATTTTTTCATTTAAATCTATTCCATTATAGACAATAAATATCTTTTTTTCATCAAAACCTCTATCGATAAGCATTTTTTTAAAGTTATTGGAAATGGCAATATAATAATCGAATTTTTTTAATGCAATAGAATTAATTGCCGTATACACTATTCTTTTATAAACATTGTCTTTAAAATCCAATTTATAATCACTATGTATAGTAGTAACAAAAGGTTTATCAATTTTTCTCTTTAAAAGCATACCGATAGTATTGGCCCTTGCTCCATGGCAATGGATAATATCATAATTTTCCTTTTCAATCTCTTCTTCAAGTCTTGTAATTACACTTAAATCATATCTTTCTTTTTGCTTATAAACTTCTATATTAATACCTGCTTTTAACCCGTCTTCATAAAATGTATCCTCTATGAAACAAATAACCTTGGCATCAATATTTTTCCCTAAACCCTTAAGCAAAGATATAATATGAGTTTTAGCCCCACCAGTGTCTCCACCGCTTATAAGATGAAGTACTTTCATTATTCTTCAGCTCCTCAATGGAGCTTTCCTCCCTTCTGATTTCCTTATTGTGATACTGCCTTTCTTTCAATAAATTCATTTACTACGTGGCTGTACTTTTTTTTATAAGCTTTCCCCTTTCGAAATGATAAAAAAAGATTGTATTCACTACTTAATTGTCTAAAGTTGTTGCAATCAAATTTTTCTGTTTCAAGAAACTCTTTAATTTTTTTGACTTCCTCATAATTTCCCTTAACAAATACTTCTGCCGCGGCTCCCTTATCTAATATAAGCTTTTTTCTCCGGTTCAAAAGGATAAAGGCGTCGAAACCCATTGCCCATTGAGATTTAAATATTGAAAATAATTTTTCCTTCTTTTTAAATATATCATCTTCCATAATATTCATACTGTTTATAATTTCAGGCATAATAGGACAGTTAACTTCATACATATATATATTTTCAAAATTTCCTCCCTCTTTGCTCAAGGCATTTATAAGTAATTTAGTAGTCTCTACATGATCCCTATGCCCATCAATCAAAAATGGAGTATAGATAATATCCGGTTTAACTGAATTAAGTATTTCACATATTTCATTGATTAATTCAATTTTATTTGAATCTACTTGTCCGTCCTCTTCATTTAAAAAATACATTTCCTTTATGTTTAAAACTTTCTTTAATTCTTCTCCTTCTTTTCTTCTCAGTTCTATCGTTCTGTCTTCAGAAAATTCTGATGTGCTTCCTCTCCCGTCTGTTATATATACGACAGATACTTCATCAGAGTTATCTTTATGCTTTAATAAGGCTCCTCCCAATCCTATCGTCTCATCGTCCACATGAGGTGAAAATACAAGAACATTTTTCCCTCTTTTAAACATATCATCCACATCAATATTATCATTTTTAGAACTGTTTTTATAATAATAATAAGTATAAATTTTATTAAATAGGATAATGGGATATTTCAATAATATCTTTATTATTCTTTTTATCATATTCTCACCTCAATATATATCCGATTCTATTGGCATTAAATACCAATTTTTTTCTTCAAAGATATAAGGGTCTATTTCATGATTTTCAGTCAAATTTTTCACTGCAAAGGGAATGGTACTTTTAGTTTTAATAAATCCCAATTTTTTAATCGTTTCTCCATATATCATCCCATTCAATATCCAGCATACAGTAAAATTAACTCCGTCAGTTTTCAGATATTCTTTAGCCTTTTCATATAAGCACACTATAACATCTTCATTTTCTCCAACCAAGTCTACAATACTCCCAAATTTTAAAGGATATTTTCCTCTGACAAATTTTTCCTCAACTTTAAAAATTATGTATCCTTTAATATTGCCGTCTTTGACTGCTGCAAAAGTCTTATAAGGTATGGTAGGATGGTCCTTCACTCTCCAATTTAAAAATACACTTTCTCTTGCAGTCATTGTAGGATACTTATCTTTTACCTCTTTCCAAAATTCATCAAATCTGTTATCAAAAGAAGTGATTTCTTCTATTTCATAAGTATTTTTGCTTTTGATAACTTTTCCTCTATATATTTTTACCATGAGCATTGCAGGTACAGCTAATATTTTACTTAAAATTTTATTTTTAATCAAGTCCTCCATTAAATTATCTATCCTGTATACATCCATATATAGGGGAATATCACAAACCAAGCTTCCTCCCAGCTTTTCAAGTATTCCCTGAAGAGCTGGTTTACTCGGAAACCCGTATCTAAATTTAATATCTCTTTTTATTCCCAATTCATAGGAATAAAATGCCATATGCTCATAGTATCCCCTTCTTCTAAAATCCTTATGAACCATGGCATCAATTGATTGTCCTCCCAAAACTTCTCTGCCTCCCAACTGCATTTTGGAAGGAAGAAGAGTACATTGTCCCACTATTCGGCCATTTTCATCTTCCAAAGCCATTACTCCTTGTCCATAAGGGTTTTTAAGGAATTCCCATTTCCAATATTCTACATTTCTATTTTTATTAAATACCTCATTAAAAAGTTTGACTATTCCTTCTTCGTCTCCTATTTTGTAAGGTCTTAATTCCGCCAATTAAATCCCTCTTCTCATCTATTTGATTTCATATTCTCCCATAACCATAAGAATCAATTTGTCTGCTGCATATATTCCTCTCCCATCGTCTCTTGGTATAAGAATCATATGATTTGCAGGCACGTTTTCATCCATTTGAAGATCTTTTCCGTCGGTAACATCACAAATTCCTCCCAGTTGCCCAGCTATAACTTTACCCTTTCCACCTCTAAGTATTATTTCTGTCCCCGAACTACCTATTATTGATTGACCTTCTTCTACTTCTACTATTTCTAACTTATTCTTTCCTGATACCTTTTCATCTATATAATATCTGAGCTGATCTATCCTCTTTTCTACATATGTTTGAGAAACCAACGGATCTTCTTCTGTTCCCGGCTCCGAAAAACTTCTTGTCCCCAAAGATACTAACACTAATGCTAATATCAATACACTTAACAAAAATATATCTATTTTTGTTTTTCTTTCCATAAAAAAATTCCTCCTTCTATTGATTATACTATACATTTCTATTATGTAAAACAAAAAATTACATCAAAAAATAAGCATGTTTTTTTTCATGCTTATTTCAAAGGTCCACTAACCCTAAACTTATTTTTATGCACTCATCAACCTTAACCATCATTTCATCGCTGAACCTTCCAATTTTTTCTCTAAGCCTTTTTTTATCTATAGTTCTTATTTGTTCTAAAAGTACTACAGAATCTCTTGGAAGACCATATTCCGCATTAATTTCCACATGTGTAGGCAATTTAGCCTTATTTATTTGAGATGTAATCGCAGCTATAATAATTGTAGGGCTATATCTATTCCCAATATCATTTTGAACTACTAAAACAGGCCGAACCCCTCCTTGTTCGGAACCTATAACCGGACTTAAGTCCGCATAAAAAATATCTCCTCTTTTTATAATCACCATTGTTCACACCCTGTTAATTTTGCTTCGTAAACATACAATTCTCTCATATCCTGTTCCATACCTATTTCAGCTATGGACAAATTAATCTTACTCATTTCTTTGTATCCGTTCTTTAACTTCTCTTCTATTTCCACTTTGCTCTTTTCCCTAATGTACAGTTTCATAGCCTCTCGTACAAATTCACTTCTATTCTTTTTTTCAATTGATACTATAAAATCTACTTCTTCCAATAAGCTATCAGGTAAACTTATCATAATTTTTTTAGTCCCAGCCATATTTATTAATCGCACCCCCAAGCTTTGAAGCCTTACAAAATAATCCCCTCGCAAGATACACTTAAAATAAGTATATTATTTTATCTTCGCCATGTCAACGGTAAGCCATATATTTATATTATTCCAATAAATAATCTACAATATTTACTATTTCTCCATCTTTTATATATACTCTGGGAACACGTCTTCCTACCATACACACTATTTCATAATTTATAGTGCCGAGTTTCTCCGCTATTTCATCAGTATGAGGAGAATTGTCTCTCCCATCTCCAAATAGTATCACTTCGTCCCCTACTTTTACATCATCTATATCCGTTACATCTATCATACATTGGTCCATGCATATCTTCCCTACTATAGGAGCTCTTTTACCTTTAATCCCAACCTCTCCTTTATTTGTTAAAAGTCTTGTAAAGCCATCGGCATATCCTATTGGTACAGTAGCAATTTTACTTTCTCTTTTTGTCACAAATATTTGCCCATAGCTTATTCCTGTTCCTTCAGGGACTGTTTTTACATTTGATATTTTGGCTTTTAAGGTCAATGCAGGTTTAAGATCAATTTTATTTAAGTTTACTTCTTTAGACGGAGATAAACCGTATATAATTATTCCTGCTCTTACCATATCAAGATTATATTCCGGCAGATCTATTATAGCAGCACTATTGGATACGTGCTTTATGGGAATGTTTATCTTCTTTTTCTCAAGTTCTTCCATCACCCAATTAAATTTTTTGTATTGTTCCCTTGCAGAGCTTTTATCCTTTTCGTCTGCCTTTGCAAAATGAGTAAATATTCCTTCCATTGTAATATAAGGCAAATGAGATATTTTTTCTATCTCTTTAACACTTTCATCATTGGGAAGAAATCCGATTCTACCCATACCGGAATCAATTTTTATATGGATTACGGCATTTTCCCCAAGTTTTTTGGCTTCCTTAGAAATATTCTCTGCATCCTTATAACTATAAACCGTTTGTATAATATCCCATTCAATTGCCGTATGATTTTGAGAACCCGGAGTATATCCCAATATAAGGATGGGAGCTTTTATCCCTGCTTTTCTTAATTCTATACCTTCTGATAAAGTTGCAACAGCCAATCTGTCTGCTCCGTTATTTAAAAATACCTCTGAAGCTTCAACGGCCCCATGACCATAAGCGTTTGCCTTTACTACAGCAGTAACCATAGTTCCTTTTTTAGTTAATCTTCTCACCTCTTTAATATTATGGGCTAAATTATCAAGATTTATCTCCGCCCATACAGGCCTTGTTTCTTCTAATTCTTTCATCTTACGATTCCCTCCTCAAAATTCTTCTTCAATTACAGTATCATAACAAAAATTCTCATATAGTATCTCTACGCTTACATTATCATGTTTATCCAGCAAATTCAGCTTATAAGGAGTAAAATCCTTTATGTTAAACCATACCTTTTGGTAATACCTCAAGTCGCTCTTATTAATCATAGGAATTTTAATTACTATATACTTTTCATCCTCAATGGTTTCCTGGGTAATATGTGATTCTTCCAAAAGGTTTAAGTTTCTAAAAAAATCTCCCATAAAAAGTTCTTTATCCAGGCTATCCACTTTATCAATAGAAATAGACTGACCTATAATAGGCTGATTTAGAAAAAGCCTATTTCCATTATATATAATTATACACCCTTTTGTTTCTTTTGGCTCAATAATTTTCAATTTAAATTTATCCGGTTTTACAAACGTTTCTTCTATTTTATATGTAGATTTCTTATTTTGATTCATTATTGTAATGTTTGAAATCGTCGAGTAATTTTCAAAATTATTGATGGTCTTCTGTAATTCATACAAATTATCTTTATCTGTTGGTATCTTAAATAAAAGTAGTAAAAGTATCAATATAATTATACTACCAACAAATAATTTTTTCATTAAAATTATCCCAACCTTTTTTCCATAATATTTAATATCGAAGGTATACTATTCATTATGTCTCCTGCGGTCATGCCGTATTCTCCCTTTGATAATTTGGCAAGATCTCCCGAAAGTCCATGAACATATACCCCCAACATGCTACTATGAAACTCATCAATACCTTGCCCTAACAAACTCAATATTATGCCCGTCAAGACATCTCCGCTTCCTGCTGTAGCCATGCCCGGATTTCCTGTTCTGTTCACATAAACATTTCCTTGCGGACTTGCAACAATAGTATTTACCCCTTTAAGAACAGTTATTACATTATATTTTGCAGAAAAATTTTTAGAATACTTAATTTTGTTAAGTTTTATATCCTCCGGAGAGAGTTTAATAAGCCTTGAAAATTCTCCCATATGGGGTGTAATAACGGTCGGTCCTTTTCTTTCATAAAGAACATCCAAATCAAAGGATAGAAAGTAAAGTCCATCTGCATCCAGTACTATAGGGCCTTTAAAGTTTTTCAGTACTTCAAATACCATTTCCTTTGTTTCCTCGTCTCGATCAATGCCCGGTCCCAAAGCCAAAGCATCCATTTCACTTATTTGATTTAACATTTCATCCATTGAAGACAAATTAAAAAATCCTTTTTTATCATCTTCAACAGAAATTACTATTTCTTCCGTAAATTTAACGGAAAGAATGTCTCTTATTGATTTGGGAACTATAGAATATACCAATCCGCTTCCGGTCTTTAAAGAAGATTTGCTGCAAAGAAAAGGAGCTCCGGTATATTTCAAACTTCCTCCTATCACTCCTACTCTTCCGTAATTTCCTTTATAGGAATCCTTCTTTCTCTTAGGTAATATAGAAATCATATTTTCATCAACAACAATTTCATCGCCGCAGGAATTTCTTTCTCCTACAGCATAGGCTATAGCATAATCTTTCTCATGACTTATGCTGATATGAATATTGTCTATAGTTTTTCCACTAAAGATAGAATATCCCTTTCCTCTCAATCTGACTGACGGTTTACCTTTCTTATCATGAATTATTTCTATATCCTTCCATGAAATTTTCCCCATTCCTATGCCTAAGACCTTTAATACAGCTTCTTTTCCGGCAAACATTCCGCTTACAGTAGTAAAACTTTTATTCTTGTATCTGATATATTCTATTTCCTCTTTAGTAAAAATCCTATTTAAAAATTTTTCATCATATCTTTCTAATATATTTTTTATTCTTTCCACCTTTACAATATCGGTACCAACATTCACGATCATAATTAATATCTCCTTTATCTGAATATGTCGGTAAATCTTTTGCCTAAATTTATTCCTAATAAATTAGCCATAACTATAACAAACTGAAACAGAAAATATATAACTCCTATAAAAAATATTAAAACAAAAAATAACTTTATTTTTCCTTTTGATTTATCATCTAATTTTTTCTTTCGAATATATCTTTCAATTATCATCGTAAAAAATCCAAAAAATATTTCTAAAACTCCTAATAACAATAGTATCAAAAATATAACTTTAATAAGCATATTAACCCTCTCTATCTAATATTCTTTTATCTAATTTTTCTATTTCGTCATTTCCCAACATATTATGCAGAAATATATATATGCCATTTATTCTTTCTTCATGATCATACTTTTCATTTATAAGGGTTTTAGTTTCTTCTCTCATTCTATCTATTTCCTCTACTAAAAAATTAAATCTTTCTTTTTCCTGTTTTAAAATATTATATCCATATTCTATTGTAGATTTCAAAAGCTGAAAATTTATCTCCTCAATTTCTTTAGAAATCGCTTCGGAATCAAGAGATAATTCATCTGCCCTTTCATTAATTGATAAAATCTCTTCCTTATAATCATCCAATTTATCAACTTCTTCAAATTCTTCTTTATTATTAACCGCATTAGACACTTCAAGGATCTTCTTCATGATCTGTGATTTTCTATATTGAAGATCATCTATTTCTTTAAATAAATTTCTTTCAGATTCTAAAGACTCTTCAAGTTTCTTTTTTAATTTTTGAATATCTATACAATCTACGTCTTCGAATAGCTTAATCCAATTTTTATCTTCAATTAATATTGGAATTTTATTTTTTACCATTATATCATCATCTATATTTATTTGTTTTAAAATCATTTCCATACCCCCTTAATTTAATTATACTATAAACAGGGCTATTAATTAAAAAGTATTTTAGATGTTAAATTTTTACGGAATGTATGATATTATTAAATAGGGTTTAAAAATGCCTTTATAGCTGAATATAAGAATTTTATTCAAAAAACAATTTTTATTAAATCAAAAAAATAGGAATTTAGTCTCATAAAAAAGGCCTCTATTGAAGCATTAATATATTAAGGAAATTATGATTTTCCTATGGAATATAAAAATATTAATGAAAGGAAAATGATATGAACCATTTTACAGATTTAAAATCTTATACTTTGGAAGAAAAAGAAAATATATTTAAAGAAAGATACGGAAATAAAATTCAATTCATAGGCAAAAACAATAGAATAATAAATATTATAAGGGCTCTGAATAAAAACACAAAACCAAATCCCGAAAAATTAGGTGTTGTAGAAGGAATATGGGAATTAAACATGGTTGAAAAATATAATATTAAAATAAAATATTTTTTAATATCCATTGAAGAAATATATACCATAGAAGCCCAAGAATTAGTTAACAGCTATGCCGAAAGTACTCAAAAAATATTTGCAATTTCAAAGAAAGTATTTGAAGCTATAAGTGAAAAGGTAAATTCTCAAGGTCTCATTGCAGTATGTTATTTACCCATTAAAAGTTTAGAAGACATTCCATTAAAAAATAACAGCACTTTGGTCATCCTTGATGGATTGGAAATACAGGGAAACGTAGGAACTATAATAAGATCGGCAGATGCTACCGATGTAGACGGAGTAATTTTTACTAACAGAAAAATTCGGCTAAATCATCCTAAGCTTATACGAAGCAGTATGGGCAGTTTTTTTAAGGTACCGGTTATCGACTCGAATTTCGACGAAACCATAAAATGGCTCAATAAAAATAATTTTAAGATAATCCTTACAGATACTAAAGGAAATTTAAATTTTTACGAATCGAATTACACTGGAAGAATAGCAGTAGTAATGGGAAGCGAAAAATACGGTATATCGGAAGAATGGTACAGCACAAATCATACTTCCGTTTCCATTCCCATGTTCGGAGACTGTGATTCATTAAATGTGGCTATTGCAGCAACAGTAGTACTATATGAAATAACATTAAAACAAAAAAAATTAAGATAAGAATTAATTCTTATCTTAATTTTTTATCTATTAAAAATTTGGCAATCAGGGGCTAATTAATATTCCTTAAGGTATTCCTTAATCTCATAAGGCTGAACTATCTGCCTGTATTCTTCCCATTCCTTTAATTTAGCGGAAATATATTTATTAGTTATATGCGCTCCCAATGCATCTTTTATTAATTCATCTTTTGAAAACTCATCTATTGCTTCAAAAATATTTTTGGGTAAGCACTTTATTCCTTTTTCTTCTCTTTCCTTCGAACTCATTGAATAGATATTTTCATTAATAGGTGCAGGGGGAACAATTTTATTCTTTATTCCGTCAAGGCCAGCAGTAAGAACAGCTGCTAAAGCTAAGTAGGGATTACATGAAGGGTCAGGACATCTAAGTTCAAATCTTGTAGACAAACCTCTTTTTGCGGGTATTCTAACCAACGGGCTTCTGTTTCTTTCGGACCAAGCTATATAGACAGGAGCTTCAAATCCTGAAACCAACCTTTTGTAAGAATTAATTAAAGGATTTGTTATAGCCAGATATCCTTTAACATGTTTGAGAATTCCTCCTAAAAAATAGAGAGCTTCTTGACTGATGTGATCTTCTGTGTTTTTATCATAAAATATATTTTCTCCGTTTTTAAAAAGTGACATATTTAAATGCATTCCCGAACCCGCAATTCCTGTCACAGGTTTCGGCATAAAGGTGGCAAAGAGCCCTAAATCATCTGCTACCTTTTTAACCACATATCTGAATGTAGTAATTCTGTCTGCAGTAGTTAAGGCATCAGCATATTTAAAATCAATTTCTTGCTGTCCCGGCCCTACTTCATGATGAGAAGCTTCCACTTCAAAGCCTAATCCTTCTAAAGTAAGAACTATAGCTTCCCTTACTTCTTCTCCCTCATCTAACGGGGCGATGTCAAAATATCCTGCCTTATCATTACTATCTAATATAGGATTTCCGTTTTCATCCAAGCCAAATATATAAAATTCCGGTTCAGGTCCTACATAAAAATCATATCCCATATCTTCTGCTTTTTTCAAAGCTGACTTAAGAACGTGCCTTGGGCAGCCAACAAATGGTTCTCCCTGAGGAGTATATACATCACATATTATACGGGCAGTATTTTCTCCTCCATGAGTTTTCCAAGGAAGTACCACAAAGGTGGATAAATCAGGATATAAGTACATGTCTGATTCTTCTATTCTGGTAAAACCTTCAATTGATGAACCGTCAAACATGACTTCATTAGCAAGTATTTTATCCAATTGACTGGAAGGTAAAGTGACTTTTTTAGATTTTCCAAAAATATCTGTAATTTGAAGAACTATAAATCTGATCTCTTTTTCTTTAATAATTCTTCTGATATTTTCAATCTGATTTTCTTTTTCACCCTTCAACTCTTTCATGCTGATCCTCCTTATTCATATTTCAATAAATATTTTTTAATTTTATCTCTTTACCATGAAAAAGTCAAGGTGATATTTCAGAGGATAATGTTTTCAACAAAAAATATTTTAAATTTATTTTTTGCAACCGATGAGAAAACCTATTTTAATCTAATAAAAGATTTATTACATTTACAGTTTTCCTGATCCAATTCTCTTTTAAATATTTCTGTAAATATCTTTGTTATTTTTTCCTTCTTATCTCCTATTGCCTGAGAAATATCATGGATTGCCGTATCAAGATTATCTATTCCGCTGCACCAATTTGTTACAATCCCTACAGTACTATAGCACATTCCTAATTCCTTTGCCAAAACTACTTCCGGAACATTAGTCATACCTACTACATCTCCTCCTAAGGACTTATACATTTTAATCTCACTAGCGGTTTCAAATCTCGGACCTTCAGTACATACATAAACTCCTTCTCCAGCAATAGGAAGATTTTCTTTCTTTGCTTCCTCATAGAAAAGTTTTATTAAATTTCTACAGTAGGGTTCCCTCATATCGACATGAACTACTCCCTTTTCTTTGCCTTCATAAAAAGTAGAGGGTCTCGATTTTGTAAAATCCATAAAATCTTTAATTACTACTATGCTGCCCGGTTTATATTTCTCATTCATTGAACCTACGGCTGCCGTCGAATATACATATTTTACTCCGACCTTTTTCAGTGCCTTCATATTTGCCCTGTAATTTATCAAGTGAGGAGGAACAGAATGATTTTTACCATGCCTTGCTAAAAAAGCTATTTCCTCATCCTGAACTTCCACTACATCTATTAAAACTTCACCATATTCAGTCCACACAGCTTTTTCACTCATTTTATCCCCTATATCATATACTCCCGTACCACCAATTATAGCCTTTAACATAATCCTCTTTCCTCCCAAAGAATAGAAATATTCTCATACTATAACCATTATATCACAAATAAACTTCATCTCAATACGATATCAACCTAAAAAAAGTAACTTCCGCCATATTAAATAAAAAGCAAAAGTTACTTTTTAATTACCTTCAAAACTATTCATTTTCTATTATTAATTTAACTTTCATAAGCCTTACGATGTTTCCTCTTTCATTTTCTTCCAACTTCATAGTTATATATTTTATAGTTTCTTCTAATTGGGGTATCATTATATATTCCAATGCGTTGACTCTTCTTCTTGTCTTTTCGATTTCATCTGCCATAAGCTGGCATGATTTCTCTATTTCGGCCAATCGAAGTAAAGAGGGAAGGATATCATAAAATTTTTTTATTGCCATATCCAGTTCTCCGGTAGTCTGAACAAAACCATAGGGATAAATACTAAAATTGTCTTTACCTTTTTTTACAAAATTCATTTCAGGAACACTAACACCCATTATATTTTTCTTAGATATGTCAAGGCTTATTTCTTCAATAGGAATCATTATGGATTCCTCAAGAACTTCTGTTCCCATAACAGCTTTTGCCATCATGAAATCCTTCAAAGATTGAGAAAGTTCATTTTCAACCTTTACTCTAAGGTCATTGTTCAGCCTGATCATATCAATAAATTTTTTCATAAGCTCGTCTTGTTTATCCTTTAAGAGTTTATGGCCTTTCTCTGCTACATTAAGCCTTTTTTTAAGGTTAGTAAGTTCCATTCTTGTCGGATTTACATTCAATCTCATTCTTTCTCATCCTTTCGGAGATACTTCTCTATATATTCATCTTTTATTCTCTTTAGTTCTGAAACAGGAATCATTCTGAGAAGTTCCCATCCAAGGTTTAAAGTCTCTTCTATGCTTCTTTCCTCATATTCTCCCTGAGAAACATATCTATTTTCAAATTCATCGGCAAATTTAGCATATATCTTATCCATATCAGACAAAGCCGATTCTCCCAATACTATAGCCAACTCCTTAGACTGCTTTCCTTGAGCATAAGCTGCAAATAATTGGTTCATAGTATCTGCATGATCCTCCCTTGTTTTTCCTTTACCTATACCCTTATCTTTCAGCCTCGAAAGAGATGGAAGAACATTAACCGGAGGTATAATTCCCTTTCTGTAAAGTTCACGGCTTAATATTATCTGTCCTTCCGTTATATACCCCGTAAGATCCGGAATAGGATGGGTTATGTCATCTTCCGGCATCGTAAGAATAGGTATCTGAGTTATTGAGCCTTTTTTCCCGATTATTCTTCCTGCCCTTTCATACAAAGTAGAAAGATCTGTATATAGATACCCCGGATAGCCTCTTCTTCCCGGTACTTCTTTTCTGGCTGCGGAAATTTCTCTTAAAGCCTCTGCATAATTTGTCATATCTGTCATTATAACTAAAACATGCATGTCCTTTTCATATGCTAAATATTCTGCACATGTAAGTGCCATTCTCGGAGTTGCAATTCTTTCAATCGGAGGATCATCGGCAAGGTTTACAAACAAAACCGCCCTGTTTATGGCTCCCGTTTTCTTAAAATCTTCCATAAAAAAATTTGCTTCCTCAAATGTTATTCCCATAGCTGCAAATACAACGGCAAATTCACTTTCAGAACCTAAAACTTTTGCCTGTCTTGCTATTTGAGCAGCAAGGCGAGAATGAGGAAGACCCGAGCCTGAAAATATAGGAAGTTTTTGTCCTCTTACCAATGTATTTAACCCATCTATTGCAGATATTCCCGTTTGTATAAATTCCGAAGGATAATCTCTTGAAACCGGATTTATAGGTTCTCCCTCAACATCTACTCTTTTGTCAGGGATTATTTTAGGCCCTCCATCCTTTGGCCTGCCTAAGCCGTCAAATATTCTTCCGAGCATATCTATGGAAACTCCAAGTTCAAGGGATTTCCCAAGAAATCTCACTTTGCTGTTCTTTAAATTTATTCCCATGGAACTTTCAAAAAGCTGAATCAATGCTTTATTTCCATTTATTTCAAGAACTCGCCCTCTTCTCACTTCTCCCGACTGGGTTTCAATTTCAACTAACTCATCATAGGCCGCATCTTCTACCATATCCACAATCATCAAAGGTCCTGCAACTTCTTTTATTGTTTTATATTCCTTAACCATTTTATACTCTCCCCTCCATCAAATCTTCTATTTCCTGTCTGAGGGATAAATCCATTTCATCAATTTTTTCAATATTATTCTCTGGAATATATTTTGCTCTGGATATTTCATTTCTAATGGGTAAAGAAGCAATTTTATCGAAAGGAACTCCATTTTTGATAGCTTTTTGTCCGAGAGAATAAAAGTCCATTATCAGCTTTAATATTTTATACTGTTTTTTAATAGATGTATAAGTGTCTATATCATCAAAGGCATTTTGATGAAGATAATCTTCTCTCAAAGATCTTGACGATTCTAAAGTATGTTTATCCTCTTGTGACAGTGAATCTATTCCGACTAATCTAACAATTTCATTTAGCTCCGATTCCTCATGAAGAACCTTCATTGCATCCCTTGTTAATTTCATCCATCCTTCGGCTCCTGATTTTTCTATGCACTCACCAATTTTATCAAGATAAAGTGAATAGCTTAAAAGCCAATTTATAGCCGGAAAATGTCTTTTATAGGCAAGATTAGAATCAAGTCCCCAAAACACTTTAACTATTTTCAGAGTTGCTTGAACTACCGGTTCAGACAAATCTCCTCCAGGAGGAGACACTGCTCCCACAACAGTCAATGCTCCCTTTCTGTCATCATCTCCAAGACATATAACCTTACCTGCTCTTTCATAAAACTCGGCAAGTCTCGACGACAAATAAGCAGGATAACCTTCTTCACCTGGCATCTCTTCAAGACGCCCCGACATCTCACGAAGGGCCTCAGCCCATCTTGATGTAGAATCTGCCATAAGAGCAACAGAATACCCCATATCTCTAAAATATTCAGCTATAGTAATAGCCGTATATATTGAAGCTTCACGGGCAGCAACAGGCATATTGGAAGTATTGGCAATAAGTACCGTCCTTTTCATCAATGCTTCTCCGGATTTAGGATCTTTAAGCTGCGGAAATTCCATCAGAACATCCGTCATCTCGTTGCCCCTCTCACCGCAGCCTACATAAACAACTATTTCCGCATCTGCCCATTTCGCCAGCTGATGCTGAACAACGGTTTTTCCGCTTCCGAAAGGTCCCGGAACGCAGGCAGTTCCTCCCTTTGCTACAGGAAAAAATGTATCTATTATTCTCTGTCCCGTAATCATAGGCTCCTCAGGTGCAAGTTTGCTTTTATATGGTCTTCCCTTCCTTACAGGCCATTTCTGCAGCATTATAACATCCTTTATTTCTCCGCTTTTAACTCTGATCTTACCGACAGGCTCTATAATTGTATAATCTCCTTCGTTTATCTCAACTAACTCTCCTTCTATCCCATAGGGAATCATTATCTTATGCTCCACTATTGAAGTTTCCTGTACCGTTCCTATAACATCTCCCGGCACCACATGGTCTCCCGGCTTTTTTACAGGATGAAAATGCCATTTTTTATTTCTGTCAAGGGATACTACATCTATTCCCCTTGAAATAAAACTCCCTGCTATCTCAGCTATATCTCTAAGAGGTCTTTGTATCCCGTCAAATATTCCTTCAATAAGGCCGGGCCCTAATTCTGCACTAAGGGGATAACCGGAGGATACAACGTCTTCTCCCGGTTTTAAACCGGAAGTTTCCTCATATACTTGTATGGATGCTTTATCTCCCCTCATCTCTATTATCTCACCAATTAATTTTGCCTTCCCTACTCTGACAACATCGAACATCTTCGATCCATCCATTCCCTCTGCTATAACCAGAGGCCCTGAAATTTTAACAACCCTTCCATTACTCAAATCATCAACCTTCTTTCTTTGTTAAAATATCAACTCCTACTGCTTTTTCTACATTGTCTTTTATTGCCTCAAGACCTATTCCAAGGCTTCCTTGAACTCCTGGTATAAGAATAATTCCAGGGAGCATCTCGCTTTTATACCTTTCTATAGTTTCTTTCATATTCTGTGCCATAGTTTCAGTTACAAATATCAGTCCGTATCCATCTTTCGCCATATTATTCACAGCTTTTACCGCTTCCCCGGAATTTTCCACAGGCTTTATCGTAATCCCAAGAGCAAGAAAAGCCGTTACTATATCCTTTTCGCCTACGACACCTATCTTATACATAATATCTTTCACGCAGCCTTTCTTTTATAATATCCGGGTCTACACCGTTCTTTTTACCTGTTAAAATTATTCTCACAGCCTTAATTTCATTTTCCTTTGCAAATATATATGCAATAATTGGTTCCGGCCCAAAGCTTATCAGCTTTGCTTTCTTTAAATAATTAGTCATGAAGTCATCACTGAACTTATCTATTAATGACAAGTCTTTAGTTTCGATATATTTTTTTATACATCCTTCAGACCATTTTCCATATGGAGTATACATGATCTTATCTGAAAATCTAACTAGCGGCTCATTTATGTAGGATACAAACAGATCTAAATTCAATTTTCCTCCATATATAAAAGCTCTCTTTAAAAATTCCTCTCCTTTCCCTTGGGCCTTTATTCTAATAAACATTCTTATATTAGATAAATCTATCGAACATTTAGTAAAATCAAAAAGATACGGCATCTCACTTTTTTCAGCTATTTGAAACATGTATTTATAAATTTCTTTATCTATTTCCATATCAATATCCTGAGGATTTTTTTTATGATTATAACTGTCAAATATTCTTTCTATCATCAATGAAATTGTTTCCGGTATATCAGCAAAATTTCTCTTTTTTATTCCATTCATTAAAACATCCACAGGAATGCTCCCAGCATCAATAATCATATCCCGAAAATCTTTTTTATAAATTTCTCCCTTTATAATTGCCTTTAGATTGTGATTGTCATATTTTACAGCCATTATATCCACTACTTCTCTTAAAGGAAAAAGCTTATACATATCCTTATAGAAATCTTCAACAGCTAACTTTAACCCTTTCTCATAAGAAATCATATTTACATATTTCCCATAATAAGAATTCTGAAGCATCCTTACACAGTCTGAAAAGTCCTCTGAATCTACTAAGGAATCAAGCTTTGCTTTGCTGAACATCCTTGCTTCCAGAACTCTCATATGGCTGATACTATTAATAAAAATACTATTATCCATTATACAATCCTCCTTAAGAGGTATACTTATTTAAAAAGAATATCCACTAATTCTTCTTCAAGGTTGTCCCTTAATAATCTGAGCTGTGACTTTGGAGAGCAGTTAATTTCTATACCGTCTCTTTGAAGAATAAACCCTGAACTTATACTATCTCTATAACCTTTCAGTATCAATTTTCCTTCTTTTCCCTGAGAAATAAGCTCTTTATTTACCTTATTCAGCAGTTCCGCATCTATTCCTTCTTCATCATTTTTGGACAATATAACCTCTTCTGTTCCTGTCTCCGTATTATGTATAAGAAGTCTTTCCAAAAAATGAGTATAATCTTCCTTATTCATTTCTTTAATTCTCTGTAAAACAAGTTCAAAAATCTTCTCTAAGGCTTCCTGCTTCGCTTCAAGAATCATATTTTTGTAGTCCATGTGTGCTTTTGAAATTATTCTATTTTTTAATGCATCTCCTTCTTTTTCTCCTTTAATTTTTCCGTCATTTAATATAACCTGTATTTTTTCTTCCGATTCTTTCAGCATTTCCCGAACTTGAGCTTCTGCTTCCCTTTCCTTAGCCTCAGCCTTATCCTTGCTTTCCTTCAATATTCTATTTTTCAAGCTATCAATTTCAGCCATATTATATATCTCCTTACAGATTTATATTAACTATCATAAGTACAGATACTATAAGTGCAAGCACCGCATAAGTTTCAACCATTACGGTAAATATTACGGCATCAAAAAACCTTTCCGGCTGTTTCGCCAATATTTCCACCCCTGATGCTGCCGTATTAGCTTGGTAGATTGCCGACTTATATTCAACAAATATTACTGGAAGTGCTGCCAAAAGAAATGAAAAACCCTGTCCAATAGTTAATGTTTGTACTTCTCCCGAAAGAAAACCTATTCTGGAAACAATAATTAACGCTGTAATAAAACCATAAAATCCTTGAGTACCCGGTAAAACTTGAAGTATAAGAGCTTTAGAAAATTTCTCCGGCTCCTCTGCAATCAATCCTGCGGATGCCTGCCCTACGATGCCAACTCCTCGAGCCGAACCTATTCCCGATGTTAAAGCAGCTAAAACTGCCGCCAACAAAGCCAATAATACCCCTCCGAATTCCTGAAAAAAATTTACTAATGTGCTCATTATAGTTCCTCCTTATTTATTATTCTGTTTTAATTTTTACATATTTTGTATTGAATTTTAAAGGTGAAAAAGCTTTGCCTCCGCCTTCATAAAACTTTCCGAAAAATTCAAGATACTGGAGTCTGCATGTATGAACAAAGGTCCCCAGACCTCCTATCAAAATATTGAAAGTATGCCCTATTATAAATATTAATGCCGCAAATATCATGGAAACAAATCCCTTGCCTCCAACCATCCCGACAAGAATATTAAAAGCCCATCCTATAAGACCTGAAGAAAGCCCTAAGGCTAAAAGCCTTGAATAAGAAAGAGTATCTCCCAGATATCCCGTTATACCATAAAGACCATATAGCCCACCAAAGAATTTCCCTGCTATGGACTTATTATTTCTGCCCTGAGTTAACAAAAGAACTAAAGCACTTACTCCCGCCAATATCTTGGGAAATTTTCCTCCTACCTTTAAAAGCATACATATAAGCCCTATTATAAGACCATACCAAGAAAAAACATCATAAAAAGCATCTTTGTATTTTTTATCTTTGATAAGCATATATGCTTTAACTCCCAAACCCGTAAAAATATGAATTATCCCCATAACGAGAGAAGCTATCAGTACCTCTACAGTATTGTCTACCGGACTAACCCATAATGGTTTTAAACTAATTATACCTCCAAAGAAACTTCCATATAAAAAGCCAAACAAGATTGTAGGAAATCCACAATAAAATATTAATTTTACAATCTTTTTCATTCCATCTGCCATATCAATGAATTTTAGCATAAATAATGATGCAGCAATCATAACCAGTCCATATCCTATATCCGCCATCATCATTCCGAAAAATATCATATAAAAGGGTGTAAGAACCGGAGTAGGATCAACCTCGCTAAAATTGGGAAGTCCATAAAGGGATGTGATGGTCTCAAAAGGCTCTACCAAAAAATTATTTTTTAATTTGATAGGCGGATTGTCACTTTCAGATACATCTTTAAGCTCAATATATATATATTCATATTTAGATTTCAAAAATGACTTCATTTTTTCCGAATTATTTTCGGTAATCCATCCTTCAAGGATAAAAGTCTTTTTTGTTTCTATAAGATTTGACAGTACTTTTTGTTTGTCCAATTTGCTGCTGAAATAATCGCACAATTTCTCTATATAGCCGATATCCTCAGCTAATTTTTCAGCCTTAGTTTTCATTTTCTGACATTCGTTCTCAAGGCTGTGTATCTTCTCATTGAATTCATTTATTTTATCTTTTGGCATATCACTTAAATTTAAATTATTATTTGTAAAACCGTATTTCTTCAGCACATCTGAAATATTATGCTCATCATCCTTATATCCTAATAAAAACAAATTTATGCTTTGCCCTTTTTCAGAAATTCTTTCAATGTATATATCATTAAATTCACTTTTCAACTCATCATACATCTGGTTTTCAAACTTTTTTGATATACTTCCCCAAAAATAAGATATTTTCTTTAAACCTTTAAGTTTTTCATCATTTATATCTAAATTTATCCACGGAGTATATTGTTCTATCAGAGAATATAATTTAGAAATTTCATTTTTATTTAATTCCAATTTTTCTTTTATTTCCTTACACTGCAAATATATATCCTTCCATCTTAAAGAACTGCCTAATTGTTTAAATTCTTTCTCCGTTAATGTTTCCTTTTTATCTAAAATTCCATGCTTCTTCTTATTGTACTGCTTAAGGAAATCATATGTAAACTTTATATTATTTAAATCAACTTCTATTTGGCTTACAGTATTACCGCTTTTAGTATAATCTAATTCTTCAATCTCGACACTGCTTTTTAAATCTACAATTTCAATACAATTTTCAGACTGAATTGTACTCAACATACTATCTTTATCACTTTCCGGTGCCGCTATTATTATCTTTTTCATTTTAACTATTGCCATAGCCGTTCACTATCCTCTCAATTACAAGAGATACTGCTTTTTCAATTTTGTCATCTTGTATTTCTTTAATTTTTTTACATTCCT
The DNA here is from genome assembly GCF_004103715.1 of Acidilutibacter cellobiosedens. Lineage (NCBI taxonomy): Bacteria > Bacillati > Bacillota > Tissierellia > Tissierellales > Acidilutibacteraceae > Acidilutibacter > Acidilutibacter cellobiosedens. The sequence goes on along the minus strand of NZ_CP035282.1, from coordinate 930,338 downwards.
CTTCTGCTGATTTTAGTATGATTTCAGCCTCCCTTCTTCCTTCGTCTTCCTTTCTTTTTATTATATCTTCTTCTATAGTTTTAGCTTTCTTTACTGCATTTTGTATTTCTACATCTGCTTTTTCTTCTGTAGACTTAATCAATTTCTTCGCATTCAACTGAGCATCTGCCTCAATTTTATCAGCAGTATCTTCTGCTCCTTTTATCTCAGTTAAAACATCAAGCAATTTTATCACCACCATTTTAATATATTAAGAAAGCAATATAAAAAACATAACTATTTATTATAACTACCCATTTAAACTAAAAAATCGACATAATCCTTCATTAAATATACAGTAGTCAATACTTTGTCAATTATTCTTAATTTATTAACAAAGACAGTAGAAATACTCTGCTATCTTTATTAATCTTCTATCTCCTTATTAAACTCTCAGCGGATTTCTCCGCATTATATTTTATCTTTTCTACATCCATGGTTTTCATTTCTCTTTTCTCCATTATAACCTTTCCGTTTACTATTACTGTATCCACATCTGATCCCTGTACTGTATAGGCAAGAGAAGATATGATATCATGTATGGGATAAAGATGGGGTTTGTCCATATCTATAAGTATTATATCGGCCTTTTTCCCAGCTTCTATAGTCCCTATTTCATTTTCCCACAATAATGATTTAGCACCATTTACAGTCGCCATTTCAACTGCCTTTATCGCCGGTACTGCCGTAGCAATTCCCGTGATTCCCTTATTTATAATAGCAGCCAAATTAATTTCCTCAAACATATTAAGATTATTGTTACTGGAAGATCCGTCTGTTCCCAAAGCCACATTAACACCGGCCTTAAGCATGTCAACTACCGGAGCAAATCCGCTTGCCAGCTTCAGATTACTTCCGGGATTATTTACTACGTTCACATTCTTTTCTTTAAGGATTTCTATGTCCTCTGGGGAAACATGAACGCAATGGGCAGCTAATATAGGCACATCAAATAAACCTATATCGTATACGTGTTTTATCGGAGATTTTCCATATATTCTTAAACTGTCGTCCACTTCTCTTTTTGTCTCCGAAAGATGAATATGTATTGCCGTATTTAGTTCTTTTGCCAAATTCAAGGCTTTCTCCAAAAATCCTATACCGCAGGTATAAGGTGCATGAGGTGCCACAAATACTTTTATCCTTCCGTCGGCTTTACCGTTCCAATTATTATAAAGATTTCTTGTATCCTTTATCTTTTCCTCGTTTTTTTCTTCATCGTCTTCTTCCGTAATCCCTCTTGAAATCATCCCTCTTATTCCGCTTTCCTCTATTGCCCTTCCCACTTCGTCCATAAAGAAATACATATCTGCAAAACAAGTAGTCCCTGATTGAATCATTTCCACAATACTTAACATTGCACCCCAATATACATCCTCTGCTGTAAGATGAGACTCTACAGGCCATATTTTCTGAGTCAGCCATTCTTGAAGGGGTAAATCATCTGCAAAATTTCTCATAAGAGACATGGATATATGAGTATGTGCATTTATAAGGCCGGGCATAGCTAATTTATCTTTCCCATCTATTATTCTGTCAGGATTCATTTCCCTTTTTAGGTCTCCGATATGAACAATTTTGTCATCCTGAATATAAATATTCGTATCATTAATAATTTCTTTGGAACTTCCCATAGAAAGCAACTTAATACCTTCTATCAATGTCAACATTTTACATACCTCCCAATTCAATTCTTAGCAAAATTATATCACAAAAATAACCCCAAACTGTAGAACTGTTTGAGGTTATTTCATTATTTATTTATAATTAAATTCATATTATAAATATCTTTTGTCTTATATATTATAAAACTTAATAAAAATCTAAAGAACATATCCACACCTATAATAATCCAAATAACAGAAATACTTGTTTTAAAATAATAAGCCGCCAACAGACTTGAAGGTACTCTAATAAGCCACAATCCGACTCCTGCTACAATCATGGGTACTCTTGTAAAACCTGCCCCTCTCAAAGCACCGTTTAATACTCCTGCTATGTTTTGAGGAATTTGGACAACTCCCATAGCTACCAAATATCCGATTCCAATACTGATAAGCTCTTTATTATTTGTAAGAAGTCTCATTATCAGCTGAGGGAAAAACGTTAAAGTACCTCCCGTAAATATAGTGATAATTGATGTTCCTATTACCAACTGTTTTAAATATTTTCTTCCCAAATCTTTTTCCCCCGAGCCCAAGGTCTGACCTATAAAAGTAGTAGCCGCTACGGAAAATCCTGCTGCAGGCATATAGGAAATCGATTCTGCCTGAAGACCTAATTGATAAGCTGCTAAAGCCGATTCCCCATAAGTAAGTATAGCCTTTGTAATTATAATGGCAGCTATCTGCCAAAATATCGACTCAAAAGAAGTAGGTAATCCTACTTTGTATATCGAAATGATTTCCTCTTTATCTAATTTAAAAGACTTTTTATTAAAATGATTAGATAAAATTCCATCTTTCCCAAACAATACCCAAATTCCTAAAAAAGCAGCAATAATTTGAGCTAACACAATAGAAATGGCCGCTCCCTTCAATTTAAGAGGACTAATTCCAAATTTCCCAAATATCAAAATATAACTGAAAAATATATTCATTATATTCATGATAAGAACTATTTGCATGGGAGTTTTAGTATTTCCTACGCCATGAAGAATTCCCGCTACAATCAATACTATTGTAATAAAGGGAAGACCCCAAGATGAAATTTTTAAATACATCGTTCCATTTTGGAGAAGAACGTCGTTGGGATCAAAAATTTTTAAAATATTTGAAGCATTCCAAAATATAATCTGTTGAAGTATCACCACTAAAATTACAGATGCCATCAGCGATTGTATTGCAACTTTTTTTATCTTCTCCCTATTATTGGAACCATAAGCCTGAGCAACAAACACGGTTACCCCTGTAGCTATTCCATTAAACAGCGCCCATATTATTTGAGTGATTCTATTGCTTATTCCCAAAGCCCCTACTGCTATAGCATCTATTCTTCCTATCATTGCCATGGAAACAAAACCAGTCATCATCTGGAGAATATTTTCAATAGTGATAGGGATGATCATAGCAAGTATTCTGTTTCGTATCCTTTTGTTTTCTTCCCTTTCAATTTCCGCAGCCATAATAATCTCCTTTGCCATTTAAATATGTACGTATTATATTGTACAATATTTAGACAGTCTAAACAAGTACTAAAGTATAAACATTGCAGCTCTCATAATTTCAAAATAATCCTCAGTTTCAAATACTACCTTTTTAGGTGAAACAAGTCTTGCTCCCGGATAAAAACTTGATTTATAAGCTTTCCCGTGAGTAGTATAGTCTACCTCTAATTTAAATTTATCGGGAAGCTGAATAATATTCTTACTCAAATCCTTTTTAAGGGACTTGCTTACTCCTTTCTTTATCAATTCAACGGCCATGTCCGGATGAATACTGATGGATGAATTTCCAACTCCTTCATTCACTCCGACAGTTGCTATGTTTTCATTTATTCTGTTAACTTCTCTGCATAATTCCTTATCTCCACTCAAAAATGCCACAGGTACCTTCAAATATGCAGCTCCATAACCGTGGAGCATAAATTCACTGCAATATTCTCCGTTTATTTTAATCATGTTTACGGAAGAGGTGTTCATGGTATGAGCAAGAGGATTGCCGTCCGAACCCCCCCAGGAATGATATCCGGTAAATATTATAGCATCAAACGTTTCATTTAGTTCCTGTATCATAGAAAGAGGATGTCCGGACCAGCCTCTTATGATTTTCAAGTCTGCATTTCTCGGCATCTTATTCGGTTCAATATTTCTTCCCGAATCATGAGCATCCTTTATCCATATCTCATTTGCCCCCGATTCTATAGCTCCTTCACAGGCAGCTCTTACTTCTCTGTTCATCTGTTCCTGAAAATATTGATAATCCTTCTCTGACTTCTCCGTTTCACTCCAATGGGCAATTCCTGTAGTCCCTTCAATATCTGCACTTATAAATATTTTCATCTATTATAAATCCTCCTTATCATATACTTAACTATTATTCTATACTAATATTACATACTTTTTCTATATATAAAGATTAAAAATTTTTAATTTTTATATACAGCGTTAAATCCATTCAATCTATTGTAAAAACATTACTAATATATTATGATGTATATTTAGAAAGCCTAAATTTTCACGAAGAGGTGTATAAATATGGAGAACGGTGAACTTTTAGAGGGAGACTTGAAAAAAAATTTGCTTAAGCTGTCCTTTCCTACAATGATAGGGTATTTCCTACAATATGTTTATGATATCATAGATATGATGTGGGTAGGCAGAATATCCTCTTCTGCAGTAGCGGGAATAACTATATTCTCTACAATTTTCTTACTTGTAACAGTATTGAATGAAATAATTGGGACAAGTTCCATTTCTCTTATTTCTCAAAGCTATGGAATGGGAAACAAAAAAAAGACTCAGAAAATTGTAGAACAAACATTGACCTTTAAAGCATTGGTGGCATTCATAGCAGCAGGTATAATGATAATATCCCTGAAACCTCTACTTTCCTATTTTACCAAAGACGACATAGTTATAAAGGCGGCATTGGACTTTGGATATATAAGAATATTTTTTCTTCCCATAACTTTCTCATCTTATTCTGTAAATACTGCTTTAAGGTGCTTGGGAGATTCTAAAACTCCAATGTATATAATGATTGTCGGAGCAGTTACAAATATAATACTTGATCCTTTTCTCATGTTTAAAACTGTTCCCGGAACTTCAATACCCGGATTAAATATGGGAGTATTTGGAGCAGCCGTTGCTACCGTTATTTCTACTTCGATTGCTTTTCTTTTAGGCTTTTATATTCTTTTGAAGGGTAAAAAAAAGCTTAAAATTTCAGTTAAGGGTTTATTTAAATTGGATTGGAATATCGATAAAAAATTGTTAGCCATAGGAATTCCATCAGGTCTTCAAATTTTCTCACGAAATTTTGCCGGAGTCCTCGCCCTTAAATTTGCATCTTTATATGGAACTGATGCAGTTGCCGCTATGGGAATAGGAGCAAAACTTTTAAATTTTTGTTTCATGCCTGTCTCAGGGATAGCTATAAGTTCAAGTACTATTATAGGTCAATGTCTCGGCGGGGAATGTGTGGAAAAAGCTGAAGAAACCGTAAAATTTTCTGTTAAATTTAATTTAATAATGATGATTTTAGTATCTGTAGTTGCCATAATATTTCCGGAAAACATTATGAAACTGTTTATATCGGATAAAAATGTAATAGAAATAGGGATATTGATGATAAGAATAATTATACCTTCTTTAATATTCGGCGGAATATCTATGGGGATAAGTTCGGCCTTTTCCGGTTCAGGCTATAATATCCCTTATCTTATTTCAAGCTTTATATCCAGATGGCTGGTTCAGGTTCCCATGCTTTTTATAGTTACAAATTTGCTTCAACTTCCTATAATTTTTTTATGGATAAGTTTTATGGTAACGGATATATCGGAAATGCTCATAATCATATTATTATACAAAAACGGGAAATGGAAAACAAAAAGAGTTTGACTTAACGATAATGTGTTATAATAAGTTGTATAATTCATTACCTTTTAATTTTAAGGGAGGTAAAATATTTATGGAAAGAATTAAAGTAGCTCATCTAGTGAAATCTGAGGATTTAAACCATCACGGTACTCTGTTTGCCGGAAGAATGGCAGAATGGTTCGTTGAAGCATGCTTTATATGTGCCGCGAAAAAAACAGAAAAACCTGAAAGCATATTATGTGTAAACATTCACGGGCTTACCTTTTCCCATCCCGCGGATCTGGGAAATGTAATCAATATGGAAGTTTACATAGCCAGAGCCAAACGGACAAGTTTCACAGTCTATTGTAAAATAACCAGAAATAATTCTTCCGATATTCTTTCAGACGGATTTATAACATTTGTTTTTGTAGGAGAAAATAGGCGGCCTACCCCTCACCATATAGTGTTGGATGAACCTGCCGATGAAGAAGAAAGGAACACTCGATTAAGAGCAGAGAAACTTTAAATATTTAAATAGAGGTGAATTAAAATGGAAAATACAGTAAAAGCTTTTATTGAAATCCCGAGAGGGAGCAGTAACAAATATGAATATGACAAGGAGAAAGGAGAATTTTTCTTAGACAGAACATTATACTCTCCGATGTTTTATCCGACAGAATACGGATTTATTCCTGAAACTCTCGGAGATGACGGAGATCCTCTTGATATAATGGTTCTTACGGCTTATCCCACATTCCCGGGGTGTACCATTGAAAGCAGAGTTATCGGAATGCTTCTCATGATAGATCAAGGGGAAGGAGACGAAAAAATAATTGCCGTACCTGTAGGGGACCCAAGATATGAAAATGTTCAAACTATAGACGACGTAAATGGCCACCTGAAAAAAGAAATCGAACACTTTTTCTCTCATTATAAGGACTTAGAAAAAAAGGAAGTTCAAATAAACGGATGGGCAGGGAAAAAAGAAGCTTTTTCAATGATAGAAAAGGCTAAGGAAAACTATAAAAAATCTCACAAATAAAAAGCTCCTATTGAAACATAAATAAGTTAAGGAAAATATGATTTTCTTATGGGTTATAGATATAAAAGGTTGATAGTTTTATAATTTTCTATCAACCTTTTTCTTTTATTCTAAATTAATAAATTGTCTTTCAACTAATTTAGTGAGAATTTTAAATAAAAAATAAGATGATAAACAAAATATTAAGCCCATCAAAAGATATATTAAATAAATATTCAAATCTATCTTTAATAATAAATATACTAAAAAACCCACTATTAAAATATATAACGCTCCTATTCCCATGCCTATTAACACATTTAAATTTTCTTTCATGGCCTTCTGGGGATTATCCCAGTCAAGAAGAGGCCTTAATATATCAACAATCATTCCCAAAAGAGTAACCGGAATACTTCCCAGCATCCCTAATGCAATAATCCCTATTATGTTTTCCAAATTAATTTTGATTAAAAACGGCAAAACTACAATTAAACATACAATACCAATTGCCTGTACCATCAAAGAAGATAACAATCTGCCAATTATTTGATCACTGTATTTTGAAGGAGCGGATCTTATTATCCAAAGGTTTTTCCCTTCTCGTGAAAAAGTAGTAGCCCCTACGCTGTTGGCAATCCCCAAAAAAACTATAAGCCCCGTTCCAAACAATGTTATATAATGAGAAAATTTTTGTGCATAGACCGTTAATACCTTTAACGAGTTTCCATTATCCATCGCGGTAGTCATTACAAGAATTATAGGGACTATTATAACTCCGCCGATGGAATTAAAGAGGTATATGGGAGTTCTTACAAGTGTTTTCATTTCTTTTGAAAATACCGCCATATATTGAGGCCTTATCTTTGAAAATCCCTTCTTTATTTCTTCTTCCGTTACATTACTGCCTCTTCCCTTTTCCTCAAAGTTCCCCATTAATCCCTTGAAAAACAATTTTTCACTCAAAGCACTGACCAATAAAAAGCCTCCAACAGATGCTCCTCCGAAAACAATCAAATAAACAAATCCCAAAATTTTATTGCTTTCGGTTAATGCCAATGTTGCCCATGAACTTGGTGGAAAGGACATTCCCAAATTACGTATTAAATCATTTTTTTGATCTATATATTTCATAATAGCATCGGTATTGCCTTGTGCCAACAAATCATTTCCCATATTTTGAAGCTTAAATTGAAAAAACAATATCAACACCATCATCAGGACATACCCTATTATTCTCATAAAGTCCTTTTTACCTTTGATATTGGTCCATCTCATGAAGAACATCACTATCACAGAATCCAATGCTAAAGGAATAAACGGAAGCAGCAATATAAGAAATAAAGCATATATCCAATAAATAAAATTAACTTGGCTTTTAAGCCCATATATTACCATATAAGGAATTATTATTGGGAAGGATACGATATATTCATTAACAACCATGGATAAAAATTTAGCTCCAACTATAGTACCGGCTTTTAAAGGCAAGGGAAGAAGTATATTCAAATCATTGGAAAAATAATATTTGGACATTACAAATATTATTCCAAATAAAAATATCAATATCTGGGTAATTAAAAAACCCGAAAGAATAAAAGCTCTCTCTATTCCGACAATTTTATATCCTTCATATAAGTTAAGTAAAAATTTTATAAAAATACCGTAAGCCGGAACTACGGAAACAATAAAAAGAATTACAAGCCCTATCTTCCATTTATCCTTCCTGTTTTTTAAATCATATTTTAGTGAGGATAATCCAAAGGTAATATTTAAATCCGTTTTTAACAAAGATATCAATTTATCCATCATTCTGTCAGCTCCAAAAATATTTCTTCAAGGGATTCTTCTTTAGCCGAATGGTGCCTCAGTTCTTCCATTGTCCCCAAAGCTATAATATTTCCTTCCTTTATAATTCCGATCCTGTCGCAAATCTTTTCTGCTACTTCCAATATATGAGTTGAAAAAAACACTGTTTTCCCTTTATTACACATATCCCTCATTATCTCTTTAAGATTAAATGCTGACTTGGGATCCAGGCCCACCATAGGCTCATCCAATATAAGTATTTCCGGTTCATGAATCAATGCGGATATCAATGCGAGTTTCTGTTTCATTCCATGAGAATAACTCCCTATCGTATCTTTTATTGCTCCTTTTAACTCAAATATGTCCAAATATTTCTCTATTCTTTCAATTCTTTCCTCTTTGAAAATTTCGTAAATATCTCCTACAAAATTCAAATATTCTATTCCCTTTAGCTTATTATATAGTTCGGGATCATCAGGAACATAACTCATAAGCTTTTTAGCTTCTATAGGATTTTGCCATACATCTATACCATTGACTGTTATTTTCCCATTATCCGGCTTTAAAAGCCCGACTATCATCTTAATAGTTGTAGTTTTTCCTGCTCCATTAGGCCCAAGAAATCCAAATACTTCTCCCCTTTCTATCTCAAGATTAATATTATCTACAGCTTTTATACTGTTCTTGCTATAAGTCTTTGTCACATTTTCCAGTCTTAACAAAAAAACACCTCCTCTTAGCCATATAATATAACAAGATAATATAATGTTCAACAATATTAAAAAATATTATAACACCGTAAAACTTTTATCTAAGGTTATAACTGTAGTATAGTTAGGATGAAGTTTTTGAATTTCAAAATTAATTTTCTCTTTTAATATTTTTTCATCATCCTGTTTAAAATTTCCCTTGCCTTCTATTATCAAATCAAATATAACTATTCTATTTTCCCCTTCTCCCGTAATTCTAAAATCATGCATTGATTTAACTTCCGGAATTTCACTGATAATGTTTTCCACTTCCATTTTTACTGCCTTCGTAAATTTGCAGTCCGTATCTATAGGATCCATATGAATAACCAGGTAAATGTTAAGTTCACTGGAAAGTTCCCGCTCGGCTTTATCTATAACTTCATGAATTGTAACAACCGAAATATCCTGGGGAATCTCCGCATGGATAGATGCCATACATTTTCCCGGACCATAATTATGAATAATCAAATCATGAACACCGCTTATATATTCATATTTTAAAACTCCTTTTTTTATTTTCTCTACAAGTTGAGGATCCGGCGGTTCTCCCAATAGAGGGTTGAGCGTGTCTTTAATAAGAGAAAATCCCGAATATACTATGAACAAAGAAATCAAAATTCCTATATACCCATCAATAGGAAAAGATGTCCATTTAGATAAAATCAATGATATTGCAACACAAAAGGATGTAAAAACATCTCCCCTTGCATCTAATGAACTTGCTACCAACGCATTTGAATTTATTGATTTCCCCAAATATTTATTAAATTGACTGAGCCATATTTTGGCAAATATTGATATTAAAATCAAAATAAATGCAACCATATTAAATATGACAGGTTTAGGGTTAACTATTCTGTTAAAAGACACCTTTATAAATTGGAGTCCTACCAATATCACTATAACGGATACTATAAGAGCAGACAAATATTCCACTCTGCCATGTCCAAAAGGGTGCTCTTCATCTGCAGGCTTACCTGCTAATTTAAATCCTACCATTGTAATAATTGAAGAAATTAAATCGGAAAGGTTATTAAATCCGTCTGCAATTATAGATATACTTTTTGTTGTAATACCTGTAAAAAGTTTTATTAAAAACAATAGGGAGTTGATAAGAATTCCAACTATTCCTCCAAGATAACCGTACCTTTCTCTTATTTTCTCATCAGTAGTATTATTATAATCCTTAATAAAATGTGAAACTAAAAATTTAGATACCATAAAAATCCTCCCTATTCCTATATTTTAATCAGATATATTAAAAATATTTTCTATTTTAAATTTATACCCCTTGTTTATCAAAAAAATTTTTTTTTTAAAATTTTTTATCTGATCATTAAATTATATTTATTCCTCTTACTTTACATTTGTTACATAACATTGTACAACAACCCATAAAAAAATCAATATTTTTTCAATAATTAAAGGATTTATTCACTATTTAGAGAATAATATATTTAATAGGTGATGAAAATGAAAAAAGAAAAAAAATCCATAAAATCCAATGAAGAGCTTATTCTTCTATACAAGATGAATAATGATATCAATGCAAGAAATGAACTCATTATAAATAATATAGGTCTTGTATATACTGCTGCCAGGAAAAAAGTAAATCTACATACTTCTTTTACCTTTGAAGATCTGATTCAGGAAGGAATTATAGGAATGATAAAAGGTATAGAAAAGTTTGACATTTCTAAAAATACGAATTTTTCCACTTACGTTTACTATTGGATTTCACAGCAAATAAGCAGAGCCATAATGAATGACGGTTATTTAATAAGACTTCCTGCTCATATATATGAAAAAATGAATCAAGTTAGTAAAGAAGAAAACAGTTACCTTAAATATGACTCCGATATTAGTTCCAAAATATTATGTGAAAAAATAAATATTACAGAAAGAGAATATGAACATATTAACTTTTACAAAACATATTATTATAATCCTGTCTCTTTAAATACAGTTATTCACATAGACAGTGACGATATATTCATTGAACTCCAGGATTTTATTCCTGATAAAAAAATTACTATAGAAGAAATCATTTTAAATAAGCATTTGAAGGAAGACATCTGCGAAATTTTAAACTCCCTTTCTTTAAGAGAAAGAGAGGTATTAAAACTTCGGTTTGGACTGAAAGGTGAAAAACCCATGACTTTAGAAGCAATAGGGAGAAAATTTAACCTTACAAGGGAAAGAATACGGCAAATTGAGGAAAATGCATTAAAAAAAATCAGGAAATCCAGTCAAAATGAAAGACTTAAAGAGTATTTAAACTATATATAAATTACAAAGAATTCCCTATTTTTAAATTAGGGAATTTTTATGGGAGCTTATTCTCAAATTTATAGTTTTCTGCAAATTTAACTCTTTCCTCTAAGGATGGATGACTATAATACCAGATCTTATATATATTGCTTGGTCTCGGTATGGATAAACTTTCTTCATATATTTTTTCAAGAGAAGATACGGTAGCTCCCTTGTTCTTTGTAATATCTAATTCGTATTTATCGGCTTCCCATTCCATCTTTCTTGAATACCAGTTTGAAACAGGAGAAGACAAAAACAAATAGAAATTCAAACAAAGAATCAGCAAAGGAATAGCAGCTACCTCATATAAATTTTTAAATCCAAATATTCCTCTTGAATTTTTTAAAATCCAAAGGGATGTCTTATTCACCAAGAACAATAACAGTATGGTGGATATACCTCCCACTATGGTACTTTTGATTATATGGTTATTTACATAATGACCCATTTCATGAGCAGTAACATTTACTGTTTCTTGCCGAGTAAGCTTATTAATAGTAGTATCCCACAAAACTATTCTCTTGGATTTTAAAATACCTGTCATATAAGCGTTCATGGTATTGGTGTCCTTGCTCTTATCCACCTCATATATTTGAGCATTTTCTATTCCCGCTTTTTCCAGAAGCTTTTTTATATCAGCTTCCAGCTCTTTATCCTTCAATTCAGTATATTTGTTAAATATAGGATCTATGTACATAGGAGATATAATATTGACAAATATAAATATTGGTATTGCAATTATTCCCAAATACAGCCACCATCTTGAAGGACTCATCTTTATTAAATAAAAGGGGAACCATCCTACTATTATAGAAATTATTAAATTCAATCCAAATCCCTTTAATTCCATCTCAAGCCATCTGTATATGCCCTGGGCCGAAAGACCATATCTATGTTGTATAACAAAATTGCCATAATAATTCAACGGAATATCTATAATAAAATCTACTATGGAAAATATCAATATATATATGGCAGCAGTTAAGAACAGCCCTCGTCCGTTACCTTTAGCGTATCTTTGTATATAAGAAGAAAATCCCGTAGTCAAAAATAATATGGGAATAAGAAATTTCAAAAATAAACTCAATCCCCAAATCTTCAAATTAGTATTTCTATAAGAATAGGCCTTTTCTGAAATATCAGGATATTCTGTCCTCAATTCATCCATATTTTTTTTCTCGCTATACAGAATTATGAATATAAAACTAATAAGCAATACAAAAAATATCAGAAAAACAAATTTTAATTTTCTATTCATATAATCCCTTCCTTCATACATTTATACTATCATATTTATGTAATTTTAATACCCTTAGAATAAAAATATTCCCTACTTTTTATTGGTAGGGAATATTTTAAAGATTATTATTAAAATCTTACAGATCTATTTTATTGTCTATTATATATCCTGTAGTCAAAAAAGCACCTACTCCTACAGCAATAGTATATATAAATCCCGCAATATTTAAATTGAATATTGAACCATTCAGCGGAACGACTACTTTAAATGTACTCATATCAATACTGTAAGGTATCCATGAAGTTATCTTTGCTAAAAAATAAAAGAACACAATGCTTAAAACTAAAAATACTACAAACCATATTCCACCTATTTTTTTATTCTTTAATGATACCCTGCTTAAAGCCATAGAAAAATATATTAACAGTAAAGTGATTATCACCCCTATTATCAAAAGCATCATACAATATAAAAACATTTTTATTATATTTATATCCACAGATGAAAAATACTCTAAAATTTCACTTAAGCTTACTCTGCTTATCCAGCTCATCATGAAAAGATTGTGTAAAAATACAATTGTTCCGAGTATAGCAAACCACATCATGGCAACTATCAGTTTACTTCCAAGTATTTCCCTTCCCGTTAAGGGCAAAGTAAAGGTCAAATACCCTCTATCCTCATAAAGTTCATTTTTAAATGAACCCACTATATACAGAAATGCCGCCAAGGATGTTCCGAATAATATCATATAAGCAATAAATCGTATATAATCACTTGAAATTTTAATATAAGAAATCGTATTTAATATTAAAAATATGGCAATAACCCCTAAAATAAATTTATAGCTACCTTTAATTTCATATTTCATATATCTTCCCATAATAATTCCTCCTATTCTTCAAATACCTTTTTATATAATTCATCTATTGAACTTTGATTTTTTTCCCTTAATTCCTCCACATCTCCTGAAAGCTCGATTTTTCCGGATTTTAAAAATATTACCCTGTTAAATATCTTCTCAATATCCCTTACCAGATGGGTTGTTACAATCATTGAACTGTTTTCATCATAGCTGTTAATTATGCTGTCAAGTATTTTATCCCTTGCGACAGGGTCAACTCCCGCTATAGGTTCGTCAAGAACATATAATTTGGCTTTCCTTGACAACACCAAAGTCAAATTCAATTTTTCAACCATTCCTTTTGAAAGAGAAGTCAATTTCATTTCTTTATCAAGTTTCATGAAATCTAACAGCTCATCAGCTCTTTTCTCATCAAAATCCTTATAAAAATCCTTAAAAAATTCTATTGCATCCTTTATTTTCATCCATTTATAAAGATAATTTCTGTCCGGAAGATAAGATACGACGGATTTAGTATAAGGTCCCGGCTTTTGCCCTTCTATAAATATTTCTCCTTTGGATTGTCTCAATATCCCACTGATAATCTTCAATAATGTAGTCTTTCCGCTTCCGTTAGGCCCCAATATACCTATTATTTTCCCCTCTTCTATATCTAAATTTATATTATCCAATGCCTTTTTATTAAAATAGGATTTAGAAAGATCTTTTATTTTTACAATACTTTCCATATTCTACTCCTCCTTCTTTATTTTTATAGTAATTAAATTAATTATTTCATTTGAACTATACCCTAAAAACTTCATATCATTTATAAAACCGTCAACTATTTCGTCTGCCATGTTTTTTTTTAATTTCATAATTATTTCTTCGTCTTTTGAAACAAAAGTTCCCATTCCTCTTTGGGTAAAAACCAAATTTTCTCTTTCCAACTCCTGATACGCTCTTTGTACGGTATTAGGGTTTACTTTCAGTTCAGTTGAAAATTCCCTTACAGATGGCATCTTGTCACCTCCATTTAACTCTCCGGAAATTATTCTTTTCTTAATTAAACTCATTATTTGAACATATATGGGCAAATCATCTTTAAATTCCATTTTTTCACCCCCTGAATAAGGTGTATATTAGTGTACTATTTAAATAGTACACTAATATACACCTTATGTCAACAGTTTTTGTTTCTAATTTTTTTTATCTATACTTGACCTTAAGTATGTCAATGCTTTAATATGGTCCTTTTTTATATATTTCTTATTAATTTAAATTAATTGATTAATAATTTTAATATAAAAATTAAAATTATTAATATTTATATTGACATTTCTAAAATAATATACTATTATCTTAATAACAGCAATAATACATACTCATAATTTTTCTAAGGAGGTGCTTTTATGAGCAGTTATGCTATAGAAGTAATAAATTTAAAAAAGAATTTTGTAGTCAAAAAGAAAAAAGGATTTTTTGCAAAGATAAAAAATAGGGAGAAAAAAATATTCACAGCAGTTGACGGCATAAATTTTAACGTAAATAAAGGTGAAATATTCGGATTCTTAGGCCCTAACGGGGCAGGAAAGACAACTACTATAAAAATGATTTCTACTCTGCTCCGCCCCACTTCCGGAACAGTAATGGTAAATGGAATTGATGCCGTTAAAAATCCTATTGATGTATTGAAAAATTTGGGAACAGTTCTTGCCGGAGAAAGAAGTGTATATTGGAAACTCACAGGCAGAGAAAATCTTCTTTATTTCGCCGCTATGAACGGTATAACAGGGCAAGTAGCCAAAGATAAAACGGACTATCTGCTAAAAAGATTTAGTCTTTATAAAAGAGCTGATGAAACTGTGGAAAAATATTCAACCGGAATGAAACAGAGAATTGCTCTCGCTAAAGCATTGATTTCGGAACCGGAAATAATCATATTGGACGAGCCGACCTCCGGGTTAGACCCTCAATCTGCAAGAAATTTAAGAGAAGTCATACTGGAAATAAAAAAAGAAGGAAGAACAATACTCCTCACAACTCATTATATGGAAGAGGCGGACTTACTTAGTGATAGAATTGCAATAATAGATCACGGAAAAATAATTGCTTTGAATACTCCTCAAAATTTAAAAGAAGGTCTAAATAAAACAAATACGGTAACTGTGGAATTAAATAATTGGGATGAAGGAATTGCCCATAAAGTCAAAGAAATTCCTTTTGTTAAAAGTGTAAATTCAAAATTTAATGATAATGCTCGAGAATATGAAGTTAAGATTCATATCACTAACGGTTCAAACACCGTAAGCAATATTATCTCCACCATTACTGCTTCCAATATTAAAATAAGTAATTTCAGATCAGAAGAACCTACATTGGAAGACGTATTTATCAACCTTACAGGAAAATCATTAAGAGAATAGGGGGAATTAAAATGGAAACTGTCAATCTTAAGCCTAAAGTCAATAAGGATTATAAAAAACCTTCAAATATCACTGCCATGTTAGTCATTTTTAAAAGAAGAGTCACCATAATGTTAAGATATCCTTCTTGGTTTATTTCTCTAATTATATGGCCTATAATTTTCCCGTTTATTTATTTGTTCACGGCCAAAGCCCTTGCCGGAACAAATTCAGAATCATTAGCTTCTTTTAAAGCACTGGCAGGAACTAATGATTATGTTACTTATATGTTAATAGGAACAACTATGTGGATGTGGGTGAACTTAATGCTGTGGAGCTTAGGAACAAGTCTAAGATCTGAACAGGTGGAAGGAACATTGGAATCCAATTGGTTATGTCCCATATCCAAAATAAGTTTGCTCTTTGGATATTCCCTTTCTCAGTTACTGATGAATACAGTTTATATAGCAGTATCCTTAATAGAATTTAAAATCATATACGGATTTGAGATAGTCGGGAATCCCTTTTTGGCTTTACTTGTAATGCTGATTTCAATTCCTTCTGTTTACGGACTGGGATTCATATTTGCAAGCCTGGTGATGTGGGCAAAAGAAACAAATTCCATGGTGTTCCTTGTAAGAGGCATAATAATGGTTTTCTGCGGCATCAGTTATCCTTTAGCCGTTCTTCCCGGCTGGATGAAAAATATCTCAAATGTCATCCCGGTTACTTATAGTATCAATGCCTTAAGAAAGGTAATTGCGGAAGGGAAAAATTTGTCCTATATAAAAAATGATTTGATATTTCTGATAATCTCCGGAATAATACTGATGTTTGCAGGTATTTTAGCATTTAACTATACGCAGAAAAAAGTAAAGGAATTAGGTTCCTTAGGTCAATATTAAACAGATAAAGGAAGGAGTATGAAAATGAAAAATTTAAAGTTATACTTAATTTCAATAGGAGCAATTATTAAAAGGGATATGAAAATTTTCTTCAGATATCCTATAAACGCAATATTCAGCATATTAGAACCTGTCATATGGATCGCTCCCGTTTATTTTCTTGCTAAATCATTTCAAATAGGCGGTAAAAATATAGGATTTGAACAGTATGCAGGTACAAATGATTATATGGCATATATAGTAATAGGCAGCATAATAGGGAGTTTTATAAGTTCCGTGATGTGGGGAATGGGATTCTCCCTCAAAGAGGAAATGGATACGGGAGTGATTGAATCAAATTGGCTTACCCCAATCCCCATATGGATACAACTTATAGGAAGATCTCTATTTTCATTGGTAATCACAACTATAAATTCTGTCACTACCGCTTTTTTAATATGGATTTTGTTTGGATTTAATATAGGCAGAGGAATACTATCATCTATAATAACTCTTATTCCGTTTTTAATAGCATTATACGGTCTGGGATTTGGTATAGCTTCATTAGTTCTAATTACAAATAATGCCAATAATATAATTGATATAAGTAATTATCTGTTAACTACATTATCCGGCCAGAACTTTCCTATAACCGTTCTTCCAAAATATTTAATGGCCATATCCTTTGCTCTCCCTTTGACCTATGGTTTTGATGCAATCAGGGGAATACTATTGGATACACACACTATTCTTCCGTTAAATACGGAAAGGTTAATACTTCTGATATTTATGTGTTTCGGAATTACAGTCGGAATACAAATTTTAAATAAAGTAATAAATTACTGTAAGAAAATAGGAAACATTGGATTTCACTAATGTGACAGAATTCATACCTCTGTCACATTAATTTTTTATAACCCATGGGAAAATTTCATTTCCTTTAATTTCTTAATTCTTCGATACAAAACTTTTTTATTAACAGTAACACATTTTTGTTATCTACATAATCTATAATGAAGAATAAATCTTAAACCTGTAAAGGAGGTGTTCCTATGGTTGAAAATCAAAATAATGGAATATTGGGAGGTTTGTTTGGCGGTAGTGGTTGTAATAATGATTCTCTGTTGTTTTTCTTTCTTCTACTCATAATATTATTTTGCGGGCCAATGTTTAACAATAGATGCTAAACTATAAGCAACAGATTAGACTAATAATAAGTCCGATCTGTTGTTTTTTATACATTAAATTTCTTTCTTGACATACTGAGTTAAGTATTCATCCTTTCCTTGCTTTTCTTAAAATCGCGAAAATTTTTGTCTGCATAAAGATCAGATTTAAAAAACTCTAAAAAAGTATTTAAATTCTCAACAGTAGAAGGGCTTAAGGAATGTTCGATCAATTCAGTTTCCTCAAGTACGTTATTACTTCCGATTAATTGTAAAAACTCTTCCACAATATTATGTCTGCAAAGAAGATAAGACCCAATTTTTTTACCTGAATCTGTCAGAAGAATGATTTCATGACGTTCATATTTAATACAATCCATATCCGCCAATTTAGAAATCATTTTAGATGCAGAAGATGGTCTCACATGAAGTAATTCAGATAACCTACCCACTCGAGTATAGCCATTCTTAAGACAAAGTCTATAGATCATTTCAAGATAATCTTCCATTGCCGAAGTAAGCTTTTTTTCCTGTCGGTTTAAAATTTGGTATCCCCTCGAAGTCCGGAATTCAGAGTTCATCTTATCACTCATAGAATCAGTCCTTTACTTTAAAATTATTACAATATATTCGTAACATTTTTAAATTAAGAACCATATATTAGCTTAAGGAAAAATATTTAGCCAGTCCTAACAAAAAGAGGTTGCAATAATCGCAAATTAGGTATATAATAAAAATAAATTAGGTATACCTAAAAATAGGAGGATATAATGACACCAAACAAAGAAGATTATTTAAAAGAAATTTGTAAATTAGGTGGAAACGGCAACCTTATCGGAAATAAACAAATTGCGGACGTATTACATGTATCTCCTGCCTCTGTCAGTGAAATGCTGGTGAAACTACAAAAGGATGGCTTTATTGAATATGAACCATATCATGGCATCCGTCTGACAGAGTACGGAATGAAACAATCAGTATTGCTTCTTAGAAGCCATAGGCTGTGGGAAGTATTTCTAATGCAGTATTTAGGCTACTCATGGAGCGAAACCCATGAGGATGCGGAACTTTTAGAGCACGTGACATCTCCACGACTGGCGCAGCGGCTTGATGAGTTCTTAAATCATCCTGATTACTGTCCTCACGGTTTCTTCATACCACATCCTGACGGTGAAATTAAAATAATACCCCTTCGAAAACTAAGTCAGATGACTGTTGGAGAAAGTTCTACTATTCGGAGGGTAACGGAAGAAAAGGAACTCTTGGATTATTTACAGGATTTAGGTATCAAAATCGGGAGTCATTTTACTATTGTATCTATAGGACCTTATGAAGGGCCAATTACTATTGACCTTGAGGATAGGCAAATACAGTTAAGTTACAAAGCTGCATGTCATATCGATGTAGATGATATAGAAAATACGTAACAAATGCATACACAATAGTATATTACAAGACTCTTTTTTTAATAGTATTTCTTAATTAAGTAATACAGTGTGATAATAAAATCTATATATTAAAACAATTTACTTTATATAAATTTAAAGGGGGTTTTTACTTTGAATAATAAGGAAATTTCTTTGGATCAACTTCCGATTGGCACAAAAGCAAATGTCACTATGTTAACGTCAGATGGTACAACAAGAAGGCGTATGTTGGATCTTGGAATAATTAAGGGAACAGAAATAGAACCCCTTTATAAAAGTCCGTCTGGTAATCCAGTGGCCTATTTGATCCGCGGCGCTGTAATTGCTTTGCGATCAGATGTTTCTTCCAAAATCATGGTAACAACATAATTCAAATACAATAGTTTAGGAGGAAATTTTATGGGACTATCAAGTGAATCCACTGGGGCAGAAGTATTGAGCTGCAACAGCAGTGGTATATTACAAATTAAAAAAGAAACAGAAGACGATAAAGTGATAGCATTGGCCGGAAATCCTAATGTAGGAAAAAGTACGGTTTTTAATAGTTTAACCGGAATGAACCAGCATACGGGGAACTGGCCCGGCAAGACCGTGGCCAATGCTCAGGGAAAATACCGCTATAAGGACACTAATTTCATTCTGGTGGATATTCCGGGAACCTATTCCCTGATGGCAAATTCCGAAGAGGAAGAAATCGCGCGTGATTTTATCTGCTTCGGAGATCCGGACGCCGTTGTGGTCGTGGCAGACGCAACCTGCCTGGAACGCAATTTGAATCTGGTCCTTCAGGCCATGGAAATCTCCAGACGCGTCGTACTGTGCGTCAATCTACTGGACGAAGCGGAAAAGAAAAAAATACGAATCGATATCGGTACGCTATCCCAAAAATTAAGAATCCCCGTTGTCGGCACAAGCGCACGGAACGGAAAAGGACTCGAAAGCCTGATGGACGCAGTCAAAGCCGTAACACGGGACGGTCTCCAAACAGAGCCGTTAAAAATTACTTACGGCAAGGAAATAGAACAGGTGATTTCCATCCTGCAGCCCGCCGTGGAGCAAGCGCTGGACGGAAAACTGAACGGCCGGTGGGTCTCGCTCAAACTACTGGACGGCGACAAGAGCCTGCTGGAATCCATGCAGAATTATCTGGGAAAAGACCTTCTGTCGGATGAAGCTGTTGCTGCCCGCTTACTGGAGGCAACAAAATTTCTGGAACAATCAGAAATTCCCGGCAACTCCTTTCGCGACCGGGTCGTCACCCGAATCATCGATCTCTGTGAGAACATCAGCCGGGAAACAGTCGTCTATGAAAAGGAGGAGTACTTCGAACGGGACCGAAAAATCGATAAGATACTGACATCAAAGGCAACTGGTATTCCCATCATGATTCTGATGCTCCTCGGAATCTTCTGGATTACGATCGTAGGGGCAAATGTACCATCCGCCTTGATTGCCGATGGGTTGTTTTGGGTACAGGATCGGCTGATGGAGTTCTTTCATTGGATTTCCGCTCCCGAATGGGTCACGGGTCTGCTGGTTGAAGGAGTCTACCGTACCTTGGCTTGGGTTGTTTCCGTCATGCTGCCGCCTATGGCAATCTTTTTTCCTTTATTTACTTTATTGGAGGATTTGGGATATCTGCCGCGTGTCGCCTTCAATCTCGACAATTTCTTCCGCAAGGCAGGCGCTCACGGAAAACAGTCCCTGACCATGTGCATGGGCTTCGGCTGCAACGCCTGCGGCGTGATCGGATGCCGTATTATCGATTCCCCAAGGGAACGCCTGATTGCAATCCTGACCAACAACTTCGTTCCCTGCAATGGAAGGTTTCCAACCCTGATCGCCGTTATCACAATGTTTTTTGCAGCAGCAGTGGCTGGTCCATTCCAGTCCGCCGTATCTGCCGTGACTTTGACTGCAGTAATCATTTTCGGGGTCTTCATGACTATGCTGATTTCCAAACTACTTTCTAAAACAATTTTAAAAGGAATGCCGTCCTCCTTTAATCTGGAACTTCCCCCATACCGCCGTCCGCAGATTGGCCGCGTGATTGTGCGTTCCATCTTCGATCGGACGTTGTTCGTGCTGCGCCGGGCTGTTGTCGTCGCTGCACCGGCCGGTCTGCTAATTTGGCTTCTTGCTAATCTTCATGTCGGAGGCATGAGTCTTCTCGCACAGTGCGCAGGATTTCTGGACCCGTTCGCCAGACTTCTGGGGCTTGACGGTTACATTCTGATGGCATTCATCCTAGGATTTCCCGCAAATGAAATCGTGGTGCCGATTATCATCATGAGCTATATGGCAACAGGCACTCTGACGGATTACCAAAACCTTGCGCAACTCCACGCTCTTTTTGTCGCTCACGGCTGGACTTGGCTTACCGCCATGTGCGTCATGCTATTCTCCCTGCTGCACTGGCCCTGCGGTACGACATGTCTTACAATTCAGAAAGAAACCCAGAGTGCAAAATGGACCGTCCTTGGCTTTGCCATTCCAACGGTGACAGGAATTATCGTCTGCTTCCTGGTTGCCAATACAATTCGATTATTGGGATTGGCATAGTTTGTCGCCAAAAAATGCCTGAAAGAATGTTAAAAAACATTCTTTCAGGCATTTTAAGCATATTTTACAACGATTTTCTTTTTATTCAATTAGCGCATAATAGTTAGCTACAATAAAATCCATTATTATTTTAGAAGCCACAGTACTTGTCATATTTCGATAATCAGTCATAGGATTGACTTCAACTATATCAATGGCATCCACATATGGAGCAACTTCTTTTACGAACTTAAACAACTGATAAGTGCTGATTCCTCCGGGTTCATTAGCTCCCGAACCAGGCGCAAAGGCTGAATCAAGTACATCTATATCCAAAGTAAAGTATATCTTTTCAACTCCCTTTGAAGCCAATTCCAATGATTTTTGTGCTACATATTTTGCTCCTTTAGTAAAAAATAATTCGGGATTAATTACGTTGATATTATTGTCTTTTATAAAATGGTAATGTTCTGCATAGTTATAACCTCTGATTCCCACTTGAACTATATTTTCCCCTTTGACTCTCTCCAATTCGGCTGTCCTTCTTATCTCGCTGCTTCCCGAATACTTTCCTTGTATCGGAGAATCTTCCACTAAGTCAAGATGAGTATCTAAATGAATCAGACCCATATTTCCTTTAGTATGATCGTACAAAGATTTTATTCCCGGCCAAGCTACGGAATGATCTCCTCCCAAAAGTATGGGAACATAGCCTTGATCAAAAACCTTATCTACTTCTAACTTTGTTTCGTTCATACTCTTCTCATGGTTATACCTGCTTATTTTTGAAAGATTTCCGAAATCTTTGATTTCCACTTTGGACATATCTATAAGTCTATTGTTTTCAGTATCAAACAACTCATTATCTCTTATTCTGTTCAAAATCCATTTTAATGATTCTCTTATTTGATCAGGCGCATATCTTGCTCCCGGCCATCCCAAGCCTGCCTCTGTGTCATAATTCAATCCCAATATTCCAAATTTATTTCTCTTCTTCTTGTCCATAATATTTTCCTCCTTAGATGATTTTTATAATTTAAATTCTATAAATATAGAATAATAATTAACTTAATTTTTATCTGCTTCGTTTATTTTTTGGACTTTCATATATACAAAGAAAGGAATTCCGGCAAGCATCAAAATAAAGCCCCACATAACTGCATTAGCTCCTATTCCGTATATTGCATAAAGTACATATATGAAAGCAATCAATGACATAAAACTGTTTTTTAAGAATATCCCGAAATTAAATTTATCTGATTTATTTGCCAAAAGCACTATTTCTCCTACAGCACTAAAAGCATAAGCAGGAAGAAAGGCCAAAGTTCCTATCAGAACCATAAAATTGTATGCCATCTGAAGACTTCCTACAAAGTTTAACAACAACAATATATTAGCAGCTATTGCGCTAATTACTAATGCGTTGATCGGCGTATGAGTTTTAGGGCTTATCTTCCCAAATACTTCAGGAAATAAATTATCTTCTCCGGCAGACAACGCTACCCTTGCCGTTATCAAAATCCATCCTGACGTAGCTCCGAGAGTTGCTATTATTGCTCCTACTGCCACAAAACCGCCTCCCCAGGAAGAACCTGTTGCCTTATTTATAACATCAGCAAGAGGAGCCGTCGATTTTGCAAGATATCCTTGAGAAACCGCACCCATAGCAAAGAAATTAATTCCCATATATATTATTGAAGTTCCTATAATACCTAAAATAGTTGCTTTCTTAACATTTTTCTTCGGATTTTTAATATCTCCTGCTGCAACACTAACAGAATCAAGACCTAAAAATGCCCATAATGTAATTCCCACAGCAACAGAAACTGTATTGGTCCCGCGAAGAGCTTCACTTGATACCGTAGATAGATTGGATGGTTCAAAATGCATTGCTGCAATTATTATAAATATAAGCAGAGGAACGATCTTACAGACCGTAGTTATTACTGCTACAATTCCTACTTCCTTTGAACCTTTTATATTAATGCCGGTAAAAAGCCATAAAGTTAAAGTAGATGCCAAAAATGCCAATAATCTGCTTTGATTTAATATGGGTATAAAAAATGACAAATAACTTAAAAATCCCGTTATTACGGCTGCATCACAAATCCATGCTCCAATCCAATAAGTCCACACAGTTAAAAATGCCGCAAAATCTCCAAATGCATCTCTTGTATAAACAACAGGCCCTCCGTTAACAGGATATTTCTCCCCTAACCTTGCAAAAACCAGTGCTACCAGTATTGAACCGACGGCAGTTATAACCCAAGCTATCATAGTTGATTTAGGGTTAGATGCCGATGCTAATGTCTGAGGTGTCATATATATGCCTGAACCTATCATATTCCCCACAATTATTGAAACGGCTCCTGCAATCCCTATTTCTTTTTTTAATTCCACTTTCTCTTTTTTATTTATACCATTATCGCCCATATGTTTTCCTCCCATATCTTAATTTTAATTCATCAAAATAATTACAGTTTTTAAACTATTATAATAACGGTTTCATAACTTAATTGAGATCTCTTCATTATTTATTAGCAATTATAATGCCAAATATGGTTTTGGGTATTTCAGCAATATATCCTTTATTAATAACAACAATATGTACAATTATCTGACATAATTTTTGACCATAACAATAGTTTCCGCATTCCATTACAAAATTAACGGGAAAAATGCTTAAAATTAGTTGACTATTTAATTTTTAATGTTATTATATATAATAATACAATATGTATAATAATTGGTCACTTGGGAGTGAAAAAATGTACGAAAAATTTTTAGATGATATGAAAAATTCACTAAAAAATACAGACCTAATAATTGTAACCGATGAATCAGGTAAAATAATGTATTACAATAATTTTAACGACATATATAATGAATCGGGAAATCAAGATAATATCGGAAAATCAATATTTGAATTATATCCTTGGCTAACTAAAGAAAATAGTACCATATTTAAAGTCATAGATTCTGGTGAACCTCTGATAAACCAGTTTCAGTTTATTAAAATAGATGACAAAGTCACAGTTTCATCAATAAATTCAGCATTTCCTCTTATAAACGGCAAGGGAATAATCGGGGCAATAGAAATATCCACAAATATTTCCCCGGAAAAAGATTCTCCCAAAAAGAAAAAAATGTATTTAAATTACAGCGCAAAATACAATTTTGACAATTTTATTACTGGTAATAGTCAAATGAAAGCTGCTATTGAAAATATGAAAAAAATTTCGAAAAACGATTCTACTATTCTCATCTACGGAGAAACAGGAACTGGAAAGGAAATAATAGCTCACTCTATTCATAACTGCAGTAACAGAGCATCGAAACCTTTTGTAACTCAAAATTGTGCCGCAATACCGTCTACCCTTATAGAAAGTATACTATTCGGGTCAGTCAAAGGAAGTTTTACCGGTTCTGAAAACAGAGCAGGTTTATTTGAAATCGCCAATGGAGGTACAATATATTTGGATGAAATAAATTCAATGCCCCAAAGTATGCAATCAAAATTATTAAGAACAATTGAAAATAGGGCTATAAGAAGAGTAGGAGATAACAAAGAAATAAATATAGATGTAAGAATTATATCGTCCACTAATGAAAAACTATCTAAATTAGTAAAGTCTAATAAGTTTCGTCAGGACCTGTTCTACAGAATAAGCGTAGTAAGCATGGAAATATTTCCTTTAAGAGAAAGAAAAGAGGACATAGAATTGCTTTGTCAACACTTCATCAAACACTTTAATCATATATTCAATAAAAATGTTAAGGATTTGGAATCAGATGTAAAATTTCTCTTTATGGAATATGATTGGCCGGGAAATGTAAGGGAACTGAAAAATTGTCTGGAAAGTGCATTCAATTTAGTCGAAGGAGAATATATAAAGGCATCACATATTCCTGAATATATTTTATATTCAAATACAAATAAAAATAACCTAATCAGTTCAGACAACAAACCCCTTTCTCAGTTGGTAGATGAATATGAAAAAAATATTCTTATCAAAACAATCAAGATGAAAAAATATAATATAGTTCAAACAGCTAAAGCATTAGGTATTCCCAGACAAACCTTATATTATAAATTAAAAAAATACAATATACTGGATAAAATAAGGGCTTAGCCAGATACAACTACAAAACAGCATAGCCATTTTGGCTATGCTGTTACCTAATAATTCAATATTCCTTTGTTCACTTTCTTTTATTATCCTTTGCTCATCTTTACCTTTTCTGCTTTTGGGTCTGATACAATTTCATAGGTTCCCGCACTTGCTACCGAAATAAGAATGGCATTTATTACTGTTAATACTATACCTCCCAATCCAGAACCGGATCTGGCAAATACAAAGGTAAGTATAAGAGAAATTATAAAATTATATAATCTTACGTATGAATCATCAAATTTTTTCTTTACTATACTCTTTGTAAACTGGACAATAATTGTTACTGCTGCTACTAACCCAACAAATGTTGCTAAAGTCTCTGCTGTCAAAAAGTCATTATACACATTTTTCCCCCCTTTTTTGAGTAAAACTGCTTATATAAACAATATGTAAATTTTTACTATTTCTTATATGATACAAATACCTTCATACTAATTTACATATTGTTCTTTCCAAAAACATTTTAAAAAACATTATTTAATTTTTTTATAAGTATAATCTATTTATATTCTCCTCTGGGTTGTTTTATTATTTAAATAATGAACCTTCCTGCCCTATTTTATACTCTATATTAGAGTACAACAAAAAAGCCAGAACTCTCAACACCCTTTATGTGCTGATATTCTGACTCTATCCTGTCTCATTTGCTCGATCTAAATACCAGATAGAAGACTTTTTGTTATACTCATTTTCTCCTATTAATTTTTATCTGAGTAAACACCACTGTTAAACTAATTGTAAAATAAACTAACCAAAAAATCGGAAACGCAATCAAAGGATTTGATAGTAGTGGGTATGGAGCTGTTGAACCTGTAAATAAAATATTATAAACAAATGACAATGGAATAAATATTATAATCCAGATATTTATCATCCAAAAATTACGCTTTGCGTTCATCTTAGTATTCTGGGCAGATCCATATAAGCCTATTCCAAATACCATACATCCAAGTGCCATAAAAACAAGTCCAATAACAACAGCCATCGGCACTTGTTCCTCATACCAAACTGCGCTAGCCACAAGCAGTCCAATAAAATTCAAAACCGTTCCAACAATCACAAATACATTTGCATTTACTGCCTTTTTATCAGTCTGTTTTTCAGTCTCTATTCCCTTAAGAATATAATCCGTTGTGACATCAAAGAATTCACTCATAATTATCACTTTATCAATATCCGGAATGCTTTGTTCACTTTCCCACTTTGATACTGCCTGACGAGAAACTCCGACTTTTTCAGCAAGTTCTTCTTGTGAAAGACCTTTTGTTTTTCGCAAATATTGTATTCTGTCTGCTATATTCATAACTGACACTCCCTCCTTTATAGTAATGTCATTTTAACAAAAGTACTGGTTGCCATTCCACCAATTGCCCTTTCTTTTTTGTCAACCAACAGTTGCACCACCGTAAAATATCAATAATTCGAACTGTTTTTAGCATTTTATCATAAAGACAAAGATGTTGGTTAAATAAAATCAACTTCTTTAGATAAAACCCAAAACATTGTACAAACGACTTAAACCAATGGGATTCAAACCATTCGTACAATGTTTTAGAATGTGTCAATTGCTCGGTTTAGATGTAGGTTCCTCAACAGTCCGTCACAGAGTCATTTCTTCTTCCAGCATACCATGAAGGCGGAACGCTTCCATAATTTCTTTCTCATTTGAATAGCCTTTTGGTGCCTTTGGCCTGCTGTCAGTTTTATTGAATTTTATATAACCATATCTGCTACCTATGTCTCGGAATCTCTTCAGCAATATATATGGATGCATGATCGGATTCTGCTGCGTTTCGGAAGCACTCTGAAATTTCATCTTCGCCTTTTAACAATTTTAATACTCTGTTCAGATCACGGGCTATGTTGAACTCTGATATCTTCATACCAATTGCCCCCTTCCCGATATGCCTGCAATTTGATCTATTTATCTGTTTTATATTATATCATTTTCCTGTTGCTGACAAAGGAAAAGTCCGAAGATTTAGTATACAAATCTTCGAATTTTACAATTTATCAAAAGTATTTTAATAATTCATATTTTGTGATAAAATTGTTATAATAAAACTAATAAATTTTTACATTTTAACTCTAAAAAATTTTGTATATTTTATTCATTTCTTTATGTAATTTATAGCTAACTATGTTAATTTTACAAAAATAAATAAAAAAAATAATTGCTTAAGATAATATATTTCATAGATGTTTTGTTTTAAGCAAAATGAAAGGAGTGGTTATAAAT
This sequence comes from Acidilutibacter cellobiosedens, assembly GCF_004103715.1. NCBI lineage: Bacteria > Bacillati > Bacillota > Tissierellia > Tissierellales > Acidilutibacteraceae > Acidilutibacter > Acidilutibacter cellobiosedens. The sequence continues at coordinate 901,965 of NZ_CP035282.1, read as the reverse complement.
ATGAAAAAAACTATTATGGGAATTCAACTGGGAGATAGAGAAGAAGAGGCATTAGAGGTACAGAGATTGTTGACTGAGTATGGCTGCTACATAAAGACCAGAATAGGAGTTCATGATGTAGAATCAAAAAGTGAAACTTGTAGTCCTATAGGTATCATAATTTTGGACTTAATATTAGGAAAAGATGAAAAAATAAAGGAATTAAAAGAAAAACTCGATAAAATAAATGGAGTAGTAGTAAAAATAATGGAATTTAATTTGTAGTTCTAAATTGACGAGTCATGCAAAAAATATTATAATGAAATTAGAAATATTTGCGCCCTTAGCTCAGTGGATAGAGTCACTGACTTCGAATCAGTTGGTCGGGGGTTCGAATCCCTCAGGGCGCACTATAAAGATATAGCTTCCTGTCAACAGGAAGCTATATCTTTATTCATAATTGAAAATGTGATATAGTGATCAAAAAATCATAATATCAGTAGGCCCTATACCTGAAAGGAGTATTGAAATAATGATAATATCCGATTTCACCTTAAAAAAACAACTCGCATCAGGCGAACTTTACATTTCTCCGATTGAGGAACGACAAATTCAACCTGCAAGCATTTATATACGATTAGGAAACACATTTGGAATAGTAGAAGACAACTGTGACGGCATCCTCCAGTTAGAAAAAGAAATACAGTATAAGATAATTCAGACCGAAAAATATTTACTTCTCCCCGGACAGTTTGTTTTAGCAACAACCATGGAATATATTCGTCTGCCTAATAATATGACTGCATTTGTTGAAGGGAGAAGCTCTATCGGAAGATTGGGATTGTTTATTCAAAATGCCGGATGGGTTGACCCCGGTTTTGAAGGAGAAATAACCTTAGAGCTTTTTAATGCCAATAAGTGTGCAATTGAGTTGAAATACGGACGCCGTATTGGACAATTGGTCTTCGCACAATTAGACAAGGATGCTCTTAATCCGTACAGAGGCAAATATCAGGGACAGCGTGGGGTAACAGGGTCAAGAATATATTTAGATACCGAAATATCCAGATAACCCCACTTACAGCAAAAAAATTATTTAAAAGAAAGATCGTGAACCACATTATATGGATTAAAATTGTTGTCCATACCATTCGTTACTTAAATTGTAGTGAAACAGCTTAAAAAACAACAAAAGATGAATTGGTAATGTCAGAAATCGTCTTCTATTATAAACTATTTTATAGTTAATAAAATAAAACTTGCCATTACTTGAATAAGGCAAGTTTTATTTACTTGTTTTAGTAATTTTGTTTATAGTATTCCTATCCCTCCGCTTGCATACCCTAACACTAAATTTTCAAGTATTTCTCCTTCTGCAGTCATAAAGAATACTAAAATTAATCGAGTCTCTGCAGTTACAGGGATCATCAGTCCATCAACTATGCCGCTGCTGATATCTCCAACAGAAACATTTGGCCCTAAAGAAGGAGATAAGATCACCTCAGTTCCTGCAACAGCATTAAAAACATTATTTGGAACAATAGAAGTATAAACCTGTGCATGAATGGTAATCGTCGAACCAGGAATATCTAATCCCAGCGCTGAACTATAAAAAGCAGCGACAGATGTAATGAATCCATCCCGAGGTATAGAAAATGCATAATTTACTTCCTGCCCTATGGCACCACTTAGATCAATTGTAGGACTCAAAGGACCAAAACCATTTCCAAATGACCCGAATCCTAAAAAAGTAGGTACTCCTGCAAGCCCTCCGGCTATGCTTTCCAATGAAATAGGAAATCCTGAAGCAAAAGGAATAATGGCGCCTCCACTATCATTTCCCGTTGGACCTATCGGTCCCGTTGCTCCTGTTGGACCTGTCGCTCCAATTGGACCCGTTGCTCCTGTTGCCCCAATTGGACCCGTTGCTCCTGTCGCTCCCGTTGTTCCAGTTGCCCCCGTCGCTCCCGTTGCTCCTGTTGCTCCCGTCGCTCCTGTTGCCCCTGTTGATCCTGTTGCTCCTGTTGCCCCTGTTGATCCTGTTGCTCCTACTGGCCCCGTTGCTCCTGTTGCTCCCACTGGTCCCGTTGCTCCTGTTGCTCCTGTACTACCAGCTCCAGGTCCCGTTGGCCCAGTCGGGCCTGTTGGGCCGGTCGCTCCTGTTGGACCTTTACAGCAGCATTTCTTATAGTATTGCCAATGACAATAATTACTTTTGGGAATTTTTACCTTTATAAAATCATCACAGTTAGTTGACATAACTGTTCAATCCTCCTTATTAATTATCAAATGCGTATATCTATTATAATATATTCGTTCTTAAAGATTTTGTTAAAACTCGTCATAATAAATAACGCAATAACAAAAAGCCGCAACTCACAGATAGTAAATTGCGGCTTTTTTTCTTTCACAAAAGTTTTATATCATCAACAAATAGAAGGAGCATCTATATCACATTTCTTATCAACATACAAAAGGGGATATTAAAACTTACTATTACATGGGATTTCAGTTTATTCATTACTCAAGGCCATTAATTCCTATTATATTGTCTACAGGCAAAGAAAGCACAATTCCTCCAGCTTCTGTTCTCATACCGGCAACTTGATTAATCGTTTCCATAATAGTATGCTTATCTTTTTGACTGCAAAGAATAGCTAAAATATTTTTCTCAGATTGTATAGAAATTCCTAAAAACTTTTCTGCTTCCTCATATCCTATCCCTCTCGCATCAAGCATAGTCCCTCCAGTTACTCCGACAGATTTAGCGGCAGTCATAACTACATCGCTGTATCCGCGATTAACGACAATTATAACAAGCGCATATTTTACATTACATTCCATTTTTCTCACTTCACTTTCTATTTTTATACGTTCTTCCCGCATTAACAATTTCGAAATCAAGCTACCAATTCCTGATATCGGCATCGTAAAAGATATGCCTTTACCGGGACTTTTCAATTGCATCTCTTCTAAAAGAGTTGAAAGCAACAATGGTATTTTAGAATCCGGTACCATGCTTATGACAACATCTTTTTCAGTCTCACCTATTCCCAAATAATCCAACATCTCCGAATCCGCTGTACCACATCCAAAGCAAATAAAATGAAAATGAAGCTGTTCTCTATTACAAATTTCAGTAATCTTTTGTCCATTACCACGATCAACAATTGTCACGACAAGTTTAACAATCCCCTTACTTACATCTCTATTCATATTTTTACTCCTCCTCATAGTCTATTATGCTATCCTCAGTATCTAATATAGCGACACTTTTTGTCTCATCATATGATTCCATTTTAATTTTATATATAAGGCCCATAACCTGAATAGTAATGAGAGGAGTCATAGCAACCATGGCTACAATACCAAAAGCATCTGTCATAATGTTACCTCCAAGGCTTTTACATACTCCTATGGCAAAAGGAAGTAAAAAAGTAGCAGTCATAGGCCCGCTGGCAACGCCTCCACTATCAAAGGCAATTCCCGTAAATATTTTTGGTACCCAAAAAGTCAATATTATGGCAATGAAATAACCAGGAACCAAAAACCAGAAAATGGATATACCGCTCAATACCCTAATCATAGCAAAAGCTAAGGAAATAGACGTTCCTATAGATAGACTTCGTTGCATTAGCTTTTGGGAAATCGTTCCCTGTGAAACCATCTCAACTTGTTTATTAAGAACATGTACAGCCGGTTCTGCCGATACAATAAAATATCCTATTATCATTCCTAAAGGAATCAGCAGCAATTTATATGCAGATGCAGCAATCTCCGAACCTATGTAATGACCTGCAGGCAAGAATCCTACATTTACTCCGGTCAAAAATAAAACCAGACCAACAAGGGTATAAATCAGTCCTACTCCAATTTTTATCAACTGACGTTTCTTATATCTTCTGGAAATTAATTGAAAAACAGCAAAGAACAAAATGATAGGAAAAAGGGCAATTGAGACTTCTCTGAAGTATATAGGAATACCAATCAAGAACTGCCGTGCTACATCTTGCATTGTAAAAACATCAGGAATTACAGCAGATGTATAATCGGTAGTGGTTGGATTATAACATATACCTAAGATAAGGACAGCTAAAATTGGTCCGATGCTACAAAGAGCAACCATGCCGAAACTATCGTCCTGTGAATCTCTATAACTTCGTATTGAAGCCATTCCCACTCCAAATGTCATAATAAAAGGAACGGTAATCGGGCCCGTAGTAACTCCACCGCTATCAAAAGCCATAGCAATAAAATCTTTAGGCACAAATATCGATAGAATAAAAACAAGAGAATAAAAAAAGATAAGCATATATGAGAAACTAATTTTATAAAATGTGCGTAATACCGCAATCGCTAAAAAGATTCCCACGCCAAAGGCTATTGTAAAGATCAGTACATTATCAGGAATGGAAGGAACCTGGTGAGCTAAAACCTGTAAATCAGGTTCGGCAACAGTAATTAAAAAACCCAGAATAAAGCTAACTATTGTCATAAGAAAAATTTTTTGAGATTTACCCAGTTCAATTCCAAGGCCATCACCCATTGGAATCATAGCCATATCTGCACCCAATGAAAAAAATCCCATTCCAATAATAAGCAATACAGCACCGGATAAAAACAACAATGTGGTACCAACTGGCATAGGAATAATTGTAATACTTAAAAAAAGAACAATTATAGTTATAGGTAGCACAGATAACAATGCTTCTTTTACTTTTGCTTTCAGATTTCTTTTCATTTCTCGCCCCCTCAAATCTTTGATTTATATTTCATACTACATAAAAACATCATTTCACCTCAACAGTACCTAAAAGTTTAAAAAGTTCATTAAGCTCAGAAAAACCATTTAAAATCACTTGGAATTTTTCCTTTGGTATGGTTCGTAAAATAGGATCATATTTTTTTGCTCTTTCTCTTATATTTTTCAGTGCTTGTCTTCCATGCTCTGTCAAAGATAAAGAAACTATACGTTCATCTTCACTCTGCCGAACTCGATATATAAATCCTAATCTTTCAAGCTTTTTACATGTGGTAGAAACATTTCCCTGATTGATTTCAAAAATTTTTGATAAATTTCCTACAGTTATAATTTCATATTTTTGGACAGCAAAAAGGACATATGTCTGGATCACCGTTAGTCCTTCAGGTTGCACAATAGGATGCAGTACTTTCTCTGCTCCAACCTTAACAACGTGAAGAATATCCCATATTTCATCTTTAAACTCTTCTTCGAGCACAATAATCCTCCTCATTAAATTTATATGTTTTTTAAATCATATTTATATTAAATATTATATGATTTAAATATATTATTGTCAACATTAACCACAAAAATTTTTATTTTCCCTTTTGTTCGTAGTATCTTTCCACCGTAACATAAATATAATTGCCATTATTATCTGTACAGATTTAAATAATTAGAACATGTGATTGCAATATGTGCAATTTCAAAAATAATACATGGAAGTATGACAATGTAATTTTTCATCCAGAGTCCAACAAATAAAAAATACAAAGGCGGCATGGCGGCAAGCCCTATGATAAGAAGCCAAGGAGATACTACCCCCTGATAGTAAAAAATCCATGAGATATAATACCCTGCCAAAAATATAATCGCCAATCCAATATAAATGCCACTGTTTTTCTCACCCTTTTTATTTAATATCAAAATCAATAGAGCAACTGTCATGATTCCAAAAACCTGCTCTATAATATTAAATATTGGATACAGTGAAGAATTCTTCACAAGCACATTGTTAGCCGGCGGTATGAGCATCCATATAATGTTGGGGAACAATTGCAATACATACAATATAAGGCCTGTTAGTGAAAATCCAAATACATAATTTTTCATCTCTTTCATCTCCTCATTATATAAATAATCGAAATATGTTTATCGAACAAAAACTGCATAATAATCCTGTTTTTCCTATATTAGCATATCATAAATCTATAAAAAAATAAATCTCCGCTCTTTGCCCATTCAAAATGACAGAAACACAAAGCAGCCTCCTCCGGTGATATGTATTTTGCAATTAGTTTTTTATCTATATATAGGAAGGACCATCATACGTCAACGAAACCGATCCTCAATAAAATCCCATATAAAATAAAAATTTGTAGACATAAAAAAACAAACCTACTTTTAATAACATAAAAATAGGTTTGTTTTTTTATATGTTATCTGCTCAATTTAAACCTTTCGGAATTCCAAGTCTCAACCAGCTTGGCAGCTTCTGACTTAGGGTTATCGGCTCCACACACCGCAGACACCACAAAGAAACCGTCGATTCCGGTTCCAGCAAGCTCAGGTATATCGGCAAGCTTGACACCTCCGCCCACTACAACCGGAATCGGGCTGAGTCTGGCAAGTTCCGCAATATCGTCAAAACTTCTGGTAATTACTTTCCCATCTAAATCAAGCCCACAGTCCGGTTTTGTTTTTGTTTCATGCAACGGTCCAGCACCAAAATAGTCGATTTGACTGACATCTGCAGTTTTAATATACTCAAATAATTCATGTGTTCTGGCTGATAGACCAACGATGGAATTGCCGCCTAAATATTCCCGGCAGACTTCCACCGGGATATCCGATTGTCCGACATGGATTCCATCCACTTTTATCCCCTGCTTTCTCGCTGCCAGTACAACGTCAAGGCGGTCGTCCACGAGCAGTGCAACTTTGTCCGATTTACCGGCTTGCGCAATTACATTAGAAGCCTGACGGGTTAATTCAATCAGTTCACGTGCCGAAGCAATCTTTGAACGAATTTGTACACAGGAGAACCCAACCTCTACTGCATCTTTAATAATTTCTGCAACGTCTCGACCTTTTGTGTTCTCCGGTCCCACTACCAGATATGCTGAAATGTCTAATTTTTCTCTAATGCTCATTTTTACCTCCCAAAATACCGTTTATTTTATCAACTTTTGTATTTATCATGTTTGTACAGCCTGGGCGTATATCGGCCTTCAGAACGACTTCTGTGCGGATACCTTTGCCTGCGAGTACAAATGTCGCATCTTTTATGACCTTCATCACTTCATCCCACTCACCTTCAATTTCCGTAAACATGGAAGTTGTGCGATTAGGTAAACCCGATTCACGAATCACTTTCACGACTTCGGCTACTTCCGGCGCGAGCTCATTACCTACACCGCATGGTGCAATGGCTACTGCAATCAGTACATTCATCGATTAAACCTCCTTAATTTCAAATGGGTTATTTGCAATATCAGCCGCAGTGGCTTTATATAATTCGTCGATGAACGCAATCTGAAAACTTCCTGGACCATCCGCTTTACTTTCAGCACGGCTCGCCGCCAAATTGTACGCCGCAGTGGCAGTAAGTGCTGCAATAAATGGTGAAGCAGATGTTGCATATACTGCGACGACGCCACCCAATGAACAACCTGACCCGGTAATTTTCTCCATAAAGTAAGATCCTCCATAGGAAAAGGCTGCAATGGAACCATCCGTTATCAAATCCGTTTTACCGGATACGGCCACAGCCCCGCCTGTCCACTTCGCCAGTGCAACAGCAGCAATCTCTGCGTCGGTTACCGAATCCGTAGAATCAACGCCGCGGACATTGGATTGAGCTGTACCGCCCTCTAATCCCCATAAACCGGCCAACGCAATAATTTCCGAAGCATTCCCTCTGATTACATTTGGTTTATACTCCTTAAACTGCCGTAACAGTTGAGTCCTAAGTAATCCGATTCCGATTGCGACCGGATCCAGAACCCATGGTTTTCCAGCATCATACAGGGCTTTGACTGTACATGGCAGAGTCTGCTCATAAATCGGCAAGAGAGTACCGACATTTATATAGGTGGCGCCGCCGGCTTCCGCCAAAAATTCTCCCTCATCAGGCAGGTAAACCATAGCGGCGGACCCTCCGACAGCGAGCTGAGCATTAGCCACAAAATTAATAGTTACTGAATTCGTGATGGATCCTGCCATAGGATTTGTCCGCTTTACGGTTTCAACTGCTTGAATCATTCGGTTTTTAATATCTTCCTTACTAATCATTTTTATATTCCTCCTTCCACTGGTATTCCCCAAATCAAGTCTAATGATATCATCTCAGCTTCGTATCCAGTCCGTCCAGTATTCGGTTCATGGTGCGTACTGCACACATTTTGCCGCACATGGAACAACTATGCCGGTCTTCCGGCGGAATGCTTTCGTAATATTCTTTCGCCTTCTCTCCGTCCAGAGAGAGTTTAAAAATATCCTCCCATTCCAGTTTCCGACGAGCTTCACTGATCTGGAAATCCGCCATCCGTGCATTCTTCACGCCCTTGGCAATATCCGCCGCATGTGCTGCAATTTTGGAAGCAATAATTCCCTCTTTAACATCACTGAGGTCTGGAAGGCGCAAATGTTCTGCTGGGGTCACGTAGCACAAAAAATCTGCACCGTTTGCCGCCGCGATGGCCCCGCCGATAGCCGACGTAATATGGTCATAGCCGGGCGCTATATCGGTGACAAGGGGCCCCAACACATAAAAAGGTGCGCCGTGGCAAATCCGTTTTTCAATCTTCATGTTGGCCGCAATTTCATCCATAGCCATGTGGCCCGGACCTTCAACCAAAACCTGCACATCCTGCTTCCAGGCACGTTCTGTCAAATTTCCTATTTCCGTGAGCTCGGCAATCTGAGAAGCATCCGTCGAATCCGCAATACTTCCAGGGCGGAGCGCGTCGCCAAGGCTAACGGTTACGTCGTGTTCCCGCAGGATATCGAGCAGTTCGTCATAATACTCATAAAAAGGGTTTTCATTCCCCGTCATCTTCATCCACGCAAAAATCAGAGAACCACCGCGTGAAACAATATTCATCTGCCGCCTTTCGCGCAGGAAAATTTCCATGACCCGACGGTTGATACCCGCATGAATGGTCATAAAATCCACCCCTTCCTCCGCATGGGAACGTATGACTCTCAGAAAATCCTGTGCTGTGATTTCCTTCAGATCTTTTTCGAGATACCCAATGGCATCGTAAATAGGGACGGTACCGATCATCGCCAGAGAAATTTCAATCAATTTTTTACGGAATTCCCGTGTCTTTCCATAATTACTCAAATCCATAATTGATTCCGCACCGAATTTCTCTGCCAGCCTTACCTTCTCCATTTCCGCATGATAATCTGCGCAATCACCTGATATACCGAGATTAACGTTGACTTTCGTCCGCAGACCTTCGCCGATCCCGTAAGGGTGTAGCGATTTATGGCGGATGTTCGCCGGAATCACAATCCGACCCGATGCTACAAGAGCTAAAAGTTCCTGCTCTGTAAAACCTTCATCTTTAGCAACTCGCGAAAGTTCCTTTGTGACAATACCTTTTCTGGCCGCTTCCATCTGTGTTTTATAATTCATTCTGAATAGACTCCTTTCTTTAGTCCGTCGTTGCGGTAGGAGTCATAAAAAAAGACGTTCACCGATTTCAGCAAACATCTTTCTTATCAAATTCCGCTTCCCTACGTCAGTATTAACTAACAGGTTCAAAGGGTCAGGTTTTAACCTTCTCAACTTAATACGGACTTCAGCCCGCTTAGTCCCCCCGCAACATATTCGGTTTTATATAATAAAAAAGTGCCTCCTTCTATAAGAAAAGCACCTTAATCATTTCATGTAACAATTTGCTTCCCTTCGCCAGTATTAACTGACAGGTTCAAAGGGTCAGGTTTTAACCTTCTCAACTCATGTGGACCGCAGCCCATATAGTTCCCCCGCAATATAATCTGCAATTGTTTGGTGCGGGAAAGAGGACTTGAACCCCCACGTCAATGACACTAGATCCTAAGTCTAGCGCGTCTGCCAATTCCGCCATTCCCGCATAAAAGTAGTGACCCATCGGAGACTCGAACTCCGGACACCCTGATTAAAAGTCAGGTGCTCTACCACCTGAGCTAATGAGTCATTTTTATTATTATAATTATCTTGGGGTGGGTAATGGGATTCGAACCCATGGCCTCCAGAGCCACAATCTGGCGCCCTAACCAGCTAGGCTATACCCACCACAACAAAAAAATGGTGCACCTAGGAGGATTCGAACCCCCGGCACACGGATTAGAAGTCCGTTGCTCTATCCACCTGAGCTATAGGTGCAAAATTAACATTTGGAGCGGGTGAAGGGAATCGAACCCTCGTAACTGGCTTGGGAAGCCAGTACTCTACCATTGAGCTACACCCGCAAGGACTCATAAATCCTTTCTCGCTGACACAATTCACTGTCACACTGTGACCCTTTCTGCTAACATTATATGATTATAACAGATAAAAATATCCTTGTCAATACGTCAAAATCAAATTTCTATAATATCTGCCTTTATTTTATCTCCGATTTCTACAATTGCAAAGGTCCTCTTATGCCTTCCTCTCGGCATTGAGGGACTTCCGGGATTTAGAAAAATCATGCCATCCTTCTTTTCAATAGATGGTATATGAGTATGACCATATAGTATCAAATCTGCATTTTCTTCTTTTCCTGCATAATATAAATTTAGAATACCCATTTTTACATTATATTTATGCCCATGGGTTAGAAATATTCTCTTATCTCCAATATTCAATATAGTCTCCTCATTTTTCTTCTCCGTATAAAAATCACAATTCCCTCTTATTTTTATAGTATTAATATTTAATCTCTTTTCAATTTCAATTCCATCTTCGATATAATCTCCTAAATGAATAATCATATCAGGTTTTTCTAAGTATTCGACCTTTTTAATAAATTCATTTATTCTTCCATGGGTATCACTCACTACAAATATTCTCACTGCTTATCACCTTCACATATGTTTCCTAATTTTCGTTTATATTTCATTCAAAAAAATTTTTAGCTCTTCTTTTAATTTTTTCAAAGCTCTACTCCTGTGGCTTATTTTATTTTTAATTTCTTCTCCTAATTCTGCAAAAGTCCTATCATATCCGTCTACTATAAACAGAGGATCATATCCAAATCCTTCTGTACCTCTTTCTTCAAATCCTATTTTCCCCCTGCATTCTCCTGTTACAGTTTTCGTTCTTTTTCCGTCTGTTATTGCTATAACTGTCTTAAATACTGCATTTCTTTCTTTTAGTGGTACCCCCTTAAGATTGTTAAGAAGTTTTTTATTATTTTTTCTGTATGTAGAGCCTTCTCCCGAATATCTTGCAGAATATAAGCCCGGTTCTCCATTTAATTTATCTACAAAAAGTCCCGTATCGTCAGCAATAACTATTCCTCCGGCTATTTGTTGAATTTCTGTTGCCTTTTTGATGGCATTTTCTTCCAAAGTAGTACCATTTTCCTCTATACTAAATTCTTTTAATCCTATTTCATCTTTAGATAAAATTTCAATGTTGAATCCATCAAGAATATCCTTTATTTCTTCTACCTTATGAATATTTCCTGTAGAAAGGATCAACTTTCTTCTCTCCATTTTATTCACCTTCTGATTGCGGAATTTGTCCTATTAATTTGCCTATATCTCCTAAAGATCTTTTTTGAATTCTTATGAGTTCTTCGTTCCCTTTTTTGGCTAAATTCAACATTTCATTTAATTCTCCATAAGTAAATGTTCCCTTTTCTCCTGTTCCTTGTATTTCTATAAACTCTCCCCTATCATTCATAGCAATATTCATATCAACTCTTGCTTTATAATCTTCTATATAGCACAAATCCAATATTGGTACTCCACCAAAAATTCCTACACTTATTGCTGATACATAATGAGTTATAGGGATATAAGGCAATTCCCCCTGAACATAAAGTTTATTCATAGCCTCTACTAAGGCTACATATGCTCCCGTAATTGATGCAGTTCTTGTACCCCCATCAGCCTGTATTACATCACAATCTATCCAAATAGTTCTTTCTCCAATCTTATCTAACTTAACCGAATTCCTCAAAGCTCTTCCGATAAACCTTTGAATTTCTTGAGATCTGCCTTCGATTTTCCCCCGAGAAGAATCTCTGACTTTCCTATTCATAGTTGAACCGGGCAACATAGAATATTCTGCTGTAATCCATCCTGTATTTGTCCCTTTTAAAAAAGTTGGTACCTTGTCATCTATCATAGCTGTACAAATTACCTTTGTTTCCCCGATCTCTATGAGTGCTGAGCCTTGGGGATGTTTCAAATAATTTCTTGTAATATTAACTTCTCTTAATTCATCATATTTTCTTCTATCTATCCTTTGCATAAAAACATCTCCCAACTATATTATTACATTCTAATAATAACAGAATTAATACTATTTTTCCATAACAATTGTAATGGTATAAGTATCTATTAAAAAAAAATATAAGCTGCTACAAGAACAGCTTATATAAACTCAAACATTATTAATATTCATTGGCAAAAGCAGGAATACTTTCATAATGCTCAATATCTATGCCCGCTTCCTCCAAGGTTTTACCGTCTATTAACAACTCCACTTTTTCAATGTCATCAAATTGCTTTAAGGTAAGTCCAATATTCTTTGTAATACCATCGATTACAAATTGTTCTTTCAATGCATCTAATTTATCTGCAAAAACATCTACATAAGCTGTTCCATCTCTTACCTCCACACCTTGAAGCGTTAATCCATCCGGAATATCTGTATACAACCCTAATGTTTCGGAAGGAGAGCCCTCAAATAATTGCTCAATGGCGGTATAAATATTAGGTGTAGGTGCTAAAGTAGGTACAGTAACAGGTATGTAGTATTCATATTCTTGATTGTAGTTTTCCTTATAATATACTACAACTTTGGACCTGGCATTTTCCTCACCTTCTACAAGGTTAATATCCTCTCTTTCCAAAGGTTCTCCTATTCCGATCCCATGTTTAAGAGAAGGCAGTATCTTCCCTCCAACTACTATTTGTACTTTTTTAATTGCAGGAAATTCTGTCAAAGTGTATACTATTCCTTTGACTAAATTTTCTTCACTTTTTTCAGTTTCGCAATTTAATAAGTTCTCCGTAAAATCCACCTTACATATTCCCGTTTCTTCATCAATAGACATTCCCGTTATCTCTGTCCCTACAGGAATAATAGGCATTAATCCTATAGGGCTTAATGTTTCTCTCAATGAAGGACTATCAATCATATTTCTCAGTGCTAATTTTGCTATGCCCTCTTCCCAAGGGATCTTTCTCATTAAGGGCACGAGAAGTCCTTCACTATTTTGAAAATACAAGACTGTTTTTCTTAACCCTTCATCTTCTTCTGTCAATAAATTTTCTTCATCGCTTCTTATTATTTCTTCTTCTTCCTTAGAAAAAAGCTTTAAAAATCCATCTTTAAGACTGCAACCTGCTAAATTAATGCATAATACAAATATAATTGTTATTAATAAGGTTTTTTTAATCTTCATTCTCTGCCCCCCTTGCCATTTCTAATACATTATATTAGCTGGCAGAGAATACTATGATTATTTCTTTTTACTTCCTGCAAAATATCCTCCCATTATGGGAGTTATTGGATTCACGGTGATAAATGCTTCTTCATCATGCTCATGTAATATATTTTCAAGCACCTTTAAATCTTTTCTCTTTAAAACAATATGTAATACTTCTCTCATTCCTTCTTTACCGTATCCCTCTAATACGGTTACTCCAAACCCATTTTCCCTCAATGATTGAATTAAATCCGCATTATCTTCTCTTTTAAGTATTATCTGAGCAGTTAAATTTCCCAGTGCAATCTTACTTTCAATTAATATTCCCATATAATTTCCCGTAGCAAATCCTAAAGCATAAGCAATAAGATTTCTCGGGTCATTAAGTCCGTTTACCACCTTGCTTAGAGCTGCCACATATACCATTACTTCAAAAAAACCTATGAAAGCTGCTTGAATTTTTCTTCCTTGAACTACCATCAGTGTTCTGACTGTAGCCATAGAAACGTCTGTTACTCTCGCCAAAAATATCAAAAGATATCCTATAAATACAGACATATAATTTCCCCAATCCTTTCAAAAGCGAAGGATTTACCTTCGCTTTTAGTTAATTATTCACTCAAAAAATTTTCTATGCCCTTAATTATCGCATCTACCATCTTATACTGATATTCTTCATCAGTCAACAATTTTTCATCTTCCGCATTCGACAAAAATCCTGTTTCTATAAGTATGGCGTCCATCTTGGTCTCTCTTGTGACTACAAGATTAGGTCTTTCAATTACTCCCTTATCTACTGCTCCAAGGTCTTTAATTAACTCTTCCTTCATTGCCTTTGCAAATTCATAGCTGTTTCTTCCCGCCCCTTTGGGAGCACTTGCAGGGCAATACAGCACCTGAATCCCTGAAATATCTTTATTATCATTATAATTACAATGGATACTTATAAACAAATCGGCATTGTTTCTATTGGCAATATCCGCTCTTTCATATAAATCAACAAAAACATCCGTATCCCTTGTCATAATGGTATTATAGCCTTTTTCCGTTAACTTTTCGTCTAACTTTGACGATATCGCTAAAGCCACATCTTTTTCTTTTACATCCTTTGGAACAGTTCCCGGATCCTTTCCTCCGTGTCCCGGGTCTATAACTATAAGTTTACTGTTAGGATTGGTTGAAACATTCTTTTTAAACTTTAAACTTATTACCTTAGATGTTGCAGCAGATAATACTTCATAAGAAATATCTCTCTGGAAGCTGATTTTTATATTTTTATATTCCTTATCTTCTGTTACTTGTATGCTGTCTACTATTCCATCTTTTGGTGAAATGGAACCATTCTCTAATTGAATGTCATCCTTTGGTATGGAAATAGTTATCTCTTTACTGTTTTCTTCGTATTTCACATCATATTTTGTACTCTTTAGCGCTTCTACACTAAAGGAACGTTCATTGCCTGTTCCCGTATAACTAATCTCATCCAATGCCTGCTTTTCCGGATAGATTATCATTTTATTACCGTCATTTTCTATTTTTACGTTAGGATCACTAATTCCTTCTTTTACATCTAAAACAACTCTTACAATTTTACTATTTTTATCATAAAGGCTGTCCGGTTCAAACTGAGATACTCTCACACCCTTTATGAACCCTAACTGATAATCGTAGCTGTATTTATTATCAGCTAAATGTGAATTGAGCAAGTCGACCACTATTCTCGTCGGATTCGTAAGCTTTATTATATTTGTTTTTGGAGTTCCGGTATTATAAATAACTATTCCGTCTTTTCCATTGACCTTCTCCATAGATACCTTAGTTACGTTGTTAAGCAAGGATACTTCTAAAGATTTTCCGTCACCGGACTTTATAACATTAAACCCTGATTCCTGGGACAGCTGAAGAACAATTCTTGTCACATCCGGATTAGTGGAAAATTGAGAAAAACTGATCTTATTAAGTACTCCGTTTTCCCATGTATAATCCTTTTTATCTTTCAATTCCAATTTGGAATTTGGGATATCTATCACTATTCTATAGGGATTTTGTAATATAGTGGTTTCATAACTCATCGAAGACGTACCTTTAATCGTTATCACAGGTGAAGAAATGTTTTCTGTGTTGACTGATATATCCGTAATTGAAGACCCCTGAGGTTTTACGCTTTGGCTATCAATTATTACGGTACTTTTTTGGTCATCCCAGCCTACCTTATATCCCAAATTTTCCGATACAAATCTCAAAGGTACCATAGTCCTTGAATCATTTACCAACATAGGAGGCGGATTATCACCGGAGAGAGTTCCTTTCTTCTCATCTATGTATATATCTCGGCTGTTAATTTTCAGCACTATTTTCTTTCCATTTAAGGTAATTGTAACCGTTTTGTTTTCCTGATTCCATTCTGTTTTCGCCCCAAGTCCGTCAGCTACAAATCTTATAGGAACTAAAGTTCTGTCATTATAGATAAAAGATGGAATATCCGAAACTATAGGTTGTCCATCCATAAGAACCGATACTTCCCTTACCTTCTGGTTTTTACCGCCGATATTTAATGTAACCATATTAATTTTATTTTCTCCATAGCTTACAGAAGATAACGCAAAAAACATTATAAGAACAAACAGGACAACTTTTAATTTCTTCATTACTAATTTCCCCTTTCTAAATCAGTCTATAATAGTTTCATAATTTATTTATATCATTTATCAACTTTGTATGTCAACGAAATGTAAGTTTTGTAATCATAATGTAACATTAACTTAATTTAGATAGGGCTTTATAAAGCTCATCACTTCCTGGTTCTGAAATATTTTCCTTTTTCCCCATTTCCTCGACAAATATTCCTTCCTCTATTATCTCTCCAATAACAGACAATTTAATTCCTTCTTTTATAAAATTCTCTTTTATCTCTTCAATATTACCCGACGGTACTACTGCAAGCATACTCCCACTGGAAATAAGTCTGTAAGGATTTATATCGAAAGACTCGCAAATTCTTTTAGTAACTTCTTTAACAGGAATATTTTCCTTCCATATCTTTACTCCTTTTTCTATAACCTTGGAAGCTTCCCACACTGCTCCGTATACCCCTCCTTCAGTTATATCATGCATATAATTTGCTCCCAATTTTCCCAATATTACTCCTTCTTTAAGAACACTTAGTAAATTGTCCATATTCAAAGCATCTTCATATTCATCTATGGAAAGTTTCTCTTTCCATTTTTCTCCCATTTCCTTTACTATAATAGAAGTCCCTTCTATTCCTGCCCATTTAGTCATTATTATTTTATCTCCCACTTTAACTTTAGAAGGATCAATTATTTTATTTCTGTTCTGCTTTCCGATAACAGTAGCAGATAATACCATTCTGTTTACTGCGGCGGTTATTTCTGTATGGCCTCCTATTATTTCCACATTCAATTCACAAGCGGCTCTGCCTGCTTCTATCATTATATTTTCAATATCTTTCACAGTAGTGTCCGGAGGAGCCATAATAGTTAAAAGTACTCCCAACGGTTCACCTCCGCTTACTGCTATATCATTACATGATATATTTATAGCTAACTTACCTATATTCTTATCAGTTCCCGTAATAGGATCTGTTGAAATTATGCATAAATCTCTATTAAAGTCAATTATTGCATTGTCCCTTCCTACTCCGGCTCTCACAATAACTTCATCTCTTTTTTTCTTTATATTTGAAAATACTATCTTTTCAAGTACGTCATTCGGCAGCTTTCCTATTTCCATTTATTATAAATCCTCCTCGTTCGTGTATTTATTAATTTTAATCTTTATTTTTATCATATCATTAAATTTATTTAAAAACCATTAAAACCTATAATCTGCCTAATAAATAAAGATTCTATTATAATTAATACAAATATTGGATAAGATAACATTTAGCATTAAATAAGGGAGGTAGTATTTTTGATCATTGCATGTAACGAAAATTGCATATATCAAGAAGAAGGAGTATGTAAACTAAATTATGCTACTTTTTCCTCCGGAACCCCTCTCGGAACCTGCCCATATTTTAAGGAAAAGAAAAAAGAAGAAAAAAATAAAGACGGAATTTAAATTCCGTCTTTATTTTTTTCTTCTTTTTTTAATGTTCTATTATATATGTCCACTTAAACTCAAGGTCAGCACCAACAGGGAATCTTATAACATCTTTAACATACGGCTTTTGAACAAAGTTTCTTGCATTATACCATATTGGGAATACAGGAAGTTCTTCGGCCAATATCTTTTCGGCATCGAGCATTGCATCTATTCTTTCGTCGCCTTCACCGTTTACTGCCTTCTTGATATCCTCGTCATATGCTGCATTCGACCAGAAAGCCGTATTGTTTCCTGCGCCGGTTACCCAAAGGTCCATAAAGGTCAGCGGATCGTTGTAGTCTGCGCCCCAGCCTGCAAATGTCGTTGTATAATCTTTTCTGTCATACCTGTCAACTCTAATCTTAAATGATACTGTTTCTATTTTAACATCAATTCCTAAATTCTGCTTCCACATGCTCTGAATTGCTGCCGCTTGCTTCTTAGCGGTATCGGACTCTCCCGTAAGGAATGTCGTATGTTCTTGGAACTGCTGAGCAGTGATTCCCAATTCCTTAAGGCCTGCTTCAAAATATTCCTTTGCCTTTGCCGCATCAAATGCCGGGAAAGTATATTCTTTGTTATCCAACAGTTCTTTTCTGTTCTCGGCAAATTCCTTTCCCCCTTTACCCGGAAGAAGTGTCGGGGTAAGTCCATCAGCAAGTATAGAACCATTAGCCAATACATTGTCAACAAAGGATTTTGCATCTATTGCAAAACTAAGACCTTTTCTGATATTTAAATTCTTTAAATATTCATCTTCGCAATTATATTGGATGTACCAAGTAGTAGCTTCGGCAACAGATCCATATTCCGAACTGCCTTTGTATTTTTCAAGGAAATCTGAAGGAACTGCCGTTACATCAAGTTCATCGGTATCATAAAGATTTATATAAGTATTGCTGTCTGTAATCATATCTCCTTTTATCTCCTGAAGCTTAACTGTTTCAGCATCCCAATAGCTGTCGTTTTTCTTTAAATTCAGATTCTGTTCATGATTCCATTCGCTTATTACATACGGGCCGCTGTAAACCATCTTGTCGGCAGCGGAAGCGTAAGTATCTCCGAAATTCGTAACAGCTGCGGATTGCGCAGGAACAAATGTTACAAATGATGTCAAACTCAGGAAGAAAGGCACTTTTCTCGTCAATTCAACTTGGAACGTCTTATCGTCAACTGCTTTTATTCCTACCTGAGATCTATCGGTTATCTCTCCTGCAAAGAACTTGTCGGCATTTTTAATTCCTGCCGTATCGGTAAGCTGATAGGAATATTGAGCAGCTACTTCTGGGTCTATTGCTCTGAACCATGCGTCTTCAAAATCCTTAGCGGTTATCGGTGTTCCGTCGGACCATTTTGCATCTCTCAACTTGAAAGTCCAAATTTCTCCGCCGGATTCCGTATCCTTCTTCTCATAGCTTTCGGCAAGACCTTTTCCGACTGTCCCATCGGGATTAAGCCTTACAAGGCCTTCCATACATGCATTGAGAATTTCCATGGATACCTGGTCTGTCGTAGTCTGAGGATCCAAATCCGGTGGTTCCGAACCCCAGTTTATCCTTAAAACCTGTTCTGCCGCCAATTTTTCAGTTTTTTCTTCCTTTTTCTCTTCTTCATTTTCGCCATTGGTTGCAGGCTCTTCTGATTTACCGCAACCTGTTAATACTGCGGATAATACCATTACCACCACTAAAAGAAGCAGTAACCATTTGTGTTTTCTCATTAAAGCTTTCCCCCTTAAATATAATATATTTTGAATATTTTGATTCATCTGTCTTTAGCTTAAATAATCACCCCCTAATATATACTTTATTATTTAACTTATTCGATATCTTTTAAAAAAATCCTTTTTATTTAAAAACATTTTGAACAATAATTTAAAATTATTAGAAAAATTAAACAACAGCATTCCACTAACAAAATTATAAATAAATTTTAATATTCTGTCAAGAAACAACTTTTAAAAAATACTATTTAATTTTAAAATTTGAATTTTAAATAGAAAAACAGAAAAAGTATGAATATTATACAATCTTTCAATAATAGCATCACTTTTCATATGTTTATTTATAATATGAAATCCATTTGGGAGCAAAAAAAAAGTGGGGCAAAGCCCCACTCTTTATTAATGTTCTAATATATATGTCCACTTAAATTCAAGGTCAGCACCAACAGGGAATCTTACAACATCTTTAACATACGGTTTTGTTAAGAAGTTTCTCGCATTGTACCATATTGGGAATATTGGAAGCTCTTCAGCCAATATCTTTTCACCATCGAGCATTGCATCTATTCTTTCGTCGCCTTCACCGTTTACTGCCTTCTTAATATCCTCATCATATTTTGCATTCGACCAGAAAGCCGTATTGTTTCCTGAACCGGTTACCCAAAGGTCCATAAATGTCAACGGATCGTTGTAGTCTGCCATCCAGCCTGCCAATGTCGTCGTATAATCTTTTCTGTCATACCTGTCAATTCTCAGTTTAAATGAAACCGCTTCTATTTTAATATTGATTCCTAAATTCTGTTTCCACATGCTCTGAATTGCTGCCGCATATTTCTTAGCGACATCTGACTCATCACTGAGGAATGTTACGTGTTTTTCAAATTCTGCTGACGTAATACCTAATTCTTTAAGACCTTTATCAAAGTATTCCTTTGCTTTTGCCTTATCAAATGTAGGATAAGTGTATTCTTTCTTATCTAACATTTCTTTTCTGTTCTCAGCAAATTCCTTTCCGCCTTTACCCGGAAGAAGAGTTGGTGTAAGACCATCGGCAAGTATAGAACCGTTAGCCAATACATTGTCAACAAAGGATTTTGCATCTATTGCTAAACTAAGGCCTTTTCTGATATTTAAATTCTTTAAATATTCATCTTCGCAATTATACTGGACATACCAAGTAGAAGCTTGGGCAGCAGATCCGAACTCAGGACTGTCTTTGTATTTTTCAAGGAAATCTCCCGGAACTCCTGTCAGATCAAGTTCATCGGTATCATAAAGATTTATAAAAGTATTGCTGTCCGTAATCATATCTCCTTTTATCTCCTGAAGCTTAACTGTTTCAGCATCCCAATAGCTGTCGTTTTTCTTTAAATTCAAATTCTGTTCATGATTCCATTCGCTTATTACATATGGGCCGCTGTAAACCATCTTATCTGGAGCGGAAGCGTAAGTATCACCAAATTTTGTAACGGCTGCAGATTGAGCCGGAACAAATGTGGTAAATGATGTCAAGCTCAAGAAGAAAGGCACTTTTCTCGTCAATTCAACTTGAAACGTCTTATCATCTACTGCTTTTATTCCTACCTGAGATTTGTCTGTTATCTCTCCTGCAAAATACTTGTCGGCATTTTTAATTCCTGCCGTATCAGTCAACTGATAGGAATATTGAGAAGCTACATCAGGACTTATTGCTCTGAACCATGCGTCTTCAAAATCCTTAGCGGTTATCGGTGTTCCGTCGGACCATTTTGCATCTCTCAACTTGAAAGTCCAAATTTCTCCGCCGGATTCCGTATCCTTCTTCTCATAGCTTTCGGCAAGACCTTTTCCGACTGTCCCATCGGGATTAAGCCTTACAAGGCCTTCCATACATGCGTTAAGAACTTCCATGGATACCTGGTCTGTCGTAGTCTGAGGATCCATATCCGGTGGTTCTGAACCCCAGTTTATCCTTAAAACTTGTTCTGCCGCTAACTTTTCTTCTGCATTCTCATCTTTTTCTTCTTTTTTCTCACTGTCTTTTGCCGGCGTTTCACTCTTGCCGCAACCGACTAATACTGTAGACAATGCCATTACCACTACTAAAAGAAGCAGAAGCCATTTGTGTTTTCTCATTTTAAAATTTTCCCCCTTAATATAATGAAATATTTAAATGTCCAGATTACTTTCTAAAAAGTAATCTTATTTTTATAATACTACTTTTTTGTACAAATTACGAGAAATTTTATTTAATTATTTTAATTATTTAATTATTTAATTATTTAATATTATTTACCTTGTTTACCATATGACAAGCCACAAAATGATCCGGTCTCAATTCTTTCAGTTGGGGTGCTTCTTTTTTACATATATCTTCAACAAATCTGCATCTCTCCTGAAATTTACAGCCTGGTAAAGGATTTACAGGACTTGGTACTTCTCCTTCCAATATTATTCTTTTCTTTTTAGCTTCTATCTCAGGATCAGGTATTGGCACTGCCGAAAGTAGAGCCTGAGTATAAGGATGATACGGTCTTTCATATAATTCATGGCTTTCCGCAAGTTCCACTATTGCCCCCAGATACATTACGGCAATTCTGTCGGATATATGCTTAACCATACTCAAATCATGAGCTATGAATAAATAAGTCAACCCTAAATTCGATTGGAGGTCTTCAAGAAGATTTACTACCTGAGCCTGAATTGATACGTCCAAAGCAGATATAGGCTCATCACACACTATAAATTCCGGTTCTATTGCCAAAGCTCTCGCCACTCCGATTCTCTGCCTCTGACCTCCGCTGAATTCATGAGGAAATCTGCTGGCATGTTCTCTGCTGAGTCCTACCAATTCCAAAAGTTCATATATCCTTTTTTGTCTTTCATGTCCATGATACAATCCGTGAATATCTATTCCTTCTCCGATAATATCAGTAACAGTCATCCTCGGATTTAAAGATGCATAGGGATCCTGAAATATCATCTGAGCCTTTCTGGTAAAATTCTTTCTTTCATTTTTGTCAAGCTGAGCTACATTCATGCCTTCAAATATTACCTCTCCGTCTGTCGCCTGATATAATCCGATTATAGTTCTTCCTACAGTTGATTTACCACAGCCCGACTCACCTACAAGTCCTAAAGTTTCTCCTTCTCGTATAAAAAAACTTACGCCGTCTACTGCTTTTAATGTGAGACCTCTTCCTACTGCAAAATATTTCTTCAAATCTCTCACTTCTATAAGAACTTTGTTATTATTAGTCATTCTTATACCGCACCTCCTTTAGCAAATTTGTCGTCAACCTTAGGAGCCCATTCATGTTGCAACCAACAATGAGTATAATGGCTTTCTGTCAAATTGGTTCTTACAGGGCCATAAGTTTTGCAGACCTTCATTGCATAATCACATCTTGGTGCAAAGGGACATCCCTTAGGAGGAGCGAACAGATCCGGAGGAGTTCCATATATCGGCACAAGCCTTCCCTTTGTCTCCATGTCAAGCCTCGGAACCGACTTCAATAGTCCCCAGGTATAAGGATGCTGAGGATGATGGAATATTTCCTCACTTGTTCCGCTTTCTATAATAACCCCCGCGTACATAACGGCTATTCTATCCGCAACTTTGGCTACAACTCCCAGATCATGGGTAATCAATATTATCGCCGTATCAAGTTTTACCTGCAAATCCTTCATAAGTTCCATTATCTGTGCCTGTATAGTAACGTCAAGAGCCGTAGTAGGCTCATCGGCTATTAAAAGTTTAGGATTGCAAGCCAAAGCTATGGCTATCATGGCACGCTGTCTCATTCCGCCGCTGAACTCATGGGGATATTGATCCGCTCTTTTTCCCGGATTTGGAAGCCCCACAAGTTTGAGCATTTCAATGGCTCTTTTTTTTGCTTCATCTTTAGGCAATTTTTGATGCTTCATTAATCCTTCCATTATTTGTTTACCTATCTTCATAGTAGGATTAAGTGAAGTCATAGGGTCCTGAAATATCATACTTATATCCTTGCCTCTGACTTTTTCCATCTGTTTATCACTGTATTTAGATAAATCTTTTCCCTCAAAAAATATATTCCCGCCTTTAATTCTCCCCGGTGGCATAGGAATTAACTGCATAACGGTTTGGGCTGTAACGGATTTTCCGCAACCTGATTCTCCTACAATGGCCAAAGTTTCTCCTCTGTTTACATGAAAGGTTACTCCTCTGACTGCTTGCACTTCACCTGCATAGGTATCAAAAGATACATACAAATCCTTTACATCTAATAAAAGTCTTTCTTTGTTTTCTATATTTTCCATTTTTATATCCCCCTTACGTCCTTAACCTTGGATCAAGTGAATCTCTCAAACCATCTCCAAGTAAGTTAAATGCAAGCATGGTTACACATATTAATACAGCCGGAAACGCCAACTGATAAGGATAGATCAGGAATAATCTTGCGCCTCTCTGAGCAAGAGTTCCCCAGCTTGCATACGGTTCCGGAAGACCTAACCCTATATAGGATAACATAGCTTCTGTAAATATGGCACCCGGTACTTGAAAAGTTAAGTTAATTATTATTGGTCCCATTGTATTTGGAACTAAGTGCCTGGTTATTATTCTGGACGAATCTGCACCAAGAGTTTTGGCTGCAAGGACAAACTCCATCTGTTTTAACTGTAAAACCTGACCTCTTACTATTCTCGCCATGCCTCCCCATCCTGTTATGGATATGGCTATAATAATCGTTCCCAAACCTTGCCCCAATACAACCATAAGAAGTATTACCCATAACAGAGTAGGTATGGAATATATAATTTCAATAATACGCATCATTATGAGGTCTGCATACCCTCCTACATAGCCTGAAATTCCACCGTAAAGTATTCCTATGGTTACATTAATAACCGTAGAAATCAAAGCTATGAATAAGGAAACCTTAGCGCCTTCCCAACATCTTACAAATATATCCCTTCCTAATTCATCGGTTCCAAACCAATGAACACTGTTAGGTCCTTTGTTTATAACGGTAAAATCCTGATAATCATATTCCCATGGTCTCATCTTAGGTCCCACAAAAGCCATAACCACAATAATAATCAACAATATTAAACTGAAAATTGCCAATTTATTTTCTTTAAGTCTTCTCCAAGCATCAGCCCAGTAGGTCAAACTCGGTCTGACTATTTTTTCATAATCTGCAACATCTTTTCCCACTACTTCAAACATATCTTTGGAAAGATTCATTTTATCCGTTTTAGCTACATTATTTGTATCTGCCATCTTTTTCCCCCCTATTCCAATCTTATTCTGGGATCTACTACACCATAGAACAAATCAACTATATACATCATCAGTATCAGTATTGCCGCATAAAATATAGTTGTTCCCATGATAAGAGTATAATCCTGCTGAGTAATACTCTGAACAAAATATTTACCTATTCCGGGAACGGCAAATATACTCTCTATAACAAAGGATCCGACAACAATTCCTGCAAAGGAAACTCCAAGAATCGTAACTATCGGAAGAATGGCGTTTCTGATTGTATGTTTCCACGTAACCGCAAAGCTTGAAAGTCCCTTTGCCCTGGCAGTCCTGATATAATCCTGGTTTAAAACGTCAAGCATACTTGTCCTCATCATTCTTGCAATATAAGCAATATAACTTGCTCCCAATGCACAGACAGGCATTATATAGTGAGCCGGAGTCCCCCATCTGGCAACGGGAAGAACTTCAAGCCAAACCCCGAATATCCATTGAAAAAGTGCCGCAAATACAAAACTCGGAACGGAAACCCCTATTACTGCTAAAACAATAACAAAATAATCGATGGCTTTCCCTCTATGAAGTGCCGCAGCTATTCCAAATAAAATTCCCAGTCCCGCTCCCAGAGCCAATGCATATATTCCTATTTTAAACGATGCGGGAAAACCGTCTCTGAGCATGTCATTTACCGATCTGTTTTTGTACTTCATAGAATCTCCAAGATCACCCTTCAAAATATTTTTTAAATAAGTTCCATACTGAACTATTAAAGGCTTATCTAACCCATATTTCATCTTCAGCTTTTCCATTATTTCCGCGGGAATTTTTTTCTGGTCCGTAAAAGGATCTCCCGGAATGGAATGCATTAGAAAAAACGTTATTGTAATTATTACCCACAGAGTCAAGATAGCCATTAAAGTTCTTTTCACAGTATACCTTAACATAAATAACATCACACCCCCACTATTTTTTTATTTAATAAATTAGATTAATTCCTCCTCTCATCCATAAAAGAATTAAATTAAAGGGTTCACACACCTATTATTCTTAATAAAGTTAAGTGAAACCCTTATAATTCATTCTATTATACTATTTAGTCAAATAAACCATTCTCCCTCATAAAAATTAATTGTTCAAATATTTAAATAGTTTAAATGTTCCTTACTATAATATTAGGAGATTTTAAATATTTTTTCAATTAAAAATATTTTAACATTATATTAATAAAATTTAATATTAAAATATATAGTATCATTTTGCTTTAATAATTTCAAGTATTAACTTATTAACGATTTGAGGATTTGCTTTTCCTTTAGTTTTTTTCATAACCTGGCCTACCAAAAATCCTATGGCTCTATTCTTACCATTTTTGAAATCTGCCACAGATTGAGGATTTTCGGTTATCACCGTGTTGACAATATCCTTTATTTCTTCCTCATCATTCATTTGGATCAATCCTTTGTCCCTAACAATATCCTTCGGTGATTGACCGGTTTCAAACATTTCCTTTAAAACCTTTTTGCCTATGTTATTTCCGATTTCACCTTTATTTACCATATTCAATAATTCTGCAAATTCCATAGGATTAAATCTGATATCTTCTATCTGCATATCCTCATCTTTTAGTCTTCTTAAGATATCTCCCATTATCCAATTGCTTACCTGCTTATAATCATCAACATATTTGGATGTCTTCTCAAAGAAATCGGCTAATTCTTTTGTCCCTGTAAGTACTTCCGAATCATATTCAGGTAAACCATACTCCCGCATAAATCTTTCCTTTTTTTCTTGAGGAAGTTCAGGAAAATTTTTTCGTATATTTTCAATCCATTCTCCTTTAATTTCCATTTTGACAAGATCCGGTTCCGGAAAATATCTATAATCTGAAACTCCTTCTTTTCTCCTCATAACAACAGTTTCATTTCTGATCTCATCCCATCTTCTGGTTTCCCTTACAGTATCCTTACCCTGAGACAAAAGATCCCTATGCCTTTTTTCCTCATACTCCAGCGCTTTTACTACTCCTTTAAAGGAATTGATATTTTTCATCTCGATTATCTTGCTTTTCTTCCCTGTGGATTCTTCAACTACATTTATATTGACATCGCATCTTAAAGAACCTTCCTCCATTTTGCAATCAGATACTTCAATATATCTTAAGGTGGCCTTGAGCTTTTCCAAAAAACTCCTTGCTTCTTCAGGAGAATTCATATCAGGTTCAGTAACTATTTCTATTAAAGGAACTCCGCTTCTGTTAAAATCCATGAGAGTTTCCCCTTTTTCCGAATGAATGGACTTTCCCGTATCCTCTTCCACATGAATTCTTATAAGTCTTATCTTTTTCGGTTTGCCTTCCCTTTCTATTTCCACGTATCCCCCGCTGCAAATAGGAACATCATATTGAGAAATCTGGTATCCCTTAACCAAATCAGGATAAAAATAATTCTTTCTGTCCATCTTCGTAATCTTTGCTATATTGCAGTTAAAGGCAAGGCCTGCTTTTATACAATATTCCACTGCTTTTTTATTTATTACAGGAAGCGCTCCCGGAAGTCCCAAGCAGACAGGACAGCAATGGGTATTTGCTTCTCCGCCAAATTCCGTACTGCAGCCACAAAACAATTTTGACTTAGTCATAAGCTCCACATGTATTTCAAGACCTATTAAGGTTTTATATTTCATTTTCTTCACCTCTTAAATCCGGTAATATTTTTTCTGTTCCGCTATTCTTTTCAAAAGCATAGGCAGCTCTCAATATCTTTTCCTCATTGAACCTATTACCGATTAGTTGAAGTCCTACAGGTAAATTTTCTATATAACCGCAAGGAACTGATATAGCACAGCAACCAGTCAAGTTTACGGAAACCGTAAGAACATCTGCCATATACATCGATACCGGATCATCCGATCTTTCTCCTATCCTGAACGGAAGAGTAGGAGATGTAGGGGACAGAATCAAATCATATTTCTCAAAAATTTTATCAAAATCCTTCTTAAGCAATCCTCTCACTTTTTGAGCTTTTTTATAATATGCATCATAATATCCGCTGCTTAAAGAATAAGTTCCAAGCATTATTCTTCTTTTTACCTCTTCTCCAAATCCCTGTGATCTTGTATTTATATATAATTCATTTATGTCAGAATAATCTTTTGCTCTATAACCATATCTTATTCCATCAAAACGAGCCAAATTAGAACTTGCTTCAGAAGTTGCAATTAAATAATAGCAGGGCAATGCATACTGAGTATAAGGTAAAGATACTTCTTCTATCGTCGCCCCCAATTTTTCAAAGGCCCTTGCGCTTTCACGTATCCTTTCACTTATGTTTTTGTCTACTCCTTCTCCGAAATATTCTTTCGGAAGGGCTATTTTCATTCCCTTTATATCTTCAGACAAATATTTCATATAATCTTTCTTCACCATATTAACAGATGTGGAATCTTTATCATCATACCCTGAAATTACATTAAGCATAAAAGCACAATCCTCTACATTCCTTCCAAGGGTACCTATTTGATCCAAAGAGGAAGCAAAGGCTATAAGGCCATATCTGGAAACCAATCCATATGTAGGTTTAATCCCGACAACCCCACAAAAACTTGCCGGCTGTCTTACGGAACCACCGGTTTCCGAGCCCAATGCAAGGGGTGCTTCAAGAGAAGCCACGGCTGCCGCAGATCCTCCGCTGGAACCTCCCGGCACTCTGCTTAAATCATAGGGATTTTTTGTATTCTTAAATCGGGAATTTTCCGTAGAAGACCCCATGGCGAATTCGTCCATATTGGTCTTTCCTATAATTATTCCTCCCTCATTTTTTATTTTATCCACAACCGTTGCATTATAGGGAGGAATAAAGTTTTCCAATATTTTAGATGCACAGGTGGTTTTAATTCCCTTAGTCACAATATTATCCTTAATTGCAACAGGTATTCCTTCAATGGCTCCAAGTTTTTCTCCTCTTGATATCTTCTCATCTGTTTTTTTTGCTGACTTTAAAGCATCTTCCTTAGTCAAAGTAATAAAGGCATCCACTTTTTCTTCTGCTTCTTCTATTCTCTCAAAATATGCTTTTATAACTTCTTCACTTGATATTTCTTTGGATTTTATTCTTTCAGCCAATTCCTTTGCGGAAATTTCAACTATTTTCAACTGTTTCACCTCTCTCTACTCAACTACCTTCGGCAATTTAAAATAGCCGAATTCTTTATCCGGAGCATTTAGAAGAGCATCTTCTTTTGGAATACTTTCTTTAACTTTATCTTCTCTCATCAATTGAATTAAAGAATTAACTTCATACATAGGCTCCGCCTTTTCTGTATCTACCTCTTTCAGTTTTTCCACATATTCCAATACCTCAGAAAATTTTCTTGTAAAATCCTCTATCTCTTCTTCATTAAATTTAAGCCTGGAAAGCTCCGCTATGTGCTTCACTTCCTCTTTCGAAATCATAATACTCCTCCTCTGTTTAAATCTTAAACTTGTAACTATTTTACCACTAAAATACTCGAAAAATCAATATACTCCAACGTAAGATAATGTTAATGGGTCAATCAAGGCTTTCTTGATTGACCCATCATAATTACTTAACCTTATTTCCCCGGTGCTTCACTTTCCGGAACTTTAGTGGTTTCCTCAGCGGGAACCTCCT
This sequence comes from Acidilutibacter cellobiosedens, assembly GCF_004103715.1. Lineage (NCBI taxonomy): Bacteria > Bacillati > Bacillota > Tissierellia > Tissierellales > Acidilutibacteraceae > Acidilutibacter > Acidilutibacter cellobiosedens. The sequence goes on along the minus strand of NZ_CP035282.1, from coordinate 872,894 downwards.
TGACTTCAACTGTACTGTTCTGAACGGGAACTTCTTTAGCAGGAACAGTCTCAACCGTTGTGCTGTTTTGAATTAAATCCTTGAAGGTTAAAGAATTGTCACTATTGACATCAGGAATATTAATTTCCATATCCTTATTGATATTATATGTCTTTGTACTAAAATCAACTCTTAATTTTAATACAGGTGAATTTTGGTCGGAAGGAATAGCTTGTGAAGCTTCACCATTATTTGCAATTTTCTCTATAGCCCCTATGTCAATATTCAAATCCAATTTTCCAACCTGATGTACAATATAACCTTGGCTGTTTACGCCATATTCAACAACTAATCCATTATCGCCTAAGATCTTCAGATTCTCAATTTTATCCATAAAATCATTAAATTGTTTTTTTATCTCAGGAACATTCTCTTTAACAGTTATTTCAGTGGGGCCATCTGCTTTCCCAATAACCTCCATATTAAGTTTTTCTTTGCTTAATGCCTTATCCTGTACGCCTACGGCTTTATTTATTCCTTCAATATATTTTTGGGTAAATTCTACCATCTCTTCATTGTCCAAATAGCTGTTTCCTATATATCTTACAAGTTTTTTAAATGATGCATCGTCTAATTTTACATTATAAATATATAAAGATTTTCCGTTAACAGTTCTTGTCCCTTTAAAAGTTGCCAATTCAACATCAGGATCAAATTCATCATAGTATTTCTGTAATGAATTCAATAATTCAGGCTGAATTTCTTTACCGAAATTTATTAATTTATTAAGATCTACATTTTCATCTCCTGTATTTAACACATCTCCGATATCATAAACTATAAATTTCTTGTCCTTATTTCCCTGGGCTATTGAATTCATAACCTCAGACGGCATTTTTATAATTTCCTTCAATTTAGGTGTATCGGAGGATAAATCCGCTTCAGCCCACACTTCTGTATTTGTGTTTAGTATGTTCCCCATCTTAATGTCTGTCTTTACATATGATTTTGATGCTGTCTTTTCTTCATTTTGAATTGTTTTCTGGTACATATTGATTTCCGCACCATTCATCATATTGATCGCCTGCTGAATTTCTTCTTGCTGCTCTTTTGGTAAATTTTCTCCTTCTAAGCTGAATACAAGTTTTGTGTCACCTTCCATCGATGATACTTCGTTAGATTTTTGTAAAGCATTATAAAGATTTTTCTCGGCTCCCGTGCAGCCGGTAAATGACAAGGCCAGCACCAATACCATAACTAAAACAACTGCTTTCTTCATTTTTATTCCTCCCAATTTTGACTTTTATATGTGTTATAACTAAATATAACTATATATTATATTATACAAAAAATCAATAATTCATCCGTATTAATCATTTATATAATTCCTCTTCATTCAATATTTTTATTCCCAGTTCAACTGCCTTCTCATATTTAGAACCCGGATTTTCTCCCGCTATTACATAATCCGTCTTTTTGCTTACACTGCTTGATACCTTACCCCCTAGGCTTTCAACCATATCTTGTGCCTCTCTTCGCGTGTATTTTTTCAAAGCTCCGGTTATTACCACAGTTTTCCCATTGAATATAGACTCTTTTTCCTTCCTTTCCTCAAATGAAAGAACTATCCCTTCTCTTAATAATTTTTCGATTCCCTGACGGATTTTTTCATCATGGAAAAATTCTATTATGCTTTTGGCCACTATATCTCCTATATCAGGTATGGATATTAATTCTTCATAGGATGCATTCATCACTCCGTCTAAGGATTTAAAATGATTTGCCAAATCGCTTGCCGTTCTTTTTCCCACATTAGGAATTCCCAAAGCAAAAATAAATGAACTTAAGTTTGCTTTTTTACTGCTTTTTATTGACTGAAGAAGGTTGTTTACCCTTTTGTCTTTAAATCCGTCCAGTTTTATTAAATCCTCATATTTCAATTCGTATATCTGAGGGATATCTTTTAGGTTCAATACTTCAAAGAGCTTTTCCGCAGTTTTATCATTAAAGCCCTCAATATTCATACCGTCTCTTCCGGAAAAATGGACTATTCTGGAAACAAGTTGAGGCTTACAGGTCAATGAATTAGGGCAAAACATATGAACCCCCATTTGAATCAACTCACTTCCACAGTAAGGGCATTTAACAGGTTTTTCAATTGTTATCTCTTCCTCGTTAGGCTCCATGACTCCCATTATTTCGGGAATTACATCATTGGATCTCCTTATAAGTACTTTCGAACCTATTTTAACCTTTTTTCTCTGAATATCATCCCAATTATTAAGCGTAGCTCTCTTAACCGTCACTCCGCCGATTTCAACAGGTTCCAATATTGCCGTAGGGGTTACCTTCCCCGTTCTTCCGACATTCCATTTGACCTCCAGCAATTTAGTCGTAGTCTCTTCCGCTTCATACTTATATGCAATTGCCCATCTGGGAAATTTTAAAGTATATCCCAAGATATCCTTTGTCTTTGTATCATTAATTTTTATTACAACTCCATCCGTAAGAATATCTAATCTTTCCCTTTCGCTTTTCACTCTTTCTATTTCTTCAATAACCTGATCTATACTTGTAAATACCTTCAAATAATTACTTACGGGAAGCCTGTTTTCCTTTAAAAAATCAATCATTTCCACATAGTCATGGAATGTTTTCCCTTCAATATATCCTACATTGTAAAAATAACCTATTAGCTTTCTCTTCCTCGTTTCATTGGGATCTAAGTTTCTTAATGCTCCTGCCGCAGCATTTCTCGCATTTTTCAAGGGTTCTAAGGCTGTCTTGTTATATTCCTCTAAAGCAGATAAAGGCATAAGCCCTTCCCCTTGAATTTCGACCAGTCCTTTGAAGGGAATTTTCAGTGGAATCGATTTTATAGTTTTCAATTGAGGAAGTATGGCCTCTCCTACAGAGCCGTTTCCCCTTGTAGCCCCTTGAACCAATTCTCCGTTGTTATAAGTAAGGTTAATTGTAAGTCCGTCAAATTTATATTCTGTAACATATTCTAAGGGAGGCAATTTTTCGTTATTTTTTTCATTGTAGTCGTTGATTATCCTTCTAATCCTTTCATCCCAATTTATCAGTTCCCCTGTACTGCGGCTTTTGTCCAAACTCCACAGTTTTCCAAGATGAACATGCTTTTCAAATTTTTCAAGTATTTCTCCGCCTACTCTTTGAGTAGGTGATGATGGAAGTGTAATTCCCGTTTCCTTCTCGAGTTTTATCAATTGACTATAATATTCGTCATATTCCTTATCGCTTACTTTAGGATTATCCAAAGTATAATAATAATAATCCAAATCATCTATTATATCTATTAATTCTCTCATTCTATCTATGCTTTCCATTATCTAACCTCCCTTACAAACTCTATAGGAGCAATTGAAAGAAGCAATTTTTTTAATCCCTTATTTTCAAAAGCAACAACTATTTCTTTATCTTCACCTACTTTTTTTATCTGCACTACAGTACCCATTCCCCACATTTTGTGATTAACCTTACTTCCGATTTGAATGTCCTCTTTAAGATTCACTTTCTTTTCAAATCTATTTTTAATATCTGTCCTTTCCTCATATTCAATTTCATCTTCCTGTTTTTCTTTTCTCTGATCATTCTTGCATATTTTTAGCATATCATCGGGAATCTCTTTTAAGAACCTGGAAGGCAAGCTGTAGGTCGTATTTCCATATATAGTTCTTAAGTTTGCATAGGAAATATATAAAAGTTCTTCAGCTCTTGTCACTGCTACATAGCAAAGCCTTCTTTCCTCTTCCATATCATGAATACTATCCAAAGCTCTGCTTATCGGAAAAAGCCCTTCTTCCATTCCGACTAAAAATACCACCGGAAACTCCAGTCCTTTTGCACCATGGACGGTCATCATGGTTACCACGTCTTTTCTTTCATCCGTCTTATCAACGTCGGAGAGCAATGACACATTTGCAAGAAAGTCCTCTAAAGTTCCCCCTTCATAATTAGTCTCAAAATCCACTGCCACAGATATAAATTCTTTTAAATTTTCTATTCTGCTTTGGGATTCAACAGAATTTTCTTCTTCCAATTCTTTTATATAACCCGTCGAATATACAACTTCTTCTATAAAATCTCTTACTCCCATTATCTCCTTCATAGCCAAAAATTTGTTTATCATAGCAGTAAAAGATTTAATGACATTTCTTGCTCTCCCACTTAATCCTTGTATTTTATCTAAATCAAGTAAAGCACCATATATGCTTTCTCCGGTTTGAGAAGTATACTTTTCTATTTTCCCCAGCGTAGACGCCCCTATCCCTCTTTTAGGCACATTTATAATCCTTCTGAGAGAAATATCATCTAAAGGGTTTTGAATAAGCCTCAAATAAGCAATTAAATCCTTTACTTCCTTTCTATCATAAAACTTTAATCCTCCTACAATTTTGTAAGGTATGTTGTTTCTTATAAATGTTTCTTCAAAACTTCGGGATTGAGCATTAGTCCTATATAGTATAACAAAATCACCATATTTATATTTCCCTTCCTCTATCAGATCAATAACCTTTTGAGTAACAAAATTTGCTTCTTCCTTTTCATCGAAATTAATTTTAAGAGTAGCATATTGCCCTCTTTCTTTGGCAGTCCACAGTTTTTTGCCTTTTCTCTCCGTATTGTTCTTAATGATGGAATTGGCAACATCAAGAATATTTCCCGTGGAACGATAATTTTGTTCAAGTTTGATTACTTCCGCGCCTTTGAAATCTCTTTCAAAGTTTAAAATATTTCTTATATCGGCACCTCTCCAGCCATATACAGATTGATCTTCATCTCCAACGACACAAATATTTCCGTGCTTCCCTGAAAGATATTTTATAAGTTCATATTGGGATTTATTAGTATCCTGATATTCATCAACAAATATATACTCAAATTTGCTTTGATATTTCTCACGAATTCTTTCATCGGATTTAAGAAGAAAAACAGTTTTCAAGATCAAATCGTCAAAATCCAATGCATTGTTCTTCTTAAGTTTTTCCTCATAAAGGCCATATATTTCTCCCACATTTCTCCTATAATAATCCTTATAATTTTCATTTATGTAGTCATCGGGATCAATCATGTCATCCTTTAGAGAACTGATAATGTTAATTATAGGCTTTTCCTGAAAAGTTTCCTTATTTAAATTTTTTTCTGTTATACATTCCTTTACTAAAGTCTTTTGATCAAGAGAGTCATATATGGAAAAGTTTCTTTTATAACCAATTGATTCAATTTCTCTCCTCAATATTCTTACACACATGGAATGAAAAGTTCCCATCCATATATCTTCCACTCTCCCCTTAAGCAAACCCTCCACCCTTTCTTTCATCTCTTTTGCTGCTTTATTCGTAAAGGTTATGGCCAGGATATTGCTCGGAAATACTCTCTTTTCCTCAATCAGATAAGCAATTTTATGAGTGATAACTCTGGTTTTCCCGGAACCGGCTCCCGCCAATATTAACAATGGGCCTTCCGTGTGAAGAACCCCTTCCTTTTGTTTTTCATTAAGTCCCTGTAGATAATCCACATCATTTCCACCTTTCCCTAAAATATCTCGGAAATTATTTTTCTAAATTATTATATCATATATTATCTTTCTTAACATATTAGTTAAAAAAGACTTTTCCATAGGAAAAAGGGATTTTCCTTATTGAAAATCCCTTTTTAAAATTAGTTTATATTATTGAATTTGTCTGAAATGGTATGAGCAAATTTTTCTGCGTTTTTTAAATCTTCTTCATCAGGATGTCCCTTGGCAAATCCTCCCCACAATTTAAATATAAAAAATGTATCATACCCGGTACAGCTAAATTCGCCTAAGACATTTGCTCCCTTTTCCTTTAAAGATTTTATAGCAGGATCGTTGCAGTTAGTATTTCCTCCTCCTCTCGTGGAAAATACAAAAACATTTTTGCCCTTCAAGTCCGCATTCTCAATTATATTTCTCATGTTTTTATGATATTTTCCCGCATATATTCCTGAGCCAAAGCCGATTAAATCGTAATCCCCTATCATACCGTTGTCAAAATCAACATCCTTTATCAGCTTTCCATCCAATGCGGCGGATATCCTTTCGGCAACCTTTTTTGTGTTAAAATGATGAAAAGATGAATAAACAATTAACGCTTTCATTTTCATTCTCCTTCTAACAAAAAATTTTATCCCTTAAAATAATTATATCATTTTAAAGGATAAAAATAAACATTATGGTAAATAAACTAATAATATCTTTTTATATTACTTTATTCCATTACTATAAACCAATACTCCATTCTTTATAACTTTCTCCACTATATTAACTCCTGTGTTATAAGGAAGAAATTTATAAGAAGGATATTCCAATACAACCAAATCTCCTTTTTTGCCAACATCTATGCTGCCTATGGTATCTGCCCTGTCTAAGGCTGCCGCTCCGTTTATAGTCATGGCTGTAATTGTTTCTTCTATTGTCATATTCATGTATATGGCAGATAAAGCAAAGATAAGGGGTATCGAATTGGTAAAACCGCTTCCCGGGTTGAAATCAGTTGCCAATGCTACTCCACAGCCATTATCTATCATATATCTACCCTTGGCAAACGGCTCCCTTAAACAAAAAGCCGTCGTCGGAAGCAGTGTACTTACAACTTTTCTTTCAGCCATATCTTTTATTCCCTTATCGGAAGCATGGAGAAGATGATCTGCAGAGACGGTTCCCAATTCTGCACCCAGCTCTGCTCCTCCAAGAGAAGCTATTTCATCTGCATGAATTTTTAATTTCATTCCCAACTCTTTTGCCTCTAAAAGAATTTTTCTTGATTCTTCTACGGAGAAAACTCCTTCTTCACAGAAAACATCACAGAATTCCGCTAATTCGTTTTCCGCTACATAGGGCATTACTTTCTCTATCATAAAATCTATATAATCATTCTGCTTTCCTTTATATTCAGCGGGAACAGCATGGGCACCCAAAAACGTTGATACTACATCCACCGGATGGATATCATTAAGTTCCTTCATAACTTCCAACTGTTTTATTTCCGTATCATAATCCAATCCGTATCCGCTTTTCCCTTCCACCGTCGTTACTCCAAAATGCAGCATGGAATCCAATCTTTTCTTTCCTAAGCCTATAAGTTCTCCTCTTGAAGCTTCTCTTGTAGCTTTGACAGTATTGGCAATGCCTCCTCCTCTGTTCATTATATCCATATAGCTGTCACCCTTAAGCCTCCAGGAGAATTCTTCTTCTCTGTATCCTCCGAATACAAAATGGGTATGGGAATCCACAAAACCCGGCAATACACATTTGTTTTCCAGATTTAAAACCTCATAATTATTTTCATCATATTTGCTCAGAATGTCCTCTGTCTTTCCTGCTGCTTTAATTAGCCCTTCTTCTATTACCACGCTTCCGTTCTCAATTATGTGAATATCGGACATGTCCTTCCCGAATTTAGCCTTGTTCCCACTGCATGTAACAATTTGGGAAGCATTTTTTATCAAAATATTTCCTTTTTTCATCTTTTCACCTACCAATTATAGTTTAAAATAGGACCTTACACCATACATTAAGTATGATGTAAAGTCCTATTCATTATTTTAACTTTTCAAATATATCTTCTACAGCATTTTTAATCATTTTTTCATCTGTCAAATAAGGAATTGTAATATGGCCTTTACCTTCATTATCTTTATTAAATTTAGCGGCTGTTTCCATGGAATGTTCATTTCTTGCCCAAGATCGTCTTGCAACTCCGCTCATAACATCCCACAATATAGCTGACTTGATCACTTCATCTACTCTATAACTTCCATCAAGTACCAATCCAAATCCTCCGTTTACTGCCTTACCTATTCCTACCCCGCCGCCATTATGGAGAGAAACCAAACTCATACCTCTTGCAGCGTTTCCTGCATAACATTGAACAGCCATATCTGCCATGACATTGCTTCCGTCTTTAATATTTGAAGTCTCCCTAAATGGGGAATCAGTTCCAGATACATCATGATGGTCTCTTCCTATCATTACAGGACCTATTTCTCCCTTTCGTACCAGATCGTTAAATTTAAGAGCTATTCTTATCCTGCCTTCCGCATCCTGATATAATATTCTTGCTTGAGTTCCCACTACCATCTTATTTTTTTCCGCATTTTTTATCCAATTATAATTATCCCTATCCTGATATCTTCTGTTAAAATCAATACATTCCATAGCGGCATGATCGGTTTTTATCAAATCCTCGTGCTTTCCGCTTAGGCATACCCACCTGAATGGGCCATATCCATAATCGAAAAGAAGGGGTCCCATTATATCCTCTACATAGGAAGGCCATATGAATCCGTCTTTTTCATCCACGCCATTTTTTGATATTTCCTTGATGCCCGCATCATATACGGCCTTCATAAAAGAATTTCCGTAATCAAAGAAATAGACTCCTCTTTCTGTTAAAACCTTAATCAACTTAAAATGATGCCTTAAGGTGCTGTCAACTAATTTTACAAATTTTTCCGGATTTTTGGCCAAAAGCCTCGTTCTCTCTTCAAATGTTATTCCTTCAGGACAATATCCTCCTTCATGAGCATTATGGCATGACGTCTGATCGGAAAGAAGATCTACATGTATGTTATTATCTACCACATATTTAAGCAGATCAACTATATTTCCAAGATAAGCTATGGACATAGGCTCCTTTTTCTTTAAAGATTCATCTGCCCATGAAAATACTTCTTTCAAATCGGAAGAGCACTTTTTTACCCATCCTTGTTTGAGGCGAGTATCTATTCTGGATTTATCAACTTCCGCTATTATACCTACTCCATGAGCTATTTCCGTTGCTTTGCCCTGAGCTCCGCTCATTCCCCCGAGACCGGACGTAACAAACAGCTTTCCTCTTAAATCTCCGTCATTGGGAATCCCCAATTTTAATCTTCCTGCGTTCAATATGGTATTATAAGTTCCATGGACTATTCCTTGAGGCCCTATATACATCCATCCTCCGGCAGTCATCTGTCCATAATTGGCAACTCCCATCTCTTCAGCAATTTCCCAATCTTTCATATTGTCAAACATTCCAACCATTAAAGCGTTTGTAATTATTACTCTTGGCGATTCTGGTCTCGACTTAAATAAACCAAGGGGATGTCCCGATTCCAGTACAAGAGTCTGATCCTGAGTCATTACACTTAAATATTTTTTTATCAGCCTGTACTGCATCCAATTTTGACAAACACTTCCTGTTTCCCCATAAGTAACAAGTTCATAGGGATATAAAGCCACATCAAAATCCAAGTTATTATCAATCATAACCTGAAAAGCCCTTCCTTCAATGCAGTTGCCCTCATACTCGTCAATGGGCTTACCATAAATTCTGCCTTCCGGTCTGAACCTGTATCCGTAAATTCTGCCTCTTGTTGTTAACTCATTTAAAAATTCCGGGATTAATTGTTCATGATATTTTTCAGGAACATATCTCAATGCATTCTTTAATGCAGTTTCTGTTTGAGACTTAGTCAAATGAAATCCCCTGTCCGGTGCTCTTCTTATACCTTCGACAAATTTAGGCATCTCCGGAAGATAATCATCAAGTTTTATTTTAATCATTTTTACACCTTCCTCATTAATAAATATTTATTTAATATGCTATAAATTAACTTTTGATAGTATTTCCCTCTCCTTATCATTAACTTTTGATTCCAATTCACATACATCTCTTCTCACAGCTTCTGTAAATTTTTCATCTTTTATGGAACCTAAATTTATTTTAACATTATATAATGCGGAAATAACTGCGGTCCTTGCCGAGAGGGCAGCCACCGCACCATCTGTTACGGCATTTTTATTACCTTTCAGTACTACCTTCTCCGCTAAAAAAAACAGTTCATAAGCATCCTTTGCCACATTTAACGGAACCAATGCCGCCTTTTTAAAGGATTCCTGAATGATATTTTTTCTCTCATTCTTTTCCTCATCGGTATTCTTAGGAAGCTTGAAAGCTGCCATTATACTGTTAAAAGAATTTGCATCTTCATCTATATAATTGATAAATTTTTCTTTATAATCTTGTGCTGTTTTTTTTATCTCTTCCATTTCTTTTTGAACATTCTCGTATCCTTTTTTACCTAAGGTCAAATTGGCAACCATTTGTATTAAGGCAGCCGCCGAAGCCCCATTCAATGCCGCAATGCTTCCTCCCCCAGGAGCGGGTGAGTCTGATGAGGTTTCATCCATAAATTTTTTAATACTCATTTCCTTAAACATATACTCAAATCCTCCATATATCATTATTTAGAATTAAGAAGCCTTTTTTCCAATACTTGATTGATGTCAAAATTTTCAACCTGCAGATAATATTCAGCACAATCCAGCAATGCCTTCATCGGAACTGTTCCTATTACTTCGCTTCCTACCACATTTACTCCATATCTTCGCGCTTCCATCTTAACCATTTCAAAAGCTCTGTATACAGAAGTCTTTTCATAATTAACCAAATTCATTGAAACCTGGGTTATATTTCTTTCCTCTAATTTTAGTCCGATAGCCTTTACAAATCTCAATCCTCCGCCAATAAATCTCACCTTTTTAGCTATGGCAGTAGCTATCTTTAAGTCATCCGTATCTAAATTTACATTAAATGCCACTAATGGCACTCTTGCTCCTACTGCTGTACATCCACTTTTTTCATTCATGATCTGAGGACCGAAATCCGGTTTCCATTCCTCTCTTTTAATTTTTTCAAAGAATCCTTCGTATTGTCCTTTCCTTATATCAGCTAAATTTTTTCTTTCAGGTTTAGTTGCCGCCTCCTCGTACAAATAAACGGGGATTTTCAGATCTCCTATTGTCTTTCCTACTTCTTTTGCTAATTCAACACATTCTGCCATGGTTATATCTGAAACAGGAGTAAAAGGCACCACATCTACAGCACCCATCCTCGGGTGGCCTCCATGATGTTTAGTCATATCTATAAGCTCAATTGCAACCTTTGATGCATTTATAACTGCCTCTTTTACCTTTTCTGGAGAGCCGATCATTGTAACTACAGTTCTGTTATGGTCTTCATCTGATGAATAATCCAATAGTTTAACTTCTTTAACCTTCCTTACCTCTTCAACTATTTTCTCTATAACATCGTTGTTTCTTCCTTCGCTGAAATTTGGAACACATTCAACTAACTTAGACATTTCTTTCCTCCTCATTTTAGGTAAATAATCTTTTTCATTTTAACTTTATTATATCATTTTTCCAAAAGACTTCATCAATATTCCAATTCTACTTTTTCTTCAACGGCTTTCAATATTTTTCCGCTGTCTATAAGGTCCGTAACCTTGTCAAGTTCTTTGTACATTTCTATGTCGCTGTCCTTTTCTATAAATTTTACTGCACCTCTTATTACCTTATATGCTTCTTTAGTACCCTCTCCAAGTTCAAACCCTTCGTCCTTTCTAAAATCTATAGCTTGACATGCTGCCATCACTTCTGTAGCCAATATCCTCTTTACATTGTTTATTATATCCCTTGCTTTTCTTGCTGCGATAGTCCCCATACTTACAATATCTTCCTGATTAGCCGAAGACGGTATAGAATCTACAGAGGCAGGATGAGCAAGTATTTTATTTTCAGATACTAATGCTGCTACCGCATATTGAGTAATCATAAACCCTGAACTCAATCCTCCATCCTTTGTTAAAAATGCAGGCAAATCGTTTAATTGATGATTTATAAGTCTTTCCAGTCTCCTTTCAGAAATATTCCCTATCTCTGCTCCTCCGATTCCTAAGAAATCAAATGCTACAGCCATAGGTTCTCCATGGAAATTGCCCCCCGATATTACATCTCCTTCTTTTGTGATTATGGGATTATCCGTAACGGCATTCAACTCTGTTTCAACTTTCTCTTGTACATAATCTATAGTGTCCTTGCAAGCTCCATGAACCTGAGGTACACATCTTAAAGAATACGCATCCTGTACTCTTAATTCTCCCTGCCTTGTTACATAGGTACTTCCTTTTACTAACTTTAATATATTTCTTGCAGTCTTAAGCTGCCCTTTATGGCCTCTTATTATATGGATTCTCTCATCAAAAGCATCTGTTATTCCTCTCAATGCCTCTATAGTCAATGCCGCCGCGATATCACTTATCTTTAACAATTTTATCCCGTCATAAACCGCTAAGGCGCCTGTGGAAGTTAATACCTGAGTTCCATTAATTAATGCAAGGCCTTCTTTTGCATCTAATTCTATTGTTGGTATCCCGCCTTTTTCCATAGCCTCCTTACCCGTCATATGCTTTCCTTTATATTCTGCTTCTCCAAGTCCAAGCATTGGTAAAACCATATGAGCTAAAGGTGCTAAATCACCGGATGCACCTAAAGAACCTTTTTCAGGAATTAACGGATGAACCCCCTCATTCAACATTTTTATAAGAGTATTCAGAGTTTCTATCCTAATCCCGGAATACCCTTTTGCTAAAGCATTAGCTCTTGTAACCATTATAGCCCGCACAATATCTGTGGAAAAATAAGGACCGTAACCGCAGGCATGAGAACGAATAAGATTCTCTTGTAATGTCTTACAATCTCCCTTGGATATATTAACATTGCAAAATTCCCCAAATCCGGTAGTTACTCCGTATACCACTTTCTCATTTTCCACTATATCGTCTATTATTTTTCTTGATGATAAAACATTTTTTTCGGCTTCTTTACTTAAGGATACCTTCCACCCTTCCCTTGCTGCCAATACCAACTGTTCTAATGTTAAATCATTGCCGGTTAAAACAATTTCTTTCATTCACATTCCCTCCTTAAATTATCACAATATTTAAAATTGGTCTCAAAAAATTTCCCTCATAATATAAATATATCTTATTTTAAAATAATAAATTGAAACCGTTATCCCTTATCTCCACCATCTAAATATGATCTATAGATTATATTTATTATATCACAGCTTCGTCAAATAACAGTCAACTGCTATATATAAAAAATACTCCCACCTGCAACTTCTTTACTCACTTAGCGAGTATACAGGTGGGATCATGTCACCTTTTCTCTTTCGAAGGAACTCCCATACGTTCAAATACAATGTCATATCCATCGCAACCATAATTTAACGATCTATTTATTCTGCTAATAGTTGCTGTACTGGCCCCCGTTTCCTTTTCAATTTCATTATAGGTCTTATTCATACGCAGTAATTTTGCTACTTTAAATCTTTGGGAAATGGACTGAACTTCTTTTACCGTGCAAATGTCTTCAAAAAAACGATAACATTCTTCCAAATTTTCAAGTTTCAGAATTGCATCAAAAAACAAATCCGCTTGCTTGCTTTTAATTTTGGAATCATAAGTCATAATAAATTCCCCCTTGTTTATTATAATAATATTCTACATTTTTGTCGAAAAACCTTTTCATTTTCTATTTATGAATATTTTTTATAAATTACTATGTTATTGTAATAAAGTCATTTCTTTTTTTTAAATACTTATAATCACTATATAATAAAGTTCAATTTATTGCAAGCTCTGCCTATTTCTATTGAAGAAAGTCAAGTTCAATGATATAATTAAAATCAATTAAAAATACATTAGTTGGAGGTGTTAAGTTTGATAAACATAAAATGGTTTGGTCATTCATGTTTTAAAATAACATCTAATAAAGGTATTGTTGTTGTCACAGACCCCTTTGATCCAACTGTAGGGTATTCTCCTTTAGACATAGAAGCTGATATTGTAACTTCTTCTCACTCCCATTATGATCACAACTATTTCAAAGCTATAAAAGGTGACTTTAAAATAATAGATAAACCTAAGGAATATAATGTAAAGGATATTATAATAAAGGGTGTCAGGACTTTCCATGATAACGTTTATGGGACTAAAAGGGGGAAAAATATTGTATTTCTGATAAATATGGATGGTATTAAATTATGCCATCTGGGCGATTTAGGCCATACTCTTACAGACAAGCAATTAGAAGAAATAGGCAAAGTAGATGTCTTATTCATTCCTGTAGGAGGATATTATACTATTAATAATGAAGAAGCTGTAAAAGTGGTAAAGCAATTAAATCCAAAACTGACAATCCCCATGCATTTTAAAACTCCCGAAATTGATTTCCCAATAACTGATGAAAAAAATTTTTTAAAGGAATTAAATGGGAGAAAAATTTCATCAAATAACATTGATGTAGACTCGGCCTTTTTAGAGACTGAAAAAGTCATAAGCTTAAATTATAAATAAAAAAGCCTCTATCGAAAGATTATAAGACAGCTGTTCTTGAAACTTATTTACGGAGAGCTCTTTTTAATCAATATTCACATGGAAAAATTTTCTCGTTTATTATAAAAAATTTTATGAATATAATTTTTTATTTTGGAGATTATAAGCTATGTAAGGTTCGTAAAAAGCATCCGGTAAATCTTTTAGGCAGCTCTTTAATGAGTACCCTATAAAGACAGTCAATGGTAGTATTTAATCTAATTGATTTGATACTGCTTTGATGAGAATAATATATCTCCAATATTTTATATGGTCCGTAATGGATCCATATAAATAATAGATATATTATATATCTGGATCCATTACGGACCTTACTTTTTTATTCATAATCATAAACCGAAATATTTTTTTAAATTGATATCATAAGGGGCCCGAACAATCCCCTTTTCTGTGATTATTCCGTTAATCAATTCATGAGGAGTAACATCAAAAGCAGGATTAAATACCTTAATATTCAGTGGTGCTGTCTGGACTCCAAATCCCCTGATTATTTCCTCTTTATCTCTTTCTTCTATAACAATATCATCTCCTGTAGACGTGTTTAAATCTATAGTTGAAAAAGGTGCGGCTATATAAAACGGAATATTATGTGCTTTAGCCAAAAGGGCTACTCCGTAAGTCCCTATTTTGTTTGCTGCGTCCCCATTGGCAGCTACCCTATCACAGCCCGTGATTACCATATCCACCCAACCTTTTTTCATCACTACTGCTGCCATACTATCTGTAATTAAAGTCACATCTATACCCGCCTGACTTAATTCAAATGATGTCAGCCTTGCGCCTTGAAGAAGCGGTCTTGTTTCATCGGCGAATACTTTTATGTTTAAACCCTTTTCTTTAGCCATATAAATAGGAGCCAATGCGGTACCATATTTGGAAGCAGCCAATACTCCTGCATTACAATGAGTGAGAACAGACATATTATCCTTTAAAATTTTCAGGCCATTCTCTCCTATTTTTCTGCAGACATCTTCATCTTCTTTCTGAATCAGTACAGCTTCTTCCTCCAAGGCTTCTTTTATTTCATGCAAAGGTCTGTCTTTTAAACTCAAAACTTTCTTATCCATCCTGTTCAGAGCCCAAAAAAGATTGACTGCCGTAGGTCTTGAAGAACTCAAATATTCCTTGATTTTTGTAAACTTTTTATAAAATTTATCGAAATCATCTTCTTCGACATCTTTAACTCCCAGAAATATTCCATAAGCAGCAGCTATCCCTATAGCCGGAGCACCTCTTATTTTGAGTCTCTTTATGGCATCAAAACACTCTTCCGCATTTTTTATTTCGATAGTTTCATTAACTACAGGTAATTTTGTCTGATCGATTATGTACAACTTTCCCCCGTCATATTTAATAGTTTGAAGCATCAGATCACTCCCTCGTTGAATTTTAAAAACCTCAAATAAATTATATCTGAATCGGACAAATATATTTTATCATATTAAAGGCAATCTATATAACTATATGATTATTGCCATTATATTTTTATTAATATAAAAATCAGTAAACGGGACAATCCAAGTTATGGATAATTTTCTATTATTAAAGCTAAATTATATAGTGACGATAGATATTTTGATATATAAATTATTATTAAATCTATCATCAATTTTAGAAAGGGGAGATTGGTAAAATCTTTTTGTTACGAATATGAAGTACTATCTACATATATAAAAAGTTGGCCACTTTGATTTTGCACAAGGATTTCCATAATAAAATAAAGAAAATAGGTGAATTTATGAGAATCAATAATAATATTATAGAAAGATTTTATACAATCAATAATAGCATCTTTTCAAGAAATATTTTAAGTAATAATTTTACTATTAAAAACGAAAATTCAATATATAAATCTAATTTCAGCAGCTATATTCCATCTAAATTTATCAATTTAAATAAAATAACTCAGAAAATGATAATAAACAGAGAGATGATAGATTTTAACAGCGGAATTGTTTCCTTTGAATATGGTGCTAATAATTTTTATATCGAAAAAGATGGAATGTCAATTGAAATACCGATTAGTGAAGTATCACCAATTATAAATGAAGATAATGTTAAAACTTTAGAAGTAATAAATAACAGGCTGACGTTATCACCAAATACTTACTATAAATTTAAACATGCAGATGGTATTGAAAGATTATATGGTGCTACAAATAATGGCTTTAAAACAATTGATTTTGTAGACAGTATATATGATGAAAGTAAAACATCATATGATCAAACATTATTTGATACGGTAGATATAATAAATGAACTATTAAGAGACAGTTCTTATATGATCATTTCTTCAAAAAAGTCTATAAATTTTTTAACAAATGAGCTCGGATTTAAACCCGGATATTTCGAAGTAGGCATGAGTACAGGAAAAACTAATAGGTATTTCTATTTAGATAGCGGAAGAATCATCAATGATAAAGCATTTAATAATCAAATTTATTGTTTAAATAGTATAAATCATTTAGAATATGGAGTACCCAGGGATGCAAAATGGATTATCGGCGGCATTGAATATAAAATGAATGAAGACGGATATTTTAATCTTCCATACCTAAATAGCGGACTCACAAGTGGAGAATTTAAATTAGTCAATTCTGAGGGTAAAGAAATTCATTTAAAAAATCCGGATATGGTGAAGCAATCGGAAAATGTGAAATAGTTTGAATAAAAACCCTACATGTTAATGTAAAATAATTTAACATGTAGGGTTTTTTTATGATACAAAAAATCTTTATTGGAAATTTGATGCGGGATATCTGTTTACAAGTAATGATTATTGCCATTATATTTTTATTAAGGTATTATTTAATTGATATCTTAATTATTTTTATGATTTTAGAATATTTATTTTAAAAATTCTTATGCTCAATAGGATTAACTTTTCCTTTTCAATAAATACAATAGAGAGGGGTACGATTATGTTATTTAATGATATAAATATGGAATATGTGGATGCCATAATGATAGTGGATCATAACGGAAATATCGTATATTCCGTGAGATATAATCCCAGATTCGACAATAATTCAAAATTAAACGATTTTAAAGAAATTATAAACAAAAATTTTCTTGAAATATATCCCGCTTTAGATATCGAAGAAAGTACAATAATTAATTGCTTAAAATATGGTACTCCGCAATATTTTGAGAATCAAATTTTCCACGATAATAAAGGAAGAGTCTATAATACCCAAAATCTTACACTTCCTATAATCAGGAGAGGAAAGATATTAGGAGCAATAGAAATATCCAAAGATATAACTAAAGTTAAAGAAATAACAGAAAGGTTAAAAACAAGGAAAACGTTCCAAATTATTGGAAATAAAAAATTTAATATGGGAAAAAATACGGCAGAGTACAATTTTGATAGTATAATTACTCAAAACAAAGAAATGAAATACAATATAAAAAAAGCAAAGATGATTGCAAATAGTTCATCTCCTGTTTTAGTCTATGGAGAAACCGGAACTGGAAAGGAATTATTCGTTCAATCGATCCATAACTATAGCAACAGACATGATAAACCGTTTATCGCTCAAAATTGTGCCGCTCTCCCGGAAAATCTATTTGAATCAATATTATTTGGCTCAGTAAAAGGTGCTTTTACCGGTTCTGTAGATAGACCGGGACTCTTTGAACTTGCTGATGGCGGGACGCTGTTCTTAGATGAGATAAATTCAATGCCTAACGGATTACAGGCAAAACTTTTAAGAGTACTTCAAGACGGAATGGTTAGAAGGATAGGGGATTCAAAAGACAGAAGAATTAATGTAAGAATAATAACCGCCATGAATCAAGATCCCATTAAATCCGTTAAAAGGGGAAATTTAAGAGAGGACCTTTTCTATAGGTTAAATGTAGTAAGTATAAAATTATTACCTTTAAGGGAACGAAAGGAAGATATTTCACTATATATTCCATATTTTATAGATAAATATAATAAAGAACTCAATAAAAATGTATCAGGAATATCTAAAGAGGTAAAAAAGATATTTTATGAATATAACTGGCCGGGAAACGTAAGAGAGTTGCAACATATAATAGAATCTTCCGTTAATATATTAAACAGCGGAGATATACAATTAAAACATCTGCCCATATATTTAATCGAAAACATAAATAATAATTCTATAAATGAAGATATAAGGGAAATTAAACCGTTAAATCAAGAAATCGAATCCTTGGAAAAACAACTAATAATAAATGCCTTAAAAAAAGCTAACGGAAATATTACTTCTGCAGCAAATATGCTTGGAATTCCCAGACAAACTCTTCATTACAAAATAAACAAATATTCCATCCAAATAAGCAAATATAAATAAGGTTATAAAAATATAAAACTCATACCTTTAAAGATAATTTAATGTTTATATAAAAGACGAACTATTGACAATTCTGACAATAATTCGTCTTTTATTACTTATAGCTAATAATAGCTAATATTTGTTATAATAAAATTTATTAGGAAAACAATATGACCGGTCACAAAACCGGTCATATTATCATATAATTTATTTAAAAATTTTTACTGATTGACTAAGAATTCAGGAACTTCCTCTTTCCCTTGTCCATAATAATCAAATATTCTTACTGCTTGTTCAATTTGTTTATCAGTCATCATGGCAATATTATCACTCATAGATTTAGCTATACAGTATGTTTTTGCTGCTTCCTCCAAATATACACACGAATAAAGAGCTTGTTTTAAAGAATTCCCCACTGCTATTACTCCATGATTTTTTAATATTACTGCTAATTTACCATTTAAATTTTCCACTGCTTCTATACCCATTTGCTCACTGGCCGCAGATGAAAACGAACATACCTTAACGGAACCCTTTGTGGCATTAGCTAATGTTGTAAGATTACACTTAAATTCATCCTGAATTAATCCCAATGCCGTCGCATAAGGCTGATGGGTATGAATTATAGCCTTAACATCTGTCATATTATTATATATATATAATAATGCTTTAGTATCAACGGAAGCCTTTCTCTTTCCTTCTATTATATTGCCTGTCAAATCCATCAAAATAATATCATCTGTCACCATTTCTTCATAAATCATTCCTGAAGGAGTAACTAATATCTTATCCTTTTCAACTCTTAAACTTACATTTCCCCCTGAAAGTACTATTAAACCATACCTGTCTAATTTAATTCCTGCTTTTATTATTTCATCTTTCTCTTTTTTATACATTTTTTATCTTCCTTTCTACGTAAAGAGTAAAGAGAATTATTAACTTTTATTTTCTGCTTCAGAGAATCGGGATGCTTCATCTCTTCAATTTTTAAAAGCTCAGTTTCTAAATCCTTATAATCGTCATAAGCTCTCAAATCTATCCAATATCTTCCTCTAAATAATGAAGGAGAATTAATTCTTATATATAGCTTTCCGGCAAGCCTTTGTTCTTTAATTTTAAAACTGGTAATTTCGCCCATACTGTATACATGAGATCTTTTAAAGGCTTTAAATATTATTTTATCTCCTCCTATAATTATTTCACCAGGATAGCTGATTGATACAAAATTAGTTATAATTGTATATATGCATAGAAAGCATATAAACATCCACAAATATTTTATATTCGTACCCGTAAATAATTTATAAATACCTATAAATAATACTATAATTGTTAAAACACTTGCATAAACAATCCTGACTAAAAATAGCTTTTTATCAAATTTATATTCTCTTTCCATCTTTCACCATACCAATCTAAATTATGCTTTTTGTTCCATTTCATGTGCTTCTTTTAAGATTCTCTTTCTGTTAATTATCGCCAAGGATATTGCAACTACTGCTATAACTGCCATGCCAATCCACCCAAAATCATTTATTCTCACAATCAGCCAAGTCAATGGATTTGCACCATCGCATATACTTGAAATCTGAGTTGCACCTGAAGGCATAGTATAATTTGCATTTTGGGCTGCTATGGTTATAAGAGGTGCCAAATTAGTTGAAATCAATAAACCTACTGCCAAAACAATTATACCATTTATTAAAGCCCTGAACCCATTTCCGTTAACAACCGGTGTGATTAATACAAACATCCATGGTATCACTGCTAAATCAGCAAAAGGCAAGACCTTATTACCGGGTATGAGAACTGCCATAAAAACTGTTAAAGGTACTAATATAAGTGAAACCGACAATGTTACGGGATGCCCTACTCCTACTGCCGAATCAAGTCCAATGTACATTTTCCCCTTTTTTGAAAATCTTTTATTTATGAACTCTGAGGCTGCATCAGAAATAGGTAATAATCCTTCCATAAGCAATGATGCCATTTTAGGAATTAAAACAAGCACTGCACCCATAGTGATACCTAAAGTAAGAACATCTTTAATTCCATAGCCTGCAATAATACCTATTATTATACCAAGGCTTGTCCCTATTAAAATAGGTTCTCCAAACACTCCAAATCTTTTTTGAACTTTTTCCATACTTATATCTATATCCCTTACTCCCGGAATTAAATCTATAATTTTATTTATTACGATTGCAATGGGTGCATATGCTCCTGTAAATCCATGGGGCAGAGAAACTCCCGGTAATCCCAGCGTTTTTTCAACTCCCGGTGCTGTATAATCTCCTATCACCATAATTATTATCATATTCAATACCGCTGCAATTACTCCCATCATCTGACTACCCGTAGATATTGCTACCAATGCTCCCGTAAAAGCAAAATGCCAATAATCCCAAATATCAACATCCACTGTTTGAGTTGTATTAGTTAAAATCATCACGATATTCACAATTAAACCAACAGGAATTATTATCATTCCTACAGTTGAAGCAAATGCTATAGCCGCTGCGGCAGGCCAGCCAACATCAATCACCGAAAGTGAAAGGCCAAAACGTTTAATCATCTGTTCAACAGCCGGACCTAAATTAGCCCCTAATGCATTTATTACCAAATTTAATCCAATAAATCCAACACCGACTGTTAATCCTGCTCTTAATGCTTTACCTTTCTCAGTTCCTAAAATAATTCCAAATATGAAAATTATTATGGGCATCATCACGTTGGCGCCTAATCCCTGAATAAAATTGAAAAATCCTAAAATATATGACATAAATAACTCACCGCCTTATTTTTATTTTTTCATGAGATCTAATATCTCTTTAGTTGTTTTTTCAATGCCTACACCTGTTAAAAAACACAAACCACTTACAAAAGGACATTTTACTCCATCGGGTTGCATTGTTGTTGATATTACAAAATCAAAATTAGTTGATTTTGCTGGCACTTCTGCTATTTTACATTGTTCCATTTTGTATTGTCCCTTGTATCCATTTGCATCCAATATTTTTTCAACTTTTACTCTGGCAGCTGTAGATGTGCATACTCCTGAGCCACAAGCCAATAATATTCTTTTCATGTTAACACTCCACTTTCTTTTTTATATTATTCACCTAAAACAATTATTTTACATTTACGTATACGTGATCTTGTCCTGTCAAAATCAACAAAGTATATATACCCTGTTGTCCCTACGCCAAGTTTTCCCTCATCCACTTCAAATGTCTGGCTTGATCCTATAAGGGTTGCCTTAAGATGTGCATCACAGTTTAAAAGAGCTCTCCTGTCCCCATTTGGCAAATATGCCTCAGCATTTGGCCATAAGGCAACTGCTTTATAATGCTTTTCCCCGGGATAATTATACTGCCCTTCCTCCACGTTATCAGGAATTATTTTCTTTAAAATATTATTTAAGTCCTCCTGAAGAAACTCATCCCCTTCTTCATTATAATCATGAACAAATTCTTCAAAAAATACAGAACAAGTGGTATGAGGTGAGATGACTACACATATCCCATTTTTTACCTTGCTTTTCTCTATGGCCTCTTTTACCTGTGGTGTTATATCAAAAAAGCTTGGTCTTCCTCCATGAGATGTTAAATCTATTTGTTCCTTGTAAATATTCACTTTTCTTACCTCCAATTATTTTCTATCCTTAACAGCCTTTTTCACGGCTTCCGCCCATTCAACTATCCTCTTTTTATGGTCAGGAGCTTTCAATATACCGCTTGTTCCTCCTGTTCCGTCAGCTCCAAGTTTTATAACCTTATAAACATCATCCGCTGTGGTAACTCCTGAGGCTATCATAACAAGTATATCCGGATTTATCTCTCTTATCTTTGATATGGTTTCAACTACGTAGCCTTTGCCTGCTGTTTTGCCTGTCCCTATTAAATCTGTAGGCTCAGCTAAAACTATGTCAGGGTTCAATTTGCATACCGCAGCAGCTTCAAATACTGAATCCGCACATACTATGGTTATCATATCCAGCTCATGTGCTCTTTCAATGGTCTTTGATAATTTTTCTACTGTCATAGGATTTTCGGCATGATTTAGGAAAACTGCTTCTGCTCCTGCTTCCTTTAAAGATTCCGGCAGTATATGTCCCATTCCCCTGCCCGGCTTTAAAGGGTCCATATGTTGAGCAGTTACTATAAGATGGTTTGTCCTCTCGCTAATATACCGTATGTCTGTAAATGGACATGTAAAAAACATTTCAATTCCTGTTTCCTTTGCCACTTTATCAGCCGCCAAGGCTAAATCCAAAGATTTTTCTCCATAAAGATATGATTTTGGATTAACAACTAAAAATGGCGTTCTTACCTTCATTTTTTATTCATCTGCCTTCCTGTATTTTTCAGTTTCAAATACAACGTAATAATGCTTTAAACATTCCCTTATTCCTTCAATCTGTGCACTCCTTAATTCATAATAATCCTTCCACTCCATCTTCGCCGCCTTCTTATAGGCTGCCGTTACTAAATCTGTGTATATATTTATTTTACTTATTCCGTTAAGGGCACATCTCTTTAAATTATCATCTCCTGACGAAGAGCCTCCATGAAGAACAAGAGGTACATCAACCTTTGATCTTATTTCCTTCAATCTTTCAAAATCTATTACAGGCTTTCCTTTATATGCCCCGTGTGCTGTTCCTATAGATATAGCAAGAGAATCTACCTCTGTAAGCTCAAAAAATTTTTCTGCCTCTTCAACAATTGTATATCTGCTGTCACTGTCATCCTTGCTCTTATATGTTTCTCCTCCTCCTACATGTCCAATTTCCGCTTCCACTACTACTCCTTTTAAATGTGCATATTTCACTATTTCCCTTGTTTTCCTCACATTTTCTTCAAAGGGGTCCGATGATGCGTCTATCATAACTGACTTAAACCCTATGTCTACGGCCTTCATAATTAAATCCTTATCTGTTCCGTGATCAAAATGAAGTACTACGGGAACTTTGGCCTTTTCCCCATAATATTTTCCTAATTCTACAGCTTCATCAAATGATAAAAATTCCTTATGAGCTTGAGCATATGCTAATATCAACGGTAAATTTAATTCTTCCGCCACTTCTATACATGCCTTTGCCGAATTCTGGTCCACAAAATTAGGAGCAGGGAAAGCAAAATTGTATTTTCTTGAAACCTTATATAATTCTTTAGAACTAACTAACATCATACCGCCTCCTTAAAATCCAGAAATTATTTTATGAAATATTAGCTTTTTTCATTATTGCTTTAAATTCACTAATATTCGTACATGATATGATTTCATTTAATAATTCCTCATTCTGAAACATGTCTACCAACTTTTGCAACATCTGCACCTGTTCTTCTGACTTTTTTAAGCCAAGCATAAATATTACATTAACCTTTATTTCATCATTTTTATCTACCATGTTCTTGAATATTACCGGTTCCTTTAAAGACATGAAGCCTATTTGTGGTTTTATTATATGAATACTGTCAGTATGCGGAATAGCTATGCCTTTACCGTTTACACTAAGACCTGTGGGATATGCGACTTCCCTATTAATAACAGCCTCACAAAAAGTATCTTTAACTAAATTATTTTCCATAAACTTCCTGGCAAGCTTTCTTATAGCTTCCTCTCCAGTTTTAACTTTTTCATTAAAAAATGTAATCTCTTTGTCTAAATACATATTAATACCTCCGCATTTATTGTATTCTTCTCTCATATAATTCAATAGTTCTTGCCATTTCTTTACTGCTTTTTGATTTATCTAATGCTTTTTTAAATTCCGATATCTGCAGTAAATTTATTAAATTAAACAAAGCATTCAGATGTCTTTCTTTATCAACCGCATTTATTATGCATATATATTTTATTGGATCATAGATACCAGCATTAAACATAACAGGCTCTCTTAACCTTATTAAATTAAATCCCATAATTTTTCCTCCATCCCCAATTTCAGAATGAGGAATAGCAAATCCTTTAGAAATCACATAATAAGGTCCATTTTCAATAGTATTTTTTATTATGGATTCTATATATTCATTAGTTATAAATCCTTTATCCAATAAATTTTGAGAGGCTTTTTTTATAGCATCCTTCCAGCCCTCCACCTTAACATCCAATTGTATAAAATCCTCTGTCAAAAGATCAGCGAGACTTAAATTCACTTTATTTTTTTTATCAAAATATTCGTTTAAACTTTTTCTGATTACATCTAATATTTCATCATCCTTTATTATTAGTTCTATTTTTTTCATTATTTCCGAGCAATTATTATCATGTATTTCGTCAAAATTTACAGAACCATAGTCTTCAATCATTTTTCTCATTCTCAGGAAATCGCTGTCTGTTAGCTGAGGAGATACCCTTATATACGGCAAACATGTCTCATCTAAATCGACTGTGGAAATTATAAAGTCTATATCATTTCTTATTGAATCTTTAAGTCTATGCTTAGGTAATACATTTACTATATTTAAATTAAATCTATCCAAAAGCTTTGATTTTAAAAATTGACTCGTTCCTATTCCACTGTTACAAACGAGAATTACATTACATCGATTCTTATGAATTTTTATTTTTTCAATCGAAGCACATATATATATGACTATATAAGCTATTTCTTCATCTCCTATAGGTCTCTTAGCATATTGCTCTAATACTCCTATATTTTCTTCAACCTTACTTTTTACATATGAATATTTTCCTATGATAAAATTTATTTCATAATTATCCACTAAACTTGTAAATCCGTCCAGAAAGATTCTCTCCAAATGATTTGAAAGGCTTTTGAAAAGTTCATAATCTTTATATAGCGGAATATTCAATGCTTTTGATACTTTCATAATAAACAATCTTGTAATAGTTTGTATTTTTACTATTTCCTTGCTTCCGTCAGTTGTGTTATTTTTTTTAAGATAAGTTAAACTTTTGGAAAAATTATTTAAGTAATAAAGTTCATTTTCATTTTCTTTTAAATCAAAATGCTGAAATACTAAAGTGTATAATCTTTCTATCAATTTATTGCTCACTTCGCCACTTTCAGACTTATAATTTTTAAGATATTTTCCCGACCTTATTCTGACAATAACCATACATAAGTAATTCCACAATATATTAAAAGAATGTTCCGTTAACTGCATTTCTGAATATTTTTCAGCTTCCGATATAAGATTTTGAAGTATTATGTTTCTTTCCACGTCTATTGCCTTTAATTCTCCAAATTTCATATTTTTAATCTTTTCCTGATGAGAAAATAAATTATATAAATCTCTATGCTTAAATAATATATTTACAAATAGATTTCTTATACTTTCCTCAGAACCCCTAATTTTTATGCCAGTATTAGTCTGAGAATCAATAGAAAGATGATAATTACCAAGAAACCTGTTTAAATATTTAATATCCCCGATAACTGTGGATCTGGAAACATACATGAACTCCGCCACATTAAAAAGAGTAACATGATTCTTTGTAAATATTAGCAAAAGCGCTTCAATTATCAGCCTTTCATCCTTCGACAGCTTATAATCATAAAAGCTCAATGTTGAAAGAATTTCATCAATCGATTTTTGTACTTTTGTAATATAAAACTTATTTTCTTTTTCTTTTAAGGATGCAATTCCCGTACTTTTCAAAAATTCATTAACTTCCTGTATATCTGCTTGTATTGTTTTTGTACTCACGTTTAATATTTGTGCAAGATCTTTTATATCCAGCTCATTTTGTTTGTCATAAATAATTTTTATTATTTTACAAGCCCTTCTATACAAATGCAACACCTTCCTTTTTAATAAATCTTAAATTATAATAAAAGCTTTCAGGATGGCAATTGCTATAAAACCCATAATTAAGATATATTTTTATTATATGGCCATCTAATTACTATATCTTACATTGTTACTTTAACATCTTTCGCTATAAAACAAAAGTTTAAAAGCATTCCTATATTTAGAACAAAATTGTACCAATTTATTAAACATAATAAACATCCGCCAGTTAAGTTGGCAATTCTCTTTTATGGGCACAATGCCCTTACTTACTAAACATATCTTTAAAGATAATTTAATGTTTATGTTTATATAAAAGACAGGTTATTGTCAGAATTGTCAATAATCTGTCTTTCGTTATTTATAGCTAATATTCGTTATAATAAGAGTTATTAAAAAAGAAAATAAAGACAACTTTTTGTCTTTATCTGAAAACGATTCCTTTATGTTTTTATTGAGGCTTTGAAATAACCTGCAAAATAAGATGTTTAATCTTGGCATTCCATTTGCAATATCTATTATCAGTTTAAAAATATTAACATAAAGGAGGAAATTTAATGATTATAGGAATAACAAAAGAAATAAAAGCTAATGAGAACAGAGTTTCGTGTACCCCGGAAGGAGTAAAAGAATTTGTAAAAAGAGGACATACTGTTTTTGTAGAAAAAGGAGCAGGCGATGGAAGCGGATTTCCCGATAAGGAATATGAATCTCAAGGAGCAAAGATATTGAAAACTCCGGAAGAATTATATCGAAATTCTGAAATGATCTATAAAGTAAAGGAAATATTTCCTGAGGAATACAAATACTTAAGGGAAGGGCTGATTGTCTTTACTTATATTCATTCCAATGCTCATAGAGATCAGACCGATGCTCTTCTTGAAAAAAAAGTAACTGCCATCGCATACGAAGACGTTACCGATAAAAACGGTGAATTTCCTCTTCTTAAACCAATGAGTGAAATAGCAGGTAAAGGAGGATTCATTGCAGCCCTCAACTTTTCTCAGAAAATTCACGGCGGCAAAGGAATTCTCCTTGCAAGAGTTCATGGAATCAGAACTCCGGAAGTCACTATTATCGGAGCGGGAAATTCAGGAATAGGTGCAGCGGAATTGTCATCAGCATTTGGAAACAAAGTTACAATATTAGATATAGACATAAATAAATTAGAAAGAGCCAAAGAGATACTCCCTCCTAATGTGGAGTTATTATATTCAAATGAGCAAAATCTAATAAAATGCCTGAAAAGAACAGACGTCTTAATGAATTGTATATTATGGCCAAAATGGAGAAAAGATCATTTGGTTTCAAGAGACATGCTGAAGTTAATGAAACGGGAATCGCTAATTGTAGACGTAGCCTGTGACGAAGCGGGTGCTATAGAAACTTGCAGATCCACAAGCCATGACGATCCTGTATATATCGAAGAAGGGATTATGCACTACTGTGTAGACAATATTCCGGCAGCATTCCCTCAAACTTCGACCTATTCTTTATGTAATGCGACCTTGCCTTATGCTTTGGAAATAGCTAATAAAGGCGTTAAAAAAGCATTAACTGATAACAAATATTTAAGGAGAGGGCTTACATCCTATGATGGAAAATTGACTCTTGAAGAAACAGGGAAAAAACAAAACAGACCATATACTTCTCCTGAAAAAGTATTAGGAATCGAGTAACAAATATTTTCTTATAACAAATAGGAAAGTCCTCACTTATAAACATTGACTAAGAGGACTTTCCGTAAATGAGTTTCAGGAAAAACTACATTATACTTTATACTTTGATAGAAGCTTTTCTTATAACCCATAGGGAAATCAAAATTTCATTAATATAAATTTCCCGTTAATTGGGTTTCAAGAAAAGCTACATTATAATTCTTCAATGGAAGCTTTTCTTATAAGTATCTTAATTAAAATTGATAATATAAAAGGAGGGGAATTATTAGTGCATCAGGAAGAAGGAAAGTTAAAAAGAAATCTCGGGTTACGGGAAGGTATTGCATATGTAATAGGATTTGTAATCGGCACAGGAATATTTTTAAAGCCTGCGGTAGTATTAGTTAATATGGGTTCATCAGCATCCGCGTTGATCATTTGGATTGTCGGAGGATTAATTTCAATGTGCAGTGCATTGACCATATCAGAAATTGCTGCATATATTCCTAAAGTAGGAGGGCTTTATACTTATTTAGTGGAATTATACAATGATGTCGTCGGTTTTTTGTATGGATGGATAGAAGTGATTATTTCAAGTCCGGGTGGTTCAGCAGCTTTGGCAATAGCTTGTGCTACATTTGCAACCTATTTTATACCGATGGGTAAATGGGAATTAAAATTATTTGCAATATTTATTACCTTATTAATAGTAATATTGCAGATAATATCCACAAAGCTCAGCCTTCAGATGCAAGGCATTGCAACCATAGGAAAATTAGTTCCGATGGCTGCCATAATTATCTTTGGGTTAATTAACGGTACCGCCCATGATATCAGCTTTGCAACCAGTGGAATTATAAAGGGTGCCGGAACGGGAGTTGCCCTTCTCGGTGTATTATGGTCTTATGATGGTTGGATGAATACTTGTACTCTTGGCGACGAGATGATTCACCCGGAAAAAAATTTGCCTAAAGCTATAATAATAGGTCTTGCCTTTGTAATAATAGTTTATGCTCTATTTAATACGGCAATATTTAATGTAATGTCTGCACCCCAAGTAGCCGCTTCCGAAAGTATAGGAGTAGATGTTTCCAAAAAACTCTTTGGCCGCGGAGGAACCACTTTGATAACAATAGGAATGTTGTTGTCTTCCTTTGCTGCTCTAAATGCCCAATTAGCCAGTGGGATAAGAGTAGCCTTTGCAATGGGGCAAAAAAAGCAACTTCCCAAATATAAAATTTTGAATCGTGTAAATCCAAAATTAGGTACACCGGTTAATTCGATAATATTTCAGACAGTGATTTCGATAATATTTATTCTGTTAGGCAATTTTAATACAATTACCGATTTGTGTATATTTGTTATATGGATATTCTTTACTCTCGGAGTATTCAGCATATTTATACTGAGAAAGAAATATCCCAGAGATGAAAAACTGTATAAAGTACCTCTTTATCCCATAATACCAATAATAGGAGGTATTGGAGGTCTATATCTAATATTCGTAACAATCAGAGACTCATTTAAGGGTTCCATGTTAGGACTTGCTTTGACATTAATTGGTCTGCCCGTATATTATTATTGTAAGAAAAAATATTCGGACAAGGATGATGCTGTAAAGGAATAGACAATATAAAATATTATATTGGAATTCAAAAACCTCTGCTAAGATTAAATAAATTTTAACAGAGGTTTTTTATAGCCCATAGTGAAGTATCTTATCATATATCCACTTTTAATTGGCTTAACAGCTTCCTCGTCTCGGTTACTTTTTCCTTTATCTGGTCAATATTCTTTTGAACAGTCCCTAAATAAAGAATATCCGATACTATTGATGTAGAAATCCTGGAAGCAACTGACCCGATCTTACGTTCGGTTTCCAGAGCCGGAACATATATTGGTACCGTAGCTTTTCGTGCCAAATATGATTTGGAAATTTGTGTAACGGAAACAGACGGAACATTTAATTCATTTGCACGTTTTAATGCAAAATTTGCTAATTGTGTCGAACCGGAATATGAAAAGATAACGATTGCATCTTCCGGAGTTAAATCATTTACCTGAGTCAACTGTGTATGTGCATCCGAATGACAGCAAGAATCGATTCCGACCAAAATAAATTTATGTGAAAGGTCTTGAGCCACAAGAGACGAAGTCCCTTCTCCGACAACAAAGATTTTTTTTGCTTTTCTTAAAATATCAACAGCTTTTTTTATTTTTACCTCGTCTAAATTCTCAAAGGTTTTATTAATTGTGTTTATATTAAAATTTTTAAATTTCTGCAGCATTTCCGGAATACTATCACTTTTAGTCACCTCTTCTATTAACTCATCTGAGGACATCAGCTGACGTTCCGATTCCTTTGCTAATATCAGCCGAAACTGAGTGTAACTTTCAAAGCCGATTTTTTTAACAAAACGTATAATACAAGACGGGCTGGTTCCCGAAGATTCTGCAAGCTGCTGAACAGAATAATCATATACTTCCAAAGGATGAGACAAAATATAATCGGCTACTTTTTTTTCATTTTTGCTGAGCAACGAATATCCTTCTTTAATTTGTATTAAACAACTCAAAGACACCACTTCCTTTCTCATTAATTTTAAATGTAAAATAAATCACAATTGAATAAATTAATTAATTCCGGAATAAATAATTTCATCATTTATTAGATTGGAATATTATTTCACCGTCTACTTATATTAAACTGAAAATTAAATCAATATCAGTATAATTGAAATGAACAAGAAAATCAAATATACATAAAAATACTCTTTTCTGGTAGAAATCTGAATAAGATTAAAACCAGAAAAGAGTATTTCTTTAAATCAAATTATAGTGCTTAAGCATTTCTTTAATTTTTTCATCAACTTCCGGCGTAGTTTCCATAACCGGAAGACGTGCAGGTCCAACAGGAATACCGGTAAATTCAAGGGAACGCTTCATAACTGAAGGTATCGTACCTAACTTTAATGCACTGCGCAATACTTCAATTTCCTGCTGTAAACGATCTGCCTCTTCATCATTACCTGATTTTAATGCATTATATAAATTAACATCTACTTCGGTAATAAGATTACTTGTACCGGCAATTGCGCCGGCTGCCCCTAAACGAATTGCGGGAGCTATTTTAGAATCAGAACCTATTAGAACTTTCATATCCGTTCCCTTAGCAGCTTCCACATAACCTTTCAAGTTTTCCATGTCACCCGAGCTGTCTTTGATTGCCTTAATATTCTCAACTTTAGCCAATTCAGCAACAATTTCTTTTGACAAGTTAATTTTTGTGTTCTTTGGAATATTGTATAAAATAATTGGAAGATCTATACTTGCCGCTATTGTTTTGTAGTGGTTTATAATTTCTTTATCATTAGGTGAAACAAAATATGGGGTGATAATAGATACCGCATCTGCACCAACTTTTTCGATTTTTTCTGATAAGCGGATCACATTACGTGTGCTGTTTCCGCCGGTACCAACATAAACAGGTACACGATGGTTCACAATTTCAACCGTCTTCTTTGCAAATTCCAATTTTTCATCATCATCGACAACGTGGAATTCACCATAACTTCCTAAAATAAAAATCCCTTTTACACCTTTTTCAATTAAACGATCAATTAGTTGTTTTAATGCATCATAGTTAATCGTCTGATCTTTATCTCTATTGAATGGTGTAACAATAGGTGTAATAATTCCCTCAATATTTATCATTTAATAATCCTCCTTTAAGCGACATTGTCTAAATTTCCTTTTGTATTTCATCTCTTACACTATTCTATTTACAGTTTTGTCATTCAGATATCCTTGAATATTTTCGTAAGTCATATCCATAATACGCTTTCGAGCTTCCACCGATCCCCAAGACATATGAGGTGTAATATAACAGTTTTTTGCTTTCAGTAGCGGATTGTCTTTTTCAATTGGTTCCTTTGAAACAACATCAATTCCTGCAGCATATATTCTGCCCTCATTTAATGCATCCGCCAAATCTTTTTCATTAATCAGTTGGCCTCGAGCATTGTTTATAATAATTGCATTCTTTTTCATCTTGGCAATTGCTTTCTTGTCAATGAACTGCTGATTTTCTTTTGTTAGGGAACAATGAAGTACAATTACGTCTGCACGGGAACACAAATCATCAAAAGAAACATATTCAACATCTTTTAGAGTAGGATTTTCATGCTTATCATTAGCAATGATTTTCATGCCAAGGGCCCTTGCAATTCTTCCTGTCGTCTGGCCGATTCGACCATAACCAATAATACCCATAGTCTTGCCATACAATTCCAATAACGGCTTATCCCAGAAACACCAGTCAGCACTGTTTTCCCATCTTCCTTCTTTAACCGCATTGTCATGATATCCTACATGGTAACAAATTTCTAACAACAATGAAATTGCAAATTGAGCAACAGAATATGTGCCGTAAGCCGGAACATTACAAACTGCAATTCCCAGTTGTTTTGCTGCTTCAATATCAATTACATCATATCCCGTAGCTAAAACACTAATCAGTTTTATATTAGGACATGCTTTCATCGTTTCTTTTCGAATAGGAGTTTTATTTGTCAATACAACTTCTGCATCTCCGATACGCGAGATTATGTCAGCTGAATCTGTTCTATCATAAATAATAATATCTCCCAAAGTTTTGATTTGATTCCAGTTTAAATCTCCCGGATTCAAAGTATATCCATCCAATACTACAATTTTCATATTTTTTCTCCTCTCAAATCGTTGAGTTTTCCCATTAAACATTCACCATTGTCTGTCCAGAACATCTTCTCAATTTTCAATTCTGAACCTAAGGCAAAATGTCTTACCCCCAATTTGATATAGCGTTCTGCTTCTTCGGCAGAGTTAATTTCAGCCCTCGGACTAACTCCATATTTCAATGCAGTTTTAATTACCTTTTCTTCCGCTTCTCTTACTTTCTCAACTTCTTCTTTTGCGTTGAATCCACTATTCATAGAAAAGTCAGCAGGTCCAAACTGAACAAAGTCAACCCCGGGAACTTGACATATCTCCTCAATATTTTTTACTGCTTCCACTTTTTCAATCATAAATCCCATAACACATTTTTTTACTTCGGCTGCATAGGTCAACTGATTTTTAAAACCTTCGTTCTTATAGAAACGACGGCTGACATATCCAAGTCTTCCACCCTCATGGGGAATCGACGGTGTTACCATTTTTAATGTATTTTCTACCTCTTCTGCTGTTTTGTGATCAGTAAACAGAATACCTTGAAATCCTGAAGCCAATGCCTTTTGAGCTACATAGTCGCGGTTGGCATAATCTATTTTAATTATGCATGACATATTATGAAGTTCACATGCCCTTGCAATATTTTCTAAATCATATTGGTTATACGGAGCATATTCGCCCAAAAACTCAATATAATCATATAAGCCTGTGGCTCCTACAACTTCCGCTATCATTGGCCATGTACTGTTAATACGTGTAGCTATAATATTTTTTTTACCTTCTAAACATTCTCTTAATCTGTTTTTCATTTTTATTTCCTTCCTCACTTATCCTTCGATATCTGTAATAAGGTTTGTAATTGACATCTTTATCGTATTCATATCAGCTTCTAAAGTTTTTGAAGCAGCATGAGGAGTTAAAATAAAGTTGTCCAGACGTAACAGTTTCTCATCAGTTTTTGGTGGCTCCGTTGAGAAAACATCAAATCCGGAAGCAAAAATTTCTTTGTTCACTAATGCTTCATACAGATCAGCTTCATTTATAATTCCGCCTCGGGCTGCATTGATCACAATTGCTGTCGTTTTCATTTCTTTTAAACGCTCGGCATTGATCATATCCTTTGTTTCAGATGTCAGGGGCGTATGAATAGTAATAACGTCACTGGTTCTAACCAGTTCATCCAGCAAACATATTTGGATATTATGTTCCTTTGCATATTTCTCATTAATAGGAAATACATCATACGCACATACATTCATGCCGATACCCTGAGCAAGCCTGCCTACATGTCTTCCAATATTGCCAAAGCCAATAATACCGATTTTTTTACCCATAAGTTCTATTTCGTAGTTCTTGTTCCATTTTCCATTTTTAACGTTAATTGCTCCGTCAACAATACGTTTAGCACATGCAAACATTAATGCTATTGTATGCTCTGCAACTGACACCGAGTTAGAACCGACAGTCCTTGAAATTTTGATTCCTAATTCTTTTGCAGTATCTAAATCAATATTATCAACACCAACACCATACTTGGCAATAGCTTTCAAATTTTTACAGCCCTTAAGCATCTCACGATCTGCAATATCAACGCCAATAATGATACCATCAACATCTTTCGCATATTTTACAAATTCTTCATGGCTATATGATTTGCCTGTATCATTCAGATGAATTTCCCATCCTTGTTGTTTTAATTTTTCAATTTCCTTCATTCCATTCTTAGCAAATGCCCTTGGTGTTATTAAAATTTTTCCTTTCACTGTCTAACGCCTCTTTTCTTCTTATTATAAATTGTCCTATTTAATTGATTTTCCCAAGGCTCCGCCTGGATGCCATTTTTTATAATCCTGTAAATCAATATTCTCTTCATTTTGAAGTGCAATAGATAAAGCTTGCAAAACAACAATTTCGGCCAAGTATGAAATACGAGGTGCTTTGTTTAAAGGTCCTCCTTCTTTATCTACGCCTGCAAATAAGAAAGCATCTCCCTGTTTAGCCAACCATGATTCTCTGTTTCCTGAAACCGATATAACTTTTGCTCCGTTATTTTTAACTGTAGTGACTGTTTTTATAAGTTCTTCTGTTTCACCACTGTTAGAAATTGCAATTACT
Organism: Acidilutibacter cellobiosedens; assembly: GCF_004103715.1. Classification (NCBI taxonomy): domain Bacteria; kingdom Bacillati; phylum Bacillota; class Tissierellia; order Tissierellales; family Acidilutibacteraceae; genus Acidilutibacter; species Acidilutibacter cellobiosedens. The sequence goes on along the minus strand of NZ_CP035282.1, from coordinate 838,088 downwards.
ATATCCCCTTCTTTTACTTGCCCGCTGGATCCATGAATCGCCTCGGTCCCATGAAGAACATAGGCAGGAGTACCGGTAGACGAAAATAAAGAAGCAATGTAACCAGCTACATAGGAAGGTTTCCCAATTCCGGTAACATGAACACGATTTCCATTCTTTTTAGCCTTAACAATCAAATTGTAAGCCGGATTTAATTCCTCTGTACTTAGATTCTTTACAAATTCACTTAATTCCATTTCAGTAATCTCTTTGAAAGTTTCAACAGCTTGAACATGCTTACTGATATCCATTATTTTTTACTCCTTTCTACTCCTCATCATCTTCACATTCATTTGAAGCCATTTCTTCTAATAATTCTTTGATGCCGTCTTTTCCTGTAGTCAAACAAGATTTATATAAAGAATCAATATTCTCTTCGATGTTTCTCATATTCAATACTTCAATCACCATTGGAAGATTTACACCTGTAATCACTCTAACTTTTTTCTTCTCACTTAATAATTCGTGTATATTTAAGGCTGTAATGTTATATGGTGAAGCTCCAAATAAATCAACGAATATGATTACACCATCACCAGTATCCAACTCTAAAAATTTCTTTTTGATATCAGCTTTAAACTGATCTAAATCCTTATCAGGAAATAATCCAATTGAATCAAATTGTTCATTATTGCCCATAATCATCCTCGCACTGTCAGCAATACCTTCTGCCATTTTTCCATGGGTTACTATTAAAATTCCAATCATTTTACTTCATGACTTAAGTCACTTCCTCCTTTCTAAAACTTTCTATTTTCATAAGTAAGCGCTCTCAATTCATTTCTATACTATCATGAATAGAATAATTTTTCAAGTTAAAAATATTATATTTAGAATTTTATTTCATTTTGGATTTAAGTATGATATAATTTTAGTGTAGAAAAAAGGAGGCTTGCCTTATGAATTTTGATATGAAAGATTCCATATTAAAATATGGAGTAATAGCTAAAAAAAGGTTTCGAAAAAAAGAAAAAATCAGATTTATTAATAATATTGAACCCGAATTTAAATGTATGGGATATAAAACTTCAATACTTTCACCGCAAGGTTCAAAAGGAAAAGCGATTGACTTAATTATCGGAGATGTCAAGAAGGCAGATACCATAATTATGGCAAATTATGATACACCGTCAAAAAATTTTGGATTCTACAAATATTATCCTTTTGATATAAGAAACAGAAAACTTTTATATAGCCTGACTGCATTTATCCCATTACTTTTCATTACTGTCCTTTGTTTTATATTTTCAGCTCACTTTTTAAGGATAAAATGGTTAGAAGGATTTTTCAGTTGGAAAGATTTTATGACGCTTTCGGTCTATATCATTGGTATTTATCTAATTGTTCATTATTCAAAAGGAATCCCCAATTCTCATAATTTAAACAGAAATACTTCGGGAGTTATTGGTTGCCTTGCAATCGCTTCCACTTTAACACCTAAGCAACAAAAAAATGTTGCCTTTGTTCTTACTGACTTTGGATGTATCAACAATATGGGAGACCAAATGATAAAAGAATTTTTAGGAGATTCTGCGCATAGAAAGCGATTTATCCTGCTTGACTGTATCGGGTCAGGAAAAAATATAGCGGTTAATTACAGTAATACTTTTAAAGATGAACTTAAAAAACTTGACTCATCAATTCTCCGATTTGAAAAAAACCAGACAAATTACAGCAGTGCTAATATATATGATCACTGTATAATTTTCGCCGGAGGTAACCAGGCAGGCAATAAATTTGTCTGTGAAAATATCGGAACGAGAAGGGATATTGATATTGATCCTGATAAAATCAAATTTGTTGTTTCTAATGTTTTAAAGTTATTATAATTAAGTTTCCCAATTTTCATCTCCGCAATCCTGTATAACAAAAATGCCCTAAAAACGTTAAAAAATGTTTTTAGGGCATTCCCAACTATCTCAGTTCTTCATAAACATCTTCATTTTCTCCACAATTTTATCTTTTGCCGCTTTTATAGGAGACTGAAACACCACCTGAGTTTTTACCGAATCAGGGTATTCTCCCAAATACTTATAAAGTTCTTCAAAATATGCTTTTTTCACTTCACTGGAAATATTTATTTTAGAAATCCCATGCCTTATGGATTCAATCACTTCTTCATCAGCGTTACCTGAACCTCCATGTAATACAAGAAAAGCTGATGTTCTTTCACGAATTTTTTGAAGAATATCAATTCTTAGTTTTGGCGTTTTCCCTTTCGGATACATTCCGTGGGAAGTTCCGATGGCAACTGCTAAAGCATCTACTCCTGTCAATTCACAGAATTCTTTTGCCTTATCCGGATCTGTATAGATGATTGAAGTATCAAGCCCTTCTCCGCAGGAACTATTACCTGTATTTCCAATTGTTCCTAATTCTCCTTCAACATAAACATTTAATGAATGTGCATAATCAACTACTTCTTTAGTAATATTTACATTTTCCTCAAAGCTTTTATTTGATGCATCAATCATTACCGAAGTACAGCCATTATTGATAGCTCGTTTTATATCTTCCAAATTTGAACCATGGTCCAGGTGTAAACAAAATTGGGCTTCCGATTTTTTCAGGCGTACTTTTACATAAGAAAAAAATTCATCCCCTAAAAAATTCATTTCCGGCACAGATACGGCAACAATTGCAGGAATCTTTTTTTCTTCTGCTGCAGCAATAGTCGCATCTAAAATATCTTTATTCCCGATATTAAAGGCTCCTACTGCATATTTCCCATCCGTTGCATTCTGCAACATATCCTTAAAAGACACTATCATGTACTATTCATCCTCCCATTCGTTCAATTTAACGCAGACACGATAAGTGTTCGGTTCGCTGGCTCGTTTGAAAGCTTCTTGTATATCGTTTAAATCATATATTGAATCAACCAGCTTGCTCACATTGACTAATTTGTTCCCCAATAATCTCGATGCTTGATAGAAATCAATCAATGTTGAATTAAATGCCCCAAGAAGTCTTAACTTGTCATAGTGGATCCTATTTGCCGGTATATTCAATTCAGCTGACGGATATGAGGCTGAGAAGAACAATATCTGCCCGTTTTTCTTCTTAATAAGATCTAAGGCTTGATTCAAAGCAACCTGATTTCCAACTGCAAGAATGACTATATCCAGACCTTTATGATCGGTAAATTCATCAATCACAGTTTTTATATCTGTCTCCTGCGGATTTATAGTTTCAAATCCCATCTCTTCAGCTTTTTTTAATTTTTCCTCCATCACCTCTGAGACAATTACCTTTGATCCGCGTAATCTCTCAACTTCAGCATTCAATAAACCCATAGTTCCTCCTCCGATAACAAGAACCGTATCTCCAAGGCGATGGGTTAAATTGTTCTGAGCATTTAATACTGTGGCAACAGGTTCTACAAAACATGCTTCCGGCAATGGCAATTTTCTTGAAATTTTTACACAGTATCTTGAATGACGAACCATGTATTGTGAAAATCCAAAATATTGTTGGGTCCCCTTTAACGGAAGCTTTACTTTTTCTCGGCATGTACATTCATCCTGTCTTCCCATTTTACAGTTTTTACAATGCCCACAATATGGAAAAATAAAAGCGATTCGATCTCCCAAATTAAATTCATATACATCATCGGCCTTTGCAATTACAGTTCCCACGCCTTCATGTCCACCGGCCATGGGATAACCTCGATGTTCCCGTTGTCCAAGCCATTGTGTATAATCTGCAGTACAGATGTTACATGCTTCCTGGCGAATCAAAATTTCTCCTGATTTTAATTCGTCAGGAAGAGAAATCATACGAACTTCCGCATGAAATTTTGATGTCAAACAACCGTATTTAGTTTCTTTTGGAATTTCCATTATATTATTCTCCTTTAACTTGATTAGTCGTATAATCCACTCATAATCTTAATTAATTCTTCTACATCATTAGTATTTCTCATCATTCCCTGACGTTTCGATTCAATTTCTCTTAGCCTTTCTGCATATTTAATTACATCATCTAAACATTCTTCCGGAAATTTTACTGCGCCATTTTCGTCCATATGAACGATATCTCCGGGGGCAACCTGCATGCCGCATACTTCAACGGGAGTGTTAACAGAATGTACAGCAAATTTGCCATGTCCGGCCGTAATACCTGTTAACATGTACTGCATTTTTAAAGGCCGAATTTCATCAATATCCCTGGAAGGGCCATCAGAAATAACGCCGACTACACCAGCAGATTTTAATGCAGTCATCATATTGCCCCCCAGCATGCCATTGATATTTTTAATTTCTTCCGGCATGTTCTGTTTTACAATTAAAACAACCGGTTTTGACATTTTTGCAACTGCCCTCAACACATCGGCAAATTTCAAATTTGTAAAGTTCGGGTCGGGAAGGCCATAAGTGCAGGTTACCGCATATCCTACCGTTCTGCCCAATTCAGGATACATGCATTTCAATGTTTGATCTGTATACCACTTTCCTTTCCATGGATGATATAATCCAAGACAATAGTCTTTATCAGGATAAGTAGCTACCACATTTGTAATACTTGGAGTGTCAAATTGCTTAAGTTCTTCTAATTTGTTATTTTGTTCCATGTTTTATTTTCCCTCCTTTATTTTTCAAGTACGATACTGGGTTTTTCATTATGATAAACACGGATCACATCATCAACAACGCTCTGACACATTTGGCGGTTACATTCAGCATTGTATGTCCCCACATGAGGCGTAATAATTGCATATTCAAGAGGTAAAAGGGGATGATCCATTTTAGGGGGTTCATTTTCAATTACATCTGCACCATAACCAGCGAGTTCTCGGTTTTCTAATGCCTGGGCAACAGCTTCTTCATCTACCAATTCACCCCGTGCAGTATTTATAAGAATTGCATCTTTTTTCATAAGGGACAGCTTTTCCTTCGAAATCAAATGATAGCTTTCCTTAGTCAAGTTAATATGCAATGAAACAATATCACTTTCTTTTAACAAATCATTTAATTCTCGCTTTTCTCCTCCACGTCTTTCAATTTCCTCTGCTGATAAATAGGGATCATATGCTAAAATCTTACACTGAAATCCTTTAGATAATATTCTTGCAAAAGTTGAACCGATATTACCAAATCCTAAGATTCCTACTGTCTTTCCATTGATTCTACGTCCTAAAAATCTTCCACGATCGACATTCCACTCATCTTTACGAACCGCCGCATTAGCATTAACTATATGTTTACACAAAGCCAACACCAAAGCAACTGCCTGTTCTGCCACATCTTCTTTTTCTAAATATCCGGGAATATTAGATGCAACTACGCCAAATTCTTTTGCTCCCAACACATTTACATTATCGTAACCAATGCCGAAACGGGCAATATATTCTACTGACGGGGTCTTTTCAAAGAATTTCTTTGAAAATTTAGGAGTTGTTCCAACAATCAGATATGAATATCCCTGTAGTTTTTTTGAAAGTTCCTCTGCAGAAATATCGGACGGAAATTTAAATCTTGTGACTTCTCCTACATTCTCTTTCAAAATATCAATAAATTCCGGAAAATAGCGTCCAAAACTGTTAGCATTTACAATTGCAACCTTTTTCATTATATTCCTCCCAAAATTAATAATAGGTACATGTTTAACATGTACCTATTTAATTGTTCATGTATACTTTAAAAATTAAACGATACCTAATAATGACAACAACAATGAAAATCCTATAATCGCACCTACAATTCTCAGGTATTTCGGACCTCTCTTTTTAATATAATAATAAATTAGAAATACTACTGCTAAAGGTAATAACTTCGGTAACATTCCATCCAATGTATCTTGGATCTTAAATGCTCCTCCACTTGTATTGATAACTACCTTTGTCGTTAGTTTTACATAGGATGCACTCAATGCTCCCATCATGAACAGACCCAATACTCCTGCCGAGTCTATTAATTTACTGATTCTTCCCGACTGTAATACACTTGCTACCGAGTCTCGTCCTAATGTATATCCTTGTCTCACCAAGAAGTATGCCAAGAATGACATGTACACTCCAAATAGTACTAACGGTCCGATTCCTCCAAGAATGTTCCCTTTTGCTGCTAACGGTATAAACAAAGATAGGAAAATTGGTCGTATAGTTCCCATATCGATGGAGTCTCCGATTCCTGCCAAAGGTCCCATCAAACCTATCTTAATATTCGTTATCATCTCTGTTGCATTTTCTTCATCTGTTGCCGAATCATATTCCGGCTTGGACACCTTATTTGCGTTTTCTTCTTCCAGCGCCATGGCTATTCCCACTATCAGTGAACCCCATGTTCCTTCTGAATTATAAAACGAAACATGACGTTTATATGCTTCTTTAAGCTGTTCCGGATTATCTCCATATAACTTTTCCAGTACCGGTGCCATTCCAAATCCGAATGCCAAAGCTGTCAGTCGTTCATAACTGTTTCCTACTTCAGTTACTGTATAATATCTCAACCATGCCTTTATCACGTCTTTCCTTGTAAGCTTTCTTTCCGCTACATTAGTCGTCATCTGATTCACCTCCGTTTGCTGTTGCTGGGGCAAAGTTTCCCTGTAGCAATGCAATACATAAACCTAATATTGCGATTCCAATAGTACTAATTCCCGAATATGCCATTATTATAAATCCTACTAAAAAGTATGGTAATAATGATTTCTTTCCTATTACAATCATTGTTACCGCAAATCCTAATGCCGGAAGTACTCCTCCTGCTACTTGCAATCCGTTTGTTACCCAAGCCGGTATCCAGTTCATAAATGCCTGTACCGCGTCAGCTCCAAAATATGCTGCTAAGAATGCCGGAATCACACGTAACGGAATTGCTGCAAAGAAAGGATACCAAAAGCATGCTCTTCTTAATGCTTTTCCGTCTCCCTTTTCTGCTGCTTTATCTGCCAGTCTTACGAATGCAGATGCATATGTCCTACGTAATGTATCAAGAAGTACACCTAACAGTCCTACCGGCACTGCCAATGATACTGCTACTTCTGCGCTAATCCCTGTTTTAATTGCAATGGGAATAGCTACACATGCTGCAAATGCCTCATCTGCCGGAATATTTCCTCCGGGTGCAATGGCTCCCAAATATATCAGCTGTAATGTCCCGCCGATTATCATTGCTGTTTGAATATCTCCCATAATTAGTCCTAAGGGTACTGCCATTACTAATGGTTGTCTGATAACTGTCGTTGTTCCATACCATAAACGATTGGTTCCCAGCCAGTACACCAAGCCAATTAATAGTGCTTGAATGAAATTATTCATCCTTCTTTCCTCCTTATAACTTTTTTTCTTTCAATTATTTGACTTTTTCTGCTGCTTTATCAATTGAAAGTTCAGATTCCTTTGGTACAGCCTGTAAATAAACCTTTACCCCCTTTCCATTCATATCAAGTAATTTATCTGTATCTTCCTTGTTTAGATAAATTTGATTTGTAATCTGTACCCGATCTGGCCCTGAACCAAGGCCTCCAACTTGAAGTTCGCTGATAGGGAAACCCTTCTCATACGCTTCTTTGGCATCTGTAACTGATTTAAACAATACAATCAATTTTCTATTAGAAGTATATTTTTCACTTTTAATCTTTTCCAGTGCTGTATCAAGATCAAAAATACTTACTTTTACTCCCTTTGGTGCCGCCATTTTGTATACATTATTCATAAACGGATCTTTCGATAATTGTTTGTTGACAATCATAATTGCATTTCCATCTACTTGATTCAACCAGTTTGCAATAACCTGTCCATGCATCAATCTGAAGTCTACTCTTATTAGACGAATGTCTGCCATGTTAATCCTCTCCTTATATTTTTATAAAAGCGCTTTCATCGCTGTTACTTATATTATATTCAAAACGGTATATAATTTCAATATATATTTTAATTTTTAGGAATATTTTTTTATATTTTTGTTTTTTTGCGCAGTTAATGCGAAATTAATGTCGTATATTATAAAAAAAAGATAAGTTCAAGCGCTTAAACTTATCTTTTACAATTTGATTCATCAATATTCAAAAAAATACCTATTCATAGCATTGTAAGATTACTTGGAATAATAGTTGTAACTTTTCCTTCTTTTGAGGAATTTCCTATATAAAAATACTCCTGACAAAAAACCAAATATGTGGGCCCACCAGGCTATTCCCCCTGCAATTCCATAAATACCCGAACGAAGTTGGCTAATAAACCATAAAAACAGAAAAACCCCGGCAGGTATCCGTATGAAAAACGGAATAATAGGGATTAAAGTTAATATTCTGGAATGAGGAAACATTATGAAATAGGCTCCCATCACCCCCGCAATAGCTCCTGAGGCTCCCAGCGTCGGTATATTTGATATCGGGTCAAAGATAAAATTGGCAAATCCTGCTATCAAGCCGGTTAATATATAAAAAACAATAAATTTAAAAAATCCCATACGTTCTTCCACATTATCGCCAAATAGCCATAATGACCACATATTGCTGACGATATGAATTATATCCCCATGCATAAACATACTTGTGAACAAGGGAATATAAGATCTAATGTCGGTCAATCCGTTGGCAAAGCGTGCCGGTATAAAAGCATATTTATATACCATATTTAAAGCTTCGTCATAAGGCAAGGTGAATTGTTTTATAAATACCATAACATTTAAAAATATAATAAACAGCGTAGCCAAGGGAACTTTTCTACTTGGTTCGCTATCCCTGAGCGGAATCATATTATCCCCTACTTTCCTGAAACAATAAAGACAATTCTATATATATCATTTTTATTTATATTTAGATTATAACATGTATTTATAATATGATATACTCTTTAAACTCACTCTGCCCCATTTTTTTATTTCTGCAGTTTTTTCCCCACTATATCATTTATATAAACCGACTCATACTCTTTATCCAAGATATCCATAAAAATCTCATCATAAGCTTTTCCCGCTATAAATTTTGATTCACGAATTCTCCCCGCCTCTTTAAAACCAACTTTTTTATAACATTTTATTGCTTGTTGATTAAATGAATATACTTTTAGAGAGATATTGTGCAAATTCAATATATTAAAGCCAAAGTCCAACAAAAGTTTTAGTACTTCCTGTCCGTAACCTTTGCCCCAATAGTCCTTATTGCCAATAAATATTCCCACTTCTCCTGCTTTGTTTAACTGGTCTAACTTTGGAAATCCACAGTTCCCAATGAGTTCATCTTTCTTTATGTTTATAATGGCAAAATTATATCCGTCAATAGAAAGCCTTTCTAAAGTTAATTTTTCGGCTTCCGGTCCTATGAGCTTAGATGCAAATATAAGTCCTGCAGCTACTTCCATGTCATTAACCCATTCGGTATATTTTTCGTAGTCCTCCTCATTTATCGGAGACAAATAACATTTTTGTCCTACAATTTTTTTAAAATACATATTCATTTCTCCTTTTTTATAGTTTCAAACAGGCTTCAACAGCAAGCCAAAATAAATTCTCTCTTATGTGATCTCTTGTATTATAACTTCTTGAATCCCATTCTTCACAGCTTACATCGTCCCCACCATATAATATCTGCCCAAATTTTATATTTCTGAATTTTGCTACTGCAAAGAAAGCAGCAGCTTCCATTTCAACAGTTGAACATCCTTCTTCTCTTCTCAACTTCACTTTTTGCGGCGTTTCTCTATAAAAAGCATCTGTTGTCCATGTCTTTGATATCAAATATTTATATTTATAGTTTTTCAAAACCTCTTTTATTGCTTCTACTGCCTCTCTGTTAGCTTCTACTTCTCTACTTGGTGGAAGGTAATGGTATGACATTCCTTCGTCTCTTACCGCTGAATCTGGTATTATAATGTGACCAACTGCGATTTCCTTATTTAAAACCCCGGCACTGCCACAGGCAATAAATTTATTTATACCCATAGCTATTGCTTCTTCCAATACTGAAGCAGCCAATGGAGCGCCTACGCCAGGGTTAAAAACGGCAACTTTATTTCCTTCGTATTCCAATTCATACATGGGATTTTCCCCCATCTCAGATTTAAAAGAGGCTACAGTCCTTAATTTACCTTGATTTTTAAACTTCTGTAAAATATCATTAAAAAAGCACATTACCCCATATTCCGGTACATTTAATTTCTCTATTGTTTTGTGCGGTTCAATAACGGCCTCTTTTGTATCGTCAAATTCTAATATTGGAAATTCTTTTCTCAGCATATCAAGCCCCCCTTATAATAATAAAAAATAATATAAAAACCCGCAGAATCACTTTTTAGATAGTGACTCCGCAGGTTTAATTTAATCTGCGTGTAGGAAATTCAAAACTATCCCTGTATCGCTTAGGTATAACCCAAATTCAAGTCTACCTTAGATACACTCACTTTATGTGTATGCAATTTCACTAAAAATTGTGTAATATTGCTTAATTGGGTAATATTTTAACATATCGTAGAACAATTATCAAGAGCTAAAGTTTTTTATATTTTCCTCTACCCAAAAATTCAATATAACCTTTATCTCTTAAAATCTGTAATTGTTGTCTTATTTTAGCTTCAATATTATTATTGTTAATATGATTTTTATGTAAATCGTCTGCAAATTCATAAACATCATTTAATGAAAAATAATAACTGGTAATTTTATTAACACAATTAAGGACATCAAATAACCATCCTCGATTTGATATATTATCTATTTTCAAATTAATTGCTTTATGATAGTTATTAATAACAACTTTCTTATCAATTTCTGTCCGATCTTTGATTATCTCAATTTTCCCTTGGAATGGTATTTTATCGTAAATTATATTGCAACCTGTCCACCCTGCACGTTTTGCAGTCGGGGATAAAGGCCTCCTTTTCTTGATAATATCAGGGACAAAGAAGAATTTTGGCACAACAATTAAATCCGTGACATTAAATTCATCATATTGAAGCAAGAATAAATCAGGATTTGAATAGCTTGTGATACGCTCTATCATTGTATCATAAGCACCATCCGCTACTTCCTTTCCAAATCTTCCCTTCTTGCTTTTCAGTTCGAATATTTCGCCACAACATTTGCATTTAAAATCAGCAACAGGGATATTGTTTGCCAGCTTCGATATTCTACTATTTCCACAATATGGGCAAAAAACATTTCTTTCTATCCAAGTTTCACTCATTACTCGAATTTTCTGGGAATTACTCTTATAAGAAATCGCTAACTGCTTATCGAAAACTAAATTCATAATATCAAAACTCCATCCATTCCGTTGCGGATATGTTATTTTCATCTTCAACCATCATCTGTTTACATACCAAACTACCGGGATCTAAAATAAATTCGCCACATTTGTACTTTCTCTCTGTAATTTGTGCCGCCTTGCAAGCATCATCAGCTTCAACCTCAAATGCCTTGCTGACCAACTCTTCAATTGTAACATAATATTTCATATTATTTCTCCTTCTTCCCTTCTACTTTATAGTATATAATTATTTTAGGATAAATTAAACCTAAAATAATTGCAAATACATAAAAAATTTCTCTATGGAATTCTTTGACATTAGAAGTTTTCTCCTTTAATTGAAATAGCTATGTACGCTCATGGTTTCAGTCATTAGTTAGTAACAATATATATTATAATAATATTGATATTATATTCTAAATCAGAAAGAAAGAAATATCATTCAGTGGAATTTGCGGCATAGCTCCATAAACGTTTTGTATTCATTTACCCCTTCATTGACGGAAACGGAAGGCTTGCCCGGCTGTTAATGAATACGTCACTCATTCAGGATGGATATGTGTTAGCCATAATTCCACTAAACTTAAGACTGGAATATATAAGTCTACTGGAGCAAGCTCACAAGAATGACAAACCATTCATAGACTTTATTGCAGAACGAGTATTGGAATCTGAAAAAGATATTATGAGACTGCTGCACATTCCATCTCCTAAAATGTCTTAAAAAAACAAATACCAGAAATTCAATGTTGTTTATATGAATTTCTGGTATTTGTTTCCTATTCCCACTCGATCGTACTTGGTGGTTTACTCGTAATATCATAAACAACTCTGTTAACATTTTCTACATTATTAACTATTCTGTTTGAAATCTTTTCTAATATATCTAAAGGTATCTTTGCAAAATCTGCGGTCATTCCATCTGTGCTGGTAACTGCCCTTAAGGCCACAGTGTAAGAATAAGTCCTTTCATCTCCCATTACTCCTACACTTCTCACTCCGGGGAGAAGCGCAAAGTACTGCCAAATTTCTTTTTCCAAATTAGCTTTTTTTATTTCATCTCTAAATATAAAATCCGATTCACGAACAATTTTCAGTTTTTCTTCCGTTACCTCGCCCAATACTCTAATAGCAAGACCCGGCCCCGGGAAAGGCTGCCTTTGTACTATTTCTTCAGGAAGCTCCAGATTTTTCCCTACTTTCCTTACCTCGTCCTTAAAAAGCTGTCTTAAAGGTTCGACCAATTGAAAATTTACGTCTTTCGGAAGTCCTCCTACATTATGATGGCTTTTAATAGTAGCTGCCCTTCCTGTTCCGCTCTCTATTACATCGGGATATATGGTCCCCTGAACCAAATATTCAATCCCTGAAAGTTTCTTCTGTTCTTTCTCAAATACTCTTATAAATTCTTCTCCAATAATTTTTCGTTTCTTTTCAGGCTCTGTTATTCCTTTAAGTTTCTCTAAAAACCTTTCTTTCGCATCTACAGCAATAAGATTCATATGAAATTTTTCTTTGAATACAGTTATTACCTGTTTGGCTTCATCTTTTCTCAGCAATCCGTGGTCTACAAAGACACATGTAAGATTGTCTCCTATGGCTTTATGGACAAGAACTGCTGCCACAGAAGAATCTACTCCTCCAGACAGGGCACATATAGCTTTTCCCTTTCCGATTTGGTTTCTTATAGCATTTATGGAAAATTCAATAAAATCATCCATGTTCCAGTTGCCAATACATTTACATATTTTAAATAAAAAATTGGATAATATCTCTTTTCCTTTTTCAGTATGGACAACTTCCGGATGAAATTGCACTCCATAAATTTTATATTTTGGATTTTCCATAGCTGCTACAGGACATTTTTCCGTACTGCCTATAATATTAAAACCTTCGGGAGCTTTTTCAATATAGTCCGTATGACTCATTAAGCAATTCATCTTATTTTCTAATCCTTCAAACAATAAACTGCTTTTATTTATCTTCACTTCGGTTATTCCATATTCTCTTGACGGAGATCTCTTCACATTTCCGCCAAAATGCTGAGCTATGAGGTGATTGCCATAACATATACCTAATACGGGAACTCCCATCTCAAATATTTTCCCACTGCATTTCGGTGAATTTGCTGCATAAATACTTGCAGGACCTCCCGACAAAATTATTCCGTCAGGAGATTTCTCTTTTATTTTTTCGATAGGATGATTATATGGTACTATCTCACAATATACTTTTGCTTCTCTTACTCTTCTGGCTATAAGCTGACTGTATTGCCCCCCAAAATCAAGAATAATTATCAAAATATACCCTCCTTTAACTATCTCTTGCTATAATTTGGAGCTTCTTTAGTTATGTTAATATCATGGGGATGACTTTCTATTAATCCGGCATTTGTAATCTTTATAAATCTGGCTTTCTCATGAAGTTCATCAATGTTCTTAGCTCCAACATACCCCATTCCTGCTCTTAATCCTCCCATAAGCTGAAATACTACATCTCCTAATGGTCCTCTGTAAGGAACTCTTCCTTCCACGCCTTCCGGAACTAATTTCTTAGAATCCTCCTGAAAATACCTATCCTTACCGCCGGCGGCCATACCTGCTAAAGAACCCATTCCTCTATATACTTTAAATCTTCTTCCCTCATATAATTCTTCATCTCCGGGACTTTCTTCCGTTCCCGCAAACAATGAACCGATCATTACTGCATTAGCACCTGCGCCCATAGCCTTAGTTATATCTCCGGAATATTTTATTCCTCCATCAGCAATAACCGGAATATTATAATTCCTTGCTACATTAACACAATTTACTACAGCAGTCATTTGAGGAACTCCTATACCCGTAACTACTCTCGTTGTACATATGGAACCCGGCCCTATTCCCACTTTTATTGCATCCACTCCTGCATCTATTAAATACTTCGCTCCTTCTCCAGTAGCTATATTACCTGCAATCAATTGCAGATCCGGGTACTTGGATTTAATCTTCTTTACCGCTTCTCCTACACCTTTAGAGTGTCCATGGGCAGTATCAAGAACTATTGCATCCACCTTTGACTTTACCAATGCATCTACTCTTTCCATCATATTGTGGGTAATCCCCACTGCCGCCCCTGCAAGTAACCTTCCCGATTCATCCTTGGCCGCATTTGGATACTTTATTGATTTTTCAATATCCTTGATTGTGATAAGACCTGACAATATAAAATTCTTATCAACTAAAGGAAGCTTTTCAATCTTATGTTCCTTCATTATTTCTAAGGCGTCATCCATAGAAATAGATGTATCAGCAGTCACAAGATTCTTTTTAGTCATAACTTCGTCTATTTTCTTACTTGTATCCCGTTCAAACCTAATGTCTCTGTTAGTAATTATGCCTACTAATTTTCCGTCATCATTTGTAATAGGAACCCCTGATATGTGATATCTTTCCATAAGCTCAAGAGCATCGGAAACACTATGAACCGCGGACAAATAAAAAGGATCCGTTATAATTCCATGTTCAGATCTCTTCACCTTATCCACTTCCATAGCCTGCTCTTCGATAGTCATATTCTTATGGATAATCCCTATTCCTCCTTCTCTTGCCATAGCTATAGCCATTTTTGCTGTCGTAACAGTATCCATTCCGGCACTCATCAAAGGTATATTTAATTTAATCTTTTTAGTTAATAGAGTGTTTATTTTTACTTCCTTGGGAAGCACTTCAGATTTACAGGGTAATAAAAGGACATCGTCAAAAGTAAGTCCTTCTCCAACAAATTCCATTAAAATTCCTCCTTATAGGTCTTATTCATAAATAATATAATTAAATATTACAATAAAAATATTTCCTTTAAAAATAACAGAGATTTGTATTATTGTCAAGCATTAATTTATTATTTTTAAATTTATGTAATTTATTTTGTATCAATAATTTAATTTAAATTATGAAAAACAATTAATACTTTTTACAATATTTAAAATGACACAAAACAAAATATCTTATACAATATATTTAGTATACAAATCAAAGTTGTAAATTTTGGAGGTAATATATCTTGAAAAGTAAGGCAGAAAATAAGACAATAGTAAAAGCAATAAGTAAAGAATCATTTATTTGGTTAGCCATTATTATAATTTTTTTTGTTTTATTTACCCACATTATGGGAGCTGCAAATATGTTTAAAACAATGATGGCCACAGCCCACGATCTTATTATCAACACATCGTTTTTTATTATGGGAGTTGCTGTCCTTGCAAGTGCTTTTTCAGCCGTACTATCTGAATTTGGAGTTATTTCCATAATCAATAAAATTTTGAGCCCAATTATTAAACCGCTATACGGCCTTCCCGGAGTTGCAAGTCTTGGTATTATGTCAGCTTATCTTTCCGATAATCCGGCAATTGTTTCTTTAGCAAGCGAGAAAAATTTTCAAAAATATTTTAAGCAATACCAATTCTCCGCTATTACAAATTTAGGCGTATCCTTCGGTATGGGACTTGTTGTATCAACCTTTATGATAGCTCAGGCAAAAAACGGCCAGAGTTTTTTGGGACCGGTTATTATCGGAAATATAGGTGCAATTATAGGAAGTATAATAAGTGTACGGGCAATGACAAATTATACAAAAAAAATTTATGGAACAGAAAAATATTTAATTTCTGAATCCGATTCCTCTTACGACATAACTAATTTTAGGGAGATAAGATCGGGAAGTGCATTGCAAAGGCTCCTTGAAGCTATGTTGGACGGAGGAAAAGCCGGAGTCAGTTTAGGATTATCCATTATTCCCGGAGTTGTAATTATATGTACCTTCGTAATGATGCTTACTAACGGGCCTTCCCTTAATGGAATATATACCGGGGCTGCCTATGAAGGTATTAAAGTCATGCCGTGGATAGGAGAAAAACTTAAATTTATATTAAACCCGGTGTTTGGATTTAATAACCCCGAACTAATAGCATTTCCGGTTACATCGATGGGTTCTGTAGGTGCAGCTTTGGGACTTGTTCCTAAATTTTTAAGCAAAAACATTATCGGTAAAAATGAAATAGCAGTATTTACGGCAGTGGGAATCTGCTGGAGCGGATATCTGAGCAGCCAAATACCCATGATGGATGCATTACACATGAGACATTTAGCACCAAAGGCTTTAGCATATCAAACTCTCGGAGGATTTTCATCTGGTATATTTGCCCATCTTATTTATATAATATATGCTTCTATATTTTAAATAAAAAAGGCTTTTTTTGAAACCCATTTTACGGAGAATTTATATTAAGGAAATTTTGATTTTCCTAATAATCAAGAGGCATAAAACCCAAATAAATATAGGATTTTATACCTCTTGATTAAGACTAAAAGTAATCAATATGACATCAAATTTTTTTTACATTCAAATTAACTACCGTGCCCCGTTCTCCAAATAATGCTTTATCCTTGAAAGTCCCCAGATAATCTTCTCCAAACATCTTGTAAATATGCCCTGATACGTTTAATTCCGGAAGCCTTCCTAAAATCTTATCTCCGTCTGTCAAAAAAGGAACCTGAATAGGAGTGCCGAAAGTACCGTCGGAAGTAAAATCTCCTCCTGATGCTACTACAGCTATAATTCCCATCCTGCCATTCATAATTTCCTTTAAGGTCTTATTCTCCGGTTCGATTTTAATATATGGTCGTGATAAAGAAGGCACCTTATCATATTCGGCATAAGCACTTCCCGTCAACGGAAGATTAAATTCCTTGGAAGTCTTCTTATCAGTATAAGGACATATTATTTTCCCCTTTTCAATTAATGCATATCTATAATCCTTGTTTACAACTCCTTCCGCATCAAAAAAAGGAATAAGGTTCATATCTTCTACTTCGGCACTTTGGTATATGGTTAAATCTTTACTAAATTTTTCTTGCCCCGCAAGCTTTCTAAACAAAGATGCCCCTGTTCCAAACTTATATCCATTTAATTCTTCAGCAAATTTCGAAAGAATAAGCTCATCTGTTACTGAAAATATAACAGGCATATTATCTTCCTTTGGAATATCGACTCTGTTTTTATATCCC
This sequence comes from Acidilutibacter cellobiosedens, assembly GCF_004103715.1. Lineage (NCBI taxonomy): Bacteria > Bacillati > Bacillota > Tissierellia > Tissierellales > Acidilutibacteraceae > Acidilutibacter > Acidilutibacter cellobiosedens. The sequence goes on along the minus strand of NZ_CP035282.1, from coordinate 820,815 downwards.
CTTATCATATCATCTAAACTCAAAATTAATCTTTCCTTATCAAATATCCTATCCCTATATACAAAAACGGTGTCAAAAATATTGGCGGAAGTTTTTTCTTTAATTAAAAGAGTTATCTCTACCATTTTATCTTTATATGTCAAGTTTAGCCCAACATCATTCAATAACCTGTTCTCTACTTCTACCATCCTCATCTGATTGGAAAAAATAAAGTCATCATATTCTTTCTTTAACAGTATAAGTACTTCCTCCATCTCATCGGCAAATTCCTCATCAGATAAGGAATTTGCGGCGTTATCTACTTCTTCAATATGATCCCTTGAAGCTTCACAAGGATAAGGTATATGAAGATTTAAATTTTCCCTTGCTTTTCTCTCCATATCCTTCTCGTCAATTTTCCCTAACCCTCCTGAAATTCCTATATATCCGTCTTTATATATTCTTAATCCGGTCTTTGTTATATCTTTTTTCCTTATGGATTCAATCTCAGTTTGAACTACATTTATAGATATTTCTTTAATCTTATCTGTACATTTCTCTTTAATCATATCCCATCCTCCCCTTTACTGAACATTTATATTATTTACTCTTATATAAGGTCCGCCAAAGCCAACAGGAAGAGGAAATTGTTCCATCTTACCGCATCCTCCCGTTGAAAATGCCATAAGCTCTATTTCATCTGATATTCCGTCAATTTCATTAAGGGTTTCCATTACATTTCCGCTTATAACAGCCACATTTACGGGTTCCGCAATTTTACCGTTTCTTATCATATAACAAATATTAGGAGCAATTGTAAAAGTAGACATTCCCGAACCATGGTTGATATCCACTATTAAGATTCCCTTATCTACTTCAGATATAATTTCATCTTTGGATTTGTCTCCTGCTTCTATATAAGTATTTGTCATTCTGACAATGGGTTCAAATTCAAAATTAACGGCTCTGGCATTTCCCGTAAGTTGTTCTTCCAATTTACTTGCTGTAACACTACTGTGAAGTCTTCCCGAAAGTATGCCGTTTTTAACAAGATATGTCTTAGTTGCCTTGGTTCCTTCATCATCAAAAGGTACAAATCCTCTTCCCAAAACATCACCTCTGTCAACAATAGATAAGTTCTTAACACCAACGGTCTTCCCCAAGGCCCATTCCTTCATCATGGTTTCATCTCCAACCATAAAATCCGATTCACTCTTATGTCCAAAGCTTTCATGAGTAAAAACTCCCGTTGCTATCGGGGAAAATACAACTGTATATTTACCCGGAATTACAGGCTTTGATTCTTTCACATATTCTATATCCCTTTTTATGACACTTCCAATTTCATCTTCAAGTCCTTTCAGTTCATTAAAATCTGTACTTGTTTTATCATATCTTCCGTTAAAAGTTTTCTCATTTATATTTAAAGAATATCTGAATACAACAGCGCATGTCTGATAATCAAACTTTAAATCCGCACCCTTACTCGAATAAAATTCTTTATCAGTACGATTATCAATATAAAACGCCTTCCACGTTTTCAATTCTTCCTTGCCAGATAAAAAGGGAAAATAAGACTTAAGAAGTTTAACCTTATCCTCATGTTTTATATCCAAAATATTATTATCATTAAAACGATAATACACCCCTTTATTTATCTGAAACATTTTTACAACCGGATTTTCTCCTATCTTTTTATTAAGGACTGCCATCTTTGCCAAATTATCTATTTCCTTCTGAATATTATCTATATCCGTTGTCGAACAGTAAAACCATCTTTTGCCGTCAAATACCCTTATAAATGCTCCCTTATAATCCCTTTTTAAATTTTGTCTCAACTTCCCGTTTTCATAAAATATTTCAGTTGAATATACATTTTCAATTCTTACATCCGTATAAAGATCCTTTGGAAAAATAAACATAAAATCCCTCCTTTAAAACTATTTTATCATAAAATTATTTCCTGCTTTTCAATAAAAAATAAATTCCCGTGAATATTAATATCACAGGAGCAAATATTTTAAATGATAATGCCAAAGTAATATCTATTCCTACCATTATAAGTATAAAAAGCACAAAAACTAATACTAAGGTCGTAATCAAGCACCCGAGGATCATAATATTTTCCTCCTTGAAATTTTCTATAAATATATTCCTATTAATAATATTAACTCGAAATTTCAAATAAGTCAACGGCTTCCTTAATAATTTTAATTTAATAATTAATTTCATTAAGAAGTTAAAACAAAAAGTCGCTGCAAAAAACAAAATGCAGATTTCAAAAAACCCGCATTTCATATAATCAAATTATCGCGAAAAAGGCAAATCATACTATAAAAATTGTATAAAATACAATCTTTTATTTTAGTTCATCTACTGATATATCATTACAATTGAGTATATATATATTGCTATTCCCTTGTCCGCGTATTAATTCTCCCTTTACTTTTGGATTTTCTCCTGTAATATTCCATTGGGCATTTCCGTTGAGATTTGTTTTATCAGAAGCATAGGCATTTATTTTAACATTTGAATCCTTTCCCAACAGAATCTTTACACTCTCCCCCTTATCAATAGTCCAATCTTTTTTAATGTTTCCCAAAACTATTTCATAGGAATTGCCTCCCCTGATTTCGACCTCCCTATCTTCAGGTATTATCAAAGTCAAGTCCACAGGTTCAACACTAAGCGTTTCATTATTATGATATCTGTTGTTTACAAAGGAAATATATAATACATTATTTGATTCTCTCGTAAAAATATAATCTCTTTTTGAAATTTCCTCCGCTTTTTTCTCACTATCCGCTCTTACATTTAAAGAACCTGAAAAAAACAACTTGTTCCCTTCATCCGTTCGTATATTTAAATTATAATAAGGCCCAGGACCGCTTATAACTATTTTTCTAATTTCGTCCTTTACATTGACTCCATCCTTAGAAATATCAAAACTATAATTTTCGTTTAAAATCATCCTGTTAACCTTAGACATAGCTCCTGATTCAATAAATCCATAAATACCTAAATTTACAATAACTATAACAAAAATCATTAGTATACTGAAAACATCATATTTAACATTCCCATCTTCCTTGTTGCCTTTATAGCTGTACCACAATATTTCTCCTCCCAAAAGGAAAAGTATAGCAGGCCAAAACTTCATCGCTAATTCTACTGCCGAAAGCTTATTCACCTGAGCAGCGAATATTATAATTCCAAGGCCAATCAAAACAATTGCCAAGGAAATAACTCCAACCTTTCTCTTTTTCATTTCTGGTCTTCCCCCTTATTGCCATCATCAATTTCTTCATCGGATTTATCTTCCATTCTCTTTTCTCCGATTAATAATTTTATTCCTACTACAATAAATATTAACGATACAATTCCCGTCTGGACATAATTTTTGACTTGATAGGATATGTTTAAAATAGGATATAATACACGTTCAATAACTACCAATACGCCCATTACTATAAGGCACCATCCTATCCATTCAGGTTTTATCTTAGGAAGGGCAAAAGAAATTTCTTCATCTTCAACATTTTTTCCGTCAACGGAATGAAGAGCGTCGAAAAAACTGTAAAACCATAATACAGGAAGTACGAATAAAAACATATTTAAATTCGTCCAGCCTATAAAAAACAGCACAAAGAAAAAAGCAGTCATCATAATGAGTCCCTTTTTCTGATATCCTAAATACATATGTCCTGCACCGGGCACGATTGAAAATGCCAATGCAATAGCTTTTTTATTTGATTCTTTCATATCCCCAATATTCTCCTCCTTCTCATCCATCGATATATTAGCTTGTTCTTCCATAAAATATTTCTTTCTTATGGAAAAAGCATCTATTAACGCTACTAACCATATTATACATAGCATAAAAAATAATATTGCCGCAAATCCATCATTGTTGAAGACAACAGTCAAACCAACCATGGATAAAATCGAACCTAAAAATACTATAAGAAATATTGTTCCTCTTTCCTTAAATCCCAAATAAAAATGGGACAATCCGGGAATAAAGGATAATATAAATGTTATAAAACCACTTTTGCCCTTCATTCTAACTCCTCCTCGCTATTTTAATATCTGAAAATTTTTAATAAAATCGGATGTTCTCCCCGCTATTTTTTCCGACAGATTAAATATCACATTTGGAAGATTACTTTGCTTTCTTTCAACAGTAAAGTTTGCAACTTGAGGTAGCATATCCACCAGCTCTCCATAAAATCCTCCAAAGGTTAAAATAATTGCTACCGCCGCTGCAGCTACATAATAACCGAACATAGTTCTAAATTCGCTTCTGTATTTCTTCTTCTTTTTTTTCTGTACTCCATATTTTAAACTTCTCACATTATTAACCACATTCTCAGTAAAATTTTTAGAAATCATTTTCTCTGAATTCGTTACTTCTTTTTCATCTATGAGAGAAAGAAAAATGTCCATACACTTCTCGCATTTATAAAGATGCTCTTCCATCTCTCTGTTTTTTTCTTCAGAAAAAACTTTTTCTTTATAAAAGAACCATTCTAAATAATCATAATGTTTCATTTTCCTCCCTCCATTTCTCTTTTAATATATTTCTTCCTCTATAAAGCCGAGAAGCTATTGTCTTTACGGTGGTTCCTTCCTCGTGGGCAATTTCTTCATAGCTTTTTTCTTCAAAATAGAATTTTATAATTACATCTTTATAAATACTGGGGATGCTATTGCATAATTTATAAATTATCTCTCTGCTCTCCTTTTGTATCAACATATCCTCGGGGGTTTTACAATAATTAAGTTCCTTTATGTTATCCATTTCTTCACTATTTCCTATTCTTTCCTCAGTATATATTTTAGCATTTTTTCTTTTCCAATCTATTGATTTATTTACTGCAATTCTGCCAATCCACCCTTTAAAATTTTCAATCTTAAAATCAGGAAGAGAAATGTAAACCTGTAAGAAAACCTCCTGTGCTACATTCTCTACTTCATCATAATCTTTTATAAAATTTAAAATAATGGCAAATACATAATTTTTATACTCGTCTACAACTTGGGAAAATGCATTATCATCTCCGGATAAGATCTTCTTTATCAGTTTTTTATTCAAGTCATAATCCCCCCTCCTTTCCTCCGTACATTAATTATAACGAAATAAATGTTAAAAATACTGCATAAAAATATAATTATTTAAGAAATTTTTTTATCTAATGATTCCCCTATCCTAATATCGGAAAGTTCCTCATAATTTACTTTATAATCATTCAATCTTCCTTCATAAATTAATGTCATCTTCGAGCAGTATCTAAAATCCTTAGGAGATACAAGAGAGGCAGGTTTATTAAAAATATGTATTCCGCTATAATCCAATAATGTAGCTACAAATTGAGAACAAAAAAATTTATATTTTCTCTTTATGGGAGTGTTTAAAATTACTCCTAATAACCCCAATAAATTATAGCCATATCTCTCTCTATTTATTTCGAATTTATAAAGTAAATTCCTTAAATTGTTATATTGTATCTCATTTATCTTAAGAGAATATACGGCACATGTCGTATTTTTAAATTTCCCATACACCCCTTTATTAATACTTTCTTCAACAAATCCCCCGATAAAAGGATTTTTATAATATTTTCTTCCAAAACTATACATATTATTTAACTTAACATTTAATGAAACAGATACGTGACTATACGGTTCCCCCGTATAAGTCTTTATACATCTTGAAAGAAATGTCCCACTATAAGTAAGAACTATATATATTTTATAACTTTCCTGCCTGTAAAATTTGCTACTTTTTATATTATTCCAATCTTTTTTTCTAATTTTTCTCATCTCCTATCATCAGTTAAATCTTTAATATAATAGTAAATATCAATAAGTGCCATATAAAAATTAAAATATCATATCTAAATTAGAACACCATTAAAGCACTATTAAAGCTACATTAATTTTATATAAGTACTAATAATAACGAACAAGAAATTAATAGTACTGCAAAATAAATCAAGGAGGTCTTTTTTGAATCAAGAAAAATTAGAATTTTCCTCTGGTGGGCTATAAAATATATTTAGTTAAATATTAAAAAGCATGATATTTCAACATTAATATTGAAATATCATGCTTTTGACGATTACATGAAATTATCGCATAGGTTGTCCTAATCATTTTCCAACAAATATCTGCATACGTTTTCATCGGTTATTAATACATCAACCCAATTACCTTTAAGTGCTGATTTAATCACATTTTCCTTCTTTTCAGTTCCCGCTATTAATACTATTTTGGATTTTCTCCTCAGTTTATCAAAACTTACTCCAACTATCCTTTTATTTATATCCACATCAGGAAATTTCCCGTTTTCATCAAAAAACCAACTTCCTATATCTCCTACTATCCCTTTTTTCTTTAAATTTTCTGCTTCTTCTTTTTTTATATTTCCAATCCTTACAAGGGTAGACGAATTTACATTTCCGGTTCCTACAAAGATGATATCCGCTTCCAAAGTTTTTTCAAATACCCTTTTTACTAAGAGATCTTTCATAAATGCTTTCTTGTTATCTTCATTTTCTGCTATCGCCGGAGCATATATAGGATAAGAAACCCCTCCGTAAGCTTCCGCTACTTTTCTGCATATCTCATTTGAGTGAAACTGAGGTTCAATATACCCGGTTCCTCCAACTATAGGCACAACACTGTATTTAAACCTTTTATTCAAATTCTGATCACTTAATGCTTTTGCCATTTCGTTTAACGTTTTCCCAATTGATAATCCAATGATCATTCCGTCTTTAATATTCTCATAAAAATAATTTGCTCCAGCCTCTCCCAACTTTTTGGTTATACTCTCTTCCTGAGTGGAAAATACAGGAATAACGATTGCCTCCTCCAGATTATACCTGTTCAATAATTTCTTTTCCAAATCATAGTTCCTGGAAACAGGAGAATTAACTGTAATTTCTATAATTCCTTTATCTCTTGCTTCAGCTAATGCCCGAGAAATAGTCGGCCTGGAAATATCCAACATATCAGCAATCTCTTGTTGAGATAAATCATCCATATAATACATAGAAGCTACCTTAGCTAAAAAAATTGATCTTCCCTTCATATTTCTACCTCCATTACCAATTCTGTATTAGAAATTATGTTCATATTCTTTTATAAAAGTTAATTTAAATAAATTATAACAGAAAAAATTTTATTTGTATAGAATTTTAAGAAATAATACCGTAAATAATGAGATACAAAATCATTTAAATAAAAAAATTGTCAACGGAAATTACCTATAATGGCAAACCGTTGGCAATTTTTATTAACTTATCATAGGGATAACATATAAAGGAATTACATCATTGGCATTCCGCCGCCTGCTCCTGCCGGCATCTGATTATCTTTTTCTTCTTCTATATCTGCTACAGAAGCTTCAGTAGTCAAAACCATTGCAGCTACTGATGCAGCATTTTGTAATGCTGAACGAGTAACTTTTGTCGGGTCAACTATCCCTGCTTCTATCATATCTACATACCTTTCTTTTGCAGCATCAAATCCAATTCCGACTTTTTGCTCTTTTATCTTTTCCACTATTACAGAACCCTCAAGACCTGCATTTATAGCTATTTGTCTTACCGGTTCCTCTAAAGCTCTAAGTACTATTCTGACTCCTGTCTTTTCGTCTCCATCTACCTTATCCACTAATTTTTGAACTACAGGTATGCAATTAATAAGTACTGTTCCTCCTCCAGGAATTATACCTTCTTCTACTGCAGCTCTTGTAGCGGATAATGCATCTTCTATTCTCAATTTTCTTTCTTTAAGTTCTGTTTCAGTAGCAGCTCCAACTTGAATTACTGCAACTCCTCCTGATAGTTTTGCAAGTCTTTCCTGCAATTTTTCTCTATCAAAATCTGAAGTAGTATCTTCTATTTGAACTCTTATCTGTTTGATTCTGTTCTTAATTTCCGATTGACTTCCTTCTCCGTCAACAATAGTTGTATTTTCCTTATCAACTTTAACTTTCTTTGCTTTTCCAAGCATATCAAGTGTAGCATCTTTTAACTCATATCCTAATTCTGAGGATATTACCTTTCCTCCAGTCAATATTGCGATATCCTGAAGCATTTCTTTCCTTCTGTCTCCAAAGCCAGGAGCTTTTACAGCTACACAATTAATTGTCCCTCTCAATTTATTAAGAACTAAAGTTGTAAGAGCTTCCCCTTCTACATCTTCAGCAATAATCAAAAGAGGTCTTCCTTGTTGTACTACCTTTTCAAGAATCGGAAGCAATTCTTGGATATTGGAGATTTTCTTATCCGTAATTAAAATATATGGTTCTTCTAACTCTGCTTGCATTTTATCAGTATCTGTTACCATATAAGCGGATACATATCCTCTGTCAAACTGCATACCTTCAACTACGTCTAAAACTGTTCCCATTGATTTTGATTCTTCAACAGTTATAACTCCATCTTTCCCTACTTTTTCCATAGCTTCGGATATTAGTTTCCCTATTTCTTCATCGCCTGCTGATACCGATGCAACCTGAGCTATTGCATCCTTTGATTCAACTTTCTTTGAAAATCTTCTGATTTCCTCAACGGAAGCATCCACGGCTTTACGTATTCCCTTTTGAACAATCATTGGATTTGCTCCTGCCGCAACATTTTTAAGTCCTTCTCTGATAATCGCTTGAGCTAATAATGTTGCTGTAGTAGTTCCGTCTCCTGCTACATCATTTGTCTTAGTCGCTACTTCCTTAACAAGTTGAGCACCCATATTTTCATAAGGATCTTTAAATTCAATTTCACGAGCAATAGTTACTCCATCATTCGTAATTAACGGAGAACCAAATTTTTTATCTAATACAACATTTCTTCCTTTTGGTCCTAATGTTACTTTAACAGTATTAGCAAGTTTATTTATGCCTTTTTCCATTGAGCGTCGAGCTTCTTCGCCAAATTTAATTTCTTTTGCCATATTGTTTCACTCTCCTTTATAATCTTCAATAATTATTCAACTACAGCTAAAACATCACTAAATTTAAGAATGGTATATTCTTTTCCATCTTCTTTTATTTCTGTTCCTGCATACTTAGAGAATATAACCTTATCTCCAACTTTAAGTTGATCTTTTTTCTTTTCATCTTTGTCAATTTCAGATCCAATAGCCACAACTTCAGCCATTTGAGGTTGTTCCTTAGCTGTACTTGGAAGAACTATCCCACTTTTGGTTTTTTCTTCATTTTCAATTTTCTTAATAACTACTCTGTCACCTAATGGTTTAATACTCATATATTAGCCCTCCTTATATATAATAATATATTGATTATTTTTTTCAATTTATTAGCACTCATCATTACCGAGTGCTAATATCTACAATTAATATGTTACTTAATATGTTTTGGGTTTTCAAGGCTTAAAATAACATATTTTAAACCCATATTTAAGCTATCTATAATATGTATCAATAATATAAAAATATTACATTAAATTTCGCAGTTTATCTTGATTTTTCTTAATATATCATAATTCCTATAATTTCTTATATCCTTTAAACTCCTTTAAATAGCCAATATCTATAATTTCTTTTCTAATAATGCCAATCTCGTCTAAAACCTTAGTCCCGTAAATATAATTGATAAAATATGATATATAAGAGGGACAAATATTGCAGGAAGCATATTTCCAACTCTTATCTTTTTAATTTCCATCATATTTAAACCTATGGCAAATACAAGCAACCCCCCCACTGCAGACATCTCCTTTATAACATCGGCAGTAAGATAACCTTTGATTCCGGAAGCAAGAACTGTTATTATACCTTGATACAAAAATACACATACAGATGAAAAGGCAACCCCTATACCCATAGTAGATGCAAATATTATGGAAGAGATACCATCTATAACTGATTTAGCAAAGAGAGTCTTATAATTGCCTTGAAGTCCGCTTTCTAAAGCTCCTACTATTGCCATAGCACCTATACAAAACACCAGAGAAGAAGTAACAAAACCTTCGGCAAAAGATGAATTGTTTTTCCCAAGTTTATTTTCTAATATAGACCCCAACTTGTCCAATTTTTCTTCTATATTTACTTTCTCTCCGATTATACTTCCTAATGCCAGACTTATTATAACCAATAAAATATTCTTTGATTCCACTGCTCCCATTATTCCTATGAGCATTACTACCAAACTCATTCCTTGCATGATTGTTTCCTTGTATCTTCCTTTAATCCCTTCTTTAAGAAATACCCCTAAGACACTTCCTACGATAATTGATACGGAATTTACTACAGTCCCTAACATTTTTTACCTCCTAATATCTGTTATTTCCTATTATTTTGTTTCTTCTCTTTCCCTATCCCCAATTCTCTGGCATAATAAAATAGATACTGTTGTGCAAAACCCTTATATCGTCCAAATTTATTATCAGCGAATAAAAGAATTTCCTTAGGTTTTGTATCCTTTTTTAAATAAAAATATTCCATTACTCTTTTTACCCACACATCTATGGGAAAGGCATCTCCTTTTCTCATAGAAAAAAGTGCTATACAGCTTGAAACCTTATCTCCGATACCTTTAATCTTCATCAGTTCTTCTTTTACATTTTCAGTAGAAAGAGATTTTATTTCATCAAGATCAATTTGTCCATTTAATATATTGTCAGTTCCATCAAGAATATATTTCCCTCTGAATCCCACTTTACATTCTTTTAATTCTTCTACAGTCGCAACGGATAATTCTTCCGGGGAAGGGAAAGCGAAATATTTTTCCCCACGAAATTCTTCAATATATTTTCCATATCTCTGACTAATAAGTTCAATAGATTTTTTAATTCTTGGTATTGCATTATTTGCAGATATGATAAATGAAATAAGTGTTTCAAAGGGATCTTGATTAAGAATTCTGATTCCTTCTCCAAATTTGATTCCTTCACGAAGTATGGGATCTTCTGATAATACATCTTTGATTTCTCCATAATCTCTTTCTAAATCAAAATAATCAAACCATATATTATTGAAGTCTTCCATATTGGTGTTAGTGAATATTATTCTGCCTTCCTCTTTTTTTACATTTAACACTTTACCAAAAGCTACTCCTGTGTAGCTTCCGTCTTCTTCTCTGTTCCACCTGAAACATTGACCGCAATCAAATATATGAACGGGATTAAAATCCTTCAAATTATCAATTATTATTCCGTCTTCGTATTCTTTTATATTACATTTCATATAATAAACTCTCCTTTATTTTGTCTAAATAAAATATAACAATATTATAATACCCAAAATAAAATAATAAAAGTAATTTTAAAAAAATACTTCCCTATTATAAACAGATCTTTATCATTTAATCTGCTTATAATAGGGAGGCATATCATTCTTAAATAAACATTCAGTTCTTTTTAATATATTTACGTTTCTTCATTTAAGCTCTAAAGGCATCCATTATATCATCCACATGATCCAATGCATCAATTAACTCTGGTAATATTTCATAAATATCTCCAACTATACCATAGTCTGCAATTTTAAATATAGGAGCATCCGGATTTTTATTTATAGCCACTATGCAATCTGATTCCTGCATACCTGCTAAATGCTGAATAGCTCCGGAAATTCCACATGCTATATAGAGTTTCGGCCTTACGGTTTTCCCTGTCTGACCTACTTGATGAGCTTGCTCAATCCAACCCGCATCTACCGTTGCACGGCTTGCTCCCACTTCGGCCCCAAGTTTCTTAGCCAACTTTTCTATAAGTTTAAATCCTTCTGGAGTTCCCAATCCTCTTCCTCCTGATACTATTATAGGAGCCTCTTCCAATGGTACCTCCGCTTTGCTGCTTTTAACAAATTCTATAACCTTAGCTTTAATATCTTCTTCTTTTAGATAAGGATGAATCTTTTCAATAATTCCCTTATGGTTTTCATTGTATTTTGCTTTTTCCATAACTCCAGGTCTAACGGTTGACATTTGAGGTCTGTAATTAGGGCACACAATTGTCGCCATAAGATTTCCCCCGAAAGCCGGACGAGTCATCATAAGTCTCCTATTTTCCAAATCGACATTAAGCCTTGTACAGTCAGCAGTAAGACCCGTATGAATTCTTGCAGATAATCTTGGCCCTAAATCTCTTCCTATATTAGTGGCACCTATTAAAAATATCTCCGGTTTTCTTTCTTCTACCAGTTCATAAATAACTTTACTATAAGCATCTGTTGTATAAGTACTTAACAAATCGTCTTCAACATACAATACCTTATCAGCACCATATTTAATCAATTTTTCCGCTATATCGTCTACATTCTTTCCAAGAAGTACTGCAGTCAATTCAGTATTTAATTCATCCGCTATTTTTCTTCCTTCGCCTAATAGTTCAATTGCAACATTAAGAAGATTTCCATCTCTTTGTTCCGCGAAGGTCCAAACTCCCCTGTATTCATCTACATTTACAACAGCATTTTTATCTGCCATGATTAACCCTCCTTCTATTAAATGATATTCTTCTCTTTCAATCTAACTATTAAGGCTCTGACCGAATCCTTAGTTGAACCCTCTAAAATTTCTCCTACGGACTTTCTTTTGTCTGGAGTAAAGGATTTATTAACCTGAGTCGGAGAAGCTTTAAGTCCTACGTCTTCTTGTGTCAATCCCACATCTTTTCCGCTCCATACTTTAACTTTCTCTTCTTTATAAGCTTTATATATGCCCTTTATAGATGGATACCTCGGAGCATTTAATTCCTTTATTGCCGTAAGCAATACAGGCATATCGGATTCTACTACAAAATATCCATTTTCTAACGCTCTTCTTGCTCTTACTTTTCCGTCCAATATCTCAAGTTTTTCCACATAAGTAATCTGAGGAATTCCTAAATGCTCGGCAATTTGAGGTCCAACTTGAGCAGTATCCCCATCTATTGCCTGCCTTCCACAGAATATAATATCAAAATCTCCTATAGTTTTAATGCCCGCAGCAACTGCCGTCGAAGTAGCCCAGGTATCTGAACCTGCAAATATTCTATCACTTAAAAGTATTCCTTCATCTGCTCCCATGGCTACTGCTTCTTTTAACGCGACATCTGCCTGAGGTGGTCCCATGCTTAATACAGTTACCTTTGTATCCGGAAATTGATCTTTTATTTTTAATGATTCCTCCAATGCATTCCTATCATCAGGATTTATAATGCTTGGTACCCCTTCTCTGATTAGAGTCCCTTTTACAGGATCAATTCTTACTTCATTTGTGTCGGGCACTTGCTTTAAACATACTATAATATTCATGATTTCATCCTCCTTATATTACTTTAATAAGTTAGCCGCAATAACCATTTGTTGTACTTGAGAAGTACCCTCATATATTTCAGTAATTTTAGCATCTCTCATCATTCTTTCTAAAGGATAATCCTTAGTATATCCGTAACCGCCATGTAACTGAACACATTTAGTTGTTACATTCATAGCTGTAGTTGCTGCAAATAATTTAGCTATAGCTGCTTCCTTATTATAAGGGAGTCCATTTGCTTTATTAAAAGCTGCCCTATAGACCAACAGCCTCGATGCTTCTATTGCCGTTTCAATATCTGCTATTATCCATTGAAGTCCTTGAAACTTAGACAAGGGTCTTCCAAATTGTTCTCTTTCTTTAACATATTTAACCGTTTCATCTAATGCTCCTTGAGCAATACCAAGAGCCTGAGCAGCGATACCTATTCTGCCTCCATCTAATGTAGACATAGCAATTCCAAACCCTTTTCCTTCTTTTCCAAGTAAATTTTCCTTTGGTACTATACAATCTTGAAAAATAAGTTCGGCAGTAGAAGAACCTCTGATACCCATTTTATCTTCAATTTTACCAATACTAAATCCTGGAAAATCTTTTTCCACTATAAAGGAACTTATTCCTCTTGTCCCTTGAGATTTATCAGTCATTGCAAATATTATATAAACGTCCGCTTGTCCGCCATTAGTTATAAATATTTTAGAACCGTTGACTATATAATTATCTCCATCCAGCACAGCCGTCGTCTGTTGTCCTGCTGCATCAGTACCAGCTCCGGGTTCGGTCAGACCAAAGGCTCCCAGCTTTTCTCCTTTTACTAATGGAACTAAGTATTTTTGTTTTTGCTCTTCTGTACCATATTTATATATTGGCCAACAACCTAATGATGTATGGGCTGAAAGTATAACCCCTGTAGTCGCACACACCCTTGAAATTTCTTCGACTGCTATTGCATAAGCAATTTCATCTCCGCCGGCTCCTCCATATTGTTGTGGAAAAGGTATCCCTAACATATTATACTTAGCCATTTTTTCCACAGTTTCTCTCGGAAATCTTTCCGTCTCATCAATCTCTGCCGCAAGAGGTTTAACTTCATTTTCTGCAAATTCTTTCATCACATTTCTTACCATTTCTTGCTCTTTAGTCAAAGTGAAATCCATATTATTTTCCCTCCTTATATTATCAAGTCATATTATAATTTATTTATAAATTAACTGCTATAGTGTTTGTGAAAATTTTATCTTTTATTTTTACCTTCTTAAACCATTTTTCTGTCTATTATCTCCTTAAATGTCAAAATTGCAAAAAATAATAAACTACTATATATAGTTACTATTTAAAATGCCTAAATTAATGAGAATTTCCGCCTAAATTTCTTTTCAAAAAATATGAAAGTATAAACAAACTTTCATTCAAATGAACATTTTCTACAACAATATTTTCCGGTACTTTCAAATCTGCAGGTGCAAAATTCCAGATTCCTCTCAATCCACTCTTTGCATAGGTATTTGCAATATCCTGTGCATTCTCCTTAGGAGTAGTTATTATACCTATTTCCACATTATTTTCCTTGATAAAATTCTCCATCAGATCTACATCTCTTATTTCAATATCTCTTATTTTTAAACCTATAATTTTAGGGTTTTTATCAAATAATGATAATACCTTAAACCCAGCATCCTCAAATCCTCTATAGTTTGCCACTGCCTGGCCTAAATTTCCGGCTCCCGCTATTACTGCGTTATAAACTTTATCCAACCCTAATATTTTTCCGAGTTCCCTATAAAGTTCACTAACATTGTATCCATAGCCTTGTTGCCCAAATCCGCCAAAATTATTTAAATCCTGTCTAATTTGGGATGCTGTAAAACCTGTTAAAGTACTTAATTCTTGAGATGATATTCTTGCAATTCCTTTATTTAATAATTCACCTAAATATCTATAATATTTTGGAAGTCTTCTAATTACCGTAATTGATACTTTATTACCCATACAGATCCCTCTCTTATAATTCTTTTTATACCAATTTATAAATATTATAGCATCTTGTTATTTATATGTCAAACTTCTAATCCTCATTCCATCAAAAATCCTTGCAACACGCGGGGACGGTTCTTTTGTGCTGCAGCACAAAAGAACCGTCCCCGCGTGTTATGCATATTTTGTTTATATAATAGAAATAATAATTTTAAAATATACGATTATGAAAGGAGTATTTAAATGGCAAATAATGAACAATTGCAAAAAGTTGCACTCTATTGTGATGAATATAGACAAAATGAAAATCCTTCCTTTCAGTCTTCTGTCGATGCTTTTGGAGGAGAGATTAAAAGCTGTAAAAATTGTGCTCATTTTACTTCAGATGAAAAATGCGATATTGATTTAGTTGATAAAGTACTTTCCAGTATGGCAATGGAATTAGACCTCAAATAGCCCTGTTTATGGGCTGTTTTTTTTTGATAAAATAATATATAGTAATAAGGTAGGAGGAATTCATATGATAGTATTATCCTGTAAAGATATACAAAAAACTTATGGTATTAAAAAAGTCCTTGAAAATATCACATTTACAGTAGAAGACGGAGAAAAAATAGGAATAGTCGGGCTTAATGGTTCCGGTAAATCTACTCTTTTTAATATATTGTCCGGTGAAACTTCCAAAGATATAGGAGATATATATATTCAGAAGGGTTTAAGAATAGGATATTTAAAACAAAATATAAATATTAATAGCAATAAAACATTATTTGATGAATGCAGCAGTGTATTTGAAGATTTAATTCAGACAGAAAAAAAATTAAGAATGATGGAAGAAGAAATAAGTAATAATAGCCAAAATAAGGAGTCAAATTATCTTCATAAATTAATGGAAGAATATTCTTTTTTGTTGGAAGAATTCTCAAATCACAATGGCTATGGCTTTAAAAATGAAATCCGAAGAGTTTTAGACGGGCTGGGATTTTCCCATGAAGATATGGATAAAGAGGTCAATAAATTAAGCGGAGGACAAAAGGCAAGGCTTTCCCTTGCTAAACTTCTCCTTGAAAAACCTGATATTTTATTATTAGATGAACCGACCAATCATTTGGATATAGAAGCGATAGATTGGTTGGAAAAATTTCTAAAGGAATATAAAGGCGCTGCTCTCATCATATCTCATGATAGATATTTTCTTGATAATGTGATAGATAAAATATTTCTTCTTGAAAACTTAAAGATAGATATTTATAAGGGTAATTATACGGAATTTATGAAAAAAAGAATTAAGGATTTAGAACTGCTTAAAAAGAATTATGAAGATCAGAAAAAGGAAATAGAAAGGCAGGAAGAAATTATACGGAGATTTATGAGTTATGGAGGAAAAAGATATATAAGGCAGGCTCAAAGCAGACAAAAAATATTAGAGAAAATTAAAAAAATGCCTAAACCCAAAACAGATGCAAAAAAAGCAAGGATTACTTTTGTGCCGAAGATAATTAGCGGAAGAGAAGTGCTAAAAGTAGAGAATTTAAAAAAATCTTTTAGCGAAAATGTTATCTTTGAAAATATAAACTTTAATGTTTACAGAGGAGAAAAGGTAGGCCTTATCGGTCCCAACGGAGTCGGGAAAACCACCTTATTTAAAACAATCCTTGGAGAAATTCCCCACGACGAAGGAGAAATCATTCTTGGACATCATGTAAATATCGGTTATTTTGATCAAGAACAACAAAAATTAAATACAGAAAAAAGTATAATAGATGAAATATGGGATGAACATCCGGATTTAGATCATTGGCAGATAAGAACTCTCTTAGGTCAATTCTTATTTATAGGGGACGATATTTTTAAAGAAATCAACGAATTAAGCGGGGGAGAAAGAAGCAGATTGGCAATATTAAAACTTATGTTATCTAAATCCAACTTCTTGATGATGGACGAGCCTACAAATCATTTGGATATTGATTCAAAGGAAGTTTTGGAAGAAGCATTAATAAATTATGAAGGAACTTTGTTTGTTATATCCCATGACAGATATTTTCTAAATAAAACCGTCAACAAAATATTGCAATTATCCGAAAAAGGCATTGCCGAATATTTAGGAAACTTTGATTACTATATTCAAAAGAAAAAAGAAAAAAACACTGATGAGGACAAATATAATATTATCAACAAAACACAAATTAAAATCCAAAGGAAAAAAGAAAGAGGAAAAAAAGAAAGAGAAAGAGAAAAAAAGTGTCAGCTCCTGCAAATTGAAGAGATGATTAGCAATGAGGAAGAAAAAATCAATCTAATAGATCAAGAGATGTGTAAAGTTGAAATATATGAAAACCCCAACAAAATTGTAGAATTAACTAAAGCAAGAGAAGCTGCAAAACTAAAATCAGAAAAATTATATGAACAATTGATAAATTTAACAGAGGAATAAAATAAAAATATATTTTCCCCAAATAATCCACAAGTTATTCACATTATCCACAACATTATCCACAATTATTTTTGGTTAAAATAAATATATTTTTATCATTTCCACATTGTCCACAGTAAGTAAAATTTTTTTTGTCAAACTATGTGGAAAAAACGCATTTTTTTGTTGATTATTTATATCCCAATTCCAAATTCGGAACTACGTTCATATCTAAAGGAGACAAATGTCCCTCAATATAATTAAAATATGCAGCAGATCCTATCATTGCACCATTATCTGTACACAATATTTTAGAAGGATATTTCAATTCTATTCCCTCTTCTTTACATCTTTTTCCCATCAAACTTCTGAGGCCTTCATTAGCTGCCACTCCCCCTGCCATAACTATAGTTGAACTTTTTCTTTCCTTTGCTAATCTTATGGATTTTTTCACAAGGACTTCAATTACAGCTTGCTGAAAACTTGCGGCCACATCTTCAATTACTATTTCTTCCTCAAGTTGCTCTTTATGGTGTAAATAATTAAGTACTGCTGTTTTTAATCCGCTAAAACTAAAATCATAAGTTTTATCATCTAAATAAACTCTCGGAAAATCACAAGCAGCTTTATCCCCTTTCATTGCAAATTTATCTATTAAAGGTCCTCCTGGATAATCAAGGCCCAATGCTCTTGCCACTTTGTCGAACGCTTCTCCGGCAGCATCATCTCTTGTTCTTCCTACTATTTCATATTCCGTATAAGAATCGGCCTGAGCCAAATAAGTGTGCCCTCCCGAGACTACCAAACAAGTAAAAGGAGGCTCTAAATCCTTATGTTCGATATAGTTAGCACATATATGCCCTTCTATATGATTAACACCTATGAAAGGTTTGTCCAACGCATATGCTACTGCTTTTGCACTTGATATGCCTACAAGCAATGCTCCTACAAGCCCCGGACCTTTAGTCACTCCAACTAAATCCACATCTTCAAAACCGATTCTGGCTTCATTTAACGCTTCTTCTACAATAATATCTATATTTTCAATATGTTTTCTTGATGCAATCTCCGGTACTACTCCCCCAAAAGGTCTATGAATTTCTATCTGGGATGATATGATATTGGAAAGAACTTCCCTACCATTTTTAACAACTGCACATGACGTTTCGTCACATGACGTTTCTATGGATAATGTAATAATATCTTTTGTCATTTCTTCACCTCTAATTAATCTTCTATGCTTTTCCACATTATTATCGCATCTTCATTATTATCTGAATAATATCTGGAACGAATGCCATAACCTTTAAATCCGTATTTTTTATATAAATTTTGCGCTATATTATTAGATTTTCTCACTTCCAAAGTTATTGATCTTATATTTCTGTCTGCACATATTTTTATAATACCTTCTACTATTTTATTCCCTATTCCCAATCCTCTGTAATCCTTAGCAACGGCTATATTTGTCACATGTCCTTCATCTATTATAAGCCATATTCCTCCATACCCTACTGTTTTTCCATCTAATTCAGCTACTATATACTTTGCAAGCATATTCTTTGTAACTTCCAAAACAAAAGAATCTCTTGACCAAGGAACAGAAAAAGACTCTTTTTCTATTTTCAGTACACTGTCTATATCCTTCTCTTCCATATTTCTAACCTTTATATCCATATCATTCAATACCCTCTTTTAATAAGATCCATTTGAGCCTGAGCTTCTCTTAAATATTTAGGAACTAAACTATAACAATCAACCGCTTTTCCTTCATTTATTTTAACCATTGCCAATTCTCCTATTCCGGAAGCTCTCGGCATATTCAAATTTATTGGAGAAAAAATTGCTCTCTCCTTAAGTATATTCATTATTTTTTCTTTATATTTTAAAGCACCATCTCCATTAAAAACTATTTTTTCAAAACCTATATCAAGATTTCTTAAAAAATCATCAATATCTATAATTGTTTCATTTCCCATACTTAAAAGTTTACCCTTTTCCCAACCATATATACCTGTATATACCCTGTTTCTTCTTCCATCTATCATCGGAATAATTATCTTTGCATAGGGAACATTAAAGGCCAAGCCTTCTAAAGTGGATACTCCTATTACTTTTTTTTTCGTCACATGAGCAAAGCCCTTAATAGTTGCAATTCCTATTCTAATCCCGGTAAAGGAACCTGGTCCTACCGCACCTGCAAAAAAATCTATATCCTTAATATTTAAATTCAAACCATCCATCATTTCTTTAATCATAGGAATAAGATTTTCAGAATGGGTTACTTGCTGATTTAAAGAAAACTCTCCCAATACTTTTTCTTCATCTAATATAGCACAAGTAGCTACTACAGTGGATGTATCAATAGATAATATTTTCAATTCTTTTCAGCTCCTCTTCCATTTCAATATACCTTTTCCCTTTCCCGTTAATAAATATTTTT
Source organism: Acidilutibacter cellobiosedens (assembly GCF_004103715.1). Taxonomy (NCBI): domain Bacteria; kingdom Bacillati; phylum Bacillota; class Tissierellia; order Tissierellales; family Acidilutibacteraceae; genus Acidilutibacter; species Acidilutibacter cellobiosedens. The sequence goes on along the minus strand of NZ_CP035282.1, from coordinate 800,739 downwards.
CTTTCATTATCATTTATTCCTACATCCATATATATATCAAGCCTTTCTTTAGGGAGCATATCTACTATATTATTTCCCCATTCTATTATGGTGACTCCATCGGAATAAAAATATTCTTCATATCCAAGATCAAACATTTCTTCAGGACTTTTAAGCCTGTATACATCAAAATGGTATAATCGAAGTCTTCCATTATACTCATTAATTAAATTAAAAGTAGGGCTTGTAATATACTCTGATACTCCAAGACCTTTACCTATACTTTTAGTTAAAGTTGTTTTTCCTGTCCCCAAGTCTCCGGAAAGATTTATAAAATCTCCCTTTTTAAGTATCTTACCTAATTTTAACCCTAATTTTTCTGTATCCTTCAAATCATGTGATATATATTTAATCATAATACCAGCCTTTCTACTATAATAAACCATAATAATTATAACATTAACTATTTTTTTAAGCTATATAAAAAAAATAATAGAGATAGTTTTAATATCTCCATTATTTTCTAAGCCACCTATTTATGAAGTATCGGCGACACTCGTTTATACAAGAGTACAGTTATAAGTGTAACTACAGCCCCTTTGAATAAATTAAAGGGAACTATAGAATATGCAATAAGAGATTTAAAATCGGTTATGTTGCTATTTAATGCGGTGCCCATAGATACAATACTATCTAAATTCATTCCATATAATTTAGCATAGAAAGGTATCATCACATAATAATTTGCTATGGACATAAAAACAGTCATAGCTATTGTCCCCAAAATCATGCCTATTATTGCATTCTTTCTACTTTTATTTTTAACATATACGATTCCGGATATATAAACAAATATACTCCCTACCATAAAATTTGCAATTTCTCCTACCATCATGCTGTTACTTCCTCTGATAGCAATAAATAGGACATTCTTCATAAATTCTATCAGGATTCCTGCCACAGGACCCAGAGCAAAGGCTCCCAACAAAGCAGGAATTTCACTTAGATCCATTTTCAAAAATCCAGGCGCAAACCACAAGGGGAATTCCGCTATCATTAACAAAAAAGAAATCGCCGATAGTATCCCGACTTTTACTAAAACCTTCGTATTGATTTTTTGTTTTTTAATCTCCATAATTAAATTCCTCCATAGATTTATATTTCTTCAGGAATTTAAAAAACCCTGAAGATAAATCCTCAGGGTAAATAAATCTAATTAAAATATTAGATAAAATTGATCTTCTTCCATCCAGACTCTAACTGTCGGCCTCGGACTTTCACCAAGTCAGCCAAAAAATTTCGGCGCGTGGGCTGTAACCACCGGTAAGGACTCACACCTTGCCCTGAAGACTAATATCCAATTCAAGAAACATTATATATCCAATTATAATCAGTGTCAATATCAAACATTCAATATTCTTATATAATTAACATCCGGATCTTCCGTTCCCTGTACATAAAGTCCGGCATCTTTCATATCCTCTACATAGTCTATAATATCAGGTGTTATCACTTCTCCTGGGCAAAGTACCGGTATCCCAGGAGGATAAGCCATTAAGAATTCCCCGCTTATACAGCCTATACTTTCACGTAATGGCAGCGGAGTCTTATCTCCCATAAAAGCTTCTCTCGGAGCAACTATCTGTTTAGGAATGTCTGGTATATCCAGCATTCTTCTGTTCTCCTTAGGTAAATCCTTGTATTCATCGCTAATTTCTTTTAAAGCGGAAATCAATGCATCAAAACCTTCCTTTGAATCCCCAAAACTTCCTACAGCTAAGGCGTTGAACAAATTTGAAAGCTCCAGTTGAATATGGTATTTTTCCGCTAATATTCTTTCCAATTTATTCCCGGTTATCCCCATTTCTCTACAAGAAATAGTAAGTTTTGTCGGATCAAGAGCATAAACTCCCTTCTTTTTAAGTATTTCATCTCCAAAACAATAAAGTCCCGGAATTTTGTTTATTTCCCTTCGTGCATATTCTGCTAAATCTATAGCCCTATCCAAAAGTTCTTTGCCCTTAGTTGCAATTTGCATCCTTGCCACATCCAAAGAAGCCATAAGTATATATGAAGGACTTGTAGTTTGCAGAAGGTTCATAACTTGTTGAACCTTATTCACATCAACCCTTTTTTCCATGACTTGAAGTAGAGAACTTTGGGTTAAAGAACCTATTATCTTATGAGTACTTTGAGCACTCATATCTGCACCTGCCGATATTGCAGACATCGGCAATCTATTATTAAAGCCTAAATGTGCTCCGTGAGCTTCATCTACTATTAAAGGTATATCATAAGAATGGACTATGTCTGCTATCCTTTTAATATCAGCTGCTACCCCATAATAGGTGGGATTTATAATCAATACTGCCTTAGCATCCGGATTATTCTTTAAAGCTTCCTCAACAGTTTCAGGAGTAACCCCTAAAGCTAATCCGACTTTTCTATCAACTTCCGGTTGAATGTAAACTGGTACAGCACCACTCAAGATTATCCCTGCCGTTACTGATTTATGGACGTTTCTTGGTATTATAATCTTATCTCCATGGGACACTACACTTAAAATCATAGCCTGTATTGCACCTGAAGTACCATTAATCGAAAAAAATGCTCTGTCTGCCCCATATGCATCGGCTGCAAGCTCTTGAGCTTTTTTTATAGGTCCTTCGGGGTGATGAAGACTATCAACCAATTTAAATACAGTGACATCAATAGACAATACATTGTTCCCCACAAAATTTTTAAACTTATTATCCATTCCCATTCCTTTTTTATGTCCGGGTACATGAAATGGAATTGTCTTATTATTTACATATTCCATAAGGGCATCAAATAAAGGAGTTTGAGTTTGATCTAATTTATACACCTTGATAAACACCTTCTTTCAACTATTTTCAGATAAAAAGCCTGAAACTTCGTTGCATTAGTTTCAGGCTTTTGCAAAGCGATTCAAGCTTTTTTATTCATTCAAATAAACAATTTTATTATAGTAGATATAATTACAAAATACAATAATAAATTATATTTTTTTTAAATTATTTAAAATCCAGCTTTTATTAATTTTTCCAATTTAATATTTCTTTATTCAGCAATATATTAATTATTGATTGTTAATATATTTTCAGTCCTTGATCTTATACCATGTAAGTAGTACAAACATAATATCCTATGAAATGTTACAAATGTTATGTTCGTTATGTTCATTATTTTTGTTGGTTTTTAAACATTTTCTGATGATTTCGGCTAATTCCTCCGTAGTAAAAGGCCTGCGCAAGATAAAATCCACAGTTCCCAAATATTTTTCATTTATTATTTCAGAATTTTCCATTAATAATACAAATGGAATGTCGGGAAATTTTTCTTTAATTTCTTCTGAAATCTTTAAAGGATTTAAATTAGATAAATTAAAATTACATATTACCAGTTCATATTTATTTTCTAATAATTCTTTTAATATTAAATTTTTGTCAATTTCAATCTTTCCATTTATATTAAGTATAGATAAATATTTTAACAATTCTCTCCCTATAATATCGGAATCCTCTATTATCAAAACTTTTGTGTTCCTTTTATAGAAAGCATTGCTTTCAGCTAACATTTGGCCTGCTTTCTGTGTGAAGGTTATAGTAAACTTACTTCCATTCCCTAATTTACTTTCAACTTTAATTGTAGCATCGTGTTCTTCTAATATTTGTTTCGATATATTCAATCCCAATCCATTTCCTTTATCTCCCTTTGTAGTAAAATAAGGTTCGAATATTCTGCCCAAAGTTAATTTATCCATTCCAACTCCCGTATCTTCTACTCTTAGACATGTGTTACCTCCACTGTTATAGGTGCTTACCGTAACTACTCCTTCTTCCTCTATGGAATCTATAGAATTGAGAAGAAGATTTAAAACAACCTGCCTTATTTCATGTTCATTACAATATACTAAATTGTCCGAATTTAACCTTGATTTTATCACTATTTTTTTAGATTTAATCCTATATTTTGCCATTGATATACTGGTTTCAACTATATTATTTATATTGTAAAAACCTTTCCTGTTATCCGTAATACCTCTTATATAGCTTTGTACCTTATTTAGTATTGCTTTTCCGTCTAATGAAGTTTTATATATAGTATTAAAATACTCATTCAGACCTTCCCTCGGACTCTTTAACATACATATCTGAGACACACCAATAATTGTAGAAAGTAAATTATTAAAATCATGAATTATTCCCTGGAAAAGCTGCCCCATATTTTTTAAATTTTCTACTTTTTTCAATTCCTTTATATTCTGTTCCTCATAGTTTTGTTTTATAAACAAATTTTCTAAAGTATTTTTAATTAATTCAGAATAATTATAAACTCTTAAATCATTATGCCCATCTATTATAAAATAATCGCTTAAAGATATTAAGTTAATAAAAATCCTTTCAGAAAGGTCATCTACTATATATTTAACCAATGCCATTACTCTTTCTTTATTAACTATTCTTTTTAATATACTCAGAATATTATAAGTTTTTTCTTCCGATATCTTGAAGGCACAATATCTGTCTTGTATCATATAAACAATTATTTTTTTAAAGTTAGATTTTCTTAAGGCTTTTACTTTATTGCTATAAAGCTTTTCAATCATTTCCATATTTACAGTCTTATTACATAATAATTGATCCTCAAGACATAAAAAAATTAGCTGCCCTTTTTTCTCATACAATTCCGAATCAATTTCCCAATATCTTTCAAAATATTCTTTATCGGGTTTTTTATTTGTCTTATTATAAACATATATAAGAGCTCCACCACTCTCTAAATATTTTTCTATAAAATTTCCGAAAGGAGCACAATACCCATTAGCAAGGTTGGAACTCATTATCCCACAAAGTATTCCTTCCTCATACTGAAGTTCTCTTAAACCATACATAATCCCACCCCTTTTCTTTATTATGGTTTTATATATACTTATACTTAAAAAATTCTACTTCTTTCTAAATTTCTAAATCATTACAGACCATTTCACTTTAATAACCGAAATTTGCCATTTCCCACTTCACTGTTAAAATATCCTCTATCATTGTTTCTACTTGTTAACTCCCCATCTCCTTTCCAATATATAATTTATGTCAAATCTCAAATAGTATTTTCTTTAACAATGATAGATGTACTCATCCCCCTGTTCCCTGAATTATTTTAAAAGTGAACTATTCCCATTTTACAGGAAATTTACACTAAGGTATATTATGTTCCCTATGGGTTATAAAAGACGGGAGAACTCTTGCTAAAAAGTTAAATATTCTGTTTTCACTTTCCAAGTAAGTTCTCCCTATACTTTATAATCTTAATTACTCTTTCTGACCGTTTTTTAATGTTTTAAATAATTAAGTTCTTTATATAATTTTTCACCACATCAATTAACATTTCCGTTCTTTACTCCATTTTGAATTTTAAGAGTATCTGAGCCAAGTCCTCACTCATGGACTTAAGGTTTTCCACAGATTCCTTAATTGAATGAAGATATGCTTCTTGTTCTTCCGTACTTGCCAAAACAGTTTCCGTTCCTGCAGAAGTTTCTTCAGCAATTTTGCTTACTTCTCTAATTGATGAATTTACATTCTCAATTCCTTCGGAAAGTTTTTCCAATATCTTCTTAAAATTCTCCACTGTAACAGTAACATACTCCGTTCCTTTCATAATTGATTCAAAGGTAGAGGAAGTTCTCTTTATAATTTTGTTTCCTTTTTCTACTTCCGTTACTCCATCCACCATAGACTTAATTACATTGTCAGTTTCATATTGTATTTTATTTGTCACATTTACTATATTCTTTGACGCTTTATCCGTTTCTTCCGAAAGTTTTCTAACTTCTTCAGCCACAACTGTAAACCCCTTTCCGGCTTCTCCTGCCCTTGCGGCTTCTATTGCTGCATTCAAAGCAAGTAAGTTAGTTTGCTTCGAAATATTATTTATAAGTGATACAGTGTTATTGATATCATTGGTATATTCTTTTAAAACATTCATTTTTTGGGCAGAGTCAACTACTTTTTGGGATATTGAGTTCATGGAAGTTATAGTCTCCTGGACATCCGAAGAACCTTTCTTAGCATTTCCGTAGGCATTATTTGAACTATTCAATATATATGAAAAGTTCTTTTCAATATCCTTTACTATTGAAGATATTTCTAAAAACTCCTTTGTAGTGTTATCTACTTTCTTAATCTGATCTTCCGTACCTTTTGATACTTCCTCTATAACCCCTGTTATTTCCGATGCTGCGGATATAACCATATCCGCATTTTCTAAAAGCTCATTGGATGATGTTTTCACATTCTGAGAAGTATCCATAGCACTTAATACTACGTCATATAAGGAATCTACCATCGCATTAAATGATCTTTCAAGCTGTCCGATTTCGTTTTCGGAATCCACCTTAACTTTTTCTCTCAGATCCCCTTCTCCTATTTTGCCTGCCACCACTGCAAGTTTTTCTACTGGATCGGAAAGTTTTTTTGCCTCATAGGCGGATATCGCTATTACTATAAATAATATTATTATAGTTGAATAAATCGTACCTTTGAACCCGCTCATAACAATTCCGTTTATTTCTTCCTTGTCTTGTTCCAATATAATTCCCCAGCCCGTTGAAGAAATTTTTGTAAAACACCCCAGAACCTCTTTTCCCTTTTCATTTAAATAAAAATCATTATTTTTATTTTTATTTTTTTCGTTTAAAACATCTATTGCTCCTTGAAGTTTATGACTTATTCCGTTATATCTCTCTATAACTTTTTCTTTATAATCCGGATGAGCTATGATTGTTCCTTTACTGTCTACTATATATGTAATTCCCGTTTCTCCGATTTTCTGCTTCTGCACTATGTCCGTAAGTCCTTTAAGATTTATATTAGCTATTATAATTCCGTCTTGGACATTTACTGAATTTTTTAGAGGTGATACTAAAGATACCACCGGAACTTTACCTTCAAGATAAGAATCAGTAACACACCTTTTCCCATTTTTAGCCGTATCAAACCATGATTCACCTTTTATATTTTTAACCTTGTCTACTCCTAATGTAGACATTATTGGGTTTCCGTCCATATCATAAATATGAATACTAAGTATATTTTCCGTTCTTTTTATTATAGAATTAAGTTTTATTTCCCCCTCTGTTTTATCCATACTAATGAAGTCGTTTGTTTCTGCACTGCTCTCGATTACATTAAAAGTATTTTCTATAAAACTATCAATCTGATCAGACAAGGAAGATACAAGTCTGACATTAGAATCTTTTATATTTTCTATAACATTATTACTTATAAAATAATAGCTTAAAATTGCATTCATAATTACCGGTACTATTGTAAATATTAAAAACAAAAATACAATCTGATTTTTTATACTTTTTTTCCTTAAATTTTTAAATTTTTTTCCCATTCCTCCAGCCAGTTTAATATCATTATTTTTATTATTTGTCTTTATCTTTTTTGTTTCTCCTTTCCTCTTCGTCCTTATTTTCAAAAACCATCACTCCCTTTTCAAAAAATCACGTATGATTAAATATTCTACAAATTTTATATAATTCCTCTAAATAAATTTATTTAAAGCCTATATTCGGTAAATTATTTTATATTAAAAAGTACTCTCACCGCAGATTATGCAGTTCAAGTACTTAATATATTCTCTGAAATATTTTATTTAATGACTTTCATTTTCAAATACTCATTCATAAAAAAATCTAAATCTCCATCCATTACTCTGTTTGCATCTCCCACTTCTGCATTTGTTCTGTGATCTTTTACAAGAGTATACGGATGAAATATATAAGATCTTATCTGAGAACCCCAGGCGATTTGAGTATATTTCCCCTGTAAATCTTCAATTTTTTCTTTCTGTTCTTCCTTTGCCAATTGAGTAAGTTTGGCCTTTAACATTTTCATAGCGGTTAATCTATTGCTATGTTGAGACCTCTCATTTTGACACTGAACTGTAATTCCAGTAGGTATATGGGTGATCCTCACGGCAGAATCCGTTGTATTTACATATTGACCTCCTGCTCCGCTGGATCTATAGGTGTCAATTTTTAAATCATCAGGATTTATATCTATGGAAATACTTTCATCTATATCTGGAAAAACATCTACACTGGCAAAAGAAGTATGCCTTCTTCCCGATGAATCAAAGGGAGAAATCCTTACAAGCCTGTGAACTCCTTTTTCTGATTTCAAATATCCGTAAACATTAAAACCTCTCACCATCAAAGTAACACTTTTTATTCCTCCTTCTGTATCCGGAAGAATATCAAGTATATCTACCTTAAATTCCTTTCTTTCTGCCCATCTTTTATACATCCTCAAAAGCATCTCAGCCCAATCCTGAGCTTCCAATCCTCCTGCCCCCGGATGTATAGACATAATAGCATCATTTTTATCAAATTCACCATTGAAGAAAGTTGAAAGCTTCAGGTCCTCTATTCCTTTTTCCGATGTTTTCAAAAATTCTTCTGCTTCCTTTATCAGACTTTCATCCTCTTCCTCATTATAGAGCTCCAGCAATACTGAAATATCTTCCAATCCTTTTTTTAACTTTTCATATTCCTCTATTTTGTTTTTAATGTTTTTTAATTCTTGAAGTATTCTCTGAGCCTTATCGGTGTCTTCCCAAAAATCTCCGCCGTAAGTTTTACTTTGAAGCTCCTTTTCTTTATTTTTTAAATTTTCCAAGTCAAAGAGAAACACTCAGTTCTTTTAAAGTCTTTGTTAATTTATCTAATTTTTCTACGTATAAATAAATATCTTCCATTAAATCACTCCTTCAATTATTCGTTTCTTCCGCAACATTTTTTATACTTCTTGCCGCTGCCGCAGGGACATGGATCATTTCTTCCGATTTTCTTCCCTTTTACTATGGTCTTTCCTTTTTTATCTCCTCCGTCAATATTAGTCGAAGTAGCTTTCGCTATTCTCTTCCTCTCCATCTTGTCGGGAGATTCAATATGGAATAAAAATTTAACAGTATCCTCCTGAATATTCTTAGTCATTTCTTCAAACATATCAAATCCCTCTGTCTGATATGCCATTACAGGATCCTGCTGACCATAAGCTCTAAGACCTATCCCCTGTTTTAATTGATCCATAGCGTCTATATGATCCATCCATCTTCTGTCCACTACTTGAAGGAGAATTATTCTTTCAATTTCTCTGAATCTTTCCTCTCCTATTTCTTTTTCCTTCTTATTATATAATTCCTCAGCGGTATTATATAGTTTTTCAACGAACTTTTCCTTATCCAATTCTAAAGTTTCCGATTCATCAGCTATCTTTAGAGGAAATATAGTTTCAAGGTAATTTTTCATACCTTCCAAATTCCAATCCTTTGCCAATTTATTCCCATCGGAATACATATCTACAGAACTTTCTATTATAGTTTTAATCATAGATAAGATATAACTTTTAAGATTTTCTCCATACAAAACCTTTCTTCTTTCTCCATACATCACTTCTCTTTGTTTATTCATAACATCATCATATTGAAGAACATGCTTTCTTATTCCAAAATTGTTTCCTTCCACTTTCTTCTGAGCATTTTCTATGGACTTTGTAAGAATTTTGTGTTCAAGAGGTTCATCATCAGGCATATTTAAGCTTTCTACCATGCTTTTTATCCTCTCGCCTCCGAATAGCCTCATAAGATCATCTTCAAGAGAAATATAAAATCTTGATGAACCTGGGTCCCCTTGCCTTCCTGAACGACCTCTCAACTGATTATCAATTCTTCTTGACTCATGTCTTTCCGTTCCTATAATATGAAGCCCTCCGACTTTAACTACCTCCTGATGTTCCTTATCCGTTTGTTCTTTATATTTCTTCAAAATATCATTATATGCCTTCTTAGCTTCTATTATTTCTGGATCATCCGTTTCCGCAAAGCTGTCAACCAAGGATATAACGTGATCGCTGTACCCCTTCTTTTTCATCTCGATTTTCGAAAGATATTCAGGATTACCGCCTAAAACAATATCAGTACCACGCCCTGCCATATTTGTTGCAATAGTAACCGAATTCAATCTTCCTGCTTGAGATACTATTTCCGCTTCTTTTTCATGATATTTAGCATTTAATACTTGATGAGGAATTCTTTCCTTAGCCAACATTTTGCTAAGGCGCTCACTCTTCTCTATTGATATGGTTCCCACCAGCACAGGTTGACCTTTGGAATGTCTTTCTTCTATATCTTTTACTACAGCATTAAATTTAGCCTCTTCAGTTTTATATATAACATCATGAAGATCTTCTCTTATAACAGGCATATTAGTAGGTATCTCCACTACATCAATATTATATATTTCTCTAAATTCGTCCTCTTCGGTTTTAGCGGTACCTGTCATACCTGCAAGTTTTTTATACATTCTAAAATAATTCTGAAATGTAATGGTGGCAAGAGTTTTTGACTCGCTTTTTACTTCCAGTTTTTCTTTTGCTTCAATTGCTTGGTGAAGGCCATCGCTATATCTTCTCCCATACATAAGCCTTCCTGTAAACTCATCTACGATTATAACTTCTCCGTCTTTAACTACATAGTCGATATCCCTCTTCATTAAATATTTTGCCTTTAAAGCCTGATTTATATGATGAGCAATTTCCATATTTTCAACATCCGCTAAATTTTCCAGCCCGAAGAAATTTTCAGCTTTTTTAGTTCCCTTTTCCGTCAGATTTACTGTCCTTGATTTTTCATCTACAACATAGTCTACTGTCTCTTCCTTTATCTCTCTCTCAAAGATATCCGTTCTGCCCTCATCAGGACTTATTATCCTGCCTTCAAGGAGACCGACAAAATTATCCGCTACATAATACAATTTCGTGGATTTATCTCCAGTTCCCGAAATAATCAACGGTGTTCTTGCTTCATCTATAAGTATGCTGTCCACTTCATCCACTATAGAATAATTTAGTCCTCTTTGAACCATCTCTTCTTTATATATGACCATGTTATCTCTTAAATAATCAAACCCAAATTCATTGTTGGTTCCGTAAGTAATATCACAATTATAAGCATTTCTTCTTTCTTTATTGTCCATATCATGGAGAATACATCCCACAGAAAGTCCTAAAAATTCATAAACCTTTCCCATCCACTGTCTGTCTCTTTTTGCCAAATAATCATTTACTGTCACGATATGAACCCCTTCACCGGTCAACCCATTTAAATAAGCAGGAAGAGTGGCAACAAGAGTTTTTCCTTCACCGGTTTTCATCTCAGCTATTCTACCTTGATGAAGAATAATTCCTCCATACAGCTGTACTCTAAAATGTTTCAATCCAAGAACTCTCTTAGAAGCTTCCCTTACTACAGCAAAAGCTTCAGGTAACAAACTATCAATACTTTCTCCCTTTTTATATCTATCTTTAAATTCTTCTGTTTTCCCTTTAAGTTCTCCATCCGAAAGTCTTTCCGTATCTTTATCGAAAGATTCTATTTTGTCTACTATAGGTGTAATCTTTTTCAGTTCCTTGTCGCTATAAAAATTAGCAATTTTTTTAAAAAAACTTGTCATGTTTTTAATCACCTCTTAAAATTAACTGTTGCCTATTTTCTAATTTTATCACTTATGTGATTTCTTATCAATACAAATAAGTATTATGTCTAAATCAGTAAATTTAACGATTTCACTATTATATCTTTTTTAAAAAATATTGTTTTCCAAATATATATAAATAGACTAAAAATTGCAAGATTTAAATCTTGCAATTTTTAGTCTATTTTAATTAACATTATTAAATCTCTGGCTCAATTAAGCCATAATCGCCGTCTTTCCTTTTATAAACAACATTTACTTCATCTGTTTCCGAATTCCTAAACATAAAGAAATTGTGTCTCAGAAGCTCCATTTGAAGTACAGCCTCTTCCTCATCCATAGGCTTCATAGGAAATTTTTTAGTCTTCACTATTTTAGGTTTGTTCTCCTCATGGTTTAATGGTTGAATATTTTCAAATCTAATAGTAGCACCATTCTGATATCTCTTTTGGAGTTTAGTTTTATATTTTCTGATTTGCCCATCTAAAATATCTACGGCCCTATCAATCGATACGTACATATCATCGCCTGATTCTTCGGCTCTAAGAATATTTCCGGGAAGATTTATTGTTACCTCAATTATTTTCCTATTTTTTTCTACGCTATAAGTAACAAAAACTTCCACATCTTTTTGAAAATACTTATCTAATCTTCCTATTTTTTTCAAGGTAGTATCCCTTAAAGATTCGGTTACATCGATATTCTTGCCTTTAATATTTATCTTCATAAACTCCAACTCCCTTCCACACAAGATAAATTCTCTTATGTTTAATGTATTTATTTTATTATACCCACAAAAAATCTAATATTAACAACTAATATATTTTTTTTAATAAAATATTATGCATCATCTCTGTATAAATATTTATTACTCTTTTTTTTAAAAAATGTGGATAAAATAATAAAATTTCTGTGGATAATGTGCATAATTCTGTGGAAAACTGTTTATACTATAAAATTTATGTGGATAAGTTTCTTAATAAAAGGTGGACAATTATATCAATATATTTTTTATACAATTTATTATATAATCTGTAATTATTTTATAATAATACTTATGCTTTTAATTGCGCAATCAGATGTATCATGATACTACATATTGAATGTAAAAATGTTTCTGCTAAAACATTAATATATTAAGGTAAATCAGGGCTTTTCTTGAAACTCATTTACAGAAAGTTCTTTTTACCAATATTTATAAGTAAGAATTTTCCTATCCGTTATAAAAAAAATATTTATATAGGATTTCAAAATCCTATATAAATATTTTTCTATCTCTTTTCGTCAATTAGTATACTTCCTTTAACCTTTTTGTTATATCCCTTATATGCTCTGTATCCATCTTTAACCTTCTTTAAATTTTCTTTAACATCTTCCAGCTTATCCTTTATTTCTAAATTATTTTCTTTATCTATTATGGAAATAGCCATAAGGGTAGAAGTAATTTTAGTTATAACATCCTTCAAATTTTTCAATTCAGGCTTATCTCGTACATCTATCTTATCTATACTTTCAACTTTGTTTTCCAATTTGTATCTGGAAAACTTAAGAATAAAGATTTTATCCAGTTTGTCAATTTCATCTATTATTTTGTCTTTCTTGTCAATTATCTCATTTAAATTACCTTGTTTTTCTTGAGATATTACAGTTCTTTGTTTCTTTGTAAGAAGAAGCATCTCATCTAATAAGCTTAATTTTTTTTCACTTATTTCAATAAGTTCTGAAACTAAATCTTCCTTCATATCTTCACCTGCTTATTTCCATACCTCATCTTTTTTATTTCCCTTGTAAGTTCTTTCCAAGTGTCCCTAATTTCATTTAAAAGCTCTAAAGACTCGTCTAATGGAGCAATATCCTTTTTTAGATTCGCTGCAATAAGTCGGTTCAAAATAAACTTATATATCTCATCTAAATTTTTCGATATTTCGTATTTCATATCCAAAGAAGAATCCAATTCCACAATTATATCTTGAGCTCTTAATATTGCAGAGTTTGCTTTTTCTATTTCTCCATTTTCAATATGAATTTTCCCAAGATTGACAAATTTAATCGCTCCGTCAAAAAGCATCAAAGTTAATTCTTCCGGAGCTGCCGTTAAGATGGAATTTTGTTTATATTGATTGAGCACACTTAATGACATTCTTCCCCATCCTTTCTATTGTTGGCTAAATTGTTGTGTAAGCCAACTGCTTTGACTGCTCATACTTGCAATGGCCTTCTCCATAGCCGTAAATTTCGTATAATAGCTTTCCTCCTTATCCGACAAGTATTGATTTAAGTCATAAATCTTTTGATCCAAGTCCAATACATCTTCATCAATAGTGCTTATACTTCCATACTTCGTTACAAAATCTATAAGCATATTTGATTTTACCTTTCTGTAAAGGTCCGCTTCATCTCCTGTACCTGATTTAAGGACAATATCTCCCATTCCTTGAATCAAGCTGTCATAAACTCTTGTAACTATACCACTTTGTTTTCTCTTAGCCTCAATCTGTTCTTTCGTCATTTGGCTTTCCTGCATATAGGCATTTGTCCCCTTCAATGCCTCCGAAGAATAATCGGGTTCCTTAAACAATACCTCCAATACTCCGTTGGTATCTTTTCTTAGGGCCTCTTTCAGCTTTGTTTCATCAATAGTAAGCTTGCCTCCAACGCTGCCTTGAGAATAACTTTCAGTGGTTATTCCTATATCAGCTATGAAATCAAAACTTCCCGATACCCCTTCTATTGTATTATATAACCAGCTTCTCATGTTACTCATTGTACTTTCAAGGGTTCCATCGCTGCGCAATAATCCGCTTTTAGCTTTGTCTTCCCATAGTTTTATATCATCCTCTTTCATATCACTCTTCTGATCATCAGTAAGAGGTTGATAATCCCTATATTTCTTTTCAGTAAGAAGGTTACTTGTCTTTTCTACTAATTCATTATAACTGTCCACAAATTTTTGAATCTTTTCATATACGCTGTCCACATCGGTATCAACGGTTACAGTAAATGAACCTTCATCAATTAAATTAAAATCTATACCATTTATGGTAAATTGGTTGGATGACAATAAAATATTCTCTGCACCGTTAAAACTTATCTCTGCATCTTTACCCTCTCTTTTAATTCCATTACTAAGATAAAATGTTTGATTATCTTCATCTTTTCCGGCTACTTTAAGAAGATTTTCGCTTCCTACGAAAAGATTTTTGCCTGTCCCATCTACAACTGTGATTTTTCCATCTTCTCCAACTTCTACTGTTGCCTCTTCTACCTTTAAAAAATTTTTGCTTCCCGTATCGGAAGTTTGAAAGAAAAACCTGTCTATAGTGGAATCATAATTTGCTTTCACTCCCAAAGATTTCTGATCTTTTCCATCTTCACTATAAACCTTGGCATCACTTACGGCCTTTGCCAAATCACTTAAATTGGCCTCGTTTATATTTATGGACACAATATTATTATCTTTATCAACTTTTACCTTTTCTCCCGAATTAACAAATTTAAAAGTCACCGACCCATTACTTGTCGTAACTGTTACTCTTTTCTCTTCATTCTCTCCTATATTCACTCCAAGCTGTTTTAAATTCGTCACATCTCTCTTAATGCCATTTTCATCCTTTGAAATTTCTCCCGTACTTACTAAGCTTACTCCTTCGGCAAGATTTTTCACATTTACATTATAAATCCCATTCACTGATTTTGCCGTAGCAGAAACTTTGGCAATATTTTCATTTGAAGAAATTGCTTTCTTCACCCATGTTAAATTATCATAGGAATTTGAAACATAAGAACCCGTTGATGTAGTACTTACAAGACCCAAGTCTTTTTTAGTATTTAATATAAAATTGGCATAATCTTTATTTAAACTATTATATATTTCCTGCTTCCATACCAATAACTGTTTTTCTTGTTGTACTTCATCAAGTTTTACCCTCTCTGCTTTCATCAGATCGTTAATTATGGTTTCAGTATCTATTCCTGATGCCAAACCTGTTATTCTTGAACTACTGTTCATACAATCACCACCTTAAATTTTTTCATCTACTATAATTCCGGCAATTTCCCATATAGCAGCTACCAAGTCTAATATCTTTTCAGGAGGTATTTCCCGTATTACTTCATTTGTATTTACATCTATTACTTTAACCATTATTTCTTTGGTTTTTTCATGAATCGAAAATTCAAACTTTCTATCATAAGCAATAAATTTTTTATTTGCAGATTCTACAGCGTCAATTATTTCTCCCTCGGGCTTTTCCTCAATCTCCGTTTTTTCTCTCTCTATAACGGTATTATTTTTCCCCAATTCAATATTACGATTTCCCTCCCTTTGATTATTAACAAAAACAAAATCATTATTTACGGAATAAGTTGATAAACTGCTTATTTCCATGCATATCCCCCCTTAGATATTCTACGTAATATATCGGCTTTTAAAAAATTATTCTTTAGTTCTATATTTACTTTTCTTATACCACATAATCACCGCGAAGACATAGATAAGTTTTATTCCCACTCCCCATACTGCTCCCATAGGGTTATATTTTATATTTACCGCTTTTACTAAGAAATAAGATGTAGTAAAAAGCCCCGGCCCCATTCCGAAAATGGTTCCCAAAATGTAATCCTTAAATTTAACAGATGTAACCCCGGATATGCAATTAACTACGCTGTAGGGTATAAAGGGCATACTCCTTAAAAAAAATATATATCCTATTCCAAATTTATTTATTTTTTTTGAAATTTCATCTAAATTTACCTTTCTGGGCTTTCTGTCATAAACCTTATGTACAATTTTCATCACATCATCTCGAAATATTTTAGAAATATAAAAAACTCCTATTGATCCAATTATACAAGCTAAAAAAACATATATAAATCCCTTCAGGCCAAAGAAAAAGCTGCCGAGAACGCTGAACCATGTCACAGGCACAAAGAATGTTATAAATAAAGTAGTCAGTAAAATAAAAAACAGAGTAAAATTCCGATTTTTATCAGCGTTTGAAAAAAAATCAGTTATACTTTCTTTATTATAAATATCTAAATTTTTTACTAAATAAATCATAACAATAAGAAAGCCAAGTATAATTAAAACTTTAAGCATCTTTCTGTTTTTCTTCAAATTAAGCACCTCTACATTATTTAAATATAAATTACATTTATAGTTTTACCCGATTGAATTAAAAAAAATCATTCTCTATTGCCGTATCAATAAACTATTTCCTTCAAATTTTAAAAAATTTTCCAAAACCATCTGCATCAGGTAAAGAACATTCCTTTTCTCTCTAAAATAAAATTATCTCCTATCATAGCTTTATTTTTCTGCAATGGGAGATAATTTCATTTTAAACTCATTCCTTAATTTTAAAATTTACTGTCGTCTATTCCATCTAACCATTCCTTTATAGGTTTTACCACTTCTTTTATGCATCCATCCTCAAAAGGATTTCTGATATTTCCAATCTTTACAAGCTCCAGGAAGGATTTGCTTCCCCCGGCTTTGCATAGCTTCAGATAATCATTCCATGCTTTGTTCCTATCTTCTCTATATTTTATCCAGAACTGAAATGCACAAACTTGAGCTAAAGTATAATCGATATAATAAAATGGAACCTCAAATATATGGCTTTGTTTGAACCAAAATCCTCCCCTGTTTAGAAAATCATTATCTTCATAATCTCTGAAGGGAAGATATTTCTTTTCAATCTCTCTCCATTTGGATTTTCTTTCTCTGGGAGTAGCCT
This sequence comes from Acidilutibacter cellobiosedens, assembly GCF_004103715.1. Lineage (NCBI taxonomy): Bacteria > Bacillati > Bacillota > Tissierellia > Tissierellales > Acidilutibacteraceae > Acidilutibacter > Acidilutibacter cellobiosedens. The sequence goes on along the minus strand of NZ_CP035282.1, from coordinate 783,456 downwards.
CCGGATTTTCATAGACAAAATGTTGAAATTCATCTACAGTCACTCCGTAAGGAATGAAATTTACCGCACCGCTTAAATGGCTGAATTTATATTTATCCTCTTCATCTTCAAAGAAGAGGTTCATCCAAGGCCATGTCAGAAATTCCATACTCATTGAATGTATCTCCGCTGCTTCAGACGTCGGAAATACATATTCCGGCACATCCATGTCCTTACTTTCATAGCACTGAAAGGCATGACCTCCTTCATGAGTTAAAACATCCACATCTCCGCTTGTTCCGTTAAAATTGGAAAAGATAAACGGAGATTTATATTTGTTAATATAGGTACAATATCCTCCGCTCATTTTCCCTTTTTTGCTTACTAAATCCATAAGTTCTCTATCTATCATAAAGTTAAAAAATTCTTTTGTTTCTTCTGAAAGTTCCCCGAACATCTTTTTGCCGTTTTTTAATATCCAGTCGGGGTCTCCCTTTGGAGTAGCATTTCCCGTTACAAATTCCAAAGGTTCATCATAATATTTTAATGACGGAAGTCCCAATCTCTTCCTCTGTCTCTCTTTTAATTCTGCAACGATGGGAACTAAATACTTCTTTACTTGTTCTCTGTAATTTGCAACCATTTCCGCATTATAATCTGTTCTCGACATCCTGGCATATCCTAATTCCACAAAATTCTTGTATCCCAATTTTTTAGCCATCTTATCTCTAAGTTTAACTAATTCATCATATATCTGATCAAATTTTTCTTCATTTTCCTTAAAGAAATTAGAATGGGCTTCATAAGCTCTTTTTCTTACTTCTCTATCTTTTGATTCCATAAAAGGCTGCAGTTGAGACAGGTTTCTTTCTTCTCCTTCAAACACTATCTTTGCTGAAGAAATAAGTTTTTCATATTCTGTAATAAGTTTATTCTCCTTTACCATATCTTCTATGATTTCAGGAGAAAAAGTTTTAAGCTGAATTTCCGCCAGCTCAAATAAATGAGTTCCCCATTTTCTCTCTAATTCTTTCCTGAATTTTGAATTAACCAATGCTCTGTAATAATTAATTACCACATCTTGATATTCGGGAACCTTTTCATCAAAAAAGCTTTTTTCATCCGCATAGAATTTATCCGTTGTATCTATGGAGTTCCTTATGCTAACAAGAGTTGACATTGTTTCCACTTCTGACCTTAAAGAGTTGATTTCTTGGATAATACTATTTTGTTCTTCAACTTCAACGGATTTGTTAAACTTTTCAATTAAAGAAGAAAAATCCTTCTTTATTTTTTCCATGTCCGGCCTTATGTACTTATAATCTTTAAATTTCATTTTTTGCTCCCCCTTACTATTATATTAAATAATAACAAATTTTATAAAAAAACTCCAGTTAAAAAATATTAATATATATTTCTATGAGAAACTATCCATTTAGTGTATAATATATTATACTACTTATATATTTAAATTGTCGGAGGAAATTATGGATAAATTAGAATATGGAAAAATAATGGCTATACAAGAAAGTGCTACAAAGAAACTTTTAAATTATATAGGAAACTTTTTAAAAAAAGAAAAATTTCTTACCAATATTGATTTTGATTATCCTGAAATTGATGAAGAAAGAACTATGATAGCCTTCAATATATGGTTAAGCCTTGATTATAAAACCAAAGATGGTAAGAATTTTATAGAACACCTTTTGGAAGAAAAATCCGATACTCTGACAAACCTTGAAAAGGAAGTACTCATAGAAAGAAATAAATGCCACATAAGTATATATAAAATTAACAGCATAAAGGGAGATCTAATATATATAGAAGATGTTATTCTTAAAGAAAAATGCGTATTAGACGAACCTGAACTGTCAAAATTGGTGAATCCGTCAGATTTAGTATTTGGAAGAGTAGCAACAGTATTATCCTATAAAAAATTTATAGGTGACATAAGTTTTCTTCCAAAGTTTGTAGAAGATGATATAGTTGAAGATATATATAATGATTATTATAAAATGAAAATACATGATAAAAAACTTTCAATGGAAAAATATTTAAAAAAATACAGCAGTAATGTATACAAAATATATACTGATTATATATACAATATCATAGACCAAGATGACGAAGACGATATTCTTTCGGAGGAATTAGACGATTTTGAAGAATACCTATATGACCATTTCTCTGAGAAATATACTGAAAGGCATATTAATAATCTCGTCGATATATACGATTATTATCTCTCGGGTAAAAATATGACAATATCGGATTTAAAAGACGTTGATATGAATTTATTCATTAAAGATGCAATTAAGGATGGCTTTATAAGAACAAAGACCGAATTAAATTCATATATATCAACACTAAAAAAATATTTTGGATTTCTAAAAGGTATGGACCCCAATTTTAATAATTCTTATGAAAACATATTAAAAATCCAAAATAAAAAAAATGATTATATGAAGGATGAAAACGCACTGACTTTTCCTTTACAATGGAATAATGAAATTCAATTGGTATTAAAAGATAACATAAGTGAAAAAAGTACGATTTTCATAAAAGATTATGAGATATTTTTAGATTATATAAAAAATAACGATGTAAAATTAACCTCCGTAAGAAAACATATAAACAGAGATAATCTATTTAAGTTAAACCTTCTATTTAAAAACAAACGTTCAATGAATCCTCTGTTCAATCAAACAGATTATCCTCTCATAAACTTATATTACTACTTTTCTTTGTGCTATAATTTTGCCAAAATAGAAAAAAACAGGATATATCCAACCAAAGATGTAAAGAGGTTTCATAGCTTAAAACAAGAAGAAAAACTCGCATTATTTATAGAATATCTATGGAATATATTCCCTTGGGATCGTGAATATGAAACTAAAAATTTTGTATTAGAAACAATTTCTAAATACAAAGCGGGAATTACTTACGATTTCGACAAATTTCTTAAAGATGTTTTATATGATTTTCCTTTTATAAGAAATACAATAATGGCCTGTTTTGATTATATGGGATTAGTAAAAATAAATAGGGGAATCCACACCATCGTCATTCTTCCTCAGGGAAAACAAATATTTTCTTTATTGGAATATGAAAGTAAAAAATTAAATAATGTTAAGAATATAGGAAAATTAATATATATAAAAAAATATGAAGAAAAAAATAAATAAGGAGCTTTAATTTCTGCAACGCTGTAGTCTCCATCTCTACAAGTCAATGTAATTCTTTGCTGCAGTAATAAAGCTCTTAATGTTAACCTTTACTGTACTGTTTCCTTTTTCAGCCTCCAAAGTGCTAATCCAAAGCTACCACAGCACATTATAATGAATAATATAGTCACGGGGAGAATATCTTTTGACAAAATTATTTCGTCAAATAACAGGCTACGCATAGCATTAATAATATGAGTAAAAGGGTTAAGGTTCACTGCTACTGCCAATCTCCCCGATAAACTTTCGACAGGAAATAAGGCTGTACTCAAAAAAAATATAGGTAATACAATGGCATTCATAGCCGTTTCATAAACAGCTTCATTTGGTAAGGAAAGACTAATAGCATAAGTCAATCCAGCCATAAAGAATGCTGTCATAAATACAAATAAAGCCATTAAAATCATCCCTATAAATCCCGAAGATATTTTAACCGAGAAGATCATGCTGATAATGCACATGACGGCAACTTCAAAAAAAGTACACAAAACCGCTTCTAATACCTGACCGAGTATAATGGAGCTTCTTTGAATCGGAGCAATTAATATTCGGTAAAAGCTGCCATCCCTTTTCATGATATAATTCATAATGCCGCTACTGCTGCAAGCTCCAAAACTTACCAATACAATAAGCCCAGGAAGAATAAATGCCGTATAGTTTTCAATTCCTATATTCTTCATGGACTGTCCGGCAACAGCACTATATAAAACCAACCAAAGCATAGGCTGTAAGATGGTAATCATAATTGTAAAAGCATTGTGGAATCGCCACTTTATATTGCGCCAAAGAATAATAAAAACGTTCATTAACATACCTCCCTTCCATTTTCACCTGTCAGTCTGATAAAAACATCTTCTAAGGTAGGCTGTATAATTTCTATACCCAAGAAAGGAATATCATGATCTAACAACCAACGATTTACCTCGTAGAGCTTACTTTGAAACATCATGTTTTCCGTAACTGACAGATACATATCAATAGATGTATTCTGTGCAACGCAAGAAATATGAGGACGTATTGCAGCGGCTTCATGATAAATATCTTTGCCCAGCATAATTACACTACCAGATGTTGGGTACAGATAAGTAGTCAATACCTTAATAAGGGTTGATTTTCCTGCTCCATTTTGTCCTAAAAGAGAAAATATCTCTCCCTCATTTACGGAAAGCTCTTTTAATCAATATTTCTTAAGTGAAAACTTTTCTATTCACTATAAAAAATAATATTCTTTAAAAAAATTTTAAAAATGGTATTGACAATTTTGTTTTTCAACACTATAATAATATTGTAATCGATACAAATTTGAAATCAGTTCAATATTAAAATATTCCACGAATAATTTTCCCAAGAAGGGAGATTGTCCAAATGAAACAAAATACGGAACAAATAAAAAAATATTTAAAAGAGCATAATATTAAACCTTCTACAATTAGAATTAAGGTTTTTGACTTTTTATTAAACAACAGAATTCATCCGACTATTGACGAAATTTATAATAATCTTATTAATGAAATACCTACTTTATCAAAAACAAGCATATATAACACAATGGAATTGTTTTTAAAAAACAATATAGTAAAACTTATAAAAATTGACGAAAAGGAAACAAGATATGATATAGATACTTCTCTTCACGGCCATTTCAAATGCGAAAGTTGTGGAAAAATATATGATTTTAAAATTGAAGGGAAGGATTTAAATGAAAAGGGAATTGAAGGATTTAAAATAAATAGCAAAAATATTTATTACTATGGATTATGCAATAAATGCATTGAAGAAAAAAATAACAATAATTAGCCTATTCACTAAAATTTATATAAATAAAATTTAAGGGGGAATTTTAAATGCATGATATGACAGCTAAAAATTTAAGATCAGCCTTTGGCGGAGAAAGCCAGGCTCACATGAGATATTTAATTTGGGGTGAAAAAGCCGAAAAAGACGGATTCCCAAATGTAGCAAGGCTGTTCAGAGCAGTAGCTTCGGCAGAACAAATCCATGCCACTGCACATTTCAAAGCTTTAAAAAATGTAAAGGGTGACTTTGATGTAACTTCAGGAGCAGGCTTCGGATTTGGAACTACATCGGAAAATCTTGAAGCAGCAAAGAATGGAGAATTATTTGAAGTAAACGAAATGTATCCTGCTTACATTAATGTAGCAGAAATGCAGGAAGAAAAAGAAGCCATTAACTCTATGAAGTTTGCTATAGCAGCAGAAAAAGTTCATGCAAAATTATTCGAAGAGGCTAAAAAGGCAGTAGACTCTGGAAAAGATATTGAAGCAGATAAAATATATGTTTGTCCGTTCTGTGGTTTTGTGGAAATAGGCGGACCCGTTGACAAATGTCCAATCTGTGGTGCACCAAATAGCAAATTTAAAATATTTTAATGCCATCTAATATATATTAGGACTGTTATACTAATTATGATATGTTCCTCCTTTTGTTAAACAGTTTCATCTGTCTGTCATATTAAGGAGAGCATATTATTAATTAGTATACAGTCCTTTTTATTACATAAAAAATAAAAACCAATGGTTAGTTCGTTTTTAATACAACAACCCAAAAACACTATATATCTGATTTAATACTTATAACAATTCAATAAAACATTTTTATCCTTAATATTCTATATTTTTTCACTTTTCTACTTATTTTAGCAAATTTTGTTGTATTTTTTTTCATTTCCTGATAATATAGAATATGTAAAATATTTTATGTTAATTTTGGGAGTGAATATTTTGGATATTGATATTGGAAAAAAAATAAAAAAACTAAGAAAAGAACAGAATATGAGTATTGCCGACCTGGCAGAAAAATCAGGAATAAGTTGCGGGCTTATAAGTCAGATCGAAAGAAATATGGGTAATCCTTCTATCTCATCTCTTTGGAGTATTGCCCAAAGTTTAGGTGTTCCCATAAGCTATTTCTTTCAAGAAAATAACGCAGTGCAGGCAAATCCAGTAGTTAAAAAGTCCAACAGAAAAAAAATTCTCATATCAAATTCCAATGCTATATATGAACTATTATCTTCCGATTTAAATCGAAAAATAGAATTTCTGTATATTACTATAAAGCCAGAGGACTGTTCAACCGAAAATTTAACTGCCCACGAGGGAGAAGAATGTGGAATAGTAATAGAAGGAAAACTGATGGTAGAAACGGCCGAAGGAAATCATATATTAGAAGAAGGGGACAGTATTTATTTTGAAAGCACTATTCCCCATAGATACGTTAATATCGGTGATAACGTATGCATATCTATATGGGCAATAACGCCAGCAAGTTTCTGATATCACTTAAATAAATATTCAGGTGGAAAACAACATCCACCTGAATTATTATATCTTTCCATCACCTATTAAGGAAATCAGCCTTGACGTTAATTCCGCTACTTTGTTTTCATCAATCAAATTAGCCGTATCATTTACCGTCACTGAAACAGAATATACGTCCTTATCCTTTTCTTTTTGCAAAACATGGGTATAATTAATAACTCCCGGTTCCGAACCTCCTTTAAAGCCTACTATATTCCAATCTTGTTTTGTCGATACAAGACCCGGATTTATTTTAATTTCATCTGCATCCTTTAAATCATATATTACTCTGCACAATTCCTTGGTACTGAAAAACCACTCTATTTTATCGATATCAACTGGTTTGGCAGGTATACTAACTGCATTTATGTCAATTTTTTCTACATCTTTAAGGAGCTCTCTTCTTTTATTGGTATCTGCCTTTATATAGCTTTCCATTATCTCAGGACTATTTGCAGACTTTAATTTTATACATGATCACTCCCTTTATTTTATATCCTGTCCATTATGCAAATATTCTTCAGGCCCTATTTCATACAAGTTATTTCCTTCAGAATCTATAGCTACAATAACGGGCAAGTTCTCAACTTCAAGCTTTCTTACTGCTTCCGAGTCCAGATCTTCATAAGCAACTATTTCCGATTTTTTTACACATTTTCCTAGTAACGCCCCTGCTCCTCCTATCGCAGCAAAATATACCGCCGTATTTTTTTTCATGGACTCGATTACTTCCTGAGATCTCGTTCCTTTCCCTATCATCCCCTTTAATCCCCTATCCAGCAACATCGGAGTATATTTATCCATCCTCCCACTTGTAGTAGGCCCTGCAGATCCTATAATCTGATTAGGCTTTGCAGGAGTGGGGCCTACATAATATATAATTTGATTTTCGATATCTATCGGAAGTTTTTCACCTTTCCTAAGCAAATCTACGAGCCTTTTATGGGCGGCATCTCTCCCCGTATAAACAATGCCTGAAATCAATACAATATCCCCTGCCCTCAACTCTCTCACTTTATCTTTCGTCAGGGGAGTTGTTATTGTCTTCTTCATATATTATCTCTCCTTTATATCTCCACTTCCACATGTCTTGTAACATGACAGCTGATATTTACTGCTACGGGAAGTCCCGCTATATGGGTGGGATAAGTTTCAATATTCACTCCGAGAGCAGTAGTTTTCCCTCCGAATCCCTGAGGTCCTATACCCGTATCGTTAATCTCTTTCAATAACTCCGACTCCAAATCCGCATAATACCTATCCTTATTTCTTTGAGATAAGGGCCTTAAAAGTGCTTTTTTTGCCAGATAAGCCACTCTGTCAAAGGTTCCTCCGATCCCTACTCCCACTACTATAGGTGGACACGGATTTCCTCCTCCTTCTCTTACCGTCTTAAGCACAAATTCTTTAACTCCTTCTACTCCGTCGGCAGGTTTCAGCATTTTGATCTGGCTCATATTTTCAGAACCAAATCCCTTTGGAGACACAATTATTTTCAATTTATCTCCCGAAACTATATTATAGTTTATAACAGCAGGGGTATTATCTCCGGTATTTATCCTGTTCAATGGGTCCCTCACAACCGATTTTCTCAAATATCCTTCCTTATATCCCTGTCTTACTCCTTCATTAATGGCATCCTCAATACTTCCGTTTACAATATGGACTTCCTGGCCTATTTCAACAAATACACAAGCCATCCCCGTATCTTGACACAGAGGCACCTTTTCCCTTTCGGATATGTCTATATTTTTTATTATCTTATTCAATGAATCTCTTGCTATTTCCCAAGTTTCCTCTTCATAGCTTCTTATAATTTCATTCTTTACATCATTTCCAAGGTAATAATTAGAATCCATACAAGCATTTTTTACAGCATTTATGATTAATTTTATATCTATATCTCTCATCTCTCTCATCCTCTTAAAACAATTATTTAAGCAGATCTTTCGTATGCTTTTCCACCATTTCGGGAGTAACATCTCTTTTACGTGACACTCCTGTTTCAATAGCCGAACGGGCTACAGCAGATGCAACTTTTGGAGCTATTCTTAAATCAAAAGCCTGAGGTATAACAAATTCCGGCCTTAATTCATTCTCATCCACGATATCTGCTATCGCATAAGCAGCGGCTATCTTCATTTCATCATTTATCTCCGAAGCACGAATATCTAAAGCACCCCTAAATATTCCCGGAAAGGCCAATACATTGTTAACCTGATTCGGATAATCCGAACGGCCCGTACAAACAATCTTTGCTCCTCCTTCCATCGCTTCTTTTGGAAGTATTTCCGGATTGGGGTTTGCCATAGCCATAACAATAGGATCTCTGTTCATTGATTTGATCATATCTCTTGTAACACAATTTGCAGTAGATACTCCTATAAAAACATCGGCTCCCTTTAATGCATCTTTTAAATTTCCTTTAACTAAATTCTTATTACTTATTTCTGCCATTTCATCCTTATATTTATTCATGCCTATATTTCTTCCTTTAAATATTGCCCCTTTGCTGTCGCATAATATAAGGTCCTCAACCCCCATTTTCAAAAGCAATTTAGATATGGCAGTTCCAGCTGCTCCCGCTCCGTTTATTACTACCTTTATTTTCTTAAATGTTTTGTTAACGATTTTCAATCCGTTTATTAAGCAAGAAGTTGAAACAACTGCCGTACCATGTTGATCGTCATGAAAAACGGGAATATTGCAAACTTTTTTAAGACCTTCCTCTATTTCAAAACATTGGGGAGCCTTTATATCTTCTAAGTTGATTCCTCCAAAGGTAGGTTCCATAGTCTTTACTATTTCTATAATTTCCTTCGGATCATCAGTGTCTAAGCATATAGGAAAGGCATCTACTCCTGCAAAGGATTTAAACAATACGGATTTTCCTTCCATAACGGGAAGTCCCGCTCCGGCGCCTATATTTCCCAAACCTAATACGGCTGTTCCGTTAGTTACAACTGCAACCCAGTTTCCTTTTGAAGTATAATCGTATATACAATCATAATCCTTATATATTTCCATGCAAGGTTCTGCAACCCCCGGAGTATATGCAAGAGTTAAGTCCTCTTTATTTCTTACAGGTACTTTACATTTCAAAGCTATCTTCCCATGATTATCTTTGTGAAACTTCAGCGCTCTTTCTCTTAAGTCCAAATTCATTTTACTCCTCCCGACCATTGTCCTGTATAATTAATTTTTATAACTTTTACATTTATTATATCATTAAATTCTGCTTTTCTATAGTTCTATTCGATGCTAAGCCCATGAATTATTACTTTCAAAATATTTAAATCATCGTTGAATATAATCAAATCAGCATCCTTCCCTATTTCTATACTTCCCTTTCTATCATTTTCACCTATTGACTTGGCAGGATTCAAGCTTGCCATTCTTACCGCATCTTCAAGAGAAACCCCCACCATGTGAACCATATTCCAAACAGCCCTATTCAAAGTAAGAGTAGAACCTGCCAAGGTTCCATCAGCTAACCGAGCAGCACCCTTCTTTACAAAAACATTCTGGCCTCCCAGCTTATATTCACCGTCCTTAAGCCCTGTCGCCATCATTGCATCCGATACTAAAATAATTCCGTCCTTCCCTTTTGCTTTTACTGCCAGCTTCATAGCTGCAGGATGAAGGTGAATACCATCACATATGATCTCACATGATACCCTTTCATCTGTTAATACGGCCCCTATAACTCCCGGTTCTCTGTGAGAAAAAGGCCTCATTCCGTTGTAAAGGTGAGTTGCCTGACTTATTCCCAGTTCAATGCCATATTTCACTTCATCGTATTTTCCGTCGGTATGACCTGCTGAAACAGTTATCCCTTTGTTTTTTAAGTATTTTATGGCTTCCTTTGCCCCCTTTAGTTCAGGCGCCAAAGCTACTACTTTGATATTGTCATTTGAAAGTTCTATAAGATTTTTGATTTCTTCCACATTAGGGTTCTTTATATACTGAGGAGGTTGAGCTCCCTTTCTTTCCATAGAAAAATAGGGACCTTCCAAATATATGCCTAAAACTTGGGATCTTACCTTAGGAGCCTTCTTTTCCTTTTCAATATATTTTCTTACGTTTTTTATTGCGCTCTCAATTTTATCCAAGGATTCAGTCATAGGAGTTGCCAAAAAAGACGTAACTCCATTTTTCATATGAAAATCGGCCATGCTTATAAGGGACTCAAAAGTTGCCTCCATGACATCATGTCCAAAATTTCCATGATTATGAATATCAATAAATCCCGGAGCCAGATATTCATTTTCTCCGTCAATTATCTTATCATAATATTCCTCCGATGCATCTCCATCCAATATGTTAGATATAATTCCATCCTCTATTGATAAACTGCCATTCCTCTTTATTTCGTAAGGAGTAATTATACTAACATTTTTTATTAACATCTTCATTTATATAACACCTCCAATATTTTTTTGCTTTCCTACCTTCTATATTTACTCATATAAAAAGAATTTCATTACATAACAGATTTCATTGTCCGATATTTCCACGGAATATTTGTTGCATAGAAATATAAAACATTCTTTAATAATATTATAATAGTATATGTTCTCAGCTATAAACTCCTCTTTATCAGGATATTCAACAGGAATTTCTCCGCTTTTTAGCTTGCTTATCATAAAGGCAATATGCAGAATTACTCCGATAGTCTTTTCACTTTTTAGTTTAATCGACAGTTCATCTTCCACTCTGCTTAAAAAATAAACTATATCATTATAAAGTTCCTCTCCGTCAAGGTTTACTATATTTTCTTTCAGAATTATCGGCATCTTTATTAATGTAGTTTTTATATTTATACTTTCCTGTAACTCATCCATCACTTTCATATTTATCACATCATACATATTATACTGTTTAATATCCACGTCAACAGGAAATGAGGAAACAATAAATAAAATTTCTTTGTCTTTGCGTATTTCATTAATTTTCTGTTTAAAATAATTTTTATCCAAACAGTTAAGAACAATTATCTCAAATATATCCTTGTCATATTTAAGGTTGTTATTGAGAAAGCTCTTAATTGCTACGGCTCCTCCTTCTCCGCTTAAGCATGACGTAATCATTACCGCCCTTGGTTTATTATTTTGAGGTTCTTTTAATGGCCTATTCATTTCAAAATACGAATTTACAGCTAATACCCCTTTATAAATTTCATTTAAGGAAAGACCGAGTAGTGCCTTTCTGGCCGCCTCCAATGCATGTAAAGTCGAAACAAGGGGTACGACTTTCATGGAAACATCAAATTCTTTTTCTATAATATCTGCAAAAGTAGTAAGGGAACCCATGTCCACAAGTAAAATATAATCTTTTGTATTCTTGTTTTCCGACACGAATTTTCTGCATTCATCCAAAACATTTAAAGGACTTAAATCAAGAGGTGCATTTATGGCATGAATGCAGGGCTCTTCTAAAAGTTTATTTACAACATCAGCCATTGATGTAGCAGTAGAATCACCATGAGCAATAAGTATAACCTTAACTTTATTATTTCCGTTGTTAATTCGATCTTCGGGAAGAAGAAAAACAGTTAAATATGCCGCTTCATCCTCGACTATTTTATGATGTACGTAATTTTCTATAATATTTTTGGCTTTCAAGGCTATTTCAAATTCTTTGGGATACAATTCTTTTATTTTATTTAGCTGGGGATTGGTAATGGATTTATTACTATAAACCCTGTTAATTAAAGTATTTATATGTAAAGCCAAACATGTATACATATTGCTGCTGAAATTTCTTCCCAGCTCTGTAGCCATATAATAAATAACCTTGTCAATGCAGTTTAAATCATCTTCTCCTATGATACTCAACAAATTTTTTCTGTTTATTTCTTCAGAAACTCCGTTGATGTTCTTTTGAAAATATGATGAAATATCCTTACCTAAAATGTTTTCTATAGCTATATCCGATATCCCTTGAGATTTTAATCTCTCCAATTTTTGCTCAACAATCTCATATACTCCGTTATCCTCATTCCCGAATTGTTCCCGATTATGATCTGTAGAACCAGAGAACCTAAAAAACTCTATTTCTTCGCCTACCAACTTATTCCAAAGTGCTCTGTGTTCTTTCTCTTTATAAAGTCCTTCTTTGATATATAGAGGTAAATTGACGCTTCTTATTCTCACATCAGGCTTTATATTTGTAAGAAACTCCGAATATGCTTTGGCACATACAAGCTGAACGTCACTTTTCAACTGTCCCACATTATTGGGGCAATCATATGATAAAAACGCTCTCATTGTATTCAACGACACATATATCTCTCTGTTTAATCTTAAGCTTTCCTGTTTAAAAAAGCTCTTAATCAAATAAAGTCTTTCTTCCAAAGACCTCTCTTTTAAAGAAGGAATTTTTATTATTATGGGAATTCTCCTTATAAAAGTCCTTAACAATGTGGAATTAGGATTTTCCGTAGTAGCCGAAATTATAAGAACATCGGACTTTCTCGTCTCCGAATCTCCGATTCGCCTAAAATATCCCGTGTCCAAAAATGTAAAAAGTATTTCCTGTCCCTCAGGAGGAAGTCTGTGAAGTTCATCTAAGAAAAGAACCCCTCCGTCGGCTTTTTCTATCAATCCGATCCTATCAGTTTCGGCACCGGTAAAAGCTCCTTTTTTTACACCAAAAAGTTGAGAAGTAAGTAAATTAGGATTATTACTGTAATCGGCACAGTTAAAAACTACGAATGGTGAATTTTCGGCTCTCATTCCCATTTCTTTGGAATATTCGTACATCAACGAAGCAAACATTGATTTCCCCGTTCCCGTATCCCCCAAAAGAAGCGAAGGCAATCCTTTAGGCGGATATAATACTGCAGCCTTCATCTGCTCTACAACTTTTTTTAAACTTTTATTGTTCTTAGCTAATTGATCAAGTTTGCTTTCCTTTTTAGTTATACCTTTGTTGTTTAAAGCAAAAAACAAAACAGGCCGTCCTGAAGATTTATATAATTTCCCTTCTCTTACCAAGTTGTTTAACTCATGGCTGACATTGGCCCTGCTCATATTAACAAGAGATGATAGTGTTTTAGCATCAATGCCTCTTTCAGCCCCAACTTCTAAAATTTTGTTATATATCATCTCCTTCTTATTCACGGCGGTTCCTCCTTTTTCTTTAAAATTGCCGGATAATTAGCCACTATCATATCACAAGATTTTATTATAAATATTTAAGAACATTATATCATAGTTTTTATTATTTCATAAAGTGTTTAAATTGTTTAAACACTAATTTATTTATATATTAAAATATCAAACACTAATGAGTTTTATCAAACATTATTTTTTAATATATACTTTATTACCGCCATTAGTGTTTTGGCATAACAAATGCATCTAAATATTTGTATATTTAATTAGTTGATATTAAATTTCATATAATGGAGGAGTTATTTATGGAGGAAAACGCTAATACTGTTGAAACTGGGTTTAATGAACAATATATATTCAAGTTAATAAGTCTCTCCGGTGATGCAAGAAGTGATATATATAAAGCATTTGAATTAGTTAGAAACAAAGAGTATGAAGAGGCAGAAAAATATTTAAAAAAAGCTGATGAATATATAATTAAAGCCCATAATTTACAAACTAATTTTATTCAAAAAGAAGCTCAGGGAATTCATATGGAGATAAATCTTTTAACTATTCATGCTCAGGATCATTTAATGACTACCCTTTTATCCAAGGACATGATTAAATACATGATAGATATGCAAAAAGAAATAAACGAACTAAAGGATAAATCAAATAATTGTAAAGGAGCTGAATTCTAATGATAAAGGCCATACAATTTTTAAATCAAGTACAAGCGGGTTTTGGCGGGGATGAAAGAATGGATATAAAACCTCAGTTTCAAAATGGAGCTATAGGGACCGGTATGATTTTAAAATCCATGCTTCAAAGAGAAGGAGCTGATATAGTAGCTACGATAATATGCGGAGATAACTATTTTCTGCAAAATAAAGATCTTGCCATAGAAGAAATCCTAAATATTATTAAAAATTTCAAACCGGACGTAGTTATATGCGGACCTGCATTAAATTATAAAAGATATGGAGAATGCTGCGGATATCTTACTATAGCTATAGAAGAAAAACTTAATATACCTGCCTTTGCTGCAATGTCTGAGGATAGTACCGGCACCGAATTGTTCAGAAATAAAATTTATATTATAGAAACTCCAAACAGAGGAGAAACTGGACTAAATAATTCTCTAAGAAAAATTTCAAAATTTGCCATCAAGTTGGCAAATCATGAAACAATAGGTACTTCTCAGGAAGATGGGTATTTCCCTAAAGATTAATAAGCATATAACGTTGGTTTAATATGTTCAAACCAATGTCATATAAATTTAAAAAAGGGGGTGAGTCCAATGAAAAAAATTGTCTTGTTTTGTTCTGCCGGAATGTCAACAAGTCTGTTAGCAACAAAAATGCAAAAATCAGCAAAGGATAAGGGAATCGAAGTATCAATAGAAACTCTTCCTGAAGCCCAAATGGAAAAACGTATCGATGACGACGTGGATGTGGTACTATTGGGTCCGCAAATAAGATACGCCCTTAGAAGAGCCAAAAAATTATGTGACGAAAAAAAAATTCCCGTGGATGTAATAAACTCCGTAGACTATGGAATGGTAGACGGAGAAAAAGTACTGGAAAAGGCTATAAAAATGATGAAAAAATAAATATAAGGAGGATTTCATATGAGTAAAAGAATGGATTCATTGGAAAACAAGTTAATGCCGGTAGCGGACAAATTTGCCAACAACAGGTATTTACTTGCCATACGTGACGGATTCATGTTAACTATGCCTTTGCTTATAATCGGTTCCATATTCATGTTGCTTGCCTATTTGCCTATTACGGGATATGACGCATTTATGGCAAGAGTATTCGGAGAAAATTGGATGGATTTCTTTTCAGTAGCCTATAATACAACCATGTCCATAATGACCATATTTGTAATAATAGGTATCTCCGGAAGTCTGTCGGATTATTACAAGTTAGAAAGGTTAAACACTGCAGTCATATCTCTTGTAGCATTTTTTATATTGACACCTTTTGTTACAAGTTTTACACCCGAAGGAATGGATCAAACATTTAAAGTTACAGGCATCATTCCCACCGAATGGATAGGCGCAAAGGGATTATTTGTAGGAATGCTTACAGCTATACTCTCTACGGAAATAGTAAAATGGGTAACTAAAAAAGGATGGGTAATTAAAATGCCGGCAGGAGTTCCCCCTACAGTGGGAAAAGCTTTTTCATCCTTAATTCCGGCTGCAATTACTATAATTATTTTTGATATAATAAGATTAATTTTTGCATTTACTCCTTTTGAAACTATACACAATTTTATATATTCCATTTTACAGGTACCTCTTACATCCTTGGGGGACACCTTAGGAGCTGCTTTGATTGCAAATTTCTTTGTGGGACTATTTTGGATATTCGGAATACATGGTGCGGATATTGTACAATCAGTAATGAATCCCATCTGGATAGCTCTGGCGACAGAAAATCTTGCTGCATATCAAGCTGGAAGCGAACTGCCCCATATTATAACTCAACAATTTAATCAGATATACTTATGGATGGGAGGAGGAGGCGCCACACTGGGATTATGCCTTGCAATGCTTTTTGTATGCAAATCACAGCAATGTAAAAAACTCGGCAAACTTTCAATTTTTCCGGGGATATTTAATATAAACGAACCTATAATATTCGGATTACCTGTAGTTTTAAATCCTATGATGATAATCCCATTTATAATAACTCCTTTAGTTCTATGTTTAGTATGCTACGGATCAATGGCTATAGGCCTCGTACCAAAACCAAACGGCGTACTGGTTCCATGGACTACTCCTCCGATAATAGGCGGTTTCCTTTGCGGAGGTATAAGAGGAGCCTTATTACAATTTGTAGGATTGATCATATCATTTTTCATATATCTCCCATTTATAAAAACTGTCGATAAACAATATCTTGAACAGGAAAAATCCTATAATACAGCTCCGGAAAATAATATAAATTAGGAGAAACCAGTATTCAGGTGACTCTGCGAAAGTCACCTGAATACCTTTAAAAGATTAACAAAATCAATCTCACATTTTATTATAATCAAAATTTAATTTTTTGTCGAATAAAAGGGAACAAAAATGGAGGAATCATTATGAAAAAAATCGGATTTTCTGTATACCCGGCTCATGTAAAATTAGATGAAAATTTAGGATATATCGACAAAGCGGCAAAATACGGTTTTAAAAGAGTATTTACATGTCTTCTTTCCGTCAAGGGGGATAAGGAAAAAATTCTTGATGAATTTAAAAAAACAATAGCTCACGCCAACAAATATGGAATTGAAGTCATTGCGGATATAAATCCGGAAGTATTTAAGTATCTTGAAATAAGTTATGATGATTTAGGTATTTTTAAAGATATGGGCCTTTACGGCATAAGGTTGGACAACGGATTTTCAGGAATGGAAGAATCCGTAATGACCTTTAACAAATACGGACTAAAAATAGAATTAAATATGAGCGCAGGAACAAAATATGTGGACAACATATTCAGTTTCCAACCTAATTTGGAAAATATCTTAGGATGCCACAATTTCTATCCCCACAGATATTCGGGAATAGGATACAATCACTTTATGAAATGCAATGAACAATTTAAAAAATACAATATAAGAACAGCGGCTTTTGTCTCTTCAAAAAATGCCAAATATGGACCATGGCCTGTAAGTGAAGGATTATGCACATTGGAAGAACACAGAAACCTCCCTATAGATGTTCAGGCAAAGCATCTGTTTTCTACAAATTTAATTGATGATGTAATAATTGCAAATGAATTTGCATCGGAAGAAGAACTGAAAGCTTTAAGTAATATTGACCCCTATATGCTCAGTCTCAAAATTGAATTAAAAGACGGCATCCCTGATGCTCAAAAAGATATAGTCTTCAAAAACATTCATTTTAACAGAGGCGATATATCCGAATATATGATAAGATCAAGTAAATACAGAGTGTCTCCCGATACTCCCGGCTTTGAACCCTTTAATACAACAGATATCAAAAGAGGAGATATAACAATAGATAATTCTCTGTATCAAAATTATACGGGAGAACTTCATATTGCATTAAAGGATATGGATAATGACGGGAAAACAAATGTAGTGGGAAAAATAGCAGAAGATGAAGTATTTTTAATTGATTATATAAAACCATGGCAAAAATTCAGGTTCAATTTATAATTTTTATTTAAAATTAATAAGTTCTGGGAGGCAGTAGTATGGAACATAAAAAGTTAAAAGACTTCAGCGAAGATTTTCTGTGGGGAGCATCCACTTCCGCTTATCAAGTGGAAGGAGGCTGGGATGAAGATGGAAAAGGCCCTTCGGTTCAAGATATGGCGGAACATCCTGAAAATACCTCGGATTTTAAAACATCAATCGATCATTATCATCGTTACAAAGAAGATATAAAGCTGTTTTCAGAAATGGGACTGAAAGCCTACCGTTTTTCTATAGCTTGGAGCAGAATTCTTCCAAAAGGGTTTGGGGAAATTAATCATAAAGGAATAGAATTCTACAATAATCTAATTAACGAATTATTGTCCTATAACATTGAACCCATCGTCACCATGTATCATTTTGATCTGCCCTATTCATTGGAGAAAAAAGGCGGCTGGTCTAATTATGAGATAGTAGACTTATTTGAAAACTATGGAAAAATTCTTTTTTCCAATTTTGGAGACAGGGTAAAGTATTGGCTTACAATCAATGAACAAAACATTATGATATTAAATAATAAAGCTGTCGGGATCCCCAATTTAAGTACAAAAAATCCCAAAAAAGAACTATATCAACAAAATCATCATATGCTGTTGGCTCAGGCTAAAGTCATGAAATTATGCCACATTATGTGCCCGGATGCAAAGATTGGCCCCGCACCAAATATCGCCTATATCTACCCTGCAAGCTCAGATCCTGAAGACGTATTAGCAGCTCAAAATTTCTCATCAATAAGAAATTGGCTGTATTTAGATGCGGCCGTATTCGGAAGGTACAACAATACAGCTTGGAGTTATATGAAAGAAAAAAATATTACTCCAAATATCAAAAAAGGTGATGAAGAAATACTGTCCGAAGCTAAGCCGGATTTTATTGCATTCAACTATTATTCAACAATAACGGCATCTAAAAAACCAAGCTTTGATTTCAATACAGATCAACAAGGAGCAGCAGGGGAACAGGGAGTATACTATATAACTTCAAATCCAAATTTAGAAAAAACCGAATTCAATTGGGAAATAGACCCTATCGGATTCCGCATTACTTTACGGGAAATAAGCGGCAGATATAATTTGCCTTTATTGGTCTCCGAAAACGGTCTGGGTGCTTTTGATAAATTAGAAAAAGGTGATGTCGTAAATGATGATTATCGTATCGATTATCTACGTAAACACATTGAACAGGCAAAACTTGCGGTTACTGACGGAGTTCAATTAATAGGATATTGCCCCTGGTCGGCTATTGATCTCGTAAGTACTCATCAGGGATTTAAAAAACGATATGGTTTTATTTATGTAAACAGAGATGAATTTGATTTAAAAGACTTAAGAAGAATCAGAAAAAAAAGTTTTTATTGGTATAAAAATGTTATTAAATCAAACGGAAAAATTTTATAATAAATTATTAAACCGCCTGACCAGTTATTGGTTAGGCGGTTTAATTAAGAAATCTTTTTATCCGATACCTTCTCTTCCATATATCTTTTATCTTTGTTTATCCTTCTTATGGATATCTCTACAATATTAAATATCAGTTCATCATAGGATAACCCCTCTTTTAATGCCATCTTGGGCAGATCACTGTATTGAGATTTCAACCCCGGCAAACTGTTTATTTCAAGTACATAAGGCTGATCTTCCTTCAATCTTACATCTACTCTTGCAAAATCTCTGCAGCCGAGAGCATCAAAGGCTCTTCCGGCACTATTTTTTATCTTTAGTTCTATATCTTTATTTATTGAAGCCGGACATATATATTTGGTTTTTTCACTAAGCTGAGATTTCACTTCAAATGTATAAAATTTACCGAATTTTTCGGGAACATCGTCAAAATTTATCTCCATTATCGGTAAAAAACGTTTTTCACTTCCATTACCGATTATTCCTATTGTAAATTCCCTTCCCTTAATAAACTCCTCTGCCAAAACAGGAGGGCAATAGCTTTTAAGCAGGCTCTTTATTTTTCCCATAAGATCTTGTTTATTGTAAACAACACTATCTTTGTGGATTCCAAAGCCGGATCCCTCACAGGAAGGCTTCACTATTAGCGGAAATTTTAAATTCATATTGAAATTTTCACCTGCAGTATTAAATATTTGAAATGAAGGCGTTAAAATATTATTATAAGCGAATATCTGTTTCGCTACAGCTTTATTTAAGGATAGAGAATGAGCCAAAATCCCTGAGCCAATGTATGGTATTCTAAGCATCTCTAAAATCGCCGGAACCTGGGACTGCCTACTTTCACCGGAGATTCCGGTACATAGAGGGAAGGCCAAATCGATTTTACTTTCGATTAAGTTTTTAATAATCCTATTATCAGCTATGATTTCTACTACATCATATTTCTTTTTTAAGACCTTATATATTTCTTCATTAGTTGACTTTTTCTGAATATCAGTATGTTTAGTTTCTGCAGTACAATTAGTTTCTCCTTGTGGTTTATCGGAAATCAACCCAATTTTTAATCTCATATAAATTCCCCCTTATTGTTTTCCTTAGTTTTTAGTCAATAAAAATAAACGGCTAAGATCCTAATGAGTATTTAGCAAAAAATAACTAAAAAATTTTAATTATTCTGAATAACATCGGTATATAGAATTTTAACAGATATTATAATACATTACTAAGTGAATGATCTACAGAATTCTATAGGACTTAAAGAAATATATACGGTATGATAAACTAATAGAAAACCGAATTTGTTAACTTTATAATATTATTATAGCATATAAACCATCGGATCGTAAAATTTTTATAGACTAGGGGACGGTTCTTTTTGTTTGATTTTTCAAACAAAAAGAACCGTCCCCTTCATCCTAAAAAAAATCCGTACCAATATTAATATTGGTACGGATTTTTACTTTTAGTCAAATTTGTTGATAATAACTTTTAATGATTTTCCATCTATCATCAATTGAAATCCTTCATTTATTTTTTCTAACGGAATTCTATGGGTTATCAGTAGTTCTCCGTCAATCCTCTTACTAAACAATAATTTTTCTGCCATTTGATATTGTCTCGGAGTAGAACCTAAGGAGCCCATCACTCTGATTTGCTTGTAGTGAATTAAATTCCCGTCCAATCCTAATTGCGGAGCCTCCTTTGGAAATCCGGCGAACAGTAATACTCTACCATTTTTCGCTACTAACTCAACAGCTTGGCAAGCAGATTTTACAGATGTATTTGCAACGATTACTACATCTGCTCCTCTTCCTTCTGTCAACGAATCAATATATCCACGGAAATCAGTTCCTTCATTAATACAATAATAATGATCCGCTATACTATGTTCTTTAGCATACTGTAATCTTCCCGGAGACGGATTGGCAAGAATAACATCCTGAGCGCCTCTCAGTTTAGAGAGCATAGCATGGAAAATACCTATAGGACCTGATCCTAAAATAAGTACAATATCTCCCATTTTCGTGCCCACTACTTCTTGACCGTTCATAGCTGAAACAAGAGGATCTCCCAAGGCCGCAACTTCATAGCTGCAATCCTCCGGTATTTTAACGACCGTTCCGACTTCAAGAGTCTTTCCAGGTATCAATACATATTCCCCGAAACCCCCTTGATAGTGGATGCCGATCTGCTTTCTGCTCTCACACATATTTTGTTCGCCTCTATCGCAGTAATAGCAGTGACCACAAGGAATTCCGGGATGAACCGCAACTCTATCTCCTACTTTAACTCCCTTAATATTTTTACCAACAGAGTCTACTACTCCGGCAAATTCATGACCCAATACCTGTGGCGGTGTAATCTTCGGATGTCCATGAAGATATGTCCTCAAATCCGAACCGCACAATGCCGCAGCTTTTACCTTTAAAATAAAATCATCCGGCCCTGCAACAGGCTTTTCACGACTTTCAATAGTAATATTCTTAATTCCGTTATATACAGCAACTTTCATATCTGTTCTCCTCTCATATGTTTTTAATCTATATCTATTTCCCCGTTATAATAAATGGAGGCTCTTTTCCGGTTAAAACAGCAATTACATTATCTACTGCCGTATTTCCCATACGCTTATTTGAATCAAATGTAGTTCCGGCTTCATGAGGTGTCAGCAAAACATTGGGTAAGTCAAAAAATGGTTGTCTAACCGGTGGTTCAGAGTCATATACATCAGTCGCATACCCCAATAAAGTTCCGTCTTGTAAAGCCTTATATAAGGCTTCGCTATTCACTATCTGACTTCTTGCGGTATTTACAAGAATCGTTCCCTTTTTCATCATCTTGAATTTCTCAGAATCGATAAGATTTCGAGTACCATCATTAAGGGGCAGATGAAGAGTAATAAAATCAGAATTAGATAAAAGCTCTTCCAATGAAACATATTTAACTCCCAAATCACGAACTTCCTGTCTTTCCTTAATATCATATCCAAGTATATTCATATCAAATCCTGCGGCTCTTTTTGCCATTGCTGTTCCAATATTGCCAAGGCCTAAAATTCCTATCGTTTTTTGATAAAGGCTGATTCCAGGTCTTTTAATCCATTTTCCCGATTTTGTTTCAAAAACTGCACGATAATAATCCCTTGCAAGCATTAAAATAAATCCCATTGCACAATCTGCTACCTCTTGACAGTTTGTTCCCGGAGCATTTGTAACGATGATCCCCCGGTCATGGGCTGCCTTAATATCAATGCCGTCAACGCCGACACCATGTTTTGCAATTATCTTTAACTTTTTACATTGATCTATTGCTTCTTTTACGACTTTATCATTGCCGACTATCAAAGCATCAGCATCTTTTCCGTACTTAATCATCTCTTCTGTTGTAAATGGCCTTCCGAATGGATTGATCATTACTTCACAGCCTATTTCTTCCAATCTTTTAACCGGTTCTTTATGAAATCTTCCAAAAGTTACCGCCGTTGATACGACTTTCCATTTCTTCATCTTAATAATCATTCCTTTCTCTACTGCCTAATGTAAAAAACATATAAAATTTTTCAAAATTATTTTCAAAATTAATCGTTTAGGCCAACAGTTGAAAGCATTAAACTATGGCCCTCAAACAAATCACAAGCCCTAACTTATAAGCCTGAATTATAAAGTTAGGACTTTAATCATATATCTTTTTTCTTACTCTATCGAGTTACCTCTATATGTGAAAGTTTCTCATAAAATTTTACTAAGGCTCCATGGTCTTCCGAACCCAATCCATCCACTTTTAATGCTTGGAACATTTCCATTACGGATGATGTTAACGGCAACGGAACCCCTACTCCATGACCTGTTTCTATTACATTTCCCAGATCCTTAATATGAAGATCTATTCTGAATCCTGGATCGAATTTTCTATCCATTATAAGGGGAGCCTTTGCATCTAATACTGTACTTCCTGCTAATCCTCCCCTTACTGCATTATATACCTTCTCAGGACTTACTCCACTTTTTGCCGCCAATACTAATGCTTCCGACATCCCTGCTATGTTTACTGCTACCATTATTTGATTCGCAAGTTTTGTTACATTGCCTGCTCCTATCTCTCCACATAGTACTGCTGATGACCCCATTGTCTTCAGTATGGGCAGGCATTCTTCAAAGTCCTTTTCTTCTCCTCCTACCATTATTGAAAGAGTTCCGTCTATTGCTTTCGGTTCTCCTCCGCTTACCGGAGCATCTATCATTCTTATCTTCTTTTCTGCCAATTTTTCTGATACTTCTCTACTTGCAAGCGGCGCTATGGAGCTCATATCTATTAATATCGATCCTTCTTTTGCTCCTTCTATTACTCCTCCATTCCCCAATACTACTTCTTTTACTTGGGGAGAATTTGGAAGCATTGTTATTATCACATCACTTCTTGATGCTACATCCTTCGGTGATGTTCCTTCTTCTGCTCCCTCTTTTATCACTTCGTCTCTTTTCCACTTGTTTCTGTCATAGACTACTAACTCATATCCTGCTTTCAGCAGGTTCTTACTCATAGGTCTTCCCATGATTCCTAATCCAATAAACCCTATTTTCATATTTTTTCCTCCTATGTTAATAAGTATTAAAGTTTAAAACCGAACTTATCCAGCCACTTTAATGATGTCAAAGTATCCGGTTCGGGAATATATTCCATTGATATATATCCCTTATAATTTGAGTTTTTAATGAAATCGAATATATATTTATAATCTATATCTCCTGTACCCGGCTGATGTCTGTCAGGATTATCCGCTACTTGAATGTGATCTATTTTATCAAGATAATTTTCCAATATAAACCTTTGGTCTTCCTTTTCTTTCGCCGCATGGTATACGTCATATTGTAAAAATATATTGGGGTTATCAACTTCAGAAATTAATTTCATTGCATCTTTCACTTTATGAATGTTGAAGCTGGGCATATTCACATGATTAACCGCTTCAATCAAAAGCTTTATGTTATTCTTACCCAATTCATCAGCAGCATATCTTAAATTTTCAACTAAATTTTTTCTTACTTCTTTTTCAGGGAAAGCAGTACATTTATTTCCCATCAGACAATTTATTTTAGAAACTCCCAACTCTGAGGCAGTATCTACCGCTTTTTTTACTCCATCTATAAATTCTTTTTTTCGACTGGGATCTACAGCTGTCCCTCTATCTCCATTATCCCAATCTCCGGCAGGAAGATTAAACAAAATGAGCTTTAAGTCATTCTTCTTAAGCTCTTCCTTTATCTCTTCCGTCTTATAATCATAAGGAAACATGAACTCAACATAACTAAATCCAGCTTTTCTGGCAGCACTGAATCTTTCCATAAAAGGAACTTCATTAAATAACAGACTTAAGTTAGCTACAAATTTAAACATTTCTATCCTGACACAGACCACAACAAATCATATGTCAGGATTCTCACCTTCCTTTCTTTATATAATAGACCCTAATATAACTTTATTATATCACAAGATTAATCTTTTAATTATCTAAATAGCATTGGGAAATTATTAGACATTTGCATATGTTTTTTCTATACATTCTTTTAATAACTTATTAAACTCATCTTGGGATACTAAACCCAAATATGCTCCTTGACATACCAAGGACTGAGACTCTATTTTCTGTGCAACAGGTACAGGGGTGACTATTATAGTATGTTTAGAATCCCAATATTTAAATCCGTTAAAATCAACATTTATTATCTTAATATCTTTTATGTTGATTTGTTCTAACGCTGAGTTTATATAATTCAAAACCTTTATATTTCTCCCACTGCAAGAGCTTTGTAGTACCAATATTTTAA
This sequence comes from Acidilutibacter cellobiosedens, assembly GCF_004103715.1. Classification (NCBI taxonomy): domain Bacteria; kingdom Bacillati; phylum Bacillota; class Tissierellia; order Tissierellales; family Acidilutibacteraceae; genus Acidilutibacter; species Acidilutibacter cellobiosedens. The sequence goes on along the minus strand of NZ_CP035282.1, from coordinate 758,387 downwards.
TAAATTCCAACAGTATAACCTCCATCAACAGGCAGTACAACTCCTGTTATAAAAGATGCCTTATCAGATGCCAAGAAATATACGGCATTAGCAATTTCTTCTACATCTGCTAATCTTCCTAAAGGTATACTTTTCATACGCTTCAATTCTTGTTCTCTTAACTTAGGATCATCAAATCTCTTTTCTATTTTTTCTGTTTTGGTTGGTCCCGGAGCGATAGAATTTACTCTTATGCCATATTGAGCTAAATCAAGAGCCAATACCTTAGTCATAGTATGAACTCCGGATTTGCTTAGTGTATACTGTATTCTTCCCCTCTTAACCTGAAGAGCACTTGAAGAACCGATATTTACTATTGAACCTTTCACAGAATTATCCTTCATAGCACCTGCAAAGAATTTAGTAAAATAAAACCCACTAAATAAATTTGTCCTCATTGATTGCTCCAATACCTCCGGTGTAATTTTATCCCAAGATATTTTCTCGGTAAATCCTCCCGCAACATTTGCCAAAACATCTGGTACTCCTACTTCTTTACAGATCTTTTCACATGTATCCTCTATTTCCGAAGGATTACTTACATCACAAGCATATTTGTAAACATGAGAGTTAATATCCTGAATTTTCTTGTAAGCTCCTTCCAGCTTTTCGGCATTACGGGCTATTAATATAACTGTAGCTCCATTTTCAGCAAACAATTTTGCTATACCAAAACCAATCCCGCTGCTTCCGCCGGTTACTACTACTTTTTTATTATCAAAATAACCCATATATATCCCACCTTATAAAATATATATAACACCCTGACCCTGTATAAATTATCTCCTACAGGGTCAGACATAACTAAGAACTGTTTAATTAATTAGCATCGTTTGCACTCTTGGAATAGTATTTCTTCAAGAGATAGAAACTTATAACAGCTAAAGCAACCAAAACAATAACTGTAGTCCAATTGCCCTTAATAGCTTCAAATATAGCCCAAATCGGAGGACTTGTCTTTAACCAAGTTATTTGCGCTACGTTTTCAGGCATTGCAAAACCAACCTCTTTGGCTAAGGTAGTAAATGACCCAGCTACGGCACTTGCTCCCCACAGCGAAACACATAATGTAGCAGTTCCCACTATAAGAGTCTTTATTAAATCTCCGCCTGTTAAAACTGCCACAGGAACCATCAAACAACCAAAGTTTGCAAGATCACCAAAAGGTAACGTTGTATTTCCGGGAAGTACAATTGCAAGTAAAATCAAAATAGGAATTAAAGCAACTGATGCAGTTATTACTGCAGGATAGCCTCCTAAAACCGGCCAATCCAATCCAATATATATTTCTCTTCCAGGGAATCTCTTTTTCATAAATTCACTTGCAGATTCTGAAATAGGCATAAGAGCTTCCATGAATATACTTGCAATCCTCGGCAAAACAAACATTACAGTAGCAGTAGTAACCCCAAGTTTAAGCACTTGATCAAAGGGATAACGTGCTAAAAGTCCTATGATTACTCCTAATACCAATCCAAGAATGATTGGGTCTCCTAAAAATCCTAATTTTTTGTGCAGATATTCGGCATCTATTTTAACTTTGTTTAAAGCCGGTATTTTATCAAGCAAATATATAAGAGGAGTTAAAGGAAGAAGCCACATAGTACATGCATGAGGAATTGTAACTCCAGGAACTCCCATTGCATCTTGAGTTCTTTTTGCAATTAAATCTCCAACTTTTAATTCAAGTATTATCAAGAGTAATGCTCCTGCATACGATATCCATAAGTTTCCAGTGAAATAATAAATTATAGCACCTGCAAATATTTTCTGCCAAACATTCCATAAGTCAACGGTCAATGTATTAGTAAATCCTACCCACAATAAAATCAGGTTTACAACTATCTGAAACGGAAATATAGTTGCCGCATATTTCCAAGACCAGCTTATTGTAGATGCAGCAGGCCAGCCTACATCCATAGCTGTCAAACTTAAGCCTGTACTTGTTATCATCTGCTGAGCAGCGGGAGCAATCTGCCCAACCAATAATTGTGAAATAAACAAATTAATTGCAGTAAAAGCCACTCCCAAAGTTAATCCGGCTCTTAATGCTTTTCCCGGTTTTAATCCGAAAATAATCCCTATAAAAAACATTATAACAGGTAAAAATACATTTGCTCCTAATGCGACTATATAATTTACAACCTTAAGTAGTCCACCCATTATTTATCCTCCTTTTTTAAAATTTCTATGACCTTCTTTAAAACTTCTTGTTGACCTACTCCTGTAAGAAAAGGAACTCCACTTATTACAGGAATATCAGTATCCACTTTTACTCCCGGAGTTACCGACACTATTAAATCAGCTTCTGCTTTTGCTCCTTCCAATTGTCCAAAGGCAAGAGGTTGGACTTCAACATCAACCCCGTTTTCCTGACAGTATTTCTTGATTTTTTGAGCACATATTGTAGAGCTCGCGATTCCAGAACCGCATAAAGTTATTACTCTTTTTTTAGACAAATAGATCCTCTCCTTTTTTCTATCTTTTAATTTAGCTTTGAATTGCCCTGAGCAACTCATCAACAATTTCTTTCGGCTTCTTGGCATTTAATATTTTTACCAAAGAATTGGAATCATCAAATATATGAAAAAGCTTAGATAAAAACATTACTTGTTTTTCTTTATTATCTACTGCCAAAAGAAATACAGCTTTAGCATCTACGGTATTAATATCATCCCCCATCAAGCCAAATTTTACAGGTTCCTCCAATGTAGCCACCGCAACAGATGTCTTTAAACAATGCTCAGCATCCGTATGAGGTATGGCAATTGATTGCGGTATTGTAGGTAATCCTGTAGGAAAAATCCCTTCTCTTTTGATTACCGCATTGAGATAACTATCTTTTACACATCCCTCCTTTCTAAGCAAATTGGCAAGCTTTGAGATAACCTCTACTTTATCCTTTGCCTTAATATTTAAAAGAACTAAATCCTCTTCAATTTTTATATCCATTGATTTCCCTCCATTTAACGCATTTAAGCTTGCATTTTGAATCATTTGACATTATGACCTTTCTTAAATTCTTGAATTTTTTCTACGAATTTTTTACCGATTTCTGTAACCGATTTATAATCTCCGGTTTTTATACCTGAAGTCAAACTTCCTCCAACACCTACAGCATCTACTCCCGCTTTAAACCAATCTGTAACATTATCTAAACTAACTCCTCCTGTGGGCATCAATGGCGCATATGGTATCGGCCCTCTAATGGACTTTACAAAAGACGGCCCTAAAAATTCTCCAGGGAATAATTTTACAATATCGGTTCCGGCCTCTAAAGCTTCTGCCACATCTCTTACACTCATAGCTCCTGACATTATAGGTATCTGATATCTGTTACAAGTTCTTATTGCATCTATATTCAAATATGGTGTAACTACGTATTGAGCTCCGGAAAGTATAGCAATCCTTGAAGTCTCCGCATCTAAAACAGTTCCTGCTCCAACAGTAAGAACATCAGATTTATATTCTTTTATCAATGCAGAAATGACCTTATCTGCAGACGGTACAGTAAATGTTACTTCAATAGCGGATATTCCTCCCTTCAGGCAAGCCTCTGCAGCCTTTAAAGCCTGATCTTCACTTTCCGCTCTTATTACCGCAACAATTCCGCCGTCAATAATTTTACTTAAAATTTTTACTTTTTGTAGCATTTTTTCCACTCCTTATAAGGCAAAATTTGCTTTTATAGCTTATATTTTTATTTCCGATAACAACTTCTACGGATGAATTATTGTTTTAAGTCCCGACCCGCTTTTACTATTTTCAAAGCCTTCCAATATTCTTTCCAAAGGCAACTCTGCAGTTATTATCTTTGATAAATCAACTACTCCTGAGCCTAAGAAGCCAATAACCGCTTCATATTGGTTTGGTCCCGAACCGTTAGCTCCAAATACTCCCAACTGCTTATAATGGATTAAATTAGTATCTATGGGAACTGTTGATTTGCCGCGGGGAAGTCCGGCGAAATAGCTTACTTTTCCACCTCTTTTTGCCATTTCCAATGCTTGAGCCTGAGCTTCTCCTGAAACACAGCTGACTATGACTACGTCAAATCCCTTTCCATTTGTTATTTCTTTGGATTTTTCAATCATATCATTCTCTCCGGAATTAACCACGTAATCTATGTCAAAGCCTCTGGCTATCTTGCAGCGTCCTTCCGACCTGTTAAACAGTGCAATAGTACTTGCTCCTCTGTAACGAGCTTGTATAGCATGCATTATACCAATAGGTCCGCCGCCGATTATAGCAACTGTTGTACCAATACTTATATCCAACAAGCTTTGCCCGTTATATACAGCAGCAAAAGGTTCTACTAAGCAAGCTTCTTTTGTACTTAATTTGTCGGGTAGTACTTTTATATTTCCTTTTTTGACAGCTATGGCTGGTATTTTAACATATTCTGCAAATCCACCGTCAAAATTAAATCCTATTATAACTCTGTTCTCACATAAATTTTGAAATCCATGCTGGCAAAAATCACATTCGTTACAAGATATACCCGGTACTACCATTACTCTGCTTCCCTCTTTGTAACCCTTTACATTTTTACCTATTTCAGCGATGGTCCCCGAAAATTCATGACCAGTTATTCTTGGATATTGAACTTTTGCATGACCATATCTATAAGTTCTGATATCAGTTCCGCAAATGGCACAAGAATCTACCTTAACTAATACTTCATCATCACTAATTTCCGGTTTTGGTACATCGACTACTTCTCCATGATTAAGACCTTTTAACATAAATGCTTTCATATTTATTCACTCCTATCTTATTTACTTTACTAAGGTCTGTTGTATAATTTCCGACTATTATTTTTGACCATATTTAGTTAAATACTTTTCTCTTATCTTCTTTGCTTCTTCATCGGATAAAATATTCGGTTTCCCTGCCGTTAATGCAATATGATAAATTTTAGCTGCATTCTCAACCAATTCAGCTACCGTATATGCATCATCAAGAGTTGAACCTATTGATACCACTCCGTGATTTCCCAATAATACTGCTGTTTTGTCTCCCATTGCATCTAATGCAACTTTTGCAAATTCTTCTGTTCCCGATTTTGTGTATGGAGCACAAGGTACGCTTCCACCTACACCGCTTGCTAATGTAGCTACAACTACGGGTATTTCTTTCTGCAAAGCCGCAAAGGCTGTTGCATAAATGGAATGGGTATGAACCACACCATTAATCCATGATTTATTTCTATAAAATATTAAATGTGTGGGAAGTTCCGTAGATGGTTTCCACTTACTATCCACTATATTTCCTTCTAAATCTACGACACATAAATCCTTTGGATGAATTTTTTCATAGGGTATACCGCTTGGAGTTATTACTATTAATCCGGATTCAGAATCCTTTGCACTTACATTGCCCCACGTTGCCGGACTAAGCCCCGATCTTGACATTTTTAGAGATGTTTCAAGTACTTTTTCTTTCAATTCGCTTATTCTTTTTCCTAATTCAATACTTTTTTTAATATCTGACATAACCCTTCATCTCCTTTCAGTAATAAATCATAGAAAATAATCGTATTAGGCAGTAATCTCTGTTCTATATTTCAACACTATTTTACTTTTATAACTACTTAACGTTATTTATTATAAATCTAATAATATCTTCTGAATTTCGGGCTTTCATTACTTCATTCACAAAATTTTTATCTTCCAGCAAATCAACTAACTCCGACAATACCTTTATATGGCTTGAATGATCTGTAGAACATAAACATATAACTATCTTTACAGGATCGTTTTCTTTATTTCCAAAATTTATCGGATTCTTTAACGTTATCAGGCTTACCCCAACTTTCTTAACTCCATACTCAGGCCTTGCATGAGGCATAGCTATTCCCGGCTGTATGACAATATACGGTCCCATATTTTTGACTATATCTATCATAGCTTGAATATACTTATGCTCAACCAAGCCATTCTTTTCCAGAAGCCCTCCTCCTATCCTTATAGATTCTTCCCAACTATCAGCTTCAACATTCAATTTTATTGATTGTGATGTTAAAACATCTTGTAATGCCAACAGAGGAGTACTTCTTTCTTCCAAATTATTTGAAACACCGAAATAGTTTGTCAGATCCTTTATCAAGTTGGCTGCATCAAAAATTTCACAACTTTTACCTATTATATCTATAACTTTCTTTAAATCTACATTTGCTTTTTTGCTCTGATAAATATTTCCGCTTATCGCCGACTTAATATCGCTGATATTTTGGGAAGTAAGAAACGGGCTTACTTCAATACATTTAATATTTTCAACATCAATTTTAACCGGAATGGTACTTACAATAATATCCACTTTTTTCTCTTCTAAAACTTCCTTTATTTGACGATAAGATACGGTTCCTATAATATTGACATTAAACATTTGCTTTAATTTTTCAGATATAAATCCGGCAGTTCCTATTCCTGTGGCGCATACTACTAAAACCCTGGCAGGCCTGGCAGGTTCTCCGGTAAAATCCTGAATTCTTTCTATCGCAGCTCCAAAATGCAAAGCCAAATATCCTACTTCTTCATCACTGATTTTTTTATTTGTATAGGATTCAATAATACTGCAGCCTTTTTTCACCGCCATAAATAACTGGTAATACGATTTCTTTATCTCCGTCAATAAAGGATTTTTTAATACCAATCCATGTTTTAGCCTGTATATTGTAGGGCGCATATGCTGCAGCAAACCCTCAAACAATTGTTTATCATCACGTAAATTTTCATTTAAGAGTTTCCCTACTTTTTCAATAAGCTTATTTGTTATTATTTCTATTTCAATTAAATCATTATTTATTTTTTTTGAAGCCGATGCATTACTTCCTAAAAAATGAACTGTCATATATCCTATTTCACCTATAGGTATATTCAGTTTAAATCTTTCTTCCAACATCTTTACTATACTGGAAGATACGGCAAATTCTTTTGTGGTTTGTAAAGAAACCAGTTCCTCTTTCGGCATAATAATGTCTTTTCCCTGTTCGATTCTTTTCAAAGCAAGGGCTATATGCATAACCAGAGCCGAATAAGCTTCATCCGAAAATTTTATTTCCAGTTCTTCTTCTGCTATATCTATACAATTTTCAATGTAAACAATATCAATATTTTTAAACATATTTTTAAGTTTAGCATCAATTCCAAAATCCATTTTTTCAAATTTAGATGTTTTTATGAAATTCAATGCCTTATATACGTCTACATTATCGGTTAAAAGTTCCAGCGCCGCTTTCCTGTAATATTTTTCATTTCCTTCAATTTTTATGCCGAATCCTTTAGTACTTATTAAATTCAGGTTTCTTTTATTAAGCCATCCTCTGACTTTATTCATATCTTTTATTATGGTACTTCTGCTTACAAATAATTCATTTGCCATTTCTTCAATAGTTACATAATCCCTTACGCTCAATAATTCGCTGAGTATATACATAACACGTTCATCCTGGGACAGGACATATTGATAAAAATCTATCTTCCCCATTGATTCCAGAATTATATTCTTTTCTACAATAGAACAATTATATGATATTCCAACATTTGGTTTTCTTATTAATTGTGGCAATTTTATATTTGCCAAGAATTCATCTATCTTATCCAAATCATATCTTATTGTCCTCTTGCTCACATTGAAAATATTGGATAATTCCAAAATACTGACTGGTTCTTTTGAATTAATTATCCGCAACAACAGTTGAGAGCATCTTTTGTTAAGCATGCTTGAAACTACTCCTTTTTTAAACCATTGTATTACTATTTACTATTTATAAATTAATTATATCTTTCAAATTAGGCTATAATCAAGTTTACAATTTTTCAATCCAATGTGGCAAAAAAATAAAAAGGCTTTTATCAAAGTATCAATATATTAAGGAAGCCTTTTTTGAGACCCATTTAACGGAAAATTCATACTAAGGAAATTTTGATTTTCCAATGGGTTATAAAAAGCCTATAATTATATTATCAACAAAATTAACATAATTATTATAAAAAATAAGCTGTTCAAATTAATTTAAAAAACTAAACAGAACAGCTTATTTTTAATAAATATTATCTTGTATTTATCCTACTCATTTATTTTATCCCAGTCCACCTCTAAAGATTCAATCTTAACATTGTTACTGTCGGATTTAAATATATTCACCCAGAAAGGTTGGTCCGGTAAATTTTTGGAAGGCTCCTCCATTCGAAAATATTCATAGGAATCCTCTTTAACCTTTTTAAGTCCCTGGAGATCCCACCATTCTTCATCAGTCAATCGCTTATCCCCTACAAATTCATAATAAGAGTAAACTATTCCTCTTGTTAAATACAGTTTCCCCTCAACAGGTACGGCAACATAAATCTCGTCAAAAAATCCCGTACCCATATTTAAATACTTATTATTGCCCAAAGTTGCCACATCAGCTATTATCATATCATTTTGCTCTATTGAAAAACTCTCCTTATCCGAAGCTGATGCTCCAAAGGAATAGCTGTTTGATATATTTTCCAATGTACCTCCGATCCACAGTAACTTATTCTTTTCATCTTCTGTGAGATTTTCATTTTTAAGCTCTTTAACCGAACATTCTCTGAGAAGCTTAAGAAGCTCAATATTTTTTTCTGCCCCGTCTTTAAAATCATCATTTAATAGTTTCCTTGCCTCTAAATTTTTAACCGTATACTCCATTAACCAGAGGAGATTATCATATAATTCTACATTTGGCTCAACATAGTGTTGATCTGCAACTTCCATTGGACCTCCCATTTCGGCCACCGGTTGCTTTCCATATAATACAGTATCATGTTTTAATTCCGCATAACTTGATAATGCGGCATTTAGTGATTTATTACGCCAAGATTCATTGGTCATAAAAACAGGCATCCCGGAGTTCTCATCAAACTCCGTTATTTCTTTTTGAATTGCCCAAAGCCATCCATTATAAAGATTGCTCTGCCATATTTCATTTTTATAACTTTTTACTTCATTTTTCAGTTTATCATAGTTTTTTTGATAATCAGGCCACTGTTTCTGAGGCTGGTAGTTATTAAATAACAAATCTTCTCCTTGTTTACTGCCCAGTACTCCCATTACGTCCAAACCCGTAGGTACCGGCCTTAAGTATGGGTCCATCAATTCCTGCATAATATATCCGTCTAAAATATATCTTTGCCCCATAAACTTAAATTCTTTAGCAACAGGTGCATTTGTAATCTTTGCCTTTATTTCAGGTTCTCTTAAATTTTTAACGGCTTCGTAAAGTTTATCATGATAAGAGGAATTGTTAGAGTCCTCAATGTCTACATTTTCACCAAATACGGAAACAATCAATTCTTTCAAGTCCATAATATTCAAATCATCAGATTGTCCGACATAAAATCCTGTCGGTTCATAAATATTATTCCAAGTTTTAATATCATTAGAACCCTTATATTCTAAAAATACCGTATAAGTCATTAATAGTGCTTGTTGAGTATTTTCATAATAAAACTCTTCAGTTTCCATGTTCATAAGTTTAATTGGAGTAAAACCGTACCACATCATTGTCTTAAAGAACTTCTGAAGCAATGAATTATAGGTATAATGGCCTCTTACGGTAAACTGTGAATAATCCAAGTCTGCATCAAATAAGGGCGATTTCTCATACCCCGAGGCTTTTTGAATAAGATCATATTCTTCTTTAGCTAAATCCAGAATATCACTATCTACGGATACATCAATATCCGGATTCTCTGCCATAATCATCTTCCCCACAAGAAAATAAGCAATGTTTTTCTTCTGAATATCTTTAAGTTTATTATCATTGATTTGTTCAAATACAATTACTGATTTATCAAACATTCTGTCGGTCAATTGTTCCAAATCCTTTGCCAGATATTCATTTTCCACATAAAACAACGATTTTTCATAAAACTGATGATACAGATGTAAAACTACATCGGAAGTAACAAAATTAGGTATCCCCAAATATTCGTTCGAATCATACAAATAATTCATTTTTGTTTGTTTTCCGGGAAGGACAACAAAACCATTTTCCTCAATCATACTTTTCTGATCATCAGAAAAGCCGGAAAATTGAGCAATATTTTCAATATTGCCAAGGCCCTTCAAAATATCATAATGAGGCACCTCTGCCTTATACTTTACAGGATTATACGAAACCTGAATGTTTTTTATTTCATCGGGAATTGCCCAATTTATATTGCTCTCCTTTGAATTGTTTTTATCACACCCGGCTAAAACGCTGCTTAAAAAAATTAATACCATTGCAAACGCAAAAAACCGCTTCATATTTACTTTCCCCCCTATTCTAATCAGATATTCCCACAACTTCTCCATTTTTTACCGTTACCTCTTTTTGAAACCTCTTGCCTTGGTCTCTGCATGTTAATTTCAGCAAATTGTCATTAGAATACTCAACTTTTTCAATAAGATCAAAATTTTCACTTTCTGCTAAAAGCGTAAATCCGAAATCCAGCCAATAATAAATTAATATCCTCTCCTTTCCATCCTTATTTTTATCTAAAATTATCAATTCATCGCCATACATATCTAAAAAATCTATAATATAAAAATCTTTCATACAATAACCTATTTGAGACCCTGTCCACTTCTTAGAAAGTTTCTCTCCGTCCCAGTTAAATACAAACATACGATTATTTCGTTTGTTATCAAAATGAGTTGATTTATATACTCCGATAAACAATTCCAAATTTTCTGAATCATCTATGTCTCCTATCTCAACCTTCCATGGTAGAACTTTAGAAAAATCATATTCCGATACTTTTATCCAATTCACTTTTGAAGATAAATTTTCTGATCTATATATACAAACTTCATTGCCGTATATTTTGTCTTTCTTATCTCCTAGAATTGCAAAAAGATAGTTTTTATTATAAGCATAATCTATAAGTTCCTGGTCTTCATCTAATTTTAAATCATAAGCTGTTTCATCCCAAACAGAAAATTCTTCTTTTCCCTTTGGAAAATGAATCATTACTCCCGTAAGTATAATAAAAAATATGCTGAAATATATAGCTGTTTTATAGCCCTTGCCTAAATACAAGAAACCGCACTCCTTTTTATATATTCAATCCTTAGCATGATTATAACATATTAGAATAAAAGGTTGCAATTGGAAAGAGATAATAAAAATAATTGCCAAAGTTTATGAATATATGAAAACTTTGGCAATATAAAATACTCCTAATCCTTAGCCATACACTGAAAAAAGAATATCTTTTAGAATTATGATTATAAAATTGTCTCTATATATAAATATTATCTTTAAACTCAATTAAACATTATATATGTTTACTTTAAAATATTTCATATTCTTTTCTATCCAGCAAGCGGTTTCTTTGAGTCCTTCTTCTAAGGTATATTTAGGGCTCCATCCTGTTAATTCCTTTATCTTTGTATTGTCCGACCATAGTCTGTTTACTTCGCTTCCCTCAGGTCTTATTCTATCTTCGTCACATATAATGTTGACCTTTTTCCCTAAGATATTTATTATCTTCTCCGCCAAATCTCCAATACTTATTTCATGATTTGACCCGGCATTAACAACTTGTCCTATGGTTTTATCACTTTCCGCTACCTTTATAAAAGCGGAAACAGTATCCTTTACATAATTAAAGTCCCTTTTAGGGCTTAAACTGCCTAATTTAATTTCCTTTTTCCCCGATAATATTTGGGATATAATTGTAGGAATTACAGCTCTGGCAGATTGCCTCGGTCCATAAGTATTGAAAGGCCTGATAGTTGCTACAGGAAGATTAAAGCTCCTATAAAAGCTCTCCGCCATCTTATCGGCTCCGATTTTAGAAGCAGAATAGGGAGACTGCCCCTGCATTGGATGCCTTTCATCTATTGGAACATACAAAGCTGTACCGTAGGTTTCAGAAGTAGATGTATGTATAATTTTTTCTACTCCATAATCCTTTGAAGCTTCCAATATATTTGTAGTCCCTTCCACATTAGTTTTTACATAAGCCATAGGAGATAAATAAGAATACGGTATCGCTATAAGAGCCGCCAAGTGAAACACTATGTCCTGCCCTTTTGCAATTCTTTTAACATTATCATATTCTCTTATATCCCCGGTTACAACATGAATACTGTTTTTAATTTCATCATCAAAAGTATCTATCCAACCCCAGTTGTTAAAGGAATTATACTGAACCAGAGCAGTAACATCTGCTCCCATTTCAACTAATTTTTCAGTCAAGTGGCTTCCTATAAATCCTTCAGCACCTGTCACAAGAATCTTTTTATTTTTTAAATCCATATTATTCCTTCCTTTATCAATATCTATAGGATAAAAACAAATCTGCTTTCCTACCATTTTTCTTTTCCCATTTATCAATCAAATAATAATATATATTTTCATTGTGAATTCTTTTCCCGATATAAAAGTCAGACGTAGTTTTTGAAAAACTTTTTTTAAACAAATATAGAGAATCCTCTTCGTTATCTTTCAGTCCTCCACCAAAATGAAAAAATTTACATTTACTTTGTTGAGCAAATTTTATTGCTTCCCATAAAAGTATATTATTGCTTGCATACTTTAAATAATCTTTTTTAGTTCCCGACAGATGATAGTGAAAGTAGTCTCCATATATCATGAATAGCGATGATGCAATAACTAAATCATCTTTCAATACATTCATTATAATAAAACTTTCATTTTTACTCATTTCATGATAATATTTATCATGAAAATAATACTCTTTTGCCGCTCCGACTTTATCCATTGTTTTCTCATATATTTGTTTAAAAACCTTATAATCATTGTTTTTAATTACTTTCAAATTGTTCTTTTTTGCCTTTCTTATCATATTTCTACATTTACTTGATATATATTCGTTCCATATAGTTTGTATGTCCTCTTCTAATTTCAAATAAACGGTCTTTCTGTTATGTAAAACTTCAATATTCTCTTTAAAGAGTCTTTCATTTTTAATTAATGGATGAAATCTTATAAATTCAGCAATAATGTTACTGGTAGTACAGTATTTTAAAAAACATTCTTCAGAATTTTTCAAAAACAGTTCATCACCACAATTGCTTATCGGTCCTCCATATCCATAGGCTGTTTGTATATCATAACACTTCTTTTCTAATCCATAGCCATTTATTTCATTTAGAAGAAAAGGGTATAATACTGTTTTCCCATTCTCTTCATAAATAAACATCTTTCCAATTCCATCTCCATTTAATTCATACAGTTTATAATATCCAGAGGTAAAATATATATCTCTATATTGGAGAGGCATATCATTCAAACATTTATCCCACTCCAAACAATCTGTGTCGATAATGTAATACACTTTTTTCACCTCTATCTACGATTTATTTCATAAATATATCTTTTCATATTTTTAAATCCATTCTTTTCATCAATAAAAACTCTCTTTTTTTCGCCGGTTTCAATATATCCATTTTTTAATACATTTTTTATAGAACCGACATTGTCTTCCAATATCCAGCCATCTATTTTATTAATATGCTTTAATTCATTAGTTGTATAATCGACAGCAAATTTTATTATTTGTGTTCCAATACCTCTCCCTTTATATTTTGAATTAACTCCATGGCCGGTCTCTGCAACAATTTCTCCATTATTCTTCACTATGTCCAAATATAAATACCCTGCAGGTTCATCCAAGGAATCGGCCTTAACTAAAAACATTATTCTATCAGTTCTTTTCAATTGTTCCAAATACCATTTATATAGCTTGTCTCTATCAGGCTTTTCCCTATGGCCTGTCCAATAAATATTTTCTTCATCACATCTTAACATATAAAAGTCATCAAAATCTTCTATAGTACATTTATCAAAAATTAAATTCAGTTTAAAACACCTCCCATATTAGATATAGAATAATAAATTATCCACAAGTCTTTCCATATCTTTTGACGTATATCTCTGATCTATTGGTAAAGTTAATACATGACTAGATAGATAATGAGAATCTTTAAATGATAAAGGCACAAAACTATGATTGATATTCCAATGTATTGGACAGTATATAGAATTCATCATCAAGCTTTTTCTTATCTCATCCCTATTATTTATTAATATTGGGAATCCTAAAGGTATATTATCTTTTAAAAGATTTTCTCCAAAAATTATTTTTATATTTTCATTATTTTTTAACCTATTATAAATATATCTGTAATTATCAATTCTAATATTTTTTATGTTATCTATATTTATATTAGATAAAAGTTTTTTAGACTTAGGCATAATTTTAAAGATACTCTTTTCCCTATTTAAATACTCTTTTTTAGCCTTATCAAATAACTTTAAATAATTATCTTCAGTACCAATATGAAATTCCTGGAATAACATTTTACAGCTTCTGGCAGTGTTTACTAATTCATAATATTTGCTACTATCACTTCTATCATATTTAGCTTTGATATCATATTTCGTTAAAACTATACTTCCATCTATAGGAATAAATTTTCTATAACTATTGAAAACATAATCTCCGATAAAAAAATTTCTTGGGTTAAACCACAAAGATTGTACAGCATCCTCAATTATAATAATTTCTCTGTTTTTTAGATTATTAAAAAATCTAATCGTATCTTCACTATGAGGAAAACCGAAATAGTCAATAAAAAATACAGCCTTAACATTATAATTTTCTATATTTTTCATAATAGACTCTGCATTAATTTCTAATTTCCTGTTTACATCATAAAATGCTATTTTTATATTATTCTCTATAAATACATTAACTATATCTAAACATAAATATGAAGGTAAAAGAATATATTCATCTTCACGTACATCCATATTTTCAATAATAAATTTAATCGCACTTTGTCCTCCATCTAAATATATTTCTTCATCATTTTCTTTAAAATTATCGATTTCACTACTAATCATATTTAGGTCAAACCAAAATTCTCCTCCAATAGGCTTTAGATATCCTTCCATAATATAATCTCATCCTTATTTAAATCTCTCTTTAATTTTCTTCCAACTAATATATCTACTAATTCAGGCTTAATTCCGGTTCCGGGACGTTTAAATTCCAACATATCTCTCTTGATTATAGTTCCTTCTTTTAAATCAGAAGCAGCAACTATACTTCTTCTAACATCTTTCATAATAATCTTTTCTCTCTCAGTTGGCTTCTTTATTCCGCTGCCCAACAACTTCTCCGTATTTCTAATATGAATAATATATTCTTTAAATTCATCAGGCGGCATTGATGCTTTATGATCAGGTCCTTCCATATTTCTATTCAATGTTATATGTTTCTCAATAAATTCCGCTCCCAATGCAACAGCAGCAATAGCTGATTCAAATCCTAATGTATGATCTGAAAAACCTGTAGGAACATGAAATGCAGCTCTCATAGTGATCATTGCCCTAATATTGACATCCTCAATATTAGTTGGATAATCAGTTGTGCAATGCATGATTTTAACCTTTCTATTGCCTGTGGAATAAATTACTTCTAAAGCCTTTTCAACTTCTCCAAGAGTACTCATGCCAGTAGACAATATTATAGGTTTTCCTGTATTACCAACAGTCTTCAAAAATTCCAAATTAGTTACTTCCGTAGAGCCAATTTTAATTAATGGAACACCTAATCTTACTAAAAAGTTTAAACTTTCTATTCCATCAGGCGTAGAAATAAATATAATTCCCTTTCTATCACAATACTCTTTTATTTCTCTAAATTCATCGAAAGGAAGTTCTAACTTTTTTATCATATCAAATTGGCTTTCTTCTTTAGGCATATTTTGTTTTTGATACTCTGCTTTTTTTGCAAAAACTCCTGTACTTTCATAAGCCTTAAAAGTTTGAAACTTTATGGCATCTGCACCACAATTATAAGCAACATCAACCAGTTCCTTTGCAAGTTCAACATCACCATTATGATTTACTCCAGCTTCAGCTATAATAAAAACCGACATAGCAACCACTCCTAAACCAATTTTTTCTTAAGCAGTTTTTCATCTATATTTAAACTTTTTAATATCCTTACAATTTCTTTACTCGTATTTCCATCTCCGTATAAGCTTTTGGCATACTTTGCTTTTTCCTTAAATTCACCGCTTAGAGCTTTATTGACTGCTAAGACAATGTCTTCACAATCATTTGAACAATCAATAATGCTTTCTGCTTTCAGTCTGCCCTTCTGTCTATTGCCAATATTCACTGCAGGTATCCTTAAATATGGAGCTTCAATTATAGCACTTGAGGAATTTCCTACTACAGCTCCACAATATTTCATAACACTTAAATATCTTCTACTCCCTAAATTTTTAAATAAATGAATTTTATCATTTTCATTGGAGAATTTTACCAACTCTTTAATAATATAATCACTTCCCAAATCAGAATTAGGATAAGTCATAATAACCGTCTTGTTCAATATATTTAGTGCCTGCAGTAAATTCGATATCTGTATTTCAATATCTTTGTTCTCTAAAGTTACCGGATGATAAGTAACCAATAGTGTATCTTTATCAATTTTAACTTTTAGATCAGATTCTATCTCTCTTTTAGTCAACAAATCAGTTTTCCTTATATTTTCAATTCCCGGATCTCCTACATTAAATATTCTCCAAGGTTCTTCTCCCATCTTTTTTATATTTTCTCCGTAATATTCAGCTCCAGGGAAATGAACATGAGATATCTTTGTAATAGCATGCCTTGTTTGTTCATCAATTGCTCCTTCCGTCACTTCTCCCCCAGAAATATGAGCTATGGGAATATTCATAAACATAGCAGTAATAGCAGCCGCAAATATTTCATATCTATCTCCCATTATCAACAAAAAATCAGGATTCAGCTTTTCAAAACATTGAGAAAATTGTATAATTCCTAGACCTATTTCTCTCGCTATAGAACCTTTTGAACAATCATCCATTAATATTGGAACCTTAAAATCTATTTTAAATCCATCATCTACTATATCATTAATTGTATAACCATATTTTTCGGATAAATGAGACCCCGTAACTATTAACTGCAAATTCAATTCATTGTCTTCACATATTTCATACATAATATTTTTCAGAGTTCCATATTCAGCTCGTGTTCCTGTTACTACTAAGATATTACGCATTATTTTCACGCTCTCTTATTAACAATTCCGCAAATTTAAAATCCATTTTACTGTCAATATCAATAGAACTTTCCTTATCCATGATATATCCAGTCATATTATCGGTTTCTAAAGTTTGTTTCTTAATTAAAATTTTTCTTCTTATTATGTAAATAGCCCCATTATATTTATATATCTTAGGAAGAGCCTGCCTCGATTTAATCTTCTTTCCCTCTTTCAAAAAATATATTAACTTTTCTCCTTCAAAAATATTAGTCCAATATGGGTTGGTCTCAACCTCACAAACAGAAATTATGCCATCAAACTTAGTATTATTCACTTTTTCTAAGCACAGATTAATGTCTCTATATGTTCTCAGCGGTGAAGTACATTGCAAAACGCATACATAATCAGATTCAAAATTTTCATTTACTTTTAGCCAATTTATGCAATGAAGTATAGGTTCTACCCCGGGAGTATCGTCCATTGCCAATTCGGCAGGTCTTAAAAAAGGCACTTCTGCTCCATATTCCCTGCTTATTTCAGCTATTTCCTTATCTTCCGTCGAAACAATCAATCTATCAATATATTTGCTTTTCAGAGCCTCTTCTATAGTCCATGCAATAAGAGGTTTCCCACAGAGATTTTTAATGTTCTTCCTTGGTATCCCTTTTGACCCACCTCTTGCAGGAATAATGCCTACAACTTTCTTACCACAAATCACTCTAACCACCCTCACTGTTTTAAATAAACTATATTTTCAACATCATCATTGACCTTATTATAATCATCTATCTTTCCTATATCCATCCAATATTCTTCTATTTCATAATTTCCTACATTTAGTCCTTTATCTATGCAAATATTTATCAAATCTGTAATCTCAAAATATTTATTTTCCGGTATATATTTTATCACCTCAGGATTCAAACAATATATCCCTCCGTTAATCAAATATTCTATCTCCGGTTTTTCCACAATTTTTTCTACGGCATTTCCCTTAGGCTGAATCACTCCATAAGGTATCTGATAAAAATACTTCTTAGTTCCAACAGTCATAGGGAATCCATTTTCTAAATGAAATTTCATCATATTGTCTACATTTAAATTCGTAAATATATCTCCGTTAATGACAAAAAAAGGTTTATCAAGATAATCTTTTGCAAGGTATATACTTCCTGCCGTTCCTAACCTTTTCTTCTCTTTTATGTATTCTATCTTGACTCCATAAGCATAACCATTCTGAAAATAATTTTCTATTATTTCCGACTTATAATTAACAGAAATAAGTATATTGTTATATCCATACTGTTTAAAATTATTGATAATATGATAAAGAATGGGATCTTGTCCTACCTTTAGCATTGGTTTCGGAACTTCTTTTGTCAGATTTTTTAGTCTTGAACCCAAACCTCCTGCCATTATCAATACAGGATTTTCTTTTCCCTTGGGAAGCAATATATCATTAATACTTATTAAGTCTAAAACTCTGCCAAAGTCATCTACTATCGGAAGCTGTTTTATTGCTTTTTTTATAAATATATCCTTTATATCTTCTCTTGTTGTTCCGATTTTAGCATATACCGAATTATAATGAATAATATCCTTTATAGAATTATTTAAAGTTACACCATTAAGGAGTGCCCTCCTTATATCTCCATCCGTAACAGTACCTATTAGTCTTTTATCTTTATCTACGGCCAGTACTATTCCTCTGCCCCCCTTATCCAATTTTTCCAGTACCATTCTTATAGTATAATCTGGCAATACAAATACATTTTCCAAATTTGTCTTCATCACATCATCCCTCAATAAAAGATAATACATCCTCATTCATTTCTTTATACACAGGCTCTATTAATTTAATATCGTTGTTGCACACTTCCACAAAATTTTTAAAAGTACTGATAATCCTAAGTCCTTTCATAAGCGGCGCCCTTTCGGATTTCATGCTCTCTATCCCGTCAATCAATACTTTGTAGTTGACCCTGTTCATAGGAAGAATAAATGTTTTGAAAAAATCATTATCGTTCATCTTAAATCTTATATTGTCGAGCTTTGAATACATATTCTCTGACTGACTAAAATTTTGATTTTTAACCAAATTGAATATTTTCTCTATTACTTCTCTATATTCCCTTATGATTTTTAATGCCTCACTATGAGATTTGTCCATTTTATCAGCCTGAGCTTTTAAATATTCTTTATCATAAATAACTTTGGTACCGTTCAACCAATTTTCGTCAAATACCTCATCTGTTAAATATTCACCTATTATATCTCTCAACTCTTTAAAACCCGTTCCTTCAATATTTGCTCCGCCTTTAGTTGTATTGATGACCTTTAAGCCGGTGAATATGCTTATATAATATTCCATCTGTTTTCTCATCCTATTAAAGCCTTCATTAGTCAAAACTTCGCTTCCGTCTACAGATTTTACCCAGATTCCCTTTTCTATCTCTTCTTTGGAAATATCTTTGCTGTACTCTATTCCTTCCGAATGTCTCTTCTTACCTTTATAAGCCAAATTTTGTCCTACAAGAATTATAGGATCAAATCCCAGTTGATAAAGAAGTTGAAGTGTAACTACAGCTATTGTAGGTGCATCAAAAACTATATTCATTTTGCTCTCGTCTTCTGTCTTCAAATAATAATTTGAAACAGTATCCTGACTCGTGATCATATGATATTTTTCTCCCGGATAATCTATAAGGGTTTCATATCCTACACTGCTCCCGAATATTATCGGAATATCCGATATATTTTGTTCTTTTACCTTTGCAAATACTTTCTGATTATTTGCCGTCGGGTCATATGTACATGCTGCATGAGGATATATATCATTATATATAAGAGTATTTATAGCCGAACCCACACTGAAAATATAAGCTAATCCTTTTTCCTTTATATACTTAAGATTTTCAATCTCATCATCAAGAGAAGGTCCCGCAGAAACAAGTATAGCCGGTTTCCCTTTAAAATATCCTTTCTTTTCCATAAGAATGTTAGGAGTAGAAACAATATATTTAAAGTTTTTCATACTGTTAAATATCCATCTTTTTTGGAAAGAATATTCTGTATGAAGTTCACTCTTTTTATTCTTAATTGTTCTTTTAAATATATCTAAGAATCTTTCATATTCTTTAGGGAAAATACTTTTATGTATTGGCAGTTCAACTATAATGGTATCTTTTCTGGTTTTATCTATGATATTATTTAAAAAACTAACTATCTCCTGTTCATCTATTCCTAATATTATGCCTTTTAGCCTTTTGGCAGGAAGTTCTTTTAAAGATTTTTCGGATAAATAAGTATATAATATCTCCGGAACAGATTCAACTATATAATAATTAACATTCGGATGCTTCTTTAAAAATATTTCTATATGGTATCCCAGACCCGTTCCATAAAATATAACACTGGAACCGTCTTTCACGTCTTTGTATCCGTCAACTATCGTTCCCGCTTCTTTTAAAGGATCATATTTACTATGCATGTATACCTTTTTATTCCCCTGATTTATAAATAAGGTTTGTCCTTCTTTTTTAGCCGGCTCTACATGAACCATACTTAAATCCAAGTTATTTTCGATACTTTTTATTTTTTCCCAACTTTGGGGACAGGATTCTCTTAAAATATTTATATTATCAGTTAAGATCATGAACTTCTACCCTCCTATCCACAAGAACATTTAATTTTTCCTTCATTGATTCAAATAAAGGAATTATTTCATAAGAAAGAATATCTCCTATTGAAACCAAATCTTCACTTGAAAGTATTTCCTCAAACTCTACCATCAGTTCTTTTAAAGAATATATGTCCTTAGCATACAGATTCCATGTTTCATAGCTTTTAACTATGTCCTTTATATTGTCGTTTTTATCAATTACTTCAAAAGTATCCATTATCCAGGTAATGCCTTCAAACAAATCAACTAATTTCCCCCAAGCTTCTTGATTCGGAGTCGTATAAAATTCATTAGATAGAATTCTAATCTCAGGCAATGAATTTTCTATATAATCATATGTACTTACAATTACATCCTGTATAACTTCATTAAACATTTTTGCTACAAATTTAATCTCTTTTATATTTTTTATATTATCCGATATATAATCATAAAAATCATCATAGACATCTATGCCGTCCACATTTAAATGGCTGAATGTATAATTTGAATCAAAAATAATTTTCTTCCCTTTTTCAAATATTTCTTTAATAACATCCTTATTATTATCATATTCCATTACTTGATTCAAAACATATATTTTCATCCTATTTACCCTCCAAGATTCGACTTTACATTCATTATGCATTTTTTCTATATAATTATCATCAATTCTTCTTCCATTTTCTCAACTATTTATATACTATCCCTTAAATATATCGGTAACTCAAATAAAAATGTTTATAAATAAAAGTAGATCAAACCTAATATTTTCAGTCTGATCTACTTTTTATTTACTTTTATTTATCCGATTTTATTTTTTAAAATTTTTATTTCCACTTCATGTCTTCCGACAATTTCTTTAAGAGCCTCATTATCTTCTGCAATTCTGTCGACTTGAGTATTGACTTTCGTCTTAAATTCAGTCAATTCAATAACCTGGTCATATATAACTTCGACTTTTTTATAGATCTTTTTCTGTCCTTCTTCCAATATACTGAATTTAGTTTCCAAAGCATCATATTTCTTATTTAATTCTTTTTGTCCGTCTTCAAAGGTGCTATACTTAACTTCCAAAGTACCAAACTTCTTGTTTAGCTCTTTCTGTCCCTCTTCGAGAGCGCCATACTTGGCCTCTAAAGTACCAAATTTTTCGTTTAACTCTCTTTGCCCCTCCTCAAGGGTGCTATACTTAGTTTCTAAAGTGCTAAATTTCTCATTTAGGTCATTCTGTCCATTCTCAAGTGTTCCCAGCTTTTTCAAAACAATCTTTTGAAATTCTTCGTTAGTCACACTTTCCGACCCCCTATATTTTATTCGGTAAAAAAATTATATCATATAAAAATTATAAATATCAATGATTAAAGCGAAAAAATATTTATAAATAAAATCATATATTGATATTATGATGACAATTGTCGGTATATAGTTTATTTGAATATTTTATCGGCAAAATTCAAAAAAAATTTATTATTTCTCAGTATCCAGTGCAACCATCCCTACATACAAATATAGCAGAACTTTCTCCGCTTATTTTTAATAATCATATTTCTATACTATTCTCTCTCTTTAAATAATTCCAAAAACTTCTCATGCCCTATTTTATACTGAACATTTATTTCAAGTTTAACAAAGCTCTCTCTTTCTCCTTCTAAATATATTGCAATATCCAAATCACTGTTTTCCCTATTCTTATATATATTATCATATTCAGATAATTTTAAAAAATATTTTTCATCAATTTAAATCAAAAGGATTCCTTTGAATCTTAAAAATTTTTTTATTATATTTTGATAAAATTTCGTGACCTGTTTTCAAAAGAAACTATTTATCATACAAATAGTTATTTTAAAATATTCTGAGACAAAGTATATAAACAAGTTCTTGCCGATAATTGCTGTAATTATCGGCAAGAACTTGTTTTAGCAAACAATGTCCTTATTCATATGCATAATATTCAATTTTCAATTCTCAGAAAACGCTATACATAAATTAAAACTATTTTCCTTGCTGTACTGCTGCTTCCTGTTCTTGCTGATAAGCTATCTGGTCTTGTTTTTTAAAGAATGGGTAATAAACCAAACAAGACATTAATAATATAATGACTTGTATTAAACAGCCTTTCCATCCTCCCACCATTAATCCCGAAATAAGAAATGGGGTACTCCATGGCAGTAAAACACCGGAAAACGGTTTGAGAAAACCTACGGCAATGGAACCGTATACAATCAAAGCAGCTATAACAGGAACCGCAACAAAAGGTACAAACATGATAGGATTCAATACAATAGGCAACCCAAATGTAACGGGTTCATTAATATTAAAAATCGCCGGTACTATGGATAATTTTCCCAAACTCTTGTATTGATTCGATTTTGCTCTAAACAACATAGCAATAACGATTCCAAAAGTTATACCGGAACCGGAAATCAACAAAAAACTATCCAAAAATTGCTGTGTTACAATATGAGCTCCTCCTCCCACCACAAGTTTGCCTGTAGCCTGAAGCATTTCCGTATTTTCTACCGCATTGGCCGTTAATAAAGAGCATACTATACCATTTACTACAGATTGTCCGTGAACGCCGAACCACCACAAGAATGAAATAAAAAATGCAATAGCAATAACCCCAGGAAGCGAATCCGTAAGCCCTTGCAATGGTACTTGTAAAACCTGATAAATCCATTCAATAAACGTAGTATTGAATCCAAACTTAAAAATAATATATACAATCATGGAAACTAAAAAAATAAAAGCTGCCGGTATTAAAGCCGCAAATTGATTTGATATTGCTTTGGGAACACTTTCCGGTAATTTTATCACAATATCCCTCTTCATAAACCAAGAATAAGAATATCCTACAAATAATCCAACAATAATAGCTGTAATCATTCCTTGTCCGCCTGTCCACGTTTTGGATATTACATCTTTTACCATGTCACCCTTATCCGTAACCATATAAGAATTAGTTATTATAAAAAATGAAGAAAGTGCCAGTATACCGGCCGGTAATGCTTCATGGCCTTCATTTTTGGCATAATGATAAGCTATGGCAAAACACGATACGATTCCCATTATAGCAAATGTACCTCCCTGGACTTGCAGAAACGGTTCCGTCCAATTCTGCCCAAATATTCCAGCAATGAAATTATTTATATGCTCGGACGGCAGTGAACCAATAATTAAAAATATAGATCCTACTACAGTTAAAGGTAAGATGTTCAGCATACCCTCTTTCAGAGCAACAATACCTTTCATATTTACAAATTTCATAATTTTATCAATAGCTTTAGTACTGAATTTTGATTGTGACATACCTTTTCCTCCCTCTATAAATTTGATACTGTATTACTTTTTTAATAAATTTAAGGCAAATTCTAATACCTTTTCCCCATTCATCCTGCCATAATCAGCCATAGGAATAACATCAACGGGGACACCTTTTTGTGCACATATTTCTTTTGATTTAGGCAAAGTATAAGCCACCTGAGGCCCTAAAAGCATAACATCGGCATCATCCAGACAGTCTGCCATTTGTCCCTGCGAACATGCTTCAACATCTACCTCTATATTCTTAGCATCCGCAGCTTTTTTCATTTTGTCGGCCAAAAGGCTGGTTGAAAAACCTGCTGCACAAAATAATTTAATTTTAATCATTATATCTTCCTCCCATTTTTTAATTAATTATTTTTTCCTTCCAACAAAGTATTCACTACTTTACGAAGCTCGACAATCTGTTCAATCAAATTAATTTCAGTTATAGATGTCATAAGATGGTCCTGTGCATGAACAAACAAAGCGGTTATCTCCATTTTCTTGCCTCTTGCCTCGTTTTGTAGTAAAGAGGTTTGGGCATTATGAGCAGTAACTAAAGATTCATGGGCCATCTTCATTTCCTTGTCAGCGTTTTCATAATTTCCCTTATTTACATCTCTTAATGAATCATATGCGTGTTTTTTTGCATCACCGGCATATATAATTATTTGCATAATTTGTGATTCGGTTTCATTGATTTCTTCAGCCAACAAAATCCCCCCTTTCTATTTTTTTATAATGAATCAGTCTTATACCAGCTCTTGCAGATAGTAAATTAAATTGTCTGCTCGGTTCTTTCAATAATATCATCTTGCGTCGTCTTAGAAAGCACATTGAAAAATGCAGAATAGCCTGCAACACGAACAATTAAGTCTTTATGCTTTTCAGGATGTTTTTGTGCATCTATTAAAGTCTCTTTAGAAACTACATTATACTGTACATGGAATCCGTGTAATCTGTCAAAAAATGTCCTTATCAGAGAAACCAATTTCATTTTGTCTTCTTCTTTCTCCAATATTTGAGGATTTACTTTTTGATTTAATAAAACGCCACCGGTTATTTCTTTGACAGGAAGTTTTGAAACAGATTTAAATACAGATGTTGGACCATTTTTATCCATGCCATGGGATGGAGAACATCCTTCAGCTAATGGGGTAAATGCGTTTCTCCCATCCGGTGTAGCTATAGTTCCGACTCCCTGACCTACATTAGCAGAAATCGAAGACGTTCCTGCATATCGGATACCGCCTATTGGGCCTCTGCCATAACGTGTATTGGGATATTTTTTCACTTCATCAATATATGAATTATATGCATCTACAACTAATTCATCTACATAATCATCATCATTCCCATATTTAGGTGCATCATTAATAAGGATGTTTTGAATTTTTAAACCTTTTTCTCCTTTAAAATTATTCATCAATGCATCCCAAAGCTCATCACGGCTAATTTTCTTATCTTCATATACGCATTTCTTAATTGCGGCTAACGAATCCGCCAAATTCGCAATGCCTACCTGAAGTCCGCTTATAAAATCATATACGGCACCTCCTTCTTTTATTGTTTTTCCTCTTTCGATACAATCTTCGGTAAGGGCAGAACAAAGAACATCGGGTACGTCTTTTTCCAAGACCATATCACATGCATTCTCAATTATTACACTATGCTTTGTAAAATCCCTTATAACCACATCCCAAGCATGTTTAAGATCATCATATGTTTTCATATTTTTAAAATGTCCGGCTCCTTTAGTAAGCCTTGTCCCTGATTCCGGGTCTATTCCGTCATTCATAGCAATCAAAAGTGATTTCGGAAAATTTAAAAAACTCATTCCGGTACAGCGGTATCCCCATTTCCCCGGTACAGCAACTTCCACACATCCTATAGCACTGTAATTGTAAGCATCTTTTTTCTTCACACCTTTTTCAATCAAAGAAGGAATAATGATTTCATCATTATTAAAAGCAGGCATACCAAATCCTTCTCTCATAACTTCAATACATTCTTTCATAAACCTATCATCAAGCCCTTTATGATAACGAACGGTAAGATTCGGCTGCGGAAGTTTTGTTTGTGCCACACTCTTCAAGATAAGATAGGACAGCGGGTTCACGGCATCTTTTTTATCCGGTGTTTGCCCTCCTATTGTTACATTTTGATATAACGGACTTCCTGCACTGAATTGAGTATGAGACCAGCTTCTTATTTTATTAATAGTCATAGTTTTAATCCACAAATTCGTGAGTAGCTCACATGCACTGTTTTCCGTAATAAAACCGTCTTCAATATCCTTTTTATAATACGGATACAAATATTGATCCATTCTCCCATAAGAAACAGAATGTCCGTTAGACTCAATTTGTAGAACAAGATGAACAAACCACATGGATTGAATAGCTTCATAAAAAGATCCGGCGGGTTCATAAGGAACCTTATTCATAATCCTTGAAATTTCACGTAACTCAGATGCTCTCGTGTTATTTTGTTCCTTCTTTGACATCTCATCAGCCAAATCCGCATATCTTTTAGCAAAATCAAAAACCGCATCGATTACAATAAGAACCGCCTGATAAAAATAAAATTTTTTCAGATTTTTATAATCAGTAAGATCTAAATTCTTCATCATAAATTCCGTTTTATTCCTATAAGATTTTAAACCTTTATGCATAATTTCCCCATAATTAACTGCAATATGACCATCTCCGGATGTAATATTCCCTTCAGCTTTAATAATACCTAAGTCATAAAAAAGTTTACTATCCGGGGGTATTGCCGAAAGGCCCCGTTCTTTAGTCGTATTATGCTTCCAAAATGGTGCAATATCTATTAATTTCTGTTTTGTTTCCTCTGTAATATAAAATACATCTCCGTCCCTCTTTTCAAAATCATCTAATTCGTCAATCACCCAATCCATAGCATACTCCGGAAATATCGGAGCGGAACGATTAGCCGATGCTTGATTGCCTATAAGCAACGTATCATCCTCAATAAAAACAGTCATATTTTCCAAAATATTTTTTAACATATAAGCCCTTTTTAATATAACTGGCTTGTCCTGATATTTTCTATAACTTTCGGTAGTATATATAGCCCTTTCGGCACATACATAAGGTTTGGCATTTAATACTTCTTCCCTAAAATGATTCATTCTGTCTGTCAATTGTCCAAAATGCTTGCTCATTAATATTTCTCCTCCTTACGTAAATTTCTACAGATGCTATTCCCTCATAACTTATTTATATAATAACATATTTGGTTACTATAATCAATATTTTATTTTCATTCGTAATTAATTATTTTACGTTAATAATTAATTACGATTTATATTACCTTTATTTCTACATTTCAAATTTAAGTTTTTAGTTAGATTTTACAGTCAAAACCATTGTTTATAAACACTTTTTTATAATCAGTAAGATCCTCAGGATGAAGTTGCGGCACATTTTCCATCTTATATTCTCTTTGAAGTAGTTTATATTTTTTCTGGCCAAACTGATGAAATGGTAAAAGGTTTACTTTCTTTATACCAATTTTATTTAACAAATCGCTGAATTTTTCTGCATCTCTTAAACTGTTATTAAAATTAGGTATAACAGGTATTCTTGCTATTATATCTTTTCCTCTATCTACTGCTGCCTTCATGTTTTCAATAATCAAATCATTGTTTACTCCCGTACCTTGTTCATGTTTTTGAGTATCGTAATGTTTCATATCAAATAACAACAGATCAACATTCTCAATAAATTTCTTAAAAATATCATGAGAAGTAAAACCCGTGGTTTCGGCGGCTCTGTGAATCCCGTATTTATTAAGCTCTTTTAATAATTCGATAGCAAAATCAGCTTGATAAAGGACTTCTCCCCCCGATAAAGTTACTCCACCTCCTGATTCTTCATAAAAATCTATGTCTTTTAAAACTTCAGACATAACTTCATCTATAGTTTTGTATTCTCCCTCCGTATCAAAAGCCTTCTTAGGACATATTTCCGTACACCTTTTACATATAATACATCTATTTTTGTTAATTGCTTTAATCCCGTTTTTTTCATAAATTGCTCCTTGAGGGCAAGTCTTTATACATTGTTTACAACTTATACATTTAGAAGCATCCCATGTTATTTCAATATCATTTTTTTGTGATTCCGGATTAGAACACCACAAGCATCTGAGAGGACAGCCTTTAAAAAAAACAATCGTTCTGATACCCGGGCCGTCATGTATACTGAACTTCTGAATATTAAATATTAAAGCCTTTTTACTGTTCATATTTTCACCTCCAATGCCATTCTTATATAAATAGAATAATTCATTTTTTAATAATTGTAAACATATTTTGTTTCGTTTATATATATTTTTAATTTCATTAGTAATCATTTTATTACAAAAACAGACAGCTTGATACTCAAAACCTGTGTTGTACTATAGAATAATTTATGTTATAATTATTTTTGGTACCTCTAAACTATAAATTACGGAGGAAAAATAATGGATAGGCTTACAAAAATATTAGATTTGGTAAACAAGTACAAAAAAATAGAAGTGTCAAAGTTGTCCGATGCTCTTGGTGTTTCGCAAGTAACAATAAGAAAAGATTTGGACGTATTGGTAAAGAAAGGCCTTATCTCCAGAGAACATGGATATGCAACTTTAAATGAAAGTGATGATATCAATAATAGATTATCAATAAACTATGATATAAAAAAGAAAATAGCACGTTCAGCCTTAGATATAATTTCAAACGGAGAAACCGTTATGATTGAATCAGGTTCTACTTGTGCTATGTTTGCAGAAGAATTAGCAAAAAATAAAAAAAATATTACTATTATTACAAACTCTGCTTTTATTGCTTCATATATTCGTAAATACCCTGATTGTAGAACTATTTTACTTGGCGGAGAATATCAGAAGGGATCACAAGTA
Organism: Acidilutibacter cellobiosedens; assembly: GCF_004103715.1. Lineage (NCBI taxonomy): Bacteria > Bacillati > Bacillota > Tissierellia > Tissierellales > Acidilutibacteraceae > Acidilutibacter > Acidilutibacter cellobiosedens. The sequence goes on along the minus strand of NZ_CP035282.1, from coordinate 729,377 downwards.
AACGTAGGTCCTATAACAAAAAAATGTGCTCTTGAATTTTTTGTTGATAAACTTTTTATAGGAATCGATGGGATTTCAATGAATGCAGATTTTACAAGCAGTGATCTTATGAGAGCAGAAACTGTAAAGGCCATGACTACATCTGCCAATCATGTTATTGTGTTGACAGATTCAAGTAAATTCATGCAGCGTGGTTTAGTCAATCTTCTTAGTTTTGACGAAGTAGACTATTTATTTACGGACACGGATATCCCCGATGACATAAAATATACTTTAGAAAACCATAAAATCAAATTAAATACAATATAAGTTTATAAAATAATAAATTACTCTTAACCAGGCAAGGATTCTTATAAAAAAGACATTATTCAGCTTTTACGATATTTCCATCATATTATTCTTCCCATTTCTCAAACCCATAAGTTTAGTGTAAATCAACTCAACAGTATATAAATATTTATGATCAGGTATCCAAAAGAAAAGGGACTCTATTTTGAGCCCTTCTTTGTAGAATTAACTGCTCCTGTAATGGAAAATGTTGACCATATAATCACTCCGATTAATAATAATACCCCACTATCTATACCAGTTAACCAATCTGCACTATCTGCAACAATAAATATAAGTATTCCGATTGCTATAATAAACATTATAAAATAGCTTGTACCTTTAACTACTCCTTTAATTATTTTTAATAATATACTATTCGAATCCTTTGTTACTTTATTTATATAATCCCACAACATTATTAATACTATTGATAATATTAAAGGAACTATTATTACGAATAAAGTACTTTTAAGTGAAAAATCATCAAATAATACAATAAAAACAGCCAACAGTGCAATAAATAAATAAAAAATTCTAACACCTTTACCCACTTAAGTCCCCCTCTCTGTTTTTATTGATACTTTTATTATAAATTACAACAACCTGTGCTTGCCCCACTGTATTCTGCTAATCCAATAATTTCAATACTTCTTCCGGATAATGATTGATTTTAATAAACATATTTTGCAGAGCTTGCTTAAGTATCATCTGTTTTGTATATTCTAAAATCTCTCTTGCCATATCTACATCCTTGATTCTTGAATTGGCCGCAGTTAAATTCTCTTCATAATTTTCGTTATTGTGAATAACAGAAAACAATCTGTTTTGAACCGCTCCGATCCTTCCTCTTTCACCGGATAAATAATCCATGGCATTGTCTATTCTTTTTAAAGCTTTATTTGCATAGCTTGATTTATGAATCGTAATAGTATTTATTCTCATCAATTCGGTTGAAATCCGAAGCTTGTCAAAAATTAACGTATCCCCCGAATTGGCACCTATCTGAAAGTATTCCGGTTTATCAAATTCTCTGCCTCCTACATTAAAAAATAATGTTCCTCTGGCATTTCCCCTAATACCGTCTATTGTATTACCTCCCACTTCATTAAAACTTAACTTTAATCTGCCGTCGTAATAAGATGCCGTAATATTCGTTGATTTTTCTTCCAATTCCTTGTTTATAGCATTCAACAATTCCTCGGAAGAATATTTTTTTTCTTCCAAAATAATAGTTTTGGTTTCTCCGTTAATATCCATTATAAAAGTATCATTGATCTCGGATTTTATGTCAGCTCCTTTGCTTAAATCCACAACCCCTACCGCATGAGTCGGACTCGGCTCTCCTTGCGCCCTATAAAAAACAGTATAAGCAGCACTTCCCCTAACCCCGTCAATTATATAACTGCCATTATCGTTTATACCGTCTTTACTCTCATATTTAATTACTAATTTATTTTCATCATCTATGGCTGTACCGCTGTCGACTCCGCCTATCTGCACTTTAATACTATTTGATTCGTATCCTCTCTCCAATAATTCTTTATTAAGTTTACTTTGAATTTCGGCTGCAACAGCTCCAGATGAAGTATATTTACCGGGATCAATGTGTAGTTTAAAAGTTTCTGTCCTTGAATTATGATGAAAATCAAAAATCAAAACATCATTTATATATGGGTGTATTGTTATTTCTTTATTCAAATTTTCCCTGCCGACAACATACGTAATCTGCTCATCTTTTGAATTAGAATATCCCGAATAAGAATATGGCTGAAGTTTAGATATAACTTCCTTTTCAAATACCATATCATAAAAACCTCCGCTAAATTTATTCAATTTATAATCAGCTCCAGGCTCTTTGATATTTAATCTTATCTTGGAATTAACCAAATCAGCAGATATTTTATCATCAGATAATCCTTTCTCTCTCAATTTATCTTTAATTTTATTATTTAATTCCGAAACTAAATCATTTATATTTGTATCTGTATACGTTTTCTTCTCCAATTCAATATCCAATTTATATTCATTATTCTCATCCTTATTTCCATCCGTATAAACAAAAGACAATAAGTTATTTAAATCATCAATTACAAAATCATTTCCTATATCTGTCCTTCCAATAATCGAATAATTTGCAGTTACTCCGCTGTCGCTATTGGCAGGTTTACTGTATACGGTCTTTGCCAATACGGTACTGTATGCTGAGCCCCCTATATTTCTAAAGTATTGTCCATTTCCTTTGTTTACAGTAGTAAATACAAGATTCGTTCCATAGCCAGAATTTTCTTTTAAACCTACATCTATATTTTTCCCCCTTAACTTATCATTTATCATAAAAGACAACTCCCGGGCATTAAAACTTCCATGGTCTAATACAATCTCCATGTCTTCCCCGCTCATATTAAAACTTAATTTATCATTTGTATTATCAATATTGACTCCATTTTTTAAATCCGCTCTTCCCGTTAAAACAGCAGGGGTTTCTATAACCTCTATTGGCCCTACTATTCCTTCTTCTCCCTCCACTATTTTTGTTTCTCCGTCTTTATTCTCCAATATGTCAAAGTAAGATTTACAAAATAAGTATTCGAACCCATTTGAATCTTCCGAAATACTTATCTCGCCTTCTCCGATTTCACTATTATTAATGAATATTGCATATTTATCATCTTCAGTCGGTCCCATCAGCTTAGCTGCTGCATTAAGTTCCCTTTCCTTCAATTCAAAATTTATTTCACTAATTAATTCATCGCTATTATAACTTCTCTCTTTTAATTTAATCGTTTCTGTTTTCCCGTCAACAGTCAATTTCAAAGTATCATTATAATCTTTCTTTATCTCTGTAATTTTATTTATTACATACTTTCCTTCTATGGTTGCCTGAGTCACCTTTCCAAAATTTTCTATGGGATTAAGCCTATATCTATTTTCTCCTACGAAAAGATCATTATATGCAGAGGAATACGGGTCCAATACAACTTTACTTTTACCGCCAAAATAGTTACTTTGTATTCTCAGATTGATTTTGCCTTCCCTAAATGAAATTCCGTCAGCAATAATTCCTATTCCCTGCCTTTCCGCCTCGTCATTTATTCTTTTTATTATTCCGTCTGAAGTATAAATTTTGCTGTTTTCCTCTTCATCCAATAAATTTATGACATTAAACCCAACTTCATCATCTACCTTTAGTCCAAGGGTATCATTTATACCTTTCTTTACCACAATCCCATTTTCTAAATCTTTCCTTCCTACTACATACCCTTGGTTTTTTGATATATAGCCGTATTTAGCATTATCATATAATACAGATGTAATTCCGTCTATTTTAATCATATTTCCGCTTAATCCCGTAATAGCATATTTACTGGAATATAGGGCGATATATTTATCCAAGTATTTTATAGCTTTTACATCATTTTCCCCTTTTGTTTTTAATTGAACATTAATAGTATCAATTAATTCATCTATGGAATACCCTCCCGATTTAGGCAAAAAACTTATTGTACACCCTCTGTCAGCTCCGATATAAAAATTTAATTTATCATTGTTACCGGGAATGATATTCAACCTTCCGCCTTTTATAAATTCGGTTACACCTATTACCATTCCCGGTGGGGTACCCATATGATAGTCGTAAAATAAAAAAGATAATCCGCCTTTTATATAATCAATGTTTGAACTGTTTTCGCTTTGAATGGATATTCCGTTTTCTTCAGTCAAATTAATAATTAAATTTGGATTTTTCTCTATCAATTTATCATCTATAATATCTGCGATTTCACCGATTGTGTAATATCCTCCCTCTAAAAATATATTTGTAATATTTCCGTCTGCGGATATTTCTAAATCATTATTAAATCCCTCTGAAATTTTTATTATCTGATTAAATCTTTGATTTCCTTCAAAACTGCAAAATGAGGATTCATGAAGTTCAAATAAAAATTTTGTATTCCATTGGGATTCCTTGCTGATTTTAGATACGGAAATCTGCAAGGCTCTGAATTCTGTTTGTAATTTTCCCCTGTCTTCATCCGTTAATGTCTCATTTAACGATTGTACGGTTAATTCCCTCATCCTTTGAAGCATATTTTGAACCTCGTCTAATGCACCATCTCTTGTTTCCATCATAGAATAGGCATCCAATGCATTTCTTTTCGCCATTTTCAGTCCACGTATCTGACCCCACATCTTTTCCGATATACTTAAACCGGCAGCATCATCTGCTGCCGTATTTATTCTTCGGCCCGAAGACAGCTTACCTAAGGATTTCTCCAATATCTTTATATTTTTTTTGTCATTGTTTAAAAAGTTAATTCCCAAAATATTATTTTGTATATACATAAAGAGCCTTCTTTATAAATTATTTCAATAATCCATTTTAACATAGTACATTTAGCCTGTTTTTTCTGAGACTTTGGTCCCACTATTTTGTATTTCGGCAAAGATTATAAAAAGTTTAGCTAAAAGATTAAATAAAATCAACGGGACATCATACTATTTCTCACATTGTATAGTACTATTAATCGAATAATTTCACTATTTTCCCTAAAAACACACCAAAGAACCTTTTCGCCCGATATATACAGTAAATATCGAATATTCAGATCATTAATTTAAGCTATACCAATATCAACTCATATAAAAATAATCAATAAAGAGCATATATTCGGTACCGATGAAATGAGAAGAAATTACTTTGCACGTGCATTGTATGGAGGCAGAGTGCCTCTGACAGTTGGATTCCTCTCTATGATAATATCCAACAATAATAGGAACTATAGTTGGAACAGTAAGCGGTTACTTTGGCGGGAGAGTTGACAGTTTAATTATGAGAACCATAGATATACTTATGAGTATCCCCACTTTTTTTGATACTCATATTAAATGTCTATTTAAAACCCGAAATTCAAAACATTATCATAATAATAGGCCTATTCAGCTGGATTGGGATAGCAACAATTGTAAGAGCCGAAACCCTATCTGTTAAGGAAAGAGAGTATGTACTATATTCAAAAGTTATAGAGAAAAATCAAATGTTATCATATTGAAACATATTATACCAAACATTTTTTCCACAATTATAGTAGCATCAGCCTTAAATACTGCAGGAGCCATTCTGACGGAATCATCTTTGTCTTTCTTGGGATTAGGAGTACGCCAGCCTGATTCATCCTGGGGCAGTATACTCAAATATGCCCAGGGTTATATAGGCAATGCCCATTATTTGGCATTATTCCTGGAAATATTGATATTACTTACGGTACTTAGTTTTAATGTTTTAGGAGATGTATTCAGAGTCGCATTTGAACCTAAAGCAAATAATGATTAGGAAGAGGAGAGATTAGTTTGAAAGAGCCCTTATTAAGTTTAAAAAATTTAAAGGTTTCTTTTTTTAACAATATCGGTGAAATTAAAGTAATCTGCGGCAATGATATAGCTATGATATTTCAAAATCCCATGGCTTCACTTAATTTGGTATTTACTGTAAGACATCAAATATCAGACATAATAAGGGAACATCAGGGATTGGGAAAAGCAAAAACTAAAAACAAAACCGTGGAAATGCTTAAATTGGTAAAAATTCCTTCCCCGGAAGAAAGATACAATAATTATCCTCATGAATTCAGCGGAGGGCAAAGAATAGGAATAGCAAGGGCATTATCGACCAATCCCGAATTTATGCTGTATGATGAACCCACATCGGCTCTCGATGTGTCCAGTCCCCTTACCCCCCCTTCAGGATGCAAATTTGTCACCAGGTGTAAGTACAAAATGAAACAGTGCCATGAAAGTGAACCGAAATTAACAGAGAAAGAATCCGGACATGTAGTTGCCTGCCATTTGTATTAAAACCCTCAATAAAATATTTCAATTTATGTTGTTTTATTTTGAAATATGGGTATGTTTATATAAGACAAGGGGGTAATCTCTATGTTTAAAAATGATTTAATTGATAAAAAAATAAATGCTCTTTTGGATTTTGCTGGAGACAGTTTCGATGAGACTAAAGATGAAGATATGCTCTTTTATCACGAATTAAGGGACTTTGCCGAAAAACACGGAGGGCTTCTGTATTTTTTCAATGACGAAACCTATTTAATAATAAATTTTATCGGGGAAAAAAATTTTTTACTTATACCCGTAGAATATAGTTTATAACCAAAACATAGCCGGAGATAATTTTTCGGCTGTGTTTTGGTTTATTCGTCATTTATATCCTGCAAATTTCTTCTTAAACGGAAATATCTATATTTCCTCCTATATGAGGATTTACAGATTGCTGCATAATCTTTGTGGTTGCTTCCATCATTTTAGTCAAATCCGTTCCCTGCATCTTTATTGAATCCATAGCCATTTCCATGACGGATACTCCTACTTCCTGATAGAGTTTGGATTGGCTTAGGGCTATGGATAGAGATGGTATATCCATTTTATCAGCTCCTTTATTTATTCTGTTATTCTAAAAACTTTTTTACTGACACGCTTTTTCTATTCTTTTTTACACTGAATATCGGACTTCAGCCTGTCAATTATCTTGGAAACAGAATTTTGTAATGCATGGCAGCCTCCCAATATTCCTATTGCCATATTTTTTTGAATAATTAGATTAGCTTTTACATTATCCCTTGTCAATTCATTTCCTAACATTTTTATCCTGCTTGCCGACATCATTATAACAGGTTGAAACATTGTTCTTGAAACACCGTTGGATATGCAGAGCTGTTCCAATTTTGCTGCTTTATTCAATTCTTTTAATATTTTCTTTATATTATCTCTTTCCTTTATTTCATTCAATCTTATTATCTGTTCTTCTGCTTCCTTCCTGATATCATCAAAATATTGATATAATTCTTCAATTCTTTCCAAGGCCTCTTTATATTTTTTTTCATCAAACCTTCCTTCAGGAACAATATCATAAAGCGGTATAATTTTCTTTTTACAATATTTATTTATTACATCATCTAATTTCATAGATTCGGCACCTTCAATTAATGCACCGCCTTCTGTAGCATTTATATATTCTCTCCCGCTGTTGTCGTTTGCTATTTGAAGTTCATACCAAGTCAAAAAGTTCTTGAATACTCTATTTGTAGGAAGTTCTTCTCCATTCATACCCTTTACAAATACTATATCCTTTTCTTCTTTCAAATTTTTTTTAGTCCTGACTTCCACATCTTGAGAATGAGTAACACCCTCTGAAGTATAGGCTAAATCCTGACCTATAAATACAACGGGATCAGCTCCTACATATTTAACAAAAGAAAAGGCCACATGAGCACAGGAAGTTCCCATACTCAACAATCTATTTTCATTTAATATATCATTATTTATCCATTCATTGATTTTTTCATCTTTTTTTAAACAAATAAGTTTTTTATTATCCCTTAATTCATGAAACAATTCTTTTTTTACTACGGGAGGGCCTATAAATACAATTCTTTTATCTATATTTTTATCTTTATAAAATTTTTCGTAAGTTGCTTCCCCTCTCTCAATACTAACCACTCCATCCGGAACAATCCCACGTTTTTTCAATGTCGTAAGTACTGCATCTGTTGCAATAATAAGGCATTTCCCCTGAGCCTCTTTAAGCTTGTCAACATTCTTATCAAGAGAAGGGCCTGCGGAAACTATTATTGCCGGGACTTTTTTATATTTATCTTTAATTTTTTCTATGCTTGGGCTCTCAATTAATTCTTTGATATTTTCAAAATTATTTTCTATTCCTATTATTGTATCTTTCATATCATTTCCCAACATAAAAAATGAGTGCTTAACAATATCCATAATCTTACTATTCATGCTGTTTATCCATTTCCCATATATTCTATTATAGGAAGGCAGTATAACATATGTTAAGTTCCCCAAAAGAGGCATAGTATTAAAAGCAAAAATTTTGCTGTTAAATAACGTCAATATATCATCTTCACTTCCGAATAAAAACAAAATATTATTCCCAGATATCTCTTTAAAATCTTCATTTTTAATATATGTAGATATTACGTTCATATCTTTTTCTATAACAAAAATATAGCTTTTACTGCTGATTCTCTTCTTCAGCTCTTTTATATGATATCCCAACCCTAAACCATAAACCAAATATAGTGCATCCCTATTAAAATCTATATTTTCCAAAACAGAATCAACTTCTCTTTTAATATTATATTTACTGTGCATATAAACAGACTTTTCATTTTCATCAATATATTTGTATGTATGAAATCCGTCTTTTGTTTCCTCTATATTAAAAGAACTAGACAATTTTATGTTATTATATCCCATAAGCTTTAATATTTTAAGATTATTATTAATTACATTGATATCCATTTTATCAACCCTTTTATATATAGTTCTTTAAATGTTATCGGTAATTTTATGCGAAATATTTATAAAATAAGGTATTATTTCTTAGTGAAATCAAGGACAAAGTGACGTCCATATTCCATATATTGATTTTAACATAATTTGAGAAGCAGGAACAGTGCAAAAAAATTAGGCAGAAGATTTTATCTTCTGCCCTTAATAGCTGAATATATAATACTATTTCAACAATTGAAGTACTGTTTGCGGTGCTTGATTTGCTTGAGCAAGCATTGCTGTTGCTGCTTGTTGAAGTATATTTTGTTTTGTAAATTCCATCATTTCTTTTGCCATATCTACGTCTCTGATTCTTGATTCCGATGCCTGTAAGTTTTCTGCTACATTATCAAGATTCTTGATAGTATGTTCCAATCTGTTTTGATATGCTCCTAATTTTGATCTTTCTGCCGATACTTTATCAAGAGCATTATTGATCTGTGTAATTGATTTATCTGCTGTCGCTTGTGAATAGATGTTAACTCCCAATGTTAGTATTTCTCCGCTTGCAAATGCTTTATCCGCGGTACGGAATAATTCTTGCGTAACATCTCCTCCACTTGCCAATACATAATATCCTGCCGTATTTGCAAGTACTTCTTCAACCCCTGAAGATTCAGATACAAGTGTATCTCCTACATTTTTGAATACAGCAATAGTATTACCTGTAGGATTTCCCGAAGCATCTGTTGCTTTTATTCCGGAACCATCAACTGCATATTGTGTTTGAATTCCCAAATATTTTCCGTCAATACTCCCTACACTTAGTTTTATGTTTTGTCCTTCATTGGCTCCTATATGAAATACCTTATCTTGGAATGAACCGTCTAATAATTTTTGAGTATTAAATTCTGTATCTCTTGATATTCTTGAGATCTCTGATCCTAATTGATCAACTTCTGCTTGTAATGCTTGACGATCTATTGTAACGTTTGTGTCGTTTGCTGACTGAACAGCCAATTCTCTCATTCTTTGAAGGATAGCATGAGTTTCGTTTAACGCACCTTCTGATGTTTGAATAAGGGATATGTCGTCCTGAGCATTCTTTGATGCCATATTAAGTCCTCTTATCTGGCCTCTCATTTTTTCTGATATTGACAATCCTGCTGCATCGTCTCCTGCTCTGTTGATCCTATACCCTGATGACAATTTCTCCAAAGATTTTGCTACACTGTCGTTATTGATTCCTAACTGTCTGTGGGCATTCATTGCCATTAAATTGTTATTAATTCTCATTATATATTCCCTCCTTGAATTTTTTTAAGTGAGCTTCCTTTCTCACCAAATTTATATATAACAGGTTCTGCTTACCCGGGTATGAGCAGCCCTGTCGATACCAAAATAAAAATGAGTCAATTTGTGTGTAACCGCCAAACTAACTCATCCATGAGCTAAATATTTAAAAATCATACGGATTAGGCCTTCTTCAATACCTCCGTTTCGTATATCTCACCTCGAATTATTTTTATATCAGATGGTGCATCGATTGCCAATCGGAGGTCTCCCGAATCGCTTTTCACAACTTTTACTTTGATATTGTTATTGATTACTACATATTGCCCTGGTCTTCTGCCTATTACCAACATACGTACCTCCCTCCTCGAATATGAAGTATATTTATAATTACAATTCTACTTTTCTATCATATCATATATACAACATTATATCCATACTATTCTATATTTGTTAAAAAATATGGTACTATAGTACTCTATATATGACACAATTTTTAGGACTTTAGGATTATATGCATTATTTCGTTTAAATTTAAGTAAAACCGACATCATTTTCCTACCATATATTGATGTAAAACAACACAGAAGAACCGTCCCCTTGTGTTTGTCCCCTAAGAAAAAGGACGAGCTAATATGGTTACCATATCAACTCGTCCCTGAGTCGAAAATACTGAGTTTTAACTTTTCTAATTCATCCTTGAATTAAAAATCGTCCCTGAAATAAAGTTTCTATTTCAATAATTGAAGTACTGTCTGTGGTGCTTGATTTGCCTGAGCAAGCATTGCATTAGCTGCTTGGGAAAGAATATTTTGTTTCGTGAATTCCATCATTTCCTTCGCCATATCCACGTCTCTGATTCTTGATTCTGCTGACTGTACGTTCTCGGATACATTGTCCAAGTTCTTTATTGTATGCTCCAATCTGTTCTGGAAAGCTCCAAGTTTTGATCTTTCGGATGATACTCTTTCAATTGCATTATTTATTGTCGTAATCGATACATTTGCTTCAGTTTGTGAATAGATATTTACTCCTAATGTTATTGCTGATGTAGTATATGCTTCATTTGCAGCACGGAATAATACAGTACTTGCTGCTGTTCCCGCAACTTCATAATATCCGGCTACAGTAGCTGTAGTAGTACCTATTGTACCTCCTACACTAACAAACTTAGCAACAGTTGTAGCTGCTGTACCTGTACCGGTTTTTAAATCATTGCTATCAACTGTATATTCTTGTTCAACCTTTATTGCTTTTCCGCCCATATCAGCTATACTTAGTTTTATATTTTGATCCTGATTGGCTCCTATATGGAATACTTTGTCCTCAAAGGAACTGTCTAACAATTTTTGAGTGTTAAATTCAGTATCCTTTGATATTCTTGTAATTTCTGATGATAATTGGTCAACTTCTGCTTGAAGAGCCTGGCGGTCTACTGAAACGTTTGTGTCGTTTGCTGATTGAACAGCTAATTCTCTCATTCTTTGAAGAATTGAATGAGTTTCGTTTAATGCACCTTCTGCTGTCTGAATAAGAGATATATCATCCTGGGCATTCTTTGATGCCATATTAAGTCCTCTTATTTGGCCTCTCATTTTTTCTGATATAGCAAGACCTGCTGCATCGTCTCCTGCTCTGTTGATTCTGTAACCTGATGATAATTTCTCCAAAGATTTTGACACGCTGTCATTATTGATTGACAATTGTCTGTGAGCATTCATAGCCATCATGTTGTTATTAATTCTCATTATATATTCCTCCCTGATTTTTATTCGGCTTCCATGCCGTTATGTAAGATTTCTTCTTACAGTATTTTTATCGACAAAAATAAATTTAAGTTTAGTTAATTCAACAATTTTTTTATTTATTTTTTAATCAAATCTTTTAATTTATCTAAATCCATATTGCTCTCAGCTGCGGATATATTTTCTTTTTCTACGGTATCCAATAGTTCTTTTCTGAGTATCTCAACATCTTTGGGGGCTTCAATCCCTATCTTTACCTTGCCCTCTTCTATGGATATTATCTTCAATTTTATATTTTTTCCGATTAATATGCTTTCATCCTTCTTCCTTGTGAGTATGAGCATCTATCCCACCTCACTCGCCGTATCTTTAGGAAAGACACGGTACTTTGTACTGTACTTTTCATCATCAAGGATTACCTGGCCGCCTATCTTCTTCTTCCAATTGATAACTATAGGGCCCAAAAGATTAATGGTTATATTTTCGATTTTTTCGGGAACTACCGCTATAGAATATACTGCGGCATCGTCTTCACTGCCAAGTTCCAGCTTTTCTACCGCCGAGGAAGGAAGTTCCAAAGAATAGTCTTTAAGTATTAAAAAAGGATTTATGATCACAAAGGCAAGGCCGGGAGTATTTACAGACTGAAGCCAGTGGAAAGGATTTTCTTCATCGGGATTGCTGATGATTACAAATTTGTTCTCATCTTCAAATCCCGGTATTCCTTCGGGAAATGATATGATCTTATCCTCATCTATTTCTATATCCCCAAAATTTTTCGTACTTAAAATCATGATTTTTCCTCCTTTAAATACCAAACCGCTGCCTCTATATAAGAGGCAGCCATAATTGACATTTGTATTATGATAGAAAATCAAGAAGAGAAGGTTGGATGATTTTCGCTCCGGCAGATAAGCTTGCCGTATATACATTTTCTTCTTTATACAGAGATATTACAATTTCAAACAAATCCACATCTTCATTATCCGAAATAAGTTCCTTAGTGCTCTGAACCTGTGAATTCAATTTCTTCTGAGTAAGTTCAAGCCTGTTTACCTTTGCCCCTATTTCAGATTTCACCGATAAAATCTGATTAAGAGAAGTTTTTATTCTCCCAATGGTATTTTGTATTTCATCTTCAACGGGTTCCGTGCCGCCTAAGGCATCGCTGAATTTTTGAAGCACTTCCACTAAATAGCTTCCTTTTCCGGAAGCAACATCATCTTGAGTAATATTGCTCGAAAAGTCTTCCGTGCCGTCCGCTTTGACAGTCCCAAACACCCTTCCTCCCAAGGTATTCACCTTTACAGCCTCCGATACCCCTACATTATACTCGAATATTTCAGCTTTATCGCCATTCATAGTCAAAGGTATGGCATAATTTCCATCATCATCAAGAAGGGGCTGATCCGTTTTAAATCCGCTGAAAATGTATCTTCCCGCATAGGTCGTGTTGGATATCTGAATGAGATGTTCCTTCATCTGGTCTATTTCTTCCTTGGTATTTTTTAAGTCGTCTTTATATGTTCCGTTAGCCATCTGAACGGCAAGCTCATTTGCTCTTTGGAAAATAGTCTCTATCTCCGTAAGAGCCGATTCCGTCTCTGTCATCCATGCATCGGCATCTTCCGCATTCCTTTTATATTGAGCTATCTTTGATAAGTCGGTATTAAATTTAAGGCTTTTGCTGACTCCTATAGGGTCATCCGAAGGCAGGGAAAATTTCTTTTGGGTTGAGTATTGTTGATTAATTTTTTCCAGCCTCGCCAAATTCTGATTTACATTATACAGCATATTGTTTATCATCATTCCGTTTGTTATTCTCATATTTTTCACCTCTTTCTATCTTCCTGCTGCTCCCAGTCTGTTAACAACTACATCCAATATCTGATCCAAAGTAGATATCATCTCCGAGGAAGCTCTATAGGAATTTAAAAACCTTATCATATTCGTCGTCTCTTCCTCCGTCGATACTCCCGATTCCGATTCTCTTTTTTCAAGTATGTTTTTAATAATCTGTCCTTCGTTGGAATCCATTCTTTTCCCGTGAGTACTGTCAACGGCTAAGTTGGAAATGATGGATTTTAAAAAGTCATCGGGTGTTCCCTGAGATACTCCTCCGCTGAAGAAAGTTTTATTTTCCCTCAATTTTATTATGGCCTGAAGGTTGTCGGCATTCTCAACCCCCGTACCGGCAGCCCTTGCCGCAATGTTTGAAACACTCTCCAATATCTCCTCGGATAGAGTTAATGTAAGAGCCGGATTTGCGGAATCCGAAATATCAAAAAATTTAATTTCGCTTCCCGCGTTTATATTTGTCGCATCCAATGTTACCCCAGCCTTATGCTGAATATTTATTGTATCGGCAAATACATGAGCGAAAGTGTTCAATTTATTTATATAAAAGTTTATTCCTCTGTAAGTATTGTTTTCACCATTACCTTCATATAATTCCTGAAGAGCTTTCAAAGAGCCTGATTTTAAATTCAGTACATTCCCATTTGCCCATTGGAGTTCCGATTCATATTTTATTTCACTTACTTCCTTATGGTTTACCAAAGCAATTCCGCCGATGCTTACTCTGTACTTTCCGTCGGAATATTCATCTACCTGAACATTAACTATCTTTGAAAGGTCATCAACCAAGAGTTCTCTTCTATCTCTTAAATCATTGGCAGTCTTTCCGTCTATTTCCAAAGAATAGATCTGCCCATTTAAAGATGATATCTGAGCTGCAATATCATTTACTTTTTTCACTTGGGCCTCTATTTGAAAGGAAGTTTCCTCCTTTACATTTACTAGTCGCTCAGCGGTTTCATTTATATGTTTTGTCAGCGCCAAAGCAGCTTCACGAACAGGTTCTCTGTAAGAAGAATCGGAAGGATTGGTAGTTAAGTCCTCCAATGATTGGAAGAAATCATCCATATACTGCCTGAAGCTGTTGTTTGAAGGCTCGCCAAACAAAATTTCCAACTCTTTCAATGATTCGGCTTTTGTCTCCCATTCTCCTTTAGATCCGTTTTCATTCCAATATTTATAATCCACATAGGAATTTCTCACTCTACACACATCGTATATCTCCGTACCCGTTCCTATATATCCGACCCCAGGAGCATAATAAGGATCTGTTGCCCTTTGATAAGCTATCTGTCTTGAGTATCCGGGAGTAGTCGCATTTGAAAAATTGTGGCTTGTTACATAAAGGCTTCTTTGACTTGAAAGCAGTCCCGATACTGCTGTATTAAATCCCAACATCAATTTCAATCACTCCTTCCGTTTATTGAACCATTCTGTTTATAATCAAATCCATCATTTCATCTATGACATTAAACACCCTTGTATTTGCGATATATGAATGTTGATAATTAATCATATCGGTTATTTCTTCTTCCAAAGATACACCGGATATGGAAGACTTTCTGTCGGATATTTCTTTCAGCAGGGAATTTTGGTTTTGAACAATAGTGCTTGCTTGATTCCCGTCTATTCCTAAGTCCAGTATTACATTCCTATAATAAACCTCAAATGTGGAACCATCCAGTTCGCTGAATTTTTTATCTTTTAAATCATCTATATATTTTTTGATTATTTCGCCGTTTCCCCGTTCCGTAGGGTCTGTTGATACTGCTATTTTATTAAAATTAGACAATTCCGGGTTTACCCTTATATTTGATGCATCTATATCGGAGCCGTCAGGTAAATTACCTAAAAAAAACGATACTCCCGGATTTCCTTCCAAATCATATCCTTTCTTGACACATTCATTTATTCCATCCGCTATGGTTTTAACGAAAATATTGAGTTTATCCCTGTATTTATCGATAACCACATCTCTTGCATGAATATATCCGAATAGCCGTCCGCCTTCTTTTTGCTGAATCTCTTCTCCCGTATCCGACCAATACAGATATCCGAATCCCCTGCTGTCTTTTTTAATCTCTATAGGATTGGAATATTCCCCGTTAATCAAATCTCTTCCGTTTAAACTTACAACTATTCCATGGTTATTGCTTTCATAATAATCCACCGGAAGAAGTTCAGACAGTTCATCGATAAGAGCATTTCTTTCATCTCTGAAGTCATTAGCCTTTATATTCGAACCCGGTGATTCCGTCATAGTTATCTTTGAGTTCAATTCGGAAATTTGTGAAAGTAATGTGTTCACTTTTTCTGCCTCATTGAGAATTTCCTTGTTTAAATCCAGTTGAATAGAATTGAGTTGATCGCTCATGTGGTTTATGGTTTCCGTTAAAGATATCGCTCTCTCATGGAGAACTCCCCTGATCGTAAGGCTGTCCGCTTCCTTATACAGCTCGTCCCAACCGTCCCAAAATTCGTTTAATACATCCTGAAGCCCTGTTTGAGAATCGGTTTTCTCATTAAATACAGCTTCTATTTCCCCCAAAATATCACCTTGAGACTGCCAGTATCCTAAAATTGTATTTTCTTTTCTGTACTTCAAATCTAAAAATTCGTCTCTCATCTGCCTTATTTCCTGAACATTGACCCCTGTTCCTACTTGAATACTTCCGTTTTCAATATTTCTATACCTGCTGAATGCATGAATTGCATTCTGCCTTACATAATCAGCATTGTTTACATTAGCAATATTATGAGAAATAGTATCCAAAGATCTCTCATTGGCTTTAATTCCCGATACGGAAATATATAATCCTCCAAATGACATATCTACACCTTCTTATCAAATATACTGTTCCCCTGACTTATCTCATTATCCTTCTTGTTATATATAGAAGAAGTCTGAAAAGAAGAAAGAAGATTTACATTAAAATCTATCCATTCAATAGAATCTAAAGTCAGCTTTCTGTTGAATTCATTTTTTTCTTTTATTTCCTTAACATTATCAATCATTTCGCTTTTTAATTTTTCCAATTTTTCGGCACCTTCCGGAACCGATTTTATTATGTCGGAAATGGGAGTATCTTTTTTTAATCCCCAATTGTCCAATAGATTCTCCCTTTCTATTTCCAAAGATGCCGTTAAATTAATAATCCTTTCTTCTTTTTCGACAATCAATTCAAGCTCCTTTATATTTCCTTCAATAAGTGCGTCTGTCTTTTTAAAGGTAATATTCTTAAGCTCTTCCAAAGCTTCCGATTCCTTCAAAAGAAGTTCGGTTAATTCTTCACTAAAGGTCATACGCTCACCACCGAGTTATATTCTTTTTTCAAAATTAGCTTCTTGAAACATTTTCTCTACTATTTTTTCCCCGTCAAGTTTATACACTCCTGTCTTTATTTCATCCTGAATTTTTTTTACTTTATCCATTCTGATCTCGGGAACATCTTTCAGCTTTTTCAATGCAATGCCGTAATCCATTGCTTTATCCGAAAGTTTAAGTTCATCTTTCTTTGATATTCCCCTGATGTCATTACTTCTCTTAATTTCAATGTTTTCATATACCTCCAAAGTCTTGTTTATTCCATTTATTTTCATAAAAACACCCCTTTCCCTTCTTGATATTATTATCGGAAAAATAAAGATTCTACTTTAGATCTTTTTTCCCTTTTCTCTCTATTACTCTCATTCTCTCTCTTGCCGAATCCTTAGGAAGATCTTCCAGACTTCTTTCTTGTCCTATTGCTCTTTTAAGTTCTCTCTCCAATTGTGCGGTACATTTTTCGCAAAATCTTCCTTTTCTAATAGGTTTTCCGCATCTTTCACAGAGTAAAAGAAAATTATTTTCATCTTTTAATTCCAATCTGCCTTCCCTTAAAAATTTTATTATTTTTTTTGTACTTACTTCAGTTTCCTCAGATATTTCATTAATATCCGCACTGGGATTTTCATCTAAATACGCTCTGACTTTTTCAAAATCTTTCTCATCTATCATTCTGCAGTCATGACATAGATCAAATCCGTCATAGGCATAAACTTTTCCACACCTTCTGCAATTTCTCAAATTCATGTTTTTCACTCCTTTAAAATTTCATCCCCGATGTCAATGCCAGCCCATATACTTTTTCTGCGCCACAATCTTTTAATACTTTTGCGCTTTCCTCAAAAGTAATTCCTGTAGTTATTATATCGTCCAAAATAAGTATTCTTTTACCTCCAAATTCTTCCTTTTTTCTAACCTGAAATGCACCTTCTATGTTCGTTCTTCTCTGTTCTTTGTTTAATTTATTTTGAGATTTAGTTTCCTTTACCCTCAATAAATTTTTTCTTGAATTATATATATTCATCCTTTGGGATATGTAACCTGCCAAAAGTTCCGACTGGTCAAAACCTCTCATTGCTTTCTTCCTTCTGTGAATGGGCACATTAGTAATTATGTCTATATCTTCCGGAGAGAATCTTTCTAAAAATGTATTTATTAGTATTTCTCCAAAAGGTTTATAAAGATACCCTCTTCCGTGATATTTATATAAAAATATATGTTCTCGTATGAAATTGCTGTAGAAAAGAGAATATGCAATTCTGTCAACGTAGGAAAATTCAAAGGGAATATCTTTGTTTAAATATTCTATTCTGCTCTTACATTGATGACAAATATAATGAGAAATCTCATCAGAATATTCCCCGCAGAAAAAACATATTCCTTTCTCCGGAAAGAGCATGTCCTCAAATTCTTTCCATATTTCCATAAAATCCTCCTAAATAATTGTCATCATATTTCTGATTCTGCTGTCAAGTCCCGAATATCTTTTATCAATACGGTTATTGTTAATCATCATATAAAGATATTTCTCTTCTCCTACCAGTACTACTAATTTTTTGGCCCTCGTTATTGCGGTATAAAGAAGGTTTCTCGTAAGAAGCATGGGAGGGCCCCAGCAGATAGGTATTATCACTACTGGAAATTCACTTCCCTGACTTTTATGTACTGTTATTGCATAAGCAAGTTTAAGCTCATCAATCTCGTTAAAATCGTATTCAACCTTTCGTTCATCATCAAATAATACCTTAAGTTTTTTTTCTTCCTCATCAATGTCATCTATAATTCCCAAATCTCCATTGAAAATTCCTTCTCCTTCTTCTCCCTGAGCCGTTTTCCATTCTATGCGGTAGTTGTTCTTTATTTGCATTACCTTATCCCCTACTCTGAATATTTCCTCTCCTACTTGTTTCTCCTGTTTTCCCTTTCCCTTTGGGTTAAGAATATTCTGAAGCTTTTGATTCAGAGAATTAATTCCCACTTCTCCTTTTTTCATAGGTGACAGAACCTGAATATCTTTAACTTTATCATATCCGTCAAAATCAGGAATCCTGTAACTGCATAGATCCAATATGATATCCGATATCTCCCTGGGAGTTTTCTTATGAATAAAAAAGAAATCCTTATCCTTTACGTTTAAAACCGGATTTTCTCCTCTGTTGATTTTGTGAGCATTAACTATAATCATGCTTTCTTCAGCCTGCCTGAATATTTCGTTAAGCTGAACAACTTTTACTATGCCGCTGTTAATTATATCTTTCAGCACATTTCCCGGCCCCACCGAAGGAAGCTGATCCACATCTCCCAAAAGAATAAGCCTTGTTCCGGGAGCAATTGCCTTCATAAGACTATTCATAAGAAGAATATCAACCATTGAGGCCTCATCTATTATTATCAAATCCCCCTCAATAGGATCTTCCTCATTCTTGCTGAAAGCCATATCCTCTTCCAAAAAAGAATATTCCAAAAGCCTGTGAATTGTTTTGGCATCTTTTCCTGTAGCGTTGCTCATCCTCTTTGCGGCTCTTCCTGTGGGAGCAGCTAATATAACTTTCATATTTTTTTCTTCAAAAATTTTGATAATGGCATTTATAGTAGTAGTCTTGCCTGTACCCGGCCCCCCTGTAATAACAAGCAATCCGTTCTCTGCCGATTCTTTTATTGCCTCTTTTTGTTTTAAAGCAAAATGTATTCCCTCATCTTTCTCTATTCTTTCAATATCTTCCTCTATTTTTAAATTTAACTGAGGTAATTTCACCCTCGAAAGTTCCAATATCTTTTTGCTTACATTAGACTCCGCCTTATAGAAAGGAGTATAATAGACAAGAGTTTCCATCTCTGAACTTTCCAAATGCAGATCTCCCTTTAATGCCAGCTCTCTTAATCCCTCTTCTACCTCATTTATTTCAATATCGAGCATAGCCGATACTTCCAAAACAAGCTCATTCTCCGGCACATAAGAATGTCCCTTCCCTGCAAATTCCATAATCTTATATTTAATTCCCGCCATTATTCTATAAGGAGAATTTTTTTCAACTCCCATATTCTGAGCAATCTTGTCCGCCGTCTTAAATCCTATCCCAAATATATCCTCAGATAACCTGTAAGGATTTTCAGAAATAATTTTTATTGTATCTTTCCCCCATTTTTTATATATTCTGATACCGTAAGATATCGTAATTCCGTATTGCTGAAGAAAGACCATTATATCTCTCATGTCCTTTTGCTCTTCAAAGGCTTCAACTATTTTTTTCAGCTTTTTATCGCCTATCCCTTCTATCTCCTTCAATCTTTCAGGATTGTACTGGATTATATCCAAAGAATCCAAGCCAAATTTTTCAATTATCTTTTTGGCGGTTTTAACTCCCATATTGGGAATAAGACCGGAGGAAAGATATTTTTCTATTCCGTTTAATGTAGAAGGAACCACCGTCGATATATTCGATATCTTCAGTTGTTCCCCGTAAATAGAATGAAATGTCCATTCTCCTTCAACCTTTATTGTTTCCCCCATATTTATAACAGGCATATATCCGACAATAGTAATTAAATCATTATCCGTTTCCAACGATAATACGGTATAACCATTTTTTTCATTCCTATATATTATCTCAGCTACTGTCCCTACTACTGCAACCAATTTCATTCCCCCGTGCAAATCTTATTTATATGTATTATAACATAATAATATCACAAAAAAGGCTTCCTATGAATACTATTTTGGAAGCCATGTCTATAAACATTTTTATATATATGATACAATTAAGGATATTTTGCCTTCTAAAATATAGCTTGTTACGCCTTTAGGAAGCATGAAATGATCTCCTTTTTTAATTTTGTATATTTTTTCATTAACTGTTAAATTTCCTTCCCCATCTATTATACTGAACAGCATAAACGGATGATCCTGCTTTAATCTTACTTTTCCTTTTATGTCAAATTTATATACGGTAAAATAATCACATTTAACTAACTTAGTTTCAATAATATTTTTGAACTTATTCACGACAGGTTTAAATTGTTTATCCACATAAGGCACTTCTATAGCTGCTTTAGATTTTTCAATATGAAGCTCTCTAAGATTTCCTTTGGAATCTCTCCTGTCATAATCATACAGCCTATATGTTATATCCGAATTCTGCTGTATTTCTAATACCAGTGTTCCTCCCTTCAAGGCATGTACCGTTCCGCTCGGCACAAAAACAAAATCTCCTTTTTTTATGGGAATAGTCCTTAATAATTCGTTCCATCTGCTATTATCTATCATTTCTTCAAGCTCTGTTCTGCTTTGTGCATTTACTCCCAATATCAGCTGTGAATTCTCTTTACAGTCTATTATATACCAGCACTCGGTTTTCCCTGATTCCCCGTTTTCATTTTTAAATGCATATTCGTCATCGGGATGAACCTGAACGGAAAGATCCTCTTTAGCATCAATAATCTTTACTAATAAAGGAAACTTATCTCCTTTAATATTACCGAATAACTCCCTATTGTTTTTCCAAAGGTCTCCAAGAGTTTTTCCTTTATATTCTTCGTTTTTTACAATACTTTGTCCATTATGATGAGCAGCAAAAGCCCAGCATTCCCCGGTTTTATCGGAAGGCAAATTATATCCGAAATTTCTAAGGCTGTCCCCGCCCCATATTTTTTCTTTAAAAACAGGTTCAAAAAATATTGCGCCTATATCAATCATCCCCTTGTTTTGTCTAATTATAATTCTATAAGTTTAAAAAAATTGTTGATATTGTCTTCTTCAATCAACTTTTTTAAATCTTCTTTGTTATTGCTTAAATCGTTTAAATGTTTAAAAAATCCACCCATTGTATTATCCTTTGAATAGTCTTCTTTTTTTACAGATAAAAGGAATACAATCTGTACCTGTTCTTTTCCCCATATAATAGGTTCTTTCAATGTAAGAATACTTATGGTTGAAGATATTATATGCTTAGAATCTCCGTGAGGTATTGCCAAAAAATTTCCGATCTCCGTAGAGTCTATAGATTCTCTTTTCAGCACAGAGCTATGAAATTCAGCGTCTATCCTGTTTGATTCCCTTAATTTATCGGTAATAAATTTTATAACTTCAAATTTATTTTTAAAGCTTTTCCTTAAAAATATAAATTTCTCGTATATATACTTATGGGATTTTCTATCTTTTTTTAATTCCTTATGCAGCAAGTTATTATTTACCGATTCTTTAATTTTTGATTCTTCTTTTTTATCTATAATAGAGTTAATCTTTATATAATTAAAATAAGAATCATCAATATCCACTGTAGAAAAAATAAAGTCCACATGATTACTTTGTAAAAACTTAGGGATTTCCTTAACGGAAATACTTCCTATAAATTCAACCCATGGAAATATCTTTTCCAATTTTATTTTCAGATAATTTGAAATGCCAACTCCCATATGGCATAGGATAACTGCCGAGTATTTCTTCTCCAAATTTTTTTTACTTCTTTCAATTGAAGCCTGAAAATGAATTGTTATATATCCTACCTCTTCCCTTGGAATCTGTATATTATAATCGACATTAAATTTATCCACTACATCTAAAACTTCATAATACAAATATGGATTCATTCTTTTTATCTCATCTAATATCGGATTTTCCAATGATAAGCCATAGTTAATTCTGTTAATGGAACCATATAAATGTAATCTTAAAGCCTGCTTTAATATCTCATCGGTTTTGAAAGATGCCTCTCCGATTCCTTCCAAACCGTCTAATAACCTATTTATTAATAAGTCTACAATATTCGATTCTGATTTGACAATGAAATTGCTTATATCTATATTGCTGTCTTCGTTATATTTCATTCCCAATAAATGTATTGTCAGATAAATTATTTCATCTTCTGAAAAGGTTATGGAAAATATATTTCCCAAATTCTTAGTTAATTTTACAGCCCATGAATATTGAATCTTAGATTTTACCAAATCTTTTTCATCTTTAAAAAAACTTATGGGTTGATTTAATTTTATTCTCTTTATCATAAAAAGAATGTGTATGACTAAAGCATTATTTGACTCGTCGGTAAAGGATATTCTGATATTTCTTTGCAGATCCATTATTTCATTTTTAACAATATCTATTTCATGAGGTAGAAAAATATCTCTCAAAGTTGACTTTGATTTGCTAAATTGATTTAAATCTTTAATAGTATTAAATAATGCTTTTCTTTTATCCTTTTCTAATCCCTTTATAAAATTTCCGATTCTTTGTTTGGAAATTATTTTTAAATTATATTTCTCAAGTTGTCTACCTATTTTCTTTAAATCTTCCGTAATTATTTTTTTATTAACATAATATTTTTTTGAAAATTCTTCTAATGTTACAGCTTTTGTCGACATTAACAATGTATATGATAATTCGGCTCTCCGCTCATCATCAGATATGGTGTCTTCTTTCATATAATTATTGCCTAAAATATCTTTAAGGGTTACCTTAGAATGAGGTTTAATTCTTAGGCAAATTCCTTTGCCTTTTTTTCTTTCAAGTTTTAAACCGCAAGAAAACTTGTTAAGATATTCTTCTACTCTATCAAGAGAATTTCTAACGGTTTTGTCACAACAATTTTCTTCTTTGGCCATTTCCTTTATTAATACAAAGTTATTCTTTCTTTCATATAGAATTCTTATCAAGTTCTCTTCTCTCTTATTCATGGACTCACCTTTTACTATTATTTATTATTGTTTTCAGGAGAGTAAATGATGCTTTTTGCTTCACAGGTACCAATTTCTATTTTACCCTGGTCTAATTTTGAAATTATTTTTTCGTCTAAGGTAGATTCGTAAAAATTTTCTGTTTTACCTATAATTACTGCCTTCTTACTCCTAAGTCTATCAGGATTATAAAACCTTACAACCAAATTCTCTTTCTGTTCCGCTTTTTTTACCGTTGATAATATAACATCTCCTCTTATCTCCAATGCAGAATAATCTAACGGCAAATTTTTATCTTTCGGATTTGTAATGACAAAGTAAGTTGTATTATTCTTAAACTGTGATCCCTGGTAGCAAATGATAGGAGTAAGTATTTCCTTCGCATTCTTAGCAAGTTCATAATCACAATATTTATCATAACATGATATAAAATATTTCGCATTAATTTTCTTATTTATAAGCCTGGAATCGAAAGTTTGGGCTTTCATGCCCGATGCTCTGCCAGGTCTGTCATTAAGATTTTCCTTCCCAAGGTATGGAATAGATCTTAGTACAGTCATGGCAATCTTATTAAATTTCTCACCTACAATTTGGTACTCTCTTACCCCATCTGTAACAACCTGAACCGTTAAATTCTCATCCGTTATACTGACAAAGCTCTGCATTGGCTCAATTGTCCTGGGTTTTTCGTCCCATTTCTCTTCCTTCCAGGATTCAGCTTCTTTAAGATAAGTTTTTCTCTTTATAGTGCCAAATTGTTCATCGGCATAAGAGTATTTCGCACATATATCAGTATTTGCAATAATTCTAAGTCTATGCTCCACTGCCCTATTGAGTACTGTAACATCTATTCCGATATTGGAATTATTTTTAATTAATGAAAGTTCTAAAGTAATATTGTTATTTACGGTATTTTTTCCTTGAACTCTTTCTTTTAAATTATAGGGTAAAGGCATATCAACAGTTATATAAAGGGTGCTTTTAAGAGTATTGATTATTTTATCAACATTTATTACATTAATATCTCTTAAATAAACATTGTGAGTCGGTTCGGAATAGTCGTAACTGTCTCCTTCATCCCCGTCATCTTCAAAATAAATTGCATCTTTATAATTAATATGCCTCTTCTTGTCATATATATTTATAATTCCCTTATCGTCTATTGATATAAGGAAGTATTCATTTTCTATAGAATTGTTACTTTCAATTGGTGGTATATGAGATTTCACTTTCTTACGGATATAAAGGGTTTTATAACTAAAGGGCTGTAATTCTTCAATATCAATTAATATCTTAGCATCAAATATATTTTCAATCTCTTTATGCCAAGAAGTATCAGAGTCGTTATCCACTCCGATCTCCTTAACAGAACTCTTAAGCAAAGAACCCGTTACATTTTTAATATCAATAATTTGTGGTTCATATATATTGCCTTCTTCATCATAAATTTCCACTTCATCAAAAGGTAA
Organism: Acidilutibacter cellobiosedens; assembly: GCF_004103715.1. Taxonomy (NCBI): domain Bacteria; kingdom Bacillati; phylum Bacillota; class Tissierellia; order Tissierellales; family Acidilutibacteraceae; genus Acidilutibacter; species Acidilutibacter cellobiosedens. The sequence goes on along the minus strand of NZ_CP035282.1, from coordinate 704,391 downwards.
GAAAAGCTCCGTCTCTATAATTCCGCCTCTTTTATAAGGCAGGAGATTATATACTTGAAATTGGAAGTTATCTTTTACCGGAATCCTTGTACTTATTTCCCTCATCTTTAATTCCGTTAATGAAGACAAAAGATTTTTTGCTTCAATAAACCTATATTCAACATATTTGTTGGTTTCATCAGAATTACACATGCCAATGCTGTCGTGGGCAGAATTTAGAAGCATTAGCTTCCAAATTTTTTCAAAGACCTTTTCTTCATACTTAAAACCAAGGGTATAAGCTAATGACGATACCGGCTCAGCTATATTTTGAATATAATTTTCTATTCTGTTATTCATTATCTTTAAATCTGCACGAGTTGAAAAAATGCTTTTATGAGTTCTCGAATATTGTCCAAAAGTAAATTCTCCTTGATATCTTTCAAAATCCACGCCGGATTTTTTAATTTCCATTAATCCTTCTTCTAAGGACATTATCTCAAAATCCATATTCGGTAATATTTTTCGGGCTGTTTGAAGAATTTGAGGTAAATCCTTTCTGATTGGTTTTTGATCTTCCCCATTAAACAACAATATTAATCCTGTCCTATACTTTTCTTTTAATTTGTCTACAATATCAATTATATACTTTTTAAGTTCACCCGGATTTTCCGGAGGATATCCAAAACTTCCGTAAGCGTATATATTGTGAACAAATACTTCATCACCATTTGGCGAAACCCAATAAAATTCCCTATTCTTAACTAATCTGTCGGATATACCTCTTCTAAAGGCTGCATAATCAAAACCAAATCCCTTATATATCTGTGGCATCTGCTCATTCATTCCGAACGAATCGGGAAGATACCCGACTTTCATATATTTCCCAAGCTTTTCGGCATAATGTATACCATAAAGCAAATTCCTTATTAAGGATTCGCCTGATACTACTAATGTGTCAGGTTGAGTATACCAAGGTCCGATAATCATTCTATTATCTTTGACAAGTTTTTTAATTCTCGCCTCCATGTCAGGTCTTGCGGAAACATAATCTTCTATTATTGAAGTTTGTCCGTCAAAGATAAAACACTTAAATTCTTTATTCTGTTCTAAATATCCGATAATTTCATCAAAATCGTGGAGAGAATAGATGAATGATTTTGATGACGTAAAATACCATTCTCTATCCCAATGGGTATGAGGAATTACACCTATTTTTAATTTTTCCATTTTTCCTCCTTATCCTTATAACTTCTGTTTTATTAGAAAACTTCTAATTTACCTTTCTTAATCAGGTTATTTCTATGCAGTACGTTTATTACGGCAATCAAAATAGATCCTACAGCCAATCCTATTATATACGGAACTATTCCGTCTATAAGCGGCCAAGCCCATATTGCGGATTCGGGAAACCATTGAACAGCTCCCAATGCAATTGCCGTAACCGAACCTATTACAGAACAAATCACATATAAAGGAATTACAAAGCCGGGTCTCTCTAAAGCAAAAGGAATTGCTCCCTCTGAAATTCCCATGAAGGCTAAAAATATAGATGTCTTTCCTGCCTGATAAAATTGTTTGTCGTATACCCTTCTGCCGACTAATTTTTTATCAATTAAAGTACTCAATCCCAATCCTATAGATGGAGTGACTATTGCTATAACCCTTGCAGTAATAGGAAGAGTTTTTTCTATCGTAAATGCGGCAGCAACAAATCCTGCCGCCTTATTAACAGGCCCTCCCAAATCAAAAGCCGTTGCAGCAGAAAGGATTACCGCATATATCATCTCTCCCGATTTCCCTGCAGATTGAAGCACATTCTTAATAAGACTATTCATAGCGCCGCCAACAGGGGTTACTATATATACCATAAATATCAACGTAAACAATACCGTTAATAGAGGAACTAAAAAAGTAGTTTTAAATGCCAGCCAATTATGTGATACCTTTATTTTTTTGTTCAGCCATTTTACAAAATATCCGACAGCAAAAGCTATAATAACGCCCCCAAGAAACCCTGAAGCAACGGGAGCTGCCGATTCCCATTTCCCGTTTACAATGCTTAGCTTAGCAACCGGATTATTTGCTATATATCCGCCGATAAATCCCGCAAGAAGAGCGGTCTTCCCGCCTATTGAATTAGCAGTAAATGCTGCAAACATAGGAACTGCAAATCCAAATAACGTAAAGCCAAAAGTAGACATTACATTGGCTAATTTCAATAATATTTCGCTAAATCCGGTATATTGTCCTGAATTTAATGCATCTATAATGGATAACGAAGGGTCTACCCTTAATATGACATAAGGTATAATTTGTGAAAATGCTCCGACAAGTCCTCCCATAATCAATATAGGTATCATATAAGATATACCGGTCATTATATGTCTGCTTATTTCTGTCCAAGCAGATTGCTTACCATCATTTAAATCATTTGCCTTTCCAACAATTTTATCCTCAGACACTCCGATAGTTCTTTTTTTAATCGTCATTTCAATTCCCTTCTTTCCTTTTAAAAATTACTTAAATCCTTTATCTTCTTCGATTTCTTCTAAAATTCCCTTTGGATTTTTAATTAATTCCTGAAGTTCCACTTCGTATACTTCATATCCTTCAAATCTGTCCATACCTTCAGGAGTTATTCCCACAGAATGAATTATAATATCTGCTTTTTTAATATCATCTGCCGTAAGCTTGTTTTGAATTCCATCTGCTCCTTGAGTTTCAATCTTTACATCATACCCTTTTTCCTTTGCCGCTTTCTCTAATGCTTCGGCAGCCATAAAAGTATGGGCAAGTCCCATAGGACAAGCACATAAGCCTATAATTTTCTTTGCCATAATATTCTCTCCTTTCAATTTTAAGAATTTAAAGCACTCATAATTAATTCATATATTAAATTAATATCATCAGACTCGTTTAAAGTAGTCTTAAATTTATCATCCACAAGTTTCCTGGATATTTTAGACAACATGGTTAAATGGATATTGTCCTTATTTTCTTTAGGAGTCAAAAAGGATATAATCAGTTTAATATTCTTTCCGCCCCAGTCAATGATGTTCTTCGACTTTATGATGAATATCGCCGGAAGGTTAATTGATTCCGACTTAGTGTGTGGTATTGCTATTGTTTCATCAATGGCGGTATTAAATGCCCTTTCTCTGCTCCATAAATCTTTTTTTGTTTGATCTTTGTCATTGGATATGCTTAGTTCAACAGCCTTACCGGCAATAAAATCAATACTGTTTTCTTTGTCTTTTAAACCAATATCTAAAAATATATAATCCTTCTTAAAAATATCCAATTATATCCTCCTTTAATTGTCTCGTTGATAAGTATCACATTTTAGCTATATTTATAATCTATTTATAATTATAGTATTATGAAATCGTTTTATTTATATTAATCTTACCGTTATATCGGTAAAATTTAATTATTTAACTTCATATAAAAAATGAGACATAAGATCAGTTTAAAACTAACTCATGTCTTCTAAATTTTAAAAATTTTTCAATGGTATTAAAGTTTAAATCCGTCTTTTCTCAATTCTTCTACTTTATCAGTTCTTTCCCAAGGAAGATCCAAATCCGGCCTTCCAAAATGACCGTAGCTTGCAACTTGTCTATATATAGGTCTTCTTAAATTCAAATCTCTGATGATTGCAGCAGGCCTCAAATCAAAATGTTTGTTAACTAAGCTCTCAATTTCATTATCAGTCAATTTTCCTGTTCCAAAGGTCTCCACATAAATTGACAGAGGTCTTGCCACTCCTATGGCATAAGCAAGTCCTACTTCACATTTTTCCGCAATTCCTGCGGCTACTATGTTTTTTGCCACATATCTCGCGGCATAGGCTGCAGAACGATCTACTTTTGTAGGATCCTTACCCGAAAAGGCCCCTCCTCCATGTCTGCAATAGCCTCCGTAAGTATCGACTATTATCTTTCTTCCCGTAAGTCCCGAATCCCCCATTGGACCTCCGATAACAAACCTTCCAGTAGGATTTACATAGTATTTGGTATTCTCATCTATCATATTTAAGGGTATTATCTTACTTATAACATTTTCTATTATATCCTTTCTGATAGTTGGTAAATCAATATCTGAACAATGCTGAGCGGACACTACAACATTTTCAACTCTTACGGGCTTTCCGTCTTCATATTCAATAGTTACCTGAGTCTTCCCGTCTGGCCTCAAATAGGGAAGCGTATGATTTTTTCTGACTTCCGCCAATCTCTTTGATAACTTGTGAGCCAAAGATATAGGCAGAGGCATTAGTTCCGGCGTTTCATTGCAGGCAAATCCAAACATCATTCCCTGATCACCGGCACCGATACTGTCTAATTCATCTTCACTCAATTCTCTCTGCTCCAATGCTTTATTTACACCAATAGCTATGTCGGGGGACTGCTCATTAATTGAAGTAATTACCGCACATGTATCCGCATCAAAACCATATTTTGCTCTGGTATATCCTATTTCCTTAACAGTCTTTCTTACAACCTTAGGTATATCTACATAACATTTTGTGGATATTTCACCAACCACCAGTATAAGTCCTGTAGTAACACTTGTTTCACAAGCAACTCTTGCCTCCGGATCCTTTTCTAATATAGCATCCAATATGGCATCCGATATCTGATCGCAGATTTTATCAGGATGTCCCTCTGTTACGGATTCCGAAGTAAACAACCATCTTTTCATACAAATGCCTCCTTGATTTTCTGTTTTTTTAAATAAAAAAACCTCTTCCGAAGAAAAGGCAACAAATGCACCTCATCTTTCAGAACAACATTTCTGTGGGATTTAGCACCATTGAAGTAAGTACACATTTCAGGTTGCCGGGTTTCATAGGGCCCATTCCCTCCACCACTCTTGATAAGGTTCAAGATTTTTATTCAATTATTTCCAATATAAGAACTTGACTAAATTATAACACTGCTAAAATGATTCGTCAATAAAAAATATCAATGCTCAATTACCAGCCGCAATACTTTCCAATAGCCTTATTAAAATGTTCAATATGAACTTTTTCATCCAAAATAATTCTCGCCAAAATCGCCTGAACATAAGGGTCATTAATCTCTTTGATATGTCTCTCATAGTTTCGAATTGCTTCGTATTCAGACATAAGATCCGCATGAAGCCGGCCACATAAGTTACATCCATAATATACATATCCCGCATTCCAACAACAGCAATTTGTATTTTGGCTCCCTCTGTATATAGGATTGCCTCCCAACAGTAAAATGGTTTCTGCTAACATCTCCATATGATGCATTTCCGTGATAGATATACGTTCCCACATATTAGCGACTTCTTCCGCTTCTTTGTTGGAAATAAAATAATGATATAAGTACTGATTTATTGCTGTAAATTCACTAACCCCTCCTGCATAGTCATCCATCAGAATCTCCGCATAGAGTTTATTTTCTCCCAGAACTTTAATTTCCGGATATGGAGACGGGTCCGCATATCCTCCATGTATTATCTCATTACCACCCATTTGTTTCATACAATTTTCCCCCTTATATATTTAATTGATTTAATATAGAATATGATTAGAAAGAATTTCTGTTCATATAATTGAACATCATAATATAATTTCTTACTTCCCTTTCAAATCAATAGATACAGTGAGAAAAATGCTGATTTCTCAAGGATACTTAATCTATAAATGAATAAATCTCCCATTTAACTTATTTTGTCACGTTGCACGAAATCGTAAGATACATTATACTATAATAGTTACGGGGTGTAGCGCAGCTTGGTAGCGCACGTGGTTTGGGACCATGGGGCCGGGGGTTCGAATCCCTCCACCCCGACTGATGGCGAACAAGGAGATATAATTCTTTTTGTTCGTTATTTTTTTCCTTTGTCAAATGATTGTAATGATTTTGTAATCAATTTGAGATATTTAAATTATATAATATTTTTAGGGGGTTCCCTTAAGTAAATATTAATAAAAAACAAGTGAGGTGACATTAATGAAAAAAGAAATTAAAAAATCTTTTATATTACTCTTAGTACTCGTTTCAATATTATCCGCAGCTTCCCCAGCTTTTACTGTAGCTACTAATCCTGTTATGCCTACTGTAATATATGAAACAAAAAATTCGAAACATCTCTCCAGCGGAGTAGAATACAGCAACATCCTTAAATTTACTACTAAAGGATGGTGGAATATAAATGTTCTCAGGGTTAATTTAAAAGATAAGTATACTGAAGTCAAAGGCTTATTCAGTAAAAAGGGAATTTCAAATAGAGAAAAAGTAAGTACTATGGTAAAAGATTCAGGGGCCCTAGGAGGAATAAACGGAGATTTCTTCGAATATAATCCTATTCCTCACTCTCTCGGAGCATTAATTAATGACGGAGACATGATTTCTTCGCCTATGAGTAAAGATTATGCTCTTCCGGCTTTTGTATTAGATGAGAACAATAATCCTTCTCTTAATTACTTCAATAAAAAACTTGCAGCGGTTTCTTCTGCAACAAACTCGGAAGTCATATTATCTGCTGTCAACAAAGCCAGTGAAAAATATGAGGAGATAATGCTTTATAATAGGCATTGGGGCCAAAAGTCCATAGGAAACAAATTATTTAACGATATGATAGAGGTAGTAGTGGAAAATGACGTTGTAACAGATGTGCGTGTAGGTCAAGAAGCTGTGAACATTCCTGAAGATGGATACATACTTACAGGAAGGGGAAGAGTCAAAGATACCCTTTTAAATAATTTCCATGTAGGAGATACCGTTGAACTTAAACTTTCCGCAGTACCTGATTATACGGATCTTGATTTGGATAAAATAAAATTTGCCATAGGCGGCGGAAGCAGAATAGTTGAAAATGGAAAAACTATAAACTCCAATCTTAATATCAAGGGGGACAACCCAAGAACAGGATTGGGTATAACTCAAGATGGAAATGAACTTCTTATGGTAACAATTGACGGAAGAGACACTTCCTTTAAGGGAGTGTCCCAAGAGGTATTCTCTCAAATAATGAAGGATTTAGGTGCTTATAATGCATTAGTCCTTGATGGAGGCGGGTCAACCACTATGGCCGTAAGAGCCTTAGATGAACAAACCCCAACAGTTGTAAATAAACCTTCAGACGGTACTGAAAGAAAAGTTGTAGACGGAGTTGGTGTATTCTCGAATCCTCCTCAGGGAACCTTAGCTTATTTAACTGTAACTACTGATGATTCCAATATGTTCCCGGAAACCACCAGAAAATTCTCGGTAAAGGGTTATGATCAGTATTACAATCCTATTGCAATTGACCAGTCGTTAGTCAAGTATACCGTGTCAGGAATTGACGGAACCTTTAACGGAAATGTCCTTAAGGCTAATTCTTCCGGAACCGGAAAGGTAACTGCCAGTTACAATGGAATTACAGGGACCTATGATATAAAAGTTCTGGGAAAAGTAATGGATATTACCACGGATTTAACCAGTTTCTCTCTTGATATCAACAGCCAAAAGAATTTAAGCGTATTTCATGGGAAGGACAAAGATGGTTATAAGGCTATTATATATCCGGAAGATTTAAACTTCACCGTTATAGGAAATATAGGCTATGTGGAAAAAGGAATCTTTTACAGCAACAGTAACGGCGGAAAAGGAGCAATAACCGCTAAATTAGGAGAGGGAGTTGAAAACATACTGGTTTCCATAGGAGGAAAAGGAGTATTGGTTGAGTCCTTTGACAATATGGAGAACTTCTCTTCATCTACTTCTCCTGAAACTACAAAAGGAAGTATTGCTTCTTCAGATGAGGCCAAGGAAGGTAATAAAAGCCTGAGCCTTCAATACGATTTTACTCTGGGAGAAAATACAAGAGCAGCCTATGTTAATTTCATCCAGAACGGAGGAAATGGACGTGTGTTAGATGGAACCCCCAGTAAATTAGGTTTATGGGTTTACGGAGACGAAAACGGAGGTTGGCTGAGAGGAAATATCGTAGATAAAACCGGAAAATCAATTAATATAGATTTTTCAAAAAGTATTGATTGGTCCGGATGGCAATATGTAACTGCCGATATTCCTCAAGGAATAGAATATCCTGTTACTCTCAAGAAAATCTATATAGTCGAGGTCGACAGTCCTACTAAATACTCAGGAGAAATTCTCCTTGACGGATTGTCTGCTGTATATCCCCCTTCTCAAAGCGGAAGCTTGGTACTACCTGCCTCCAGCACTTTAAAGGATGATAAAAATGTAGCTGTGAAAAAAGAAGCGAACGGTTATACTTTAGGGATAACTGCCGTGCCACAAAAATTAAATGAATTGGTAGGATATGCTGCAACGGATAAAATAAAAGGAAAAATGAATAATTTCAATACAGGAATATATCTTGGAGGAACTACTCAGGAATTCCAAAATGGTTTAAAGAATTCCAATATTATAAATGTGTCTTCCGGGTACAAGCCTTATAAGCTTAATAATTTGCTTATAATAAAGGCCGATAGTTCCAAGGGAGGTCTCAGAGCTTCAAATTCAGAGCAGTGGCTATGGTTAAAAAATGATCTGGAAAATTCCCAGGAGAAAAATATAATCCTTGTTCTTCCTACACCGGTATTTGGAAATGGAGGCTTTACAGATAAATTGGAAGCTAACCTTCTCCATGATACCTTAAAAGCCGTAGAGGAAAAGGGAAAAAATATATGGGTATTACAAGGCGGAAGTCAAAATTCCACAGATTTAAATGATGGCATACGATATATTGAATTTGACTCTCGGGAAGCAAAAAATCCACAGGATATTTATAATATTATGATCGGAGAATTTACAGTAAACGGTGATAATATTACTTATCAAATAAAACCTGCGTTTGAAAAGCCAGCTGTAAAATAATAAAAGAATAAAACCGTAAGAATTTTAAAATTCTTACGGTTTTATTCTTTTTAACCTTTTTTACTTTATTATATTTTTATTATTACTCCTATAGTAAATATTGTTAAAAATATAGCTAACAGCGTATAAAAACCTCTTCTTTTCATATAGCTCATCCTCCTAAATAAAACTTCTATTTAAAATTATTAACATATTAAGAGGATTTATTCACAATCTTAATCCAATTTCCATATATCCATCCTTCTTTATTTTTCTCTTTATTCTTTACTTTATAAAAATAAAATCCGTTCTTTAATTTTGGTCCTTCAATTATAGTTAACTTTGTTTTATCGTCTACTCTCCCTACTTCTTTTCCGGATGGCTGGTTAAGAAGAAGAAGTTGTTCTTTGCCGTCTGCTAATACTATATCTCCTATTTTATATTTAATGATATCTCCTTCGTGAAATTTTGCGGGAGTCTCTAACTTAATATTTTTGCCTGGAATCCCTTTCTTAGGAAGGCTTTTCTTATCAATCGAGCTAATTTTCACTCCATAAATTTTTTGTGCCGTCTTATATATTTTATCCTGATATGTATTACTGCTCTGATTAGGATTGTTCCTATTTAAAAGTCCGTTATAAGCCCAAAGGGCAAAATACCAATGTTCCAATATATTAGGATCCATATTGCCTATTTGAGGCATTTTACTATTTGCATATTTCCATTTAGCAAGAAGCACATCTGCTCCGGCTTCAATATTATATACTGGATCCTCCTGCAATTTTTTTAAGTTATAGGCATTTGATCTTACCTGCATAATACCAATATTACCACCTCGGCTTGCATATATTTTCCCCGATGGCGTAAACTGTGTAAAGGAACTTTCGGTTTTTGCAACTGATTTAAGTATTACACTCGGTATTCCTCTTTTTCTTGCTACTTCTCCCACAATTCTTTCTATTTCCTTCTTAGATAAACTATTTTTCTGACAGTACCCTACGCTAAATACTCCAAATATAAGAGCACATACCAAAGAAAAACATAGTATCTTTCTTCCCATAACAACCTCCTAAATTTTTATATCTCCCCTTTTAAATTGATCGTACATCATTTTAGCAATACCAATACCATTATTTTGGCTGCTTGCTTCTTTAGCTACTTCCTCCAAGTACATATCCTCAAATACTGTTCTTCCCATGCTTTTTTCTTCCAATCCCCCGTCAGGAATTGTGTCTCTCATTTTTTTAAACATTGTATAAACAAATATGCTTTCAAAATCTTTGCATACATCCATAAGCTTATCATCATCGTCTTTTAATGCTTCAGCCCTTTTGGCCAAAACATTTTCATCTGAAGTTATTTTAATATTATCTATGGGAACAGTCTCCATACGATCACCTCAACTATCTCTTCAAATTATTGGCCATCTGTAACATTTCATCAGACGCTTGAATTGTCTTGGAATTTATTTCATAGGCCCTTTGAGCTGTAATCATCTTTACCATCTCATCTACTACCTGAACATTGGAAGATTCCAAATATCCCTGTATGATATTGCTTTCCATTTCTTCAGCTTCTATCGGTATTTCTTCTCCCGAAGCTGAAGTTGCTTCATAGAGGTTCATTCCCTTACTCAAAAGTCCTTCTGGATTCATAAACTTAACTAATTTTAATCTCCCTATATCAACATTCTCTCCATCCTCATCTACGGCTGTTATATATCCAAGATTATCTATGTTTACGTCCTTCATTCCATCTTCTATGATTATTTCATCATCATCTTCGGATAATACACTATATCCTTCCGAGGTAACCAGTTTCCCTTCATCTCCGTCAACACTCAATTTAAAGCTTCCGTCTCTTGTATATGCTACATTTCCGTTTGGAAGCATTATCCCAAAAAATCCTTCTCCATCAATGGCAACGTCATAATCATTTTGAGTTTCAATATAACTTCCATTTTCAAAATCTCTCTTTGTAGCCGAAGTCATAACTCCATGACCAACTTCCAAATTTACAGGTCTGCCCTGATCGTCTTCAATATTTGTTCTTTTAAGCGCAGAATAAAACAGATCCTTAAATTCTGCTCTTTGTGATTTATATGAGGTAGTATTTACATTCGATAAATTATTAGATATGACATCAATATTTAATTGCTGTGCTTTCATCCCAGTTGCCGCTGTCCATAACGAACGCATATTAATTAGTCCTCCTTTTCTATACTCTTCCTATTTCATTTGCTGCCTTTTCCAACATTTCATCCTGAGTTCTTACTGCCTTTTGACAGGATTCATAATTTCTCAATAAACTTATCATATTAACCATTTCCTTTATAGAATCTACATTAGAGCTCTCCAAGCAACCTGACATTACTTCTCCCTGAAAAGGAATTTCCTCTCCGTTCACACCATCCAACATTCGGTATAAATTATCACCGACTTTTCTTAAATATTCCTTATTATCTAAATCAACTATATCCAAGCTGTCTACCACGGCTCCGTCGACCACTATTTCTCCGTTTTTCCTTATTTCTATACTATCTCCATTAATATTTATCTGTCCTTGTCTGCCTACTACTTCCCTTCCGTCGGAAGTAGTAAGTATGCCCTCATTATTAATTGCAAAAGAACCGTCTCTGGTATATAGCACTTCCCCATCTTCTCCCTGAACTTTAAAAAACCCAGAGCCGTTCAATGCCACATCAGTTTTTCCTCCTGTCTCTACTATATCCCCTTGAGTAAAATCTGACACTATCTTATGAAATTTAACTCCTCCGCTCATAGTTCCTATAATATTTCTATTAGGATAATAAACCATTCCTTCCAACATACCTTCTATATTTTCCTGAGCATTTACGGGATTGCCGTCTCTTCCTAAAATAAGATTTTCACCATCTGTTTTGTACTCATCTTTTTCATTCTTATAGTATGTCCTTAAATTGCCCTCATCATCAACTATAAACCTGATATCCTTTTCGTAGCTTACTCCCATAGGCGTTCTAATCATAAAATAACCATTCTCAGTATGGGCTATATGTACTTCTCCATGGTTTTCATAAGTTATTTGGTTTTGCCCTGTGGCCGTTAAATCTGAGTCAGGCTTGTCATTAATTTTTGCAAGAAGAGCTTCAGGAAATGATTCTGTTATAGGAATATCTTTTTTAAATCCCGTGGTATTCATATTTGCAATATTATTTGCAATAACATCCATTTTTCTTTGATTTGCAATCAAAGAAGTTGCACTAATATATAGTCCTCGATTCAAAATATCACTTCCTTAATAATATTCATTAGTGTATATCGTCGATTAAATAATTTTTATTATAGTTATTTAGACCTAACCTTATCATCATTCATTAAACTATTCTCTAACACATCAACCCAGTCAAGAGATTTTCCCGTCCCTATAGCTACACATGAAACAGGATCATCTGCAACTCTTGCATCTATTCCTGTTTTTTCAGATATAAGTTTATCAAGGCCCCACAGTAAAGAACCTCCACCGGTCATAACTATCCCTGTATTTGCAATATCAGCCGCCAATTCCGGAGGTGTTCTTTCAAGAACCGCATGTACTGAATCCACTATATTTGTCACAGGTTCCTCTAATGCCTCCAGCATCTCTGATGATGAAATATTAACGGTCTTCGGAAGACCTGTTACTAAATTTCTCCCTCTTACTTCCATGAATTCTTCTTTATTCTTTTTATAAGCCGTACCAATATTGATTTTTAATTCTTCTGCACTTCTCTCTCCTATCATTACATTATGTTTTTTCCTAATATATCTTGAAATAGCTTCGTCGCACTCGTTTCCTGCTACTTTTATGGATTTGCTTACAACTATTCCTCCTAATGAGATTATGGCAACGTCTGTAGTTCCGCCACCAATATCTACGATCATGTTTCCATTAGGTTCGGTGATATCTATCCCGGCTCCTATTGCTGCTGCCATGGGCTCTTCTATAAGATATGTTTTCGCAGCCCCCGCTTGATTGCTCGCCTCCAATACCGCTCTCTTTTCAACTTCAGTCACTCCACTGGGAACGCCAACTATAACTCTTGGCTTAAATAAAAATCTTCCTATAGCCCTCTGTATAAAATATTTAAGCATTTTTTCCGTAACGTCATAATCGGATATAACTCCGTCTCTAAGAGGTCTCAAAGCAATAATATTCCCCGGCGTACGTCCCAACATCTTTCTCGCCTCTTCTCCTACAGCAAGAAATCTTTTTGTATTTTGATCAATAGCTACCACAGAAGGTTCGTTCAGCACTATTCCTTTTCCTTTTACATAAACCAAAATACTTGCCGTACCGAGATCAATTCCTAAATCGCTTCTAAATGCAGCCATACAACACGCCCTCCTTTGTGTTTTATATATATATATTAACAGTATTTTATCTTATATACAAATAAATTTATTTTAAAAAACTATGACAAGCTTTCGACAAATATCCACAAATATCCTATCCTAATTTAAGTTCTATAAAATTAGAAAAAATCCTCTATTTTACTCATAAAATTTTACAAAAAATTTTAAAAGGCCCTTAAAAGGACCTATTTAATTATTAACAACTTTGTATTTCATTTTAGTTGCTTCTCCACCTCTGATGTGTCTTTCTGATTTATTTTTTTCTAATATCTGCTTAACCATGCCAGCAATAAGAGGGTTGATTTTAGGCAACCGTTCCGTCACATCTTTGTGAACAGTACTTTTACTCACCCCAAATACAGTAGCTGCTTGTCTTACCGTTGATTTTTCACTAATTATGTATTTTGCAACCTTCAATGCCCTTTCTTCTATATAATCTTTCAAATGTTTAACCCCCTTTGAACTTGATTTTTCTCTTCCCTTTCTTTTTTATAATTATGCTCAAACTCATATTTATAGAACATATTCACAAAACAGGTTGAATTTTTATTGAATGTTTGGTAAATAATCTTTTGGATCAACGCATATCCCTTCTTTTAATACTTCAAAATGTAAATGAGGTTCCTCTGCAAGTTCTAATTTTGCAGTCCTCCCTATACCACTTATTGGATCTCCTTTTTTAACCTTTTGCCCTATTTTTACCATTTTCTCTGTAGATAAATTTTTGTATCTTGTTTCTATTCCATTGCCATGATCAATAGTTATTGTTATTCCCCATAAATCATCGTCGTATACATCCTTTACAACTCCATCAAGGCTTGCCCTTACTATAGTTCCTTCTTTTGCATATAAGTCAATTCCTTGATGGCTTACCCATTCGTCTAAAGTCTCTGAATAAACCAATCCTTCTCCTGTGAAATCAACTCCCAAAGTACCTACCAACGGAAGAAGCATATTATTTTGAATAACAGGAGAATTCGTATTACTTTCAATTGGTTCCGATTCTTTAAAAAGTTTTTCCGTCTCATCATCTTCTTTTCCTTTATCCGTTTCATCTTCCATTATTTCTTCAATATCCTGATCTTGATTTTGTTTCTCTTCTTCTTTTTCTATATCTTTATTTTGTTCTTCTTCATCATTCTTCTCTTCTTCATCGTCCGTTTTTCCCATCTTGCTGATCTCTAAAGAAGGTTCTTCTTCGTCACCCTTTTCCACTTTAAAAAAATCTTCATTTATCTTTGAAATATTTTCATCTTTTGTCTTTACAGAATTATTTTTAGAAACCCAAACGGCAGTTGTCGCAATTAAGCAAACACAAATAAATAAAATTATATAAAATCCGTCTTTATCCATTAAATTTGAAAACCATTTTTTCATACCTCCACCTCCATTAGGTAGTATTGCCAGGACAAAATATTTAATACATCTTTTAGAAAAAAATTAAAAATATGTATTAAAAGTTTTAAATGGCAAATTCTTATCGCGAAAATTTGCCGTTTTTATACAAAAAAATAAAATACAGATTCCTGAGAACCTGCAAATAAAGTTTTTAGATTCATATGCTTATTAAACGTCTTAAATCAACCAATTGGATGGCTACGGATAATATCAGTCAATTTTTCCGGCTGATTTTTTAATTTATGAAAAAAGGGAGTATCGCTAACTGCTTATTCAGCAGTTTTACGGCACTCCCTTTTTTATATAGCTATTTATATGTTCCGATTTCTACTCCCTGATAATAGTGACATAATATTTCCTTATAGTTTTTTCCCTGCTTCGCCATACCGTTTGCTCCCCATTGGCTCATTCCAACTCCATGACCATATCCTGTTGTTTCAATCTCAACGGTATTGGTTTTAAGATTTAAAGTTATCTTAAAATTTGTAGAATTTAAATTAAATATACTTCTTATTTTGCTACCTTCTATAACTATTCCATCAATCATCAATTTTTTTATTCTACCGCTTTCCGTTCTTTCCACCACTTTGATCTTCTCAGCCATATTATCCTTTGTAATATTAGCTTCAGGATAATTCTCCTTTATCTTATCTATAAATTCATTCACTGTAAAGGTGGATGTACTCTTCAATTTGGGAGCACCTTCTTCATAAGGGCTCAAAACCGACTTCAAATAAGGGTAACTAACTGCAAACACATCTTCCGAATCCTCCGTCATTCCTCCGCTGGTAGAATGATATAAGGGTTCAATCAATTCTCCGTCATAATAAATTACTTCATTTTTAGTACTATCTACGGCATCTTCAATTTTTCCCCAATATTGCTCCACCCATTTGGAAGAGTGAGCTTCCTCCAATTCCTGAAGACTTAAGTAGGCTTGGCAGTGAACTCCCGTACATAGCGGCGCTCCGGGATGATCCGGATGGCCTGCAGGATATTTCTTTGTCCTTTCCAATGCATAAGTTCTGCTGGCAACAGCCTGAGCTTTTAATGCTTCTTCATGAAATTCGGCGGGCATTTCCGCCGCTACTACTCCCTTCACATAGTCTTCCAAAGGCATCTTCAAAACTTCCTGAGTTCTTGTATCATATACTTTTATATAACCATCAAATTTTACTTCTTCTTTGTTCTCCGATTCTTCATCTTTTTCTTCCGTCAAATTCAACTTATCTTCTTTCATCACAAAATTAATGGTTTTTACAAGAACCGCAGGGACAACAATGATTATTACAATAAAGAAAATTAAATATATTCCCAACTTCTTCATCTTTTCCCCCTCTTTTTGTTCTTTTGTCTCTTTAAATTCTATGCAGGGGAAAAAGATACTATGTTTAATATTCTATTCTATAAATTTTCCCGCCAAGTTGGGAAAATTTATCTTCTATATGGTCATAACCTCTGTCTATATGATATACGTTATCAATTTCGGTCTTGCCGTCCGCTACAAGTCCAGCTAAAATAAGGGCTGCTCCCGCTCTTAAATCCGTAGCTTTTACCGGAGCCGACATCAAGGAATTAACTCCTTGTATAATTGCACTTCTTCCATCTATCTTTATATCTGCACCCATTCTCTTTAATTCGTCTACATGCATAAATCGGTTTTCAAATACAGTTTCAATGATAACACTTGTTCCATCAGCTATACTCATTAGAGCCATAAACTGAGCTTGCATATCCGTAGGAAAACCAGGATAAGGAAGAGTTTTCACATCCACCGCTTTTATTTTTGTATTTCCTACAACCCTTACTTTATCACCATTTTCATATACATCACAGCCTACTTCTCTTAGTTTAGCTATAATAGGCTTTATATGATTTGGAATAACATTTTCTATGATAACGTCTCCTCCTGTGATAGCACTTGCTACCATAAAAGTTCCGGCTTCTATTCTGTCCGGAATAACAGAGTGAACAGTCCCCTTTAAATTGTCTACTCCTTTAATTCTGATAGTACTGGTACCTGCTCCCTTTACATTTCCTCCTAACTTATTTAGAAAATTAGCCAAATCAACTATTTCCGGCTCCATTGCAGCATTATCTATGGTAGTTTCTCCTTCAGCAAGAACCGCAGCCATCATAATGTTTTCCGTCGCTCCTACACTTGGAAAGTCTAAATAAATTCTGTCTCCTATCAACTTATCTGCAAAAGCTTCAACATATCCGTGATCTACGTCAATGTTTGCTCCCAATGCTCTAAATCCTTTTAAATGTAAATCGATAGGCCGAGTCCCTATAGCACATCCTCCCGGAAGCGAAGTTTTAGCCTTTCCAATCCTGGTCAATAAAGGTCCCATTACCAGGAAAGATGCCCTCATCTTACTCATTAATTCATAGGGAGTCTCATATTTATCAATATTCACGGAATTGATTTTTATCTTTCCTTCCTCATACCTCTCTACCTTTGCTCCCAAAGATGTAAGAACTTCACATATGACATCAACATCCTTTAAATTAGGTACATCCTCAAGGATAATATCTTCCGTTCCTAAAAGAGATGCTGCAAGTATAGGTAGTGCTGAATTCTTTGCTCCGCTTACTCTAACGTTTCCCTTCAACGGAGGGCTTTTTTCCACCACTATTTTCTCCAATAAAATCCCTCCTTTTATCCTTTAGTATTCAAGTATAATAATTGGCATTCCAATCCATATATAAGTTTTGTCTTCATATTCATTATACCTCATAGAAATATTATAATTCATCTTTTTATTGCCTGAAAATATATATTTGCCTAATACAGGCGAAAAAGCTGAAACGGATATCAAAGATTCATCCGAATATTTTTCAACAACATTTCCCTTTATATACTTTAAAGCTTCATCTATTTTCTTTTCTTGACTCTGTCTATTTAATTTTCCATTAAAAGTTCCAATTACGCAAGTAGTAATTTCCGCTTCAGAGTCAAATTTTTTAAAGATACCTTCCATTTTCAGCTTAATATCGTCATAATATTCATTATTACTTTTTTTTACTTTATTTAAAAACAAATAGGTTTCACCTCCTTTTTCAGTTTCATATGTAGAAATATTTATAAGGGCAGAATTTTCATTTTTATCTTTTCCCCATATTAAAAGCTGAATGCTTTTTTCCTCTGCTATCAATTTTTCTACATAAGATTTTTTCTCCGCTTCAGGTAAATACATATTTTCATCAACTTTTTCACCAACTATGCCCATTTCATTTTTCATTTCTTTCCCTAAAATTCTTATCTCTTTTTCTGTTAAAATGCGCTGATTTATTTCTCCCCCCATACTTATATCTTCTTCTAAAAAACTTGCCCCAATATTTTCCATCGATTGAAGTATTATATCTTCATCATCTATTTCTTCCCTACACTCTCCAAAATTCACCATTCCCATTGATAAAATTATACATATTAATAAAAATCTTTTAAATAATTTCATACTCTCCCCTCCCAAAAGGTACATTAGAGGAAAAAGCACTTTCCAGCAAAATGTAAAGGGGGACAAAACATCGTTACTCAAAAAAAGTACCCTTTCCTCACTGTATAAGTATTACCAGGAAAAGATACTTTTAAACCTATGACATTACCTATTTTATATTCCATATTAATATGCTATAATAATGAATAATATTGTAATAATTTTGAATGACAAGGAAGGTAGGAAGCATTGATTAACTTTAAAAAAATGAGTCCGGGAAGAATAATCGTTTTAGGATTTGCTTTAGTCGTTTTAACAGGAACAACTTTATTATACTTACCAATTTCGTCAAACGAAGGTGTTTCTGTAACATTAGTCGATGCATTGTTTACTGCTACATCGGCAGTCTGTGTTACCGGATTAGTTGCTGTTGATTTAGCAAATACATTCAATGTTTTCGGAAGAACGGTCGTTGCTATTTTAATTCAAATAGGAGGATTGGGAGTTGCTTCTATAGGTGTTGCTTTTATTCTTCTATCAAGGAAAAACGTCGGATTAAAAGAACGTATTTTAGTTAAAGAATCAATGAACCTTAATTCTCTTCAAGGAATGGTACGATTAGTCAAATCAATAATTACAACTACTGTTTTTTTCGAAGGAACCGGCATAATTCTTAGTTTCTTAGTATTTTCCAAGGATTATTCTCCACTATCGGCACTTGGTATAAGCATCTTTCACTCAATTTCCGCTTTTAACAATGCCGGATTTGATATCTTGGGAGATTTTAAAAACTTAACTCCTTACAAGGACAATGTGTTGTTGAATTTGACTACTTGCGGACTGATTATCTTTGGAGGATTAGGATTTTATGCTATTAGAGAAATTAAGCAGAAAAAACATTTTAAAACTTTCGGCGTAAATACAAAAATTGTAATTACTATGACCGTAACATTACTGACTCTTGGAACTGTTCTTCTAAAATGTACGGAAAATATTTCTTGGTTAGGCGCATTTTTTCAAAGTACGTCTGCAAGAACGGCCGGTTTTAATACTTATCCTTTAGGAGATTTCTCTACCTCCGGATTATTGACTCTTATTTTTTTGATGTTTGTAGGAGCATCCCCCGGTTCTACAGGAGGCGGTATTAAAACAACGACTGCTTTTGTAATATTTAAAAGTATATACAGTATATCTGCTAATAAAAATTGTACTGCATTTAAACGAAAAATACCTAAAGAATCTATAATAAAAGCATTTGTTATTATGACGCTTGCAGGCTTGTTAGTATGTTTCAACACATTTTTAATATGTCTTATTGAGCCTCAATATACTTTTCTACAAGTACTTTTTGAGACTGTGTCCGGATTTGGGACAGTTGGATTATCTACGGGAATAACTCCATATCTGGCAGACTTGAGCAAAATAATTTTATCCTTTACAATGTTTTGCGGAAGACTCGGTCCACTTACCATGATGTGTATATGGTTTTCTCGAACTCCATCCAGTCTGTCCTATCCCGAAGAAAAAATTACAATAGGTTAATAGGAGGATGTTATAATGTTAAAATATAAATCGACTATTCCCTTCGGAGTTATAGGATTAGGACGTTTCGGGTTTGCTCTTGCTGAAACCCTTGCGGATATGGGAAAAGACGTTTTGGTGTTAGACAGTAATGAAGATAAAATAAATCAAATACAGGACAAAGTAGGGAATGCTTTAGTCACACCACATTTGGATAAAGCAACTCTCAAAGAAGCAGGAATACAAAATTGCGAAACTGTTATCGTGTGCATAGGGGAGCAAATTGAAATAAGTATATTAACAACTCTTAATGTAATTGAACTAGGGGTTCCGAGAGTTATTTCCAAAGCCATCAGTGCAGAACACGGGAAAATACTAAAAAAAATAGGAGCCGAAGTAGTATATCCGGAAAGGGATAGAGCAATCCGTCTTGCAAACTCACTGACCAGTTCACGAACATTGGATTATATAGAGCTTTCGAGTAAATTTGCTATATCCGAAGTTAAAATTCCAGAACAATTTGATGGCAAAACAATAATAGATGCAGACCTCAGAAAAAAGTTTAACTTAAACATCATCGCAATTGTCAAAGACGGAGAAATATTCGTTGATATAGATCCTGACATTATATTAAAAGAAAATGATACTATAGTGATATTAGGCAAAAAAGAAAATATAAACAGATTTGAAAAAACTCTTCTCAATCTGTAATCTTAAATAAAACAACTCGGAGAGCCTCCGAGTTGTTAAATTTCCATTTCTTTTAAATCTTCCGGAATTATCAATTCCGCTTCAGTAACGGATTTGATTTCGTCAATTGTAAATTCAGGATTTATTTCCTTTAATACTAATCCTTCCTTCGTTACTTCTATTACACCCATTTCCGTAACAATAAGATCCACTTCCCTTGCCGCAGTAAGGGGAAGGCTGCATTTTTTAAGGATTTTGGGAGAACCCTTTGCGGTATGTTCCATAGCAACTATTACCTTTTTGGCTCCTACTACCAAGTCCATTGCTCCTCCCATTCCGGGAACTATTTTCCCGGGAATCATCCAATTCGCAAGATTCCCTTCCTGATCAACCTGAAGAGCTCCAAGAACTGTAGCATCTACATGGCCTCCACGGATTATTCCAAAGGACACAGCACTATCAAAAAATACTCCGCCCTTCTTTACCGTGGCAAATTGCCCTCCTGCATTAACTATATCCTTATCCTCCATTCCTGACTCAGGGACAGAACCCAATCCTATAAATCCGTTTTCCGAATGAAAAGTAATATCCATATCATGAGGTATATAATTTGCAACCATAGTTGGAAGACCTATCCCTAAGTTTATGACATCTCCATCTTTAAGTTCCTTAGCAACTCTTCTCGCAATTAAAGACTTTATTTCACTTCTATCCATTAATTTTCGCCTCCAAATGCTATATAATCTATAAAAAGTCCAGGTGTCACAACATCATTTTGATCAATTTCTCCGACCTCAACCAGATTTTCTGCTTCAACTATTACCAAATCAGCGGCTGTAGCCATAATCGTATTGAAATTTCTTGTAGCTCCTCTATACGCTATATTGCCTTTTTTATCAACCTTATGTCCTAATATTAATGCTGCATCGGCTTTTAACGGTAATTCCAGCAAATAAACCTTTCCGTCTATCTCTATTTTCTGTTTTCCTTCTTCCACTATGGTGCCTACTCCGGTAGGAGTTAAAAATCCTCCTAATCCTGCACCGGCAATTCTTATTCTTTCCGCTAAAGTTCCCTGTGGAATTAAATGAACTTCTAATTCCTTAGAATTCATTTGTCTTCCCGTTTCAGAATTAGTACCTATATGAGAAGCATATAAAGTTTTTACCTGTCTGTTAACTATCAGCTTCCCCACTCCCGATTCCGGATAGCCGGAATCATTACATATAATCGTCAAATTCTTAACCCCGTTTTTTACCAATGCATCCATTAGTTTATGAGGAGTTCCGCAAGATAAAAATCCCCCTACCATTACAGTCATACCGTCTTTAATATGGCTAACAGCTTCATCTATGGTTACAACTTTATTCATTCAATGCACCTCCAATATTTTACCTTTTAACTACCATTGCTATGCCCTGGCCTCCTCCAATACACAAAGTAGCCAAACCAAGTTTTGAGTCTCTCTTCATCATTTCATACAGAAGAGTAACAAGTATTCTTGCTCCGGATGCTCCTATAGGATGTCCTAATGCTATAGCACCTCCGTTGACGTTGGTTTTTGCCGGGTCCAGGCCAAGTTCTTTAACTACTGCTAAAGACTGAGCCGCAAAAGCTTCATTTGCTTCTACCAAATCCATATCTTCAACTTTCATATTTATTTTTTTCAAAGCCTTTCTCGTTGCAGGTATAGGTCCTGTTCCCATAATTGAAGGCTCTACTCCCGCAGAAGCATAAGATAAAATTGTTGCAATTGGTTTAATGCCAAGTTCATCTGCTTTCTCCTTGGACATAATAACAAGAGCAGCCGCTCCATCGTTAATTCCCGAAGCATTCCCTGCTGTTACCGTTCCGTCCTTTTTAAATGCCGGTTTTAACTTTCTCATTCCTTCAATAGTTGAACCGAATCTCGGATGTTCATCTGTATCAACTATTTTAGGATCTCCCTTTCTTTGAGGAACAGATACAGGTATTATTTCATCTTTAAATCTTCCGCTTTTGATTGCAGCTTCCGATCTTTGTTGGCTTCTGAGAGAAAATTGGTCTTGTTCCTCTCTTGTAATTCCCCATTTCTCAGCAACATTCTCAGCCGTAATTCCCATATGAGTATCACCGAAAATATCCCATAAGCCATCATGAATCATATAGTCTTCAATCACGCCATTACCCATTCTCATTCCCCATCTTGCCTTTTTCAATAAGTAAGGTGCCTGACTCATGTTTTCTGTTCCTCCGGCAACAATTATATCAGCATCCCCTGCTAATATAGCTTGAGCAGCCAATGCAACAGTCTTTAAACCGGAACCGCATACTTTGTTTACGGTATAAGACGGTACCTCTACCGGAATCCCTGCATGTATCGCAACTTGTCTTGCCACGTTTTGACCAAGGCCTGCCTGAAGAACATTTCCAAATATAACTTCATCAATCATATCAGGTTTAATATTTGCTCTCTTTATCGCTTCTTCTACAACTATTTTCCCAAGTTCTACCGCAGAAACGTCTTTAAATGCCCCTCCGAATGTCCCTACAGGTGTTCTGACTCCGCTAGCTATAACTATTTCTTTCATTTTTATTCCTCCTATTTTTTAAAATAATTTTTAAAGTGCAAATAGGTTATTTTTTTACTATGCACTTATCATGCCATACAAATTAGCTCTAAAATTAATGTCTATGTTATAATTATAACAATACTTTTTTCATTTATCAATAGACTTTGTGAAATTTATGACATAATTTTATAAAATTTTGTACCTATTTTACTACACTTTTTTAAATACAGTTCTGCAAACGATTGCCTGAATGTCCTTCATAAATTATTTAGAATTTGGTATCTCATTGATGTAATCTATGTGTAGATTTATAGATACATTTATTTAAAAACTGTATCAATTTATATACTATCCATAAGCTTATATTTTTCAATCTTTTTATATAATGCAGTTCTGTGAATTCCAAGTTTTTTGGCAGCTAAAGTCTTATTTCCACCGGAAGCAACAATAGCAGCACGAATTGCTTTAATCTCAGTTTCCTGTATCCTATCCTTTAATGTAAGAGGTTCTTTTTTGATTATACAATACTTGGTTTTTTCAATAATATGTTCAGAAATATGCTTAGGATATATAACGCCTTCGGAGCATAAATTCAATGCTCTCTCCAAAACATTTCTCAATTCTCTTACATTTCCCGGCCAATTATATTTTGATAATATTTCTACAACCTCTTTGCTGAGTATTATGTCTCTCAATCTTAATTCCTTTAAAAGTTTTTTAAAAATACTTTCGGCCAGAAGAGGAATATCTTCTCTTCTATACCTTAAAGGCGGAATATCTATAGATATAACATTTAACCTATAAAACAAATCTTCTCTAAATCTTCCGTTTTTAATTTCTTCATCAAGGTTCTCATTAGTAGCTGCAATAATCCTAATATCAAGACTAATTTTGTCTGTTCCCCCTACTCTTTCAACTTCTTTGTCTTCCAATACTCTTAAAAGCTTTGCCTGCATCTCTAAGGGCATACTGCCAATTTCATCAAGGAATATGGTCCCTCCGTTGGCAAGCTCAAATTTTCCGGGTTTTCCTCCTTTTTTCGCTCCTGTAAACGCTCCCTGTTCATATCCGAAAAGCTCCGATTCCAAAAGCTCTCTTGGAATAGCCGCACAATTTATGGGTAGAAAGGATTCGTATTTTCTGTAGCTTGCTTTATGAATGGAATGAGCAAACATTTCCTTTCCAGTACCGCTTTCTCCTGTAATCAATACCGTAGAATTCGACTCCGCAGCCTTTCTCCCAATCTTTTTTAAATATTCCATTTTAGGATTTTGAGTTATAATGCTGTCAAAGGAATATTTAGTTTCCTGAAGTCTTTCAATTTCTCCTTTATATCCATTTATCCTTTTTTCCAATACAGCAAGATCTTTTGCTAAATCCTTTACTTCCGCCGCGTCTTTAAAGAGTACCGTACCTACGGCTCCTATGACTTTCCCGTCTCTGATTATAGGTATTCTGTTTGTAATCATATCATGGCCTTGAATTTTCTGAACATAGTGAATTTCTTTTTTCCCGGTTTTAGCAACTATATGCATCCTTGTATTCTCTATTACATCCTGAACCTTTTTACCCAGAGCATCTTCTTCTTTTATTCCCAAAAGTTTTTCATAGTTCATCTTTACTATTTTCCCATTTCCATCTACCAATACTATTCCCTCATAAGCATAGTCCAATATATCTTCTATCATATCTAAACTATATTTCAATTCTTTTAACTGAATTTCCGAATCCTTTATTTTTGTTATATCTCTCAGTATTATAAGATTTCCGCAGTACTTTCCGTCTAAAATGTACGTAATATCCTTTACAAATATATGTTTATTTCCTTTTTTAATCTGTCCCTCTTTTTTATCCCTTTCTTCACCTTTAGAGTCAGACATTATTTGACTCTGTACGAATTTTTCATAATACTCATAAGATATTTGACTTTGTTCCACTTCAAGAATTTTTGTTACAGCGGAATTCATATATAACAAATCTTTTTCTACACCGAAGAATATAACTCCGTCAAAGATATTCTCAATAATAAAGTTCAAAAAAGATTCTTCCTTTTCAGCCATAAAATTCACCTCTACTCTTTAAGTCCCCATTTTATTTATTATGATATTAACTATCCTTTCGGACGCTTTTCCGTCTCCGTAAGGATTAACAGCATTAGCCATTTTTTTATATTCCCCTTTATCCGTAAGAAGCAGATTCAATTCCCTATATATATCATCTTTACATGTACCGACTAATTTTGCGGTTCCGGCTTCTATACCCTCAGGTCTTTCAGTTTCCTTTCTTACTACAAGAACCGGTTTCCCAAGACTTGGCGCCTCTTCCTGTAACCCCCCGGAATCCGTAACAACTATATAGCTTCTAAACATCAAATTAACAAAAGGTTCATAATCTAACGGTTCGATTATATGAACTCTCTTCATTTGATCAAATACCTCATAGGCAATATTTCTCACTTTAGGATTTAAATGAATAGGGAAAATCACTTCTGCATCCTCATGCTTTTTTACCACTTCCTTAATAGCACTAAATATACTTTCCATGGGTTTGCCGATATTTTCTCTTCTGTGGCATGTAACAAGTATTGTCTTTATATTTTTATAATCCAAATGATTTAAAAATTCATTCTGAAAAATATAATCTTCCCTAATTACATGCAGCAACGAATCTATTACCGTATTCCCCGTGATAAATATATTTTTTTCATCATAGCCCTCATTAAGAAGGTTTTTCTTGTTTCTTTCAGTAGGCGCAAAATGATAATTGGCAATTATGCCTGTAAGTTTTCTATTTGCTTCTTCAGGATAGGGAGAATATATATCTCCACTTCTAAGCCCAGCCTCCACATGACCTACTTTGACTCTCTGATAAAAAGCAGCCAATGCTCCGGCAAAAACTGTGGTAGTATCTCCTTGAACCAATACCAAATCGGGCTTAACCTGTATTATCAGTTTCTCCAGTCCTTCCAAGGCCCTTGTAGTTATTTCCGTCAGAGTCTGTCCTTTATGGAATATATTCAAATCATAATCAGGTTTTATCTGAAATAAATTCAACACCTGATCCAACATTTGTCTGTGTTGAGCTGTTACGCATATTATACTTTCTATCTCTTTTCTTTTTTCCATCTCTTTTATTATGGGAGCCATTTTTATTGCTTCAGGTCTTGTCCCAAATATGGTCATTACCTTTATTTTACTCAAACTTTTCCCTCCTACCTTTTTTTATCGTCAACGCTGCTATTCTTGCTCTTATCAATAAGTCCCATTCTTCTGGCTAATAATATGGTTAAAATTATTATCGTTCCTGAAATTATTATTCCCTGCCTGCTATTGATCTTAGCAATAATAACTGCTGCAAACCCAAATACTGCACTTATAAGATACAGAATAAGAACGGTCTGCCTTTGAGTAAGGCCTCTCTGAAGAAGTCTGTGATGAAGATGCCCTTTATCCGCTTCCATTATTGGTCTTCCATTAAGAAGTCTTCTAAATATAGCAAAGGTTGTATCGAATATCGGGAGTCCCAATATAATTATGGGAACAACTATTGCTATAGTGGCTACGCTTTTCATTACTCCTTCTATTGCAACTACGGAAAGCATAAATCCTAAAAATAAAGCTCCTGTATCTCCCATAAATATCTTTGCAGGATTAAAATTGTATGGAAGAAATCCCAAACAGGAACCGGCCAATATGGCAGATATAATCGTAATTTCTATGTAACCAAATCTATTTGCAACAATAAGCAGAGACAAACTGGCAATCATAGCAACACCGGCAGCCAGCCCATCCAATCCGTCTATAAGATTTAACGTATTAGTAATTCCTACTACCCAAAATATTGTCAGAGGTATGGAAAACCCCTTTAAATAAAGAAGAGTACTGGTCCTTGAAAAAGGATTTGTAATAAAATCAATTTTTACGTCTCCCAATATTAAAACTACTGCTGCCAGCAGTTGAAAAATCAATTTTGTCTTAGCGCTTAAATTCTTTTTATCATCAATAATCCCCGAAATAAATATTATAGTTCCTCCTATAATTATTGATAAGAGGCTTTTATTCATAGGCAAAAAAATTAAAATTGAAATCATGGTTGCTGTATAAATAGCCAACCCTCCCAAAAGAGGAATAGGCTTTTTATGTATTCTTCTTTCATCTTTAGGAATATCTATAGCACCGACTTTTATGGCTATTTTCTTCGATATAGGCGTCATAAACATTGAAATAACCGCTGCGACAAAAAAAGATATTATATATTTCTCCATTATTTTTCTCTCCTTAATTTTTTATTTCTTATTCGATTTTATATTAGTTTTTACAATAAGTCAATGAATACAATAATTAAAGCATTATCGTTATTACCAGCTTTCAGCAAATTCCGATAATGCTTTAACCTAATTCTCTTTTATTCAGTCAGCCGCATTAAATCTCGTAGCTTTTATTGCAATTTTAACTACTTTATATATTATCAGCGTTACAAAGATATTCGTTATGGATGTAGGAATTACAATACTTGTAAACAGTAATACAAATGGGGCCGGAAGTCCTGCCATAAAGGAAGCCGAGCCTAAAAAAATAGTTCCGCTGATTATAGTTCCCACAAAAGCAATAACCCCTGCTCTAATATTTTTGTGAGAAACTTTCTCCGTTCCTTTAATCATTAAATAAACTGCAATACAAGTAATTATCTTCTCAATAATACTGGGTATCTGTCCTCCCGGAAAAGTTGTAGTCATAGCCGTAACAATTCCTCCCAATATACCTGTCAAAATCGCATTTTTAAATTTCGGGTTTATGAGCAAAGACACAAATAATACTGCAAGCATCATATCCATCTTCATTCCTCCAATAGTACCCGGGACAATCTGATGGAGGACATAACCAATGGCAACAAGCAATGCTGTTAAAATGTTTTTTCTTAAATTCATAATCAATTCTCTCCTTAGTTTTTATTTTTTTATTTTGCCAGTGTATTTCATCTTCTGTTCACAACATACTTGTCACCTCCCAATTAAAATAAAAAAACCCTTCATCCCCATAACAAAGGGACGAAAGGTTAATTTCCGTGATACCACCCACATTAGATGAATAATATTCATCTCACTCTAACAGATACGGAGTTATAATACTCGATATCCTATTTCTATAACGGGAAATCCCCGATTAAGGCTACTATACTTCGCCCCATAATTCCTAGACCCATTCAACAAAACTCTAAATATCGGACTTACACCGACTCCGACTCGCTATAATTCAGAAATTATCGTTTACTATTTCTATTCATCAAATTTAAAATATTTTATTAAAATAAGTTTACACTAAATTTCAAATAAAGTCAATATTCTTATATCCTATGGGAAAATCAGGTAAATGGGTTTCAACAAAGGCTTCCTTAATATTAATTTTTTATATTAAGGAAGCCTTTGTTATAAAATTCTATTTCTATTTAGTTCCGAATAACCTATCTCCTGCGTCTCCCAGTCCGGGAACTATATATGCATGTTCATTTAACTTTTCGTCTATACTTGCTACATATATATCCACATCCGGATAAGTACTTTTTACTTTCTCTATTCCTTCAGGTGCCGCTATAATATTTACGAGCTTTATATTTTGGGCACCCCTTTTCTTTAAAAATCCTATTGCTGCCGTTGCACTTCCTCCTGTCGCCAACATTGGGTCCAATACTATCAAATCTCTTTCGCCGATATCTTGAGGAAGTTTACAAAAATACTCCACAGGCTTAAATGTTTTAGGATCTCTGTACAATCCAATATGTCCAACTTTTGCCGCAGGAAGAATGTTAAGCATACCGTCAACCATTCCCAATCCTGCTCTGAGAACAGGTACCAATCCTAATTTTTTCCCTGAAATAATTTGAGATTTAGTTTTGCATATGGGTGTTTCTATTTCTATTTCTTCAAGGGTAAAATCTCTGGTAACTTCATAAGCCATAAGCATAGAAATTTCTTTTACTAATTCTCTAAACTCCTTAGCCCCAGTATTTTTATCCCTTATAAAAGTTAACTTGTGCTTAATCAACGGATGATCCAAAACTACTACTTTCCCCATATTAAAACTCCTTCCATATTTAATTTTTATTCTTATACATTATAACATATACTTGGCCTCAATATCAGAAATTTTATTTATTCTTCTTTCGTGTCTTCCTCCTAAAAATTCTGATTTCAACCATGCGGAAACTATTTCAACAGCTAAATCCTTACCTATGACCCTGCCGCCCAAAGCTATTACATTAGCATTATTATGTTCCGCACTCATCCTCGCAGAATAAGTGTCACTGAGAAGGGCACATCTGATTCCACGAACTTTATTACATGAAATTGATACTCCTATGCCTGTACCACAGACGACTATGCCTTTGTTGCATTCTCCGTTTACCACTCCCTCGGCAACTTTGAGAGCAAAATCCGGATAATCCACAGATTCTAAAGAATTTGTCCCATAATCAATATACTCTATATTTTGTTTTTTTAAATATTCCTTTAAATATTCCTTTAATTCAAACCCTCCATGATCGCTTCCTATTCCGATTTTCACGATAAATTCTCCTTTCCTTTTATCCTCTCATTTTTTGTAGAATTTCTTCTAATGCATCTTTTATATCTTCTTTAACCTTTCTGTAAACCTCCATTCCTTCTCCAAAGGGATCTATAATATCATCTTCCTTGCCATAAGCATATTCTTTTAGAGTAAAAATTTTCTCTGATGCACTCGGATAAGAATTTCTCATATAATTCTTATGATTTTTTGTCATCACAAAGACTACATCTGCATCTTCCACCATCTTTTCTGTCAATCCTTTTGATCTATATTGAGAAATATCTATTCCTTCTTCTGCCATAACCTTTATTGCCTCATCCGTTGGCCTTTCTCCTCCAAATACATATATTCCTGCCGAAGTATGAGATATATTAGAATAATTGTCTTTATTATTTTCTATCATATTTTCAAATAAACCGTCTGCCATAGGACTTCTGCATGTGTTTCCAGTACATACGAATAATATATTCTTCAACAAAATCACCTTCTATACCCTTTCTATTCTTCCGCCGCAGGCTTTTTTCATTCTGTTCATTATAGCCCTTCCTATCCCTTCCGTATCTACACCTTCCGCTAATATTATATCCACTTTGATATTATCAAAGTCCCTTAACGCTTTAAACAAATTTTTAGCAATAGTTGATTTTTTATTTCTGCTTCCGACTGTTATAACTTTTCCTGAATATTTTTCTTCTGTTTCCGATGTTGCCATGATGCCTACATTTTTCCCTTGATCAATATACATATTTTTATACTCGTTAATTTTAGAAACTATATCTTCAGTTCTTCCGGTGAAAACTATCATTTCCGCTTTTGGTGCATAATGTTTATATTTTTGTCCCGGTGATTTAGGCACTATATTCTCATTATCCCTTATTATGCTTTGATCATAATCTACCCTTGGAAAAATGGTCATTAAATCCTCCCATGTAATTCCTCCGGGTCTTAAAATTGTCGGTATTTCCCCGGAAATGTCCAATACTGTAGACTCAACTCCTATTTCAGTACTCCCTCCATCTATAATCATGTCTATTTTCCCAGAGAGATCCTCTATTACATGTTTTGCTTCCGTAGGGCTTGGTCTTCCTGAAGTATTAGCACTGGGAGCTGCTATGGGAACTGCCGATTCCTTTATAAGCATAGATGCCACAGGGTGGTTTGGCATTCTAATGGCAACAGTAGATAAGCCTCCGGTTATCTTATCTGAAATTTTTTTACTCCTTTTAAATATAAGAGTGAGAGGACCCGGCCAAAATTTTTTCATCAGCTTTTCAGCATTCGGAGGAACAAATTCTATCAAGGGAAACAACTCCTCCATGGAAGAAATATGAAGTATTAGCGGATTATCTTGGGGACGTCCTTTAGCCGCAAAAATTTTGTCAGCAGCACTGTCATCAAGTCCATTTCCTCCAAGGCCATATACAGTTTCCGTAGGAAAAGCTACTAAACCTCCCTTTCTGATTATTCTTCCGGCCCTTTCAATTATATTTCTATCCGGGTTTAATTTATCAACTTTAACTATTTCCGTTTCGATCATATCTGTAACCTTCCTTTTATTATACCTTTCTAATAACTTATTATATCGTAAATTCATATAATTTTCATCTCAAATTCAAAAGACATAATTAATTCACAACAAAAATCTATAATTACTATTATCAAACAAGTAATATTTAATTTATATTATCGCCAATTACCGCTTTTTATAGCCTATAGGAAAATTATGTTCTCCTTAATCTATATTTTCCGTTAAGTGGGTTTCAAAAAAGGCTTCATTAATTTATCAATTTCAATAAGAGCCTTTTTTATAACCCATAGGAAAATTATGTTCTCCTTAATCTATATTTTCCGTTAAGTGGGTTTCAAAAAAGGCTTCATTAATTTATCAATTTCAATAAGAGCCTTTTTTATAACCCATAGGAAAATTATGTTCTCCTTAATCTATATTTTCCGTTAAGTGGGTTTCAAAAAAGGCTTCATTAATTTATCAATTTCAATAAGAGCCTTTTTTATAACCCATAGGAAAATTATGTTCTCCTTAATCTATATTTTCCGTTAAGTGGGTTTCAAAAAAGGCTTCATTAATTTATCAATTTCAATAAGAGCCTTTTTTATAAATTTGGTATTTATAGAAGAATTCAAGAATATGTATTATATAGAAAAAAGGCTTTTATAAAAGAAACCCACTTAAGGTCAAATTTTATTAATATATACTATAACTTTCCTATGGGTTATAAAAATGTTAGGAGGTTCTTATGGAAAATTTATATCTCATTACTTTATTAGGATTTTTTGTAGGAATAGTAGGAACCGGTCTTGGAGGAGTTCTTTCTCTTTTTATCAAAAACAATAAAGGTGTCTTATCTTTTCTTTTAGGGTTTACAGGAGGAATTATGCTGAGCCTAATTGCTTTTCAAATTCTTCCTAAATCATATCTTATTGGAGGTACCTGGATAGAAATAATAGGAGTTGGGTTGGGGGTAATTTTTATAATACTTATAGAAAATCTTCTTCCTCACAATATAAATAATCCTTATATAAAATCAAGTATTATAATAGGAATAAGCATGGCAGTTCATAATATCCCGGAAGGTCTTGCAATAGGTTCAAGTTTCATGTCAAGCAAAGAGCTTGGAATTTATCTGTCTACTGCAATATTTTTACATAATATCCCTGGGGGAATAGCTATTTCTACACCTCTTAAGATAAACAAATCCTCCAATAAAAAAATTATTCTATCAACAATACTTGCCGGTTTTCCTACAGGAATAGGCGCTTTCTTAGGAGTATGTTTCGGAACTATATCTGACTCGTTTATCGCCCTATGTCTTGCCTTTGCCGGAGGAGCCATGCTCTATATTGTTTGTGATGAATTCATACCCCAAGGAAAAACCCTACACGGAGGAAGGGTTTCAACTATGGGTATCATCGTTGGTTTCTTATTGGGCATGATGCTGCCTTAATCCAAATTATTCAGCTTTTCTGCCTGGTCACTTGTAATTAAAGCATCTATCATCTCGTCAATATCCCCGTCTAAAAAAGATTCCAATTGATATATGGTCATGTTGATTCTATGGTCTGTAACTCTTCCTTGAGGAAAGTTGTAAGTTCTGATTCTTTCGCTTCTGTCACCGGAACCAACTTGACTTTTTCTTGTTTGAGCAATCTCCTCATTTTGTTCCCTAAGACATTTATCATAAAGTCTCGCTTTAAGTATCTTCATTGCTCTATCTCTATTCTTTAACTGAGATTTTTCATCCTGACAGGATACCACCATTCCTGTAGGAATATGAGTAATTCTTACGGCAGAATCGGTAGTATTCACACTTTGGCCGCCATTTCCCGAAGAACGAAATACATCTACTCTTATATCTATTGGATTGATTTCGACATCGATATCCTCTGCTTCCGGAAGAACCGCTACGGTTGCAGTAGAAGTATGAATTCTCCCGTTAGCTTCTGTTTCCGGCACTCTCTGAACCCTATGAACACCGCTTTCAAACTTCAATCTGCTGTAAGCGCCCTTTCCCTTTATTGAAAATATAATTTCTTTGAATCCTCCTATTCCTTGTTGGTTAGAATTCATTATTTCAATCTTCCATCGTTTTCTTTCGGCATATCTGCAATACATTCTGAAAAGATCCCCTGCAAAAAGTCCTGCTTCATCTCCTCCTGCTCCTGCCCTGATTTCCACGATAACATTTTTATGAGCATTGGGATCCTTTGGAATTAAAAGAGTTTTTAATTCCTCTTCCAATTCCTTCTTTTGACTTTCCAATTTTTCAATGTCTTCTTTCACTAATTCCTTCATATCTTCTTCTAACTTTTCTTTCAACATCTCTTTATTCTCTTCTAATTGCTTATCCACATCCATATACTGCTGATATTTTTCAACAACAGGTTCAATCTCCGCATGCTCTTTAACTAATTTCTGCCATTCATTTATATTTTCAATAATCTTAGGATCCACTATCTTTTCCGATAAGCCTTTATATTTTTCTTCCAAACTCGCTAACTTTTCTAACATTACTACACCTCCAAAACTATTCAATCATAGGAACAATTCTCCTGTGATTACTCTGTCAAGTCCTTGCAAATCTTTTAATATATTTATATTCCGAAAATTTCCTTTTTCCATAAGTTCCTTTATTTTTCTGCCTTGGTCAAATCCCATTTCGAAAACTAATATACCTCTGTTTTTTAGATATTCCTTACTTTGAGGTATTATTCTTCTATAATAATTCAGTCCATCTTCTCCTCCATCTAATGCCCATAAAGGTTCATATTTTTTTATTTCATCTTGAAGTCCAAATATTTCATCCTCCGGAATATACGGAGGATTGGATACTATTATATCAACGGAATTTTTTAATCCCATATTTTTTATTCCTTGAAATAAATCTCCTTCTAATATTTTTACCCTGTCGGAAAGTTTTAATCTCCTTGAATTTTCTTCTGCAACAGCATTAGCCTTTTTATCTATATCAACGGAATAGACGAAAACATTTTTGTTGTAATAAGCAATACTTAAAGATATGCAGCCGCTACCCGTCCCCAATTCAACTACTTTAATATCCCCTTCTTTATACTTTTCATCTATATAATCCAAAACATATTGAACTAATACCTCCGTATCAGGTCTTGGAATAAGAACGCCTTCTTCTATATAAAAGCTGATCCCCATAAACTCTTTTTCCTTCAATATATATTGAATGGGATACCCTTTTCTTCTTTCATCGATTAAACTAAAGTATTTGTCCTCAACAGAAGAAGGTACTTCTTCATTATTGTGAATATATATATATGTTTTATCCACATCTAAAAGATATGCCAGAAGAAGTACACACTCAAGAGGAGGATTGGAATATTTTCTCCGATCCAGTTTTTTTATTCCCATTCTTATAAGATCCTTTATTTCCAAAGATCTTCCTCCTTGTTATCTACTAGCACACCTTTTAACGCCCTTATCGCTACTTCTATTTCCTCCTCATCAGGTTCTTTGGTAGTTGCTATCTTCTGAAGCATCAATCCTGGATATGACAAAATATATGCTAATTTTCCGTTACTTTTTCCTATAATACGGTTTACTTCATAGGATAACCCTGCAATTACGGGAAACATTAAAAGCCGTACCAGAAATCTTTCTAAAGGATTGGGCCACCCAAAGAAAGAAAGAACAATAATACTTATTATCATAACCATAAATAAAAAACTGGTTCCACATCTCGGATGCAAAATAGGATATTTTTTGACATTTTCAACAGTCAAATCATCCTCATTTTCATAACAGTGAATGGTTTTATGTTCTGCGCCATGGTATTGAAATACCCTTTCCACATCATTCATCTTAGAAATCGCCAGCACATAAATAAGAAAAATGGTTATTCTTATAATGCCCTCTATAAGATTCATGACTATAGGACTTTGGATTTTATCCTTAAAGAGGTTTGTCAAATAAGTAGGTCCCAATATAAAGAAGAATATCACTATTGCAAAAGAAAGAAGCATTGTAAAAAACAATTCCATATTATTCGATTTATCTTTTTGCTTTTTATCTTCCTCCTCCACAAATTCTGCCGAATACATTAAAGCCCTCGTGCCAAATATCATTGCTTCAATAAGACCGACTACACCCCTTACAACAGGAAGAGAAAAAAATTTATATCTCTTTCCAAGAGGATTCAGTTTCTCCTTTTTCACAACTATTTCTTTATCAGGTTTTCTTACAGCAATAGAAATTTCTTCAGGTCCTTTCATCAAGACTCCTTCAATAAGAGCTTGCCCACCAATAGTAGTCATATGTTTTGGAATTCTGTTTACATCTTTTATTTTCAAAAAATCAACTCCCATATTATTAGCATAGATACTATATAGAAATTATAGCACATACGGTTGTTTATATGCAACGTCCATGAAACTATAGTTTCCGCAATAAACAAAAAATAAAAAAAGTTAGAGTATAATCTCTAACTTTCTTTCAAATTTTATTTCAAGCCATATTTTTTCTTGAATTTCTCTACACGGCCACCACGTTCCGCAAATTTTTGACGGCCTGTAAAAAACGGATGACATTCCGAACAAACTTCTACTCTTAATTCCTTTTTTGTCGATCCTGTTTTGAACGTATTTCCGCAAGCACAAGTTACTGTTGCTTCATAATATTTAGGTTGAATGTCCTTCTTCATTCCCTTCACCTCTCTATGCACAAATTCATACTATAATTTTCAGCTTTATTCATTATAGCATATACTTTTAAAATTTTCAACTAGATACATATTTTAAAATTTTAATAACAGGAAGTTAACTGCATAAAATAACCTTTTTTCATCCTGCAGTTTAATTAAAAGAAATAATAATATAAGATTTCCGTCGAAACATTAATAAATCAAGGAAATTAGGACTTTTCTATTGGCATAAGATAAGTTTAAAATAAGTTCGCCAAGCAGCACAGAAGAACCGTCCCCTTGTGTTCTCTTGCGTTAAATCCGCATTTTATTTCTTATAACATCTATAAAATCTTCATTGGATTTAGTCTGTATTAAATCTTTAATTAAAGTTTCAGTTACATCCTGAATGGGAGAATTGCTTAATGCTTTTCTTATACCCCATATGGTCTCCAATTCTTTCTGACTTAAAAGAAGTTCCTCTCTTCTTGTCCCTGACTTGTTTATATCTATTGCCGGAAATATTCTTTTTTCCGAAAGTTTCCTGTCCAAATGTATTTCCATATTTCCTGTACCTTTAAATTCTTCAAATATTACATCGTCCATTCTGCTTCCTGTTTCCACAAGAGCAGTGGCAAGAATAGTTAAACTTCCCCCTTCTTCTAATTTTCTTGCTGCACCAAAAAATCTTTTTGGAATATAAAGGGCTCCCGGATCTAATCCTCCGGATAAAGTTCTTCCTGTTGCGGGAATAGTGAGGTTATAAGCCCTGGCAAGCCTTGTAATGCTGTCCAAGAGAATAACGACGTCTTTTCCATGTTCCACTAATCTTTTTGCTCTTTCAAGGACTATTTCTGCTACTTTGGCATGATGTCTAGGAAGTTCATCAAAGGTGGAATATACTACATCTCCGTTTACGGATCTTTTCATATCGGTTACTTCCTCCGGTCTTTCATCAATTAAAAGAACTATTATTTCAATCTCAGGATGGTTAATAGAAATTGCATTGGCAATTTTTTTAAGAAGAGTGGTCTTTCCTGCCT
This sequence comes from Acidilutibacter cellobiosedens, assembly GCF_004103715.1. Taxonomy (NCBI): domain Bacteria; kingdom Bacillati; phylum Bacillota; class Tissierellia; order Tissierellales; family Acidilutibacteraceae; genus Acidilutibacter; species Acidilutibacter cellobiosedens. The sequence goes on along the minus strand of NZ_CP035282.1, from coordinate 667,825 downwards.
TAGGAGGAGATACTATCATTCCTCTCTGCCCCTTTCCTATAGGCGCCAATAAATCGATCATTCTCATGGAAAGCTCATTTGAAGCTGTTTCAAGAACAATTCTTTCGGTAGGATATACAGGAGTTAATGAATCAAAATCCGGTCTGGAAACTGATTTTTCCGGATTTAAACCATTTACAGATTTAACATAAAGAAGAGCTTTATACTTTTCTCCGGACTTTGCGGGCCTTGTAATTCCTAATATTTTATCACCGGTTTTGAGTTTGAATCTTCTTATTTGAGATGGAGATACGTATATATCATTATCTCCCGAAAGGTAATTATCACTTCTTAAAAATCCATATCCGTCAACATGGACTTCCAATATCCCCTCACTTAAATTTACATCATTCATCTTTTCTATTTCTTCCGTTATTTTTTCAGGAAAATCTTCCTTATTTATCTTTTTAATATCAGCTTCTTCTTTATCTTCAATGTTGTCGTTTTTTTTGTCTTCATCGATTTTATCGGAAGCTGTGTTTTGTATAATCAAATTTTCAAGCTCCTCTTTTTTATATTTATAAGGACTTTTAATCCCTATATTTTTAGCTATTTCTCTTAATTCTAATATTTTTTTTCCTTTTAAATCTACTTGGGTCAAACTAACTGACACCTCCAATATTTTTTATGTGTTTTATGTATTTATTGTATATCTATATGGTGGAAAGCATATAAGAAGGAAAGAAAAAAGAAAGGGAATCCCGGAAAGCCCGGGATTTTATTTTGCATATTCCGGTTTCTTATCTAATCTATGTATTGCTTCAATAAATCTAATAGTCCCCGTTTCCGCTCTCATAACCATTGAATGAGTTTTTGCCATGTCATTTCCATAGTATAACACACCTTTTAACAATTCTCCATCAGAAATTCCGGTAGCAGCAAATACTATTTCGTTCCCCTTGGCCAAATCTTCCATGGTTAATACAGTATTAACATTAGCTCCCATTTTTATACATCTTTCTTTTTGAATATCATCCATGGGGTGAAGTTTCCCCTGAAATTCTCCTCCCATACATTTAAGGGCTGCAGCCGCGATTACTCCTTCAGGCGCACCTCCTATGCCCATAAGAATATCCACTCCCGAATGTTCAAATCCCGTAGCAATAGCCGCAGCTACGTCTCCGTCTCTGAATAATTTAATTCTTGCTCCGGCTTCTCTGATATCCTTTACGAGTTTTTCATGCCTCGGCCTGTCAAGCATAGTCACAGTAATATCTGAAACCGATTTATTAAGTGCCTTAGCCACATTCCTCAAATTTTCTTTTACAGGTGCATTAATATCAATTACACCCCTTGCCTTAGGTCCTACAGCAATTTTATCCATATACATATCCGGAGCATGAAGTAAGCAGCCTTTAGGTGCTATAGCTACCACCGATATGGAGTTGGAAAGTCCCTTTGACACAGCTATAGTCCCATCCACGGGATCTACAGCTATATCTACTTCAGGACAGCCCTCCTTGGCTTTTCCTATTTGTTCTCCGATATACAGCATCGGAGCCTCGTCAAGTTCCCCTTCTCCAATTACAACAGTTCCGTCTATATTTATAGTATCGAACATATTTCTCATTCCATTTACCGCCGCTTGATCCACGACATTTTTATCTCCTCTTCCCAAATATCTGGCACTTTCCAAAGCAGCCGCTTCTGTCACCCTCACAAGGTTTAAGGGCAAATTTCTATCCATCAAAATCCCTCCTTATTTCTTAACCAAACCTTCCCAATCTTTAAGAAATCTTTGGATTCCTAAATCTGTCATAGGATGTTTCACCATATTTAAAAATACCTTATAAGGTATTGTTGCAATATCCGCCCCTGCCTTAGCAGCTTCTACAACATGTATCGGGTGGCGAATACTTGCAGCTATTATTTCCGCCTTAATGTCATAATTACGATATATTTCTGCTATGTCCCTTACTATATTCATTCCTTCATTACTTATATCATCCATTCTTCCTATAAATGGACTTACATAAGATGCTCCTGCCCGAGCCGCAAGAAGTGCCTGGCTTGGAGAAAAAACCAAAGTCACATTAGTTTTTATTCCTTCGGATTTAAGTACTTTGACTGCTTTTAACCCTTCTTTTATCATAGGAATTTTAACAACTATATTAGGATGAATCTTCGACAATTCTCTTGCTTCTTTAATCATCCCTTCGCTTTTTAAAGAAATAACCTCCGCACTGATAGGACCATCAACTATCGACGTAATTTCTTTTATAACTTCTTTAAAATCTCTGCCTTCTTTTGCAATAAGAGATGGATTGGTAGTGACGCCACATATAACCCCCCAATCATTTATCTCTCTAATTTCATCAATATTGGCAGTATCTATAAAAAACTTCATTTTTCAACCCTCCTTATATATTTATTATACCATTTTCTTTAAAATTTTGAAAATTAGTTGTTCCGAAAAAACTCTTTCCATCAATAATTCTATACACAGCATAAAAATCCTTCCATAATTAATAGAAAATTTGTTTATCTTACAAAAAGTACAAGGAAAGGCTTCACCTTTCCTCAATAGTCCTATTTTATCCTTTGTACTTAATTCTCAAAATTTTTCTTGCTTCTTCGGGAGTAGCTATTTCTCTTCCAATTTCTTTAGCTATTCTTACTACTTTTTCTACTAATTCTCCGTTTGACTTAGCTAATACTCCTTTAGAAATATAAACATTATCTTCAAATCCTACTCTTGCATGACCACCCATAATTATCCCTACTACTGCCATGGGTATTTGATGCCTTCCTACTCCTGCCACAGTCCATGTTGACCCTTCAGGAATACTTCGCGAAATATATGATAAATCCCTTACTGTTGCATCCATCTGTACTCCCATCACAAAATCAAAATGCATGGGAGCAGATATATATCCCTGTTTATGATATCTGACCGCTAAATCTACCATTCCCTTGTCAAATACCTCTATTTCAGGTTTTACTCCTTTTTCGTTCATAACTTTCGCAAAATTTTTGATTGTATTTTCAGTATTTATAAATATTTCGTCTCCCCCAAAATTAAGGGTTCCACAATCTAACGTTGCCATTTCCGGAAAAAGCTCCACCGGTTGAAGTCTCTCTTCATCAGTCATTCCTACTGCTCCCCCTGTTGATGGTTGAATGATAACATCGGGGCATCTCCTTCTTATTTCCTCCATACATTCTCTAAATCTTTCTTTGTCTTGAGTCGGAGTCCCGTCATCATATCTTACATGAAGATGAATAATACTTGCCCCCGCTCTATATGCCGATTCTGCTTCCTCTCCTATTTCTTCGACAGTATAAGGGACATTGGGGTTATTTTCTTTTGTCACTTCTGCTCCACATATGGCAGCAGTTATAATTAGCTTTTCCATTCTACTGCTTTACCCCCTTATTATTTTCTCTTCTTATCTTTGGGTGTAACACAAGTTCCCACTGCCCTGCAAACAACTATAGGTTCTTTCAATACATCACAAGCTGAGTTGCTGATATCCGTCCTTGCCGCTATAACCTTTCTTGCTTCAAATTTCATTTTTCTCGAACTATTACCAATTTTAATTATTTCTCCGACTGCCTCAATATAATCTCCCGCAAATACCGGAGATAAAAACTCTATCTCTTCATATCCTGCGAAAAGACCTTCATCTCCATCCTGCCTGATTAAAAGTTCCGTTGCCACATCTCCAAACAATTGAAGCATCTTTGCCCCGTCCACAAGATTCCCTCCATAATGAGAATCTCCCGAACTCATTCTTAATCTTATCATAGCCTCACTCATATTTGTACCTCCATCCTCATAATAAACCCTAAAAGACAGTATTATTATATCATAATAAATTATTACTTTCTATACAACAAGATTACAAAAAGTTAAAATATATAATTATGGCTATTTTATCACCTTATGTCAAGTATTACCTATAAACCCCTCTATAATTATCTTATAATCGATTGACACTTTCTTTATAGTATGATATTTTACAGTTGTAAAAGCTTTAACAAACTACAAATCATTAATAAAGGGGAGATTTTAAAATGTCACCTATCATTGAGAAGTATATTGAAATTGTTAAAAAAAGAAATCCCGGTGAAGTTGAATTTCATCAAACAGTGGAAGAAGTTCTCAATTCTTTGGTTCCTTACTTGGATAAACATCCTGAATATATTGAAAACGGTATCATCGACAGACTCATTGAACCGGAAAGACAAATCATATTTAGGGTTCCTTGGGTAGACGATAAAGGCAAAGTTCAGGTAAACAGAGGATTCAGAGTTCAATTCAACAGTGCCATAGGACCTTATAAAGGAGGCCTTAGATTTCATCCTTCCGTATACATCGGAATAATCAAATTTCTTGGATTTGAACAAATTTTCAAAAACTCACTAACAGGACTTCCCATTGGCGGAGGAAAAGGCGGATCCGATTTTGATCCCAAAGGAAAATCCGAAGGAGAAATTATGAGATTCTGCCAATCATTTATGACGGAATTGTATAGGCATATAGGACCGGATATTGATGTCCCTGCAGGAGATATAGGTGTCGGCGGAAGAGAAATCGGATATCTTTTCGGACAGTACAAAAGAATAGTAGGAGCTTATAAAAACGGTGTATTAACAGGTAAAGGCATTCCTTATGGCGGAAGTTTGGCAAGAACTGAAGCAACAGGTTACGGCGCTACTTATTTTGCACAGGAAGTATTTAAAAACTTCGGAGAAGAAATTAAAGGAAAAACTTTTGCAATATCAGGATTTGGAAACGTAGCTTGGGGTACCGTTTCAAAAATAACCGAATTAGGAGGAAAAGTTGTAACAATATCAGGCCCGGACGGATACATTTATGACCCCGATGGTATCAAAGGCGAAAAAATAGATTATATGCTTGTAATGAGAGCTTCCAGACGAGATAAAGTACAAGACTATGCAGATAAATTCGGCGTCAAATTCTATCCAAAGGAAAAACCGTGGGGTGTCAAAGCAGACGTATATATGCCTTGCGCAACTCAAAACGAAGTTGGCATGGCTGAAGCCAAAAAAATAGTTGAAAACAAAATTAAATATTATATAGAAGTATCAAATATGCCTACAACAAACGAAGCTTTGGCATATATACAAGAAAACGGCGTAATAGTTGCACCCTCAAAGGCTGTTAATGCAGGAGGAGTTGCTACATCAGCATTAGAAATGACTCAAAATGCAATGAGATATTCATGGTCTTTTGAAGAAGTTGATGCAAAACTTAAAAATATAATGATAAATATTCATAAGAATACGAAAGAAGCAGCCGAAGAATTAGGACTCGGATACAATCTGGTTGCAGGTGCAAATATCGCAGGATTTAAGAGAATTGCCGAAGCAATGATGGCCCAAGGTATTGTGTAAAAATAATATAATATATTTTCCTTTAATAGAAGCGGTCTTTAAAAAACTGCTTCTATTTTTTATGATTGTAACTATTTTGTAGTTTATTCAAAAGGAAAATTATGATAGAATAATCATATATAATATGATGGGAGGTGAATTCTTATTTGACAGAATTGATCAAATTGAATAATGTCCGGAAAGTTTACAGGATGGGAGAAGAAAAAATTGTTGCTCTCAACAATATAAATCTTTCTATAGACAATGAAAAGCTCGTATGCCTGTTGGGCACTTCCGGTTCAGGAAAAAGTACACTTTTAAATATGATGGCGGGGCTTGAAAAGCCAACAAAGGGTGAAATAATAATAAATAAAAAGCATCTGGAGAGAATGAACGAAAATCAGGTAACTAAATTTCGTCAACTATATATTGGTTTTGTTTTTCAATCATATAACTTGATTCCAACTCTCTCTGCCTTGGAAAATGTAAGCCTCCCTCTTATATTTCAGGGAATACCCAAATCAAAAAGAAACAAAGCGGCAAAGAAAATGCTTGTAGAAGTGGGATTGGGAAACCGGCTTCATCACAGGCCTTCTGAGATGAGTGGAGGGCAGCAGCAAAGAGTAAGCATTGCACGAGCTTTTATAGGCCATCCACAGATTGTGTTTGCTGATGAACCTACGGGAAACTTGGACACGAAGACTACCATAGAAGTTATGGATCTTATGACTTCCATGGCTAACGAACAAAAGCAGACTTTAATAATAGTTACTCATGATGCGGAAATATCAAACTATGCTCACCAGATCATTTATATAAGAGATGGAAACATAGAAAAGATTATAGAAAATTCAAAAAATAATATTAAGGGGGACGCATAATAAATGAAAAGATTTTTTCATGTATTCTTAGCAGTACTGCTGATAATAACCCAATTTTACGCACCTGTATCGGCAGAAATAGATGAAGATACTTCCAAATTGATGCCCAAGCTCTCAATAATCAGTGACAAAATACCTACAGGGGATGCCGGAAGTAATATTGATATTCCCATAACCATAAAAAATACAGGTTATACCGCAAAGGACGTAGTAATCACTCCTGAAATTGATTCAGCCAGTCCTTTTACAATAAATGACCTGACATTTTCTCAGAGCTTAGATAAAATCGAAGGAGATCGTACTGTAGATGTAACCTTAAAACTGAAAATCGATTCTCTCGCTGCGGAAAAAAATTATCCGATTAAATTGAATTTTCAATTTACTAATTCTTACGGAGATCCCGGAACTTACAATACAGTAGTATATGTAAGGGTTATAAACAGAATTTCGCCGCCAAGGCTTATAATAAGCAAAGTAGATATAGGATCAGAGAGTATTGCTCCCGGAGAAACGGTGGAAGTTGGATTCGACATAGCAAACAACGGAACGGAAGAAGCAAAAGATATCAAATTTTCTTTGGAAGGATTAAGTGACGAAGGGTTTGTTATGGGAGAAGGCTCCAACACTCAATACATTCAAAAAATCGCCGGAGGATTTCACGGATACGTTAAATTCAATCTTAAAGCCTCCAGCAAAGCTTCAAGGGGAAGCCACGGATTGGACTTAAAATTCAGCTATAAGGACAGGCAAAACCAAGCCTATGAAGATACCCAAAAGGTATTTATTAACATTGGAGGAAAAGGCGGATCAAATTCCAATCTTTCAATGGAAAATATTGTTTATCCTGATGAGGGAATTACTCCGGAAAAGAATTTTACTATAGGATTTGATCTTGTAAATCACGGGAAATTAGATGCATCTAATATTGTTGTAAAAGTCGAAAGTTCCGATCCTGCAATAGTTCCTAAAACCGCAAGTATCAAAAAAATCATCGGAATTGCCCCGGAAGGAACAGAACATGTAGACTTTGTCCTTTCCCCAACGAAAGAAGCTACAGCAAAAAACTATCCTATAAATATTACCGTTGAATATGAAGATGAATTAAATTCCGGAAAAGACGATGAAAAATATATGTTAACACAATATGTAGGAGTATACGTAGATAAAGAAGACAGCGGGAAAGAAAAGCCAAAACTTATAATAGATAAATACAGTTTTTCACCTGCATTAGTAAACGCAGGAGAAAATTTTGTAATGAACTTATCCTTTTTTAATACCAATAAAGATAAAGCCGTAAGAAATATAAAAATTTCTCTATCTGTAAACGATCAGACAAAGGAAAACGGGAGCAATGTATTCAGCCCCGTAGGAAGCAGTAATACCTTCTACATAGACTCCATAGCCCCTAAGGGAAGAGTTGAAAAGCAGATTACAATGTATACGGTCCCTACTGCCGAAGCAAAAACTTATACCGTTACGGCAACTTTCGAATATGAAGATAACGATGGACAAGAGCTTACTGCTACAGAACTTGTAGGAGTCCCCGTCGTTCAAAAATCCAAATTGCAAACAGGAGAATTGACCATTTCGACCGAAGCCTTTGTCGGAACTCCGATTCCTATATCAATTGACTTTTACAATACCGGAAAAGTCACACTTTACAATACAATGGTTAAGCTCGAGGGAGATTTCCAGACAGAAAACGGCAATTACTACTTGGGAAATTTCGAATCGGGAGGAAGCGATTCTTACGAAGGAACTATTATTCCTCAAGCTACCGGCGAAGTAAAAGGAGCTCTTGTATTTTCCTATGAAGACAGCAGAGGAGAAACAGTAGAAGTCAGAAAAGAATTTGCTTTAAATGTTCAGGAAGCTCCTCCGGCTCCGAATCCCGATGAATTACCTCCTCAGGAAAAACAAAGCAAGAATATATTTAAAACAGTAAAATTCTGGGCAATAGTCATACCTATAATATTAGCAATAATCGCAATTAAAATCTGGAGAAAGAAAAAGAAAGAGAAGGCTATGTCAATAGATGAATAGTTTAGATTTGGTTTCCATGGGAATAAGAAATTTATGGAGGAGAAAATTAAGAACTTTTCTGACGGTTTTAGGAGTAATCATAGGAACCAGCTCCATAATAGTTATGCTGAGCTTAGGATTCGGAATGAGAGAAGCCTTTAATAATCAGATAAAACAAATGGGAAGTGTAAACATTATTACGGTAAGCCAAGGCTACAATGAGATGTATTATGACGGCGGGGTTTCAGTCAGCTCATCAAGTTCAAGTACAGAGAAAAAACTGAATGAAGAAAGTTTGGCCGAATTTAAGAATATTCCTGATGTAACGGCAGTCACACCCATTGTAGAAGATCAAATAAAATTAGTAGACGGAAAGTATAGTACTTATATGTCGTTAAAGGGCATAGAACCCAGTTCGATGAAAGAATTTGACTTTAAAATCGGAGAAGGAAGATTGTTTCAAACCGGAGACCAAGATGTATTAATATTCGGGGGAGGAATGAAACATACCTTTTATGATGAAAACTCACGAAGGCGAAGAGGCCCTGACAAGGAACCGGAAATAGATCTGATGAACGATAAGATTATAATGACATTTGATATGAACTACGGCAGGAAAAGAAATCCGAATGAATCATCTTTGGAAAACCAGGATGGAGAAAAGAAAGTAAATTACAAAACTTATAAAGTAAAAACCGTGGGAATTCTTCAGGAAGGTTCTTATGATACCGACTATAACGTATATATGCCTATCGAACAAGTTAAAAAATTAATAAAAGAAAAAAATAAAGCTGAAGGAAATAAAACACAAACAAACGGGAACGAATATCAGACGATCCTTGTAAAGGTTGAAGATATAAGCAAAGTTCAGGAAGTACAACAAAAAATTAAGGATATGGGATATGAGGCATGGAGTTTATCAGACGCTCTTGAGAGTTTAAACAAGACTTCCGTTATCATTCAGGCAGTCCTTGGAGGGATAGGCGCCGTATCACTTCTTGTAGCGGCAATAGGAATCGCCAATACAATGATCATGTCCATATATGAAAGGACAAAAGAAATCGGGGTCATGAAAGTAATAGGCGCATCTTTAAGGGATATCAAAAAATTATTCCTCTTTGAGGCAGGAATGATAGGCCTCTTGGGGGGAGCTGTAGGAATAGTATTAAGTGAAGTGCTGTCAATTATAATCAATAAAGTAGGGATAAATTTTCTTCAAAACAATATGGGGGCAAGCGCCGACACCCGTATAAGCATCATCCCCATATGGCTGATATTTGCAGCTATGGGATTTTCGGCTTTGGTAGGATTGATGTCCGGATATTACCCAGCCAAAAAAGCAATGAATTTAAGCGCTTTGGAAGCAATAAGAACGGAATAAAAAGCACCTCAAAAATGTTGAAATAAAAGCATTTTTGAGGTATTTTTTTAACTCCCTTTAAACCTTTATTTTGCCAATACTATTTTGTCCGCTACAAAATATCCCTTGTCCATATAACCTTTCACAAGAACCTTATCTCCTCCGGTTATGTCGTTTATACTCACAGACTTTCCGTCCATATCCTTAATTGAAATATTAGAAGATAAATTAACATTTAGAGATTCTTGGCTGCCGTTTATTTTAATTCTTAAAAATCCTGCGTCGGCATTTATATATTCAACTTCTCCCATATATTCATTATTCAAAGTTTTCTCGTCTACGTCCACCGATATAATTTCATCGCTTTCCAAAACCAATTTGGCATGATAGCCTAATCTTAAATCATATATTTCACTTAATTTATCCTCAATATTGACGGAAACGTCCTTGGAAACATAATAAGTAATTTTTTCTCCCTCTGAATTAACTATAGTAATTTGAGGTTCTTCTTTTATCAATATTTCATTTATTGTTCCTTCATTTTCTCCTTTTACGGATTTAGCATCTATTCCTGTAACTTTTCCATAAGTCAGAGAAATATTAAGCTCGTCTCCTCTTCTTAATTCACTGATATTTGCACTGACAGAGTTTCTTTTTATTGTGGCATTATCTTCCACAGTATATTCAAGCAGTGACTCGTCGTCTCTTTCCACCGTTATTTGAAAACCATCTTCAAATTTTTCATCTTTAAGTATTCCCTTTACGGTTCCTGATTTGGTTTCAGCCGAAATACCTACAACCAAATTATTCAATACATGAATATCAACTAAATCTCCCTCTTCCAATGAATACAAAAATCCTTCTTTTCCGTCTAAGGATACCTTTGTATCATTAGATAAGTAAAAAGTCTGAGACTTAGTGTTTCCGGAATCATCTTTATATTCAACAACCATACTGGGAGAAGCGCCTAAATCAATGGACTTTATAGTTCCCGACAATGATTCATCAGTACTTTCGTTCTTTACGGAATCCAATTTATTTCCGGCAGATGCGGTAATTTTTACTACCATTCCTCTTTTAATATCATCTTTAGTCCCGGTTTTGCCATCAAGCATAATTAAGGTATTAGAAGTAAATTCGTAAGAATCCTTCTTATTCCCCGTATCAATTATAAGAAATTCTCCTGTATTTTCAACTACGGTTCCGCTGATTCCGCTATCGTCGTTCTGAATTTCGGAATTATTCCCCGGAGTCACATTTATATTGCCGTTATTCATTTCATTATAGGCAAGATATAGCATCTTAGCCAAAACTCCTCTTGTTATCTCCTGATTGGGATTAAATTTCCCCCCTGCATCCCCTTCCTTATCGATTATTCCCTTTTCTATAAGAAGGTCGATATAAGGTCTGGCATTAACAGGTATGGTTTCCGCATCCTTATAAGATAATTTAAAAATTCTTCCGCTTGTCTGGCCTTCAATTCCCATAGCTCTTACAAGATACAGGCATACTTCCAATTTTGATGCGGTTTTTGGAGCCCCGTTACTGAAAAACTCCTTTTCTACAATATCTTTGCTTACAATTCCTTTATCCATAATTACCGACATATTGTTCTTTTCATCTTCAGTAAGGTTATAATTCTTTAGAAATTCTTCGTATTTCTCTCGTGCCGACGTGATTTCACTTTGGCCGACATAAAGAAGTTTTGAAATCATCACTACAGCTTGTACTTTATTTACTTTATCGTTAGGCCTAAAAGTACCGTCGTCATACCCACTCATAATTCCTACGTTAACCATTGTGTCAATATATTCCCTTGCCCAATATCCCTCATTTACATCGGTAAACATCATATCCCCGAAGGCGGTATTGGAAACGGAAATTAAAGATATGCTCAAAACTAATATTAGCGCAATAATATTCTTCTTCATTAAAATAACACCCTCCCTTTCATAAAATATACCTTACAAACTCTCCTATATCATATATTTCTTCATGGAAGATATATTTCCTTCAACAAAAGAATATTTTCTTAATTATCTCTATGAGAATTTTCCTTAGAAGCTTTAATAAAATCTCTAAACAAAGGATGGCATTTATTAGGCCTTGACTTAAATTCAGGATGAAATTGAACGGCTACAAACCAAGGGTGATCTTTGAGCTCTACTATCTCCACCAATCTCCCATCAGGAGAAGTTCCGCTTATAACAAGCCCATTTTCTACCATTTTATCTCTGAATTCATTGTTGAATTCATATCTGTGTCTGTGCCTTTCATATATCAATTCATCTCCATAAGCGTCCATTGCCTTTGTGGATTTAACTAATTTACATGGATATGCTCCCAATCTCATGGTTCCTCCCAGGGAATCTATATTTCTCTGTTCCGGCATCAGATCTATAACAGGATAAGGAGTATTCGGGTCTAATTCGGAGCTGTGAGCGCCTTTGAGTTTCAACACATCTCGTGCAAATTCAACTACAGCCATCTGCATTCCTAAGCATATTCCCAAATAAGGTACATTATGTTCTCTCGCATATTTTGCCGCATAAATTTTTCCATCAATTCCTCTATCTCCGAATCCTCCCGGTACAAGTATTCCGTCGGAATCTTTAAGCAATTCCTCACAATTGTCCTCATTTACATGTTCGGAATGAACCCAATTTATCTCTACTTCAACTCCGTTAGCTATACCTCCGTGTCTTAATGCTTCCGCGACAGATAAATATGCATCCTTAAGCTCCACATACTTACCTACGAGAGCTATCCTTACTTTTCCCTTTAGATTTTTTGCTCTTTTAACAATATCCTTCCAATCTTCCATATCAAGTTTGCCGCATTTGAGTCCCAAACGTTCTATAACCAGTTGAGAAAGGCCCTCTTTTTCGAGCATCAAAGGAAGTTCATATATAATATCGGTATCAATATTCTGAATAACTTCTCTTGGTTTCAAATTACAAAAAAGAGCTATTTTCTCTTTCATTTCTTTAGAAATGGGTTTTTCCGTTCTTAAAATAAGAACATCAGGCTGGATGCCGATACCTCTTAATTCCTTTACGCTGTGCTGGGTGGGCTTAGTTTTTAATTCCCCTGCTTTTGAAAGATAGGGAACCAAGGTAACATGGAGATACATAACGTTCTCTCCTCCAATTTCACCCTTAAATTGTCTTATAGCTTCCAAGAAAGGTAAACTTTCAATATCTCCTACAGTACCACCTATTTCGGTGATTACTACATCCACTTCTTCATTTTTAGCTGCAGCTCTGATTTTCTCCTTTATTTCATTAGTAATATGAGGTATAACCTGGACAGTTCTTCCTAAATATTCTCCTTTTCTTTCCTTATTTATCACAGACCAATATATCTTACCTGTAGTCACATTGCTGTTTTTATTTAAGCTTATATCTATAAATCTCTCATAATGTCCCAAGTCCAAATCAGTTTCCGTACCGTCGTCCGTTACAAAAACCTCTCCATGCTGATAAGGACTCATTGTTCCCGGATCTACGTTTATATAAGGATCAAACTTCTGAATAGTTACCTTTAGGCCCCTGCTTTTAAGCAATCGTCCCAGACTTGCTGCCGTAATCCCCTTGCCCAAGGAAGAAACAACTCCTCCTGTAACAAATATATATTTCGTCGGCATCTCATCATTTACCTCCTCGTAATTTTATACTATAACTATAGTATTTTATATCATTAAAAATAATATGTCAATTAATCTGTCACTCAATTGTAATATTTCAAAGGCCTATTTTATAGTATAATTAAATTGAAATCAAAGAGAAAGGAGATGTCTGTTAATGAAAAAATATTTATCAATATTCTTAGCAGCCTTACTTATAGTTTTATCTTTTTCTCCTGTATATGGCGATTCTTCCACAGATGATCTATACGAGCAATCGGGAGAAATCCTCAAATCCGCAGGAGTACTTACAGGGAATGAAAAAGGAGATTTAATGCTTGAGGATAATTTAAAAAGGCAAGACTTAGTAGTATTGATATCAAGACTTTATAAGCAGGAAAACACTGCAAAAAAACACAAAGGAGATATTACTTTCAAGGATGTAAACAATAATTTTTATAAACCATATATAGCCTGGTCTGTTGAAAAGAAACTTATCGTAGGAAATGCCGACGGTACTTTCGGATTTGATAAGCCTGTAACAGTACAACAATTTCAAACAATACTCTTAAGAGCATTGGGATATGAGGAAGAAGCACAAAATTGGGATAACGTGCCTACCATAGCTGCAGGACTTGGGCTTATGGAAAATTTGATTACTACTTCAACGGAAAGTTTAAGCCGTGGATTAATGTCTGCAATGACAATTAATGCTCTCAACCTTACGAGAAAGGGAAGCAGTTCGACTTTGGCCGAAAGTTTGGACATTACTCTTCCCGACATATTCACCGTAACCGCTTCGCCGACTATAGACAAAGATACAATAACAATAGAAGGGAAAGCTAAGGGAGCCGATTCCCTAAAACTCCAGCTAAAACCTGCCTCCGATACCATGACTTCCGAGGAAAAAAGTGTTGATATATCATTAAAATCCGACGGAAGATTTTCCGTAACCGTCCCCGGATTGGAAAGCGGAAACTGGAGCTATAGATTTACAAACGGCCGTTATTATACAAAATATGAAGATTTTACAATCGAAGATATCCCTTTTGAGTTTGCTGGAGCAAAAGCAGATAATTTGAAAGAAATAACCCTTTCCTTTTCAAAAGCCATTGATAAGGAATCTTCCCTATTTTTAAGCAATTTTTCCACTAATGGCGGAAAAATTAAAAATGTAAAACTTTACAATGATAATAAGGATATTGTTTTAACTCTTGAAAATCCTATGACCAACAATAAAGATTATAAAGTAGCAGCATATAAAATAAAATCTGCTAAAGGAGAAGAATTGTCAATAAAAGATACTGCTTTTACCGCAGCCGATAATTCCATACCTTCTGTAGAATCTGTAAATCAGCTCGGAAATAAGGGTATCAAAATATACTTCTCTGAGCCATTAAAAAGTGTCAAAGCTTCAAATTTTAAAATTGATGATAAAAGTTTTGTAGGAAAAGTAGAATTAAACGACAGGGTTGTGACTCTTACCTATTATTCGACTTCCAACGCCCTTGAAGAAGGTCAGCATGTTCTGACTACATCTGAATTGTATGATTTCGCAGGATATAAATCCGTAAACGAGGATGTTCCCTTTGATATAATAACGGATGATGAGCCTCCTGCTATCACAGAAAAAAGAGCAACATTGGAAGAAGTAATAATTACTTTCGATGAGGATATAGATCCCTCTACCGTAAGTAAAACCAATTTTTATTGGAAATCCGGATCTTCAAAAAAATATCCTTCAGATGTAAAAGTAGTAGATAATGAAGTAATCCTTGATTTTTCCTCAAATAAACTTCCAAATTATGAAACAACTTTATATATCACCTCAGTGGGAGATTACTCGGGAAACAAGTTGAAGGATGAAGAAATAAAAGTAACTCCGGTAATAGATAAGACTCCTCCGGAAGTAGTAAGTGTATTCCTTGAAGAAGATGGAAAATCCATAAAGGTTTATTTCAGTAAAAATGTCAACGCAGGGAACAGAACTTATTATATCTTAAAGGATAAGGACGGAAAAAATATAAGCATTAAGAATATATCCGGTTCCGGCAGAGAATATGTTATAAATCTTTTTAATCCGCTGCCAATAGGAAGCAATACATTAACCATTCAGAACGTTGAGGATACCACCGCATTGAAAAATGTGATAAAAACCTATACTACTACAATAGAAGCATCCGACCTTATAAGGCCGAAAGTTGAAAGCTATTCGGGAGTAGCAAACCAGATAATGCTGAAATTCTCAAAGGAAATGGATATGGCAACAGTGGATGATCCTTCAAATTATCTTATTACCTTTAACGGAAAACAGATTTATATGCCGAAGGATACCGAATTTTCATTAATAAATGACAATCAAACAGTTCTTGTTACTCTTCCCGATACTATAGACGGAAAAGAAGTAAAAATAGGTACATCAGGAAATCTAACAGGACTTCAAATATCGAGATTAAAAGATCTTAAAGGAAATTTTCTTGACCCGGACGTAGTGAATTTAAATTTTGAATACAGCAGTTCAGGAAAAGCAAGAGCAAAGGACTATTACTCCAATATTCCGGGAAAACAAGCAATATTGGAAGAAGCGGATATTATAAAAATAAGATTCAATCAACCTATCATATCCGCAAGTCCCGACGATTTCTCTATATCGGAAGGAAAAATAGATGATGTAATATGTGATGGTTCGGATATAGTAACTTTAAGATTGAATTCCAGAGATGAAACCACCATATCATCAAGCGCATTAAGCATTAAAAGCGATAACGATATGGAGACATTCATAGACACGGGAGTAGAAGGTGGAAGAGTATATATATTGGATAAAGTTCCTCCTCGTGTTGAAGAAAATGATGGTTATCTGAATGTGTCAAGCAAAAACAAAATCGAACTTCCCTTCACGGAATCATTGGACAGCGAATCTGCAGCATTATTCAGGAGAGACTTAGAGATCACAAGACTTAGTGACGGATATGTATTAAGCGAAAAAGATTATACAACAAGTCTGAAATCTTCCGATCCCAGTATAGTCCTTATAACCATAGATAGGGATTCGTCCCAAGAATCCGTTTATTCAATTGCTATCAAAGACACTCCTCAATATATAATGGACAAAGATGGAAATGTCCTAATAGAATCAGGAGAATATTATACAGATAGGGACTTCTAATAAAAATCCTCTGAAGAAAAATCTTCAGAGGATTTTTATTTGTCCATTTTCTATACAATATCAAGGGGTACCTTCTTATGTGGTTTCGGAAAAGCAGTATCTAATTGCTGAAGGTCCTCTTCAGTAAGTTCAACAAAATTTGACTGGGCATTTTCCAATACATGCTCTTTAGTAGACGATTTAGGTATTGCTATTACATTATTACTGCGCATACACCAAGCTAAAAGAATCTGCAGAGGCTTTACTCCATATTTTGCTGCAATATCCCGAACCGTAGAATTTTCGGTCAATCCTCTTCTTAATTCTCCTGCCTTTGCCATAGGACAATAGGCCATTATAGGCATATGATTTTCTTCCTGCCAACTTAAAAGATCATATTCTATCCCTCTTGAGCCTAAATGGTATAGTACCTGATTAGTTGTACAATGCTCCCCATTCCCCAATTTAAACAATTCCTTCATATCGTCTATATCAAAATTGGATACACCCCATCTTAAAATTTTTCCTTCCTTAATCAGTTTTTCCATTCCTTCAATTGTCTCTTCCAAGGGAATACTTCCCCTCCAATGGAGAAGATAAAGGTCCAGGTGATCCGTATTCAGCCTTTTCAAACTATTTTCGCAGCTTCTGAAAATATTTTTTAATCCTGCATTATGAGGATATACTTTTGACACGATAAATAACTTATCCCTTATTCCCTTTATTGCCTCCCCTACCAGAATCTCAGAACTTCCGTTTCCATACATTTCTGCGGTATCAATTAATGTCATTCCTAATTCTACCCCAAATTTTAAAGTTTCTATTTCACTTTTTCTCCTTGCTGGATTTTCTCCCAGATGCCAAGTTCCTTGACCTAATCTCGGCACTAAAGTTCCGTCAGGCAATTTTACCCGATATTTTAAATTATTATTCCTGATATTCTCTATTCTTTCAGAATCAATTTCCGCCATAAAAAGTTCCTCCTTATATTAATCTTACTAATATTCTTACCCATTTATCACCCTATTACTTATAGATGACTATACCAAAATTCAATCTTTATTTCAACTATCCCAAACTTTGTAATTGAAGCCTTAACCCTTATATGTTATATTTAAATTGATTAAATATTTAAGGAGAATACAATGTTTGGATATGTAACCCCATATAAAATGGAACTTAAAATAAAGGATTATGAAAAAATAAAGGGATATTATTGTGGATTATGCAAGGTTCTGAAGGATAATTACGGAAATATTATAAGAATTTCTTTAAACTATGATGTAGTATTTATGGCGATATTTCTTGATGCTTTCAATAAGGATGAACCTCAATATACAAAAAATAATTGTATACTTCATCCGATAAAAAAGCGAATATTCGTAATAAACAATGACGCTTTGAACTACGCCGCTTCTATAAATATTGCCTTGACTTACTATAAGATATTGGATGATATAAAGGATGAAAATTCTCTTAGAGGAAAATTTCTTTCACCAATTTTAAAAAGATACCTTAAAAAAATTCCCGCTGAATACCAAAATATAGAGAATATGATTGCCGACAAATTAAACGAGCTGTATGCTGCCGAAAGTAAAGGCAATTCCTCAAATTTAGACGAATTAAGCCATCCCTTCGGAGAACTGACGGCATTGTTGCTTACTTCTTATGTAGGCAAAAAAGATAATTATGAAAAAATATATAATTTAGGATATAATTTAGGAAGATGGATCTATATAATTGATGCTTTTGATGATTTGGAAAAAGATATAAAGGAAAATAAATTCAACGCTATTAACAGCGTGATGAACGGAGAAAAAATTGAAGACAGAATAAATTTCGTATTAACATCTTACGGAAGGGAATGTGCGGAAACCTTAGACACTCTTCCTCTATATAAAAATCAAGATATACTTTATAACATATTCACTTTTGGACTTTTAGAAAAAATGGACCGGGTATTTTTAAAAAAGAAAAACGATAAGGAGGAAAAAAATGAAAAATCCATATGAAGTATTAAATATAAAAGAAGGAGCAAGTGAAGAAGAAATAAAAAAGGCCTATATAGAACTGTGCAAAAAATATCATCCTGATAAATATTCCAATAACCCTCTTAAAGATCTGGCGGAAGAAAAAATGAGGGAAATTAATGAAGCATATGATTACCTTATGGAGAATAAAAATAATAACGGATATTCAAATAAGAAAGAATACACAAACGATACTCAACTCTTCAGAGAAATCAGAATGGATATCCAAGGAAGCCGCCTTAAAGAAGCTGAAGAAAAATTAAACAGTATAAACAGCAGGAATGCAGAGTGGTATTTTTTAACGGGAGCTTTATATCAAAGAAAAGGCTGGTATGACGGAGCATACAGTAATTTCCAGACTGCCTATTCAATGGAACCGAGCAATATGGAATACAGAAGGGCTTTTGAACTGCTGAATACGGCAAATAACAATTACAGACAGCCTTACGGCCAGAGAGGCAACAATGACCTTTGTCAGATGTGTACAACTTTGTATTGTATGGATTGCTTATGTGAATCTATGGGGGGAGATTTTATAAGATGCATGTAAAGGACAGAAGCAAATTTATATCATATGGAGGAATATTGACGGCTTTAGGCGTAATATTCATATATTTAGGCAGCAACTTAGCCTTCAATAAAATATTTTTTCTTATGGTTTCATCCTTTTTAATTCCCACAGCAATAATACTCTTAGGGACGAAAGGAGGAGTATACGTATTTATTTCCACATTTTTTTTAAGTTTATTTCTGTCGGGAATACGGGGAAGCACCATATCATACTTAATTTTTTTCGGACCCTACGGAATTATTAAAAACCGAATAGAAAGAATAAAAAAATTACCCGTTGAAATATTAATTAAAATCCTTTATTTCAGCCTGTCTTTATTCTTATTATATATTATATCCAAATTTTTTATATCAGTTCCGGTACAAGGGAAAATAGGCACTCCTTATTTAATTGTATTAGCTGAAATATGTTTTGTAATCTATGATTATATTTTAACCATCTTTATTTTTAACATAAAAAAACACAAAGGAATCTTAAATCTAAAATCCAGAAGGTAATTAAATAAAAAATTAAAATTGCATAAAAAGAAAGCCCGAAATAACGCTTATCAACGCTTTTTCGGGCCTTTTTCTGTCTATTTCAGAAAATGTTTGTGTAAACTGCTATTATAAATTTATTTTGTTATGCTCCTCTTTCTCTTTGCCTTTATGGAAGCTCAGGCTCAGAAGGAAGTTCTGCTTCCGGAGCTTCCAATTTTTCGATTATGGATTCGGCATTTATCAATACATTTATGTTTTCCACCAATTTTTGATCTTCGGTACTCAATGCATTATAAGCTGATCTTGCCGATTCAACAGTAGCTTTATCTTCCAAAGTAATCTTCCCTGCTTCGGGTATCTTATTGATTAAATCTATTACACCTTTCACGTCACTTACCGCTTCGCCTTCCGTTCCTTCTTCCGTCCTCGTAATCGTTATCGTTTGTTCAGTTACATGGCCGGCATAATCTGTTAATTCTATCGGAATAACATTATCTCCGACCTCTAATCCTTCAATAGCTACAGTAGTAGTTTCGTTTATAGGAACTACATTATCCGCCAAATCTTCCATTCCATTACGATAGAATTCTTCACTTCCCCATACAAGTAACCTTAAATATGGGAAGTTATCTGCCATATTAATTGTCAGATTTACAGTGTCGGAACTCGGGTCTCTGTCTTCAATAGTTACGTTTAATTCCGGAGGATTAGTATCCACATAGAAATATCTTGAAATGGACAATCTTCCTCCTCCTGAAGAAACAGCCTCAACCTGTACTGAATTATAACCGTCTTCAAAAGTCATAGCTTTGCTGTATTCATATCCCGGGCCGGTTTTTTCAATTTCTCCCGTATCCGGGTTTGTTACGACAACATTCTCATTCCACCTTACTTCGTCCGCTTCTTCCCCGTTAAGCGTGACTGTCGGATTCGTTACATTAAATACCGCTCCCGTAACCGTTATTTCGCTGTTCTTATATACATTAAGCAAAGCCGGATAAGTTATATATATTTCGGGAGTCTGATGGTCCAAAGCAATCGAACCTATTGCTCCGTTAAGAGCATAGTCAAAGGCAACTATCTGTACCAAAGGATTATTTTTTCCTCTTATTAATTCTCCTATCGGACATTCATATGCATCCTGTCCTTCCTCCACTGGGGTAAATTCTACTGCCTGTTGTCCGTCAATCCATACGGTATATCCTCTGAAGCCTGACGTAGCATCTTCTACTTTAAATCTTATATTTCCTGTAGTTTCGCTGTAAGAAATCTCTTTGATTACAGGTGCTGCCGTATCCACATATACAGGAATGTTTTTCTCCTGCCATTCGTCGGTATTCTGCAGCTTGGATTTTATCTGATAATAGTAAAGCCCGTCTCCAACTATTCCTCCCCTTGCTATTCCGTTCCAAATCCTGTCAAGGCTGAAGGAATATTCGGGATTTACGCCTCCGTCTATATAAGTCTTTCTTACGAAATTTTCAGATTTAATCGTCGTTAATTTAGTTCCATTCTCTTTCAAAATATTATACTCTACTTTTTCCGCATTCCTCAGGAATGAAATCACAGGCGTTACAGTATCGGTGCCATTCATCTCACCCATTTCTGTTCCCGGACTTATAGCAGCTTTTCCCGGAACCATGAAATAAGTCTCCGTATCTACCATGCCTGACATCCCATAGAACGGGATTTCTCCTAAATCTTCAAACCCGTCTATTATGCTCGGTTCGGTCCAATCCCCGTAGAATCCCACATAGGGTACACTAAGGGTCGGATGAGTATCCGTTACTTCTGTTAAGGTTACAAATCCTTCTACGAACATATTTCTGTATGCATTTTCATCTCCGGAAAAATCAACGTTTATCGTAAATTCCGTTGAACCGTTAGCAGGTACAGTTACAGTCCCCGGAGCATCTACTACTGCATCCATCTCCACTGTTCCTAAAAGATTATATTCCGTACCTTGATAATTCAGTATTTCATCGGTCAATACACTTGTATCCACTCTATAAGTTACTTCATCATCAGACAAATTGGTTGCTCTTAAGGTCATAGAGAAGTTTTCACTGTCAAAGTCCTTCAGTTCAACCTTTGCTTCATTTGTTGAAGCATCTGTTACAGCAACAGGAGTTGATACCGCTCCGTATAGGTTCATTAACCCCGCTCCCTGCCTTCTCGGTGAATAAACAGCATCATATTCATCTATCAAAGGCTCTGCCGTATTCATAAGAAGTACCTTCGCAAGTCTTGTCTGTTCCCCTAAAGACAATCCTTCATAATTTTCCGATATATACTGTCTAACCAATGCGGAACCTCCCGACACATGAGGTGCTGCCATACTTGTTCCGCTCATAGTCCCATACTTGTTATCCTGAAGGGTTGAATAGATCTGTCCCCCAGGAGCTGTAATCTCAGGTTTTATCTCAAGAGTAGGAGTCGTTCCCCAGGAAGTGAAATCGGACATCTGCCCTCCCACAGGATTAGAAACACTCATTACTTCGTTAGTAAACTGAATTCTCTTATCTGCCAATCCGGCAAGAGCGGTTCCTCCTCTATTTCCTATAAATACGGCAGGAATTGTCTGATTCGCAGGAGTCGCCATATTTACCAAATCTTCTCCCCCTGTTTCATGGTTATAGACTATTATTCCTGCTGAGCCCGCATTTTGAGCATTAGTTATTTTCTCCGTAAAAGGATTTTGGCCACGTATAACAAGAGCAACTTTTCCCTCCAAATCCTTGCCTTCAAAATCTTCGGGCAATCCAAAACCGCAGTCAACATATTCAACTTTGTTATCTCCGAATACATCTACAGGATTTATATTTCCGGCAACCATCATGGCAATCTTAACTATGCTGTTTTCGGATGTCTGAACAGCATTGGCTTTCTGAGATTCTTTTTCGGTATAATCCCCTTGATTATCCTTTAGGACGTTCATAGAGTCACCGTTTGAACCAGGACCATAATATTTTACTTCAGTAGGTCCTTGATACTTATCAATATCAACGGGATCCCCTTCCATAGTATATAATTTAATTTCTCCGTTCACAATTTCTTTATAATAAACTTCTCTATCAGTTTCTCCTTTTCTTACTCTTACAACTGTTTTCTGAGCCTCAGCATTTTTCTCTAAGTAACCTTTATCGTAAGCAACTCCATATACCTTTACTATAACAGAATCAGTAGGAAGAGATTCATTTCCTTCCCCTTCTGTTTCATAGAACAAATAGGGAGCCGTCATCTTTAAGTTCTCAACGGAAGCAACTGATATTGAATCCTTTGAAAGACTCGGCGCACCTACAACTCCTATATCAGGATTCGACTTTATGGGATTGTCGTACCCGTAGCTTATATATCCTGCATTTCCTGCGGATATAGAGCATACTACTCCGTTATTGACAGCATTGGTGATAGCCGAATCTACAGCACTTTCCGGTACATAAAATGAAGCTGCGGAGCCTAAACTCATATTCAATACGTCTGCTCCAAGTTTTATGGCTTCATCTATAGCTTCAAGATATATATCATCGTAAGTAGTTGCATAAGAAGGGTCGTTACTGAATACCTTCATTGCAAGAAGCTGTGATTCCGGCGCTATTCCTTTGATTCCGCCGTTTTCAGGATCTCCGTTGGCACCTGCGGTTCCTGCCACATGCATGCCATGTTGGGAAGCACCAGGTCCCAAATCCAATATCTCGTCATTTTCATCATAGTAATTATATCCGTAAGGAACTTTTTCGGTGAAATATCTTCCTTTAAGTCCGTTATCGGATATAAGCCCTTCCACCGTTCCTTCATCAAGTTTCGGTGTAGTCTCATCACTCAATACCATGTCGTGATGCCTTGGGTCAACTCCTGTATCAATAATCGCTATAACCGTTCCTTCCCCTTTATATCCCAGATCCCAAGTTTCTCCGGCTTTAACCATACCTCCGGAATTGTTCATATCCGGTTGTGGTCTTTCATATTCTTGGGAAATATATACGTTTTTAACTCCCGGAGTTTCTTTGATACTCTTTATATCACTTTCCTTTACAAATCCGGCAAATCCGTTAAATGCCGTAGTAAACCTCGGCATTTCTTTTTTTGCGGCATCCTTATCTTCAAAATCTATCTTATCTTCAATGGCTTTTATTACTTTATCTTGAGAAGAAATTATACTCTTTTCTATTTCCTTCTTCTCTTTCTCTCCCATTTCTTCAAATCTCTTTCCCTTGTCCGTAGCGCGTACCACGGCAGGGTCATCTTCAATTTCTACAATTACCCTTACATCTTTGTCGCTTTTCTCTCCGGTTTCCTCAACCTTTTTGTCTTTGTCAATTCCTGCTTTATACATCTCCGCCGGAACTTTTTTATCACTTTCGACAACCGTCTCTTCGGAGCTTACAACATCCTGACTTTGGATTTCATTCTCCGCAAAAGCAAAAGCAGGTACCACCATTACAAATACAAGAAGAATTGACAATATTTTTTTAATATTTTTCATGGAAATCCCCCTTTTTCACTATTCACTAAATTTATCAAACGTTAATGTTACATTATTAAACGTATATAATAATGTAGTCCCATCTTCCTCATACACCTTAATATTCACGGAGTCAACTTCTCTATAATATATCTCCGTTGTTTCGTTCCCGATATCTACAGGCCTGACAAAACCTTCTTCTCTATTATTTTCTTCTCCATTAAAGTATTTGAAATATACTGAAAACTTTTTGGCTCCATCTACTCCATAGACCTTAACAGATACTCTCCCGAAATTAGGTACTTTTGATTCATGAAATACAGCCTCTATCTTCTTCTCTTCCGGTACCGAAGGTTCATCTTCTCCGCCGGAATTGTTTCCGCCGCCTGAGTTTCCACCACCGGAATTGCCTCCTCCTTGATTTACAGGTGCGGGAGTCGTCTTAGGCAGAGTTTGTCCTTTTTTTATCACCGAACCGTTAACGGTTACATCCTCTCCGGCTATTAAGTTCTCTATCTTCGAATCGCTTTTGACTACAACATTCTTGGATAATACCTCTAATTCCTTTATATTCGTACCTTTAAGTTCTAAATTTACTCCCTCTCTATCCGCAATGATTTTTGATATAGTCGAATTTGTGAAAACAACCGTGCCTTTCGTTCCTCCAAGAATAATTACACGTCCTTCAACCTTTACATTTTCCCCTTTAAAACTGTTGACTCCGGCAATATAAAGATCCCCTTTAACGACTACATCTTTTAAATTGATTTCACTGCCGTTTACTATCATATTCCCATTTACCGTACCGGTATATACCTGAGCAGAACCGTATATCTTCTCGCACATGCTATTAATTACTTTTGCAATTTCTGCCCTTGTAATAATATTCTCAGGTTTAAAACTGCCGTCGGTATATCCGGAAATATATTTGCCTTCCTTCATTCCCTTTAAATAATCAATCAAATCCTCAGATATCCTATCCTCATCGCTAAACCCAAGTTTTATGTTACTATCATCATTTTTGATTCTAAAAGCTTGTCCCAATACTTTAACTGCTTCTCCTCTGTTAATCGGTTCATCAGGATTTTGAACATTTTCTGCATTTAAGTTTAATATACGGTTTACGATAATATACAGTTCTCCCCAAGATATGGTTTTATCCGGTTTATATGTTCCGTCCGGATATCCTAATATGATTTTTTCTTCGATCAATTTAAGAATTTCATCCTTTGCCCAATGGGATTCAATATCACTTAACTGTGCAAAAGAAATGTTCCCAATCCCAATTATCAGTATTAAAACCAAAAATACCGATAAAATCCTTCTCTTTCCACTCATTGGTAAACCCCCTTCTGTTTAGTTTAATCTAAAAATATTCCCTCCCTTCTTTTTTTGGAACCCACTTTACGGAAAATTCACACTAAGGTATATTATAATTCCCCTGTGGGTTATAAAAAATACTTTCCCATATATTATAAATATTCATATTAATTATAATGTTATGCATTTATATCGTTTTGAAATTATAAAAATAAATTATTCAGGGAAAGTAAATTATCTTTTTATAATATTATAACTCCATAGCATAAAGTAGTCAACAACTATATTTTATTAATATAAAAAGTTTAAATATTATGTTGAATCATTTTTTTATTTAGAAAAAATTCTTAGATGATAATGTATAAAAATGCAGAAGAATGTTTTTAATTGATGAACGATGTATTATTTTGAAAAAATATAGAATATTTTGATATATAAATTACAATTAATATCAGTCAATTTTTATGGTTGGTTTTTTAATTTACGAAAAAAGGGAGTATCGCTAACTACTTATTCAGTAGTTTTGCGACGCTCCCTTATATAAAAGACATTAAAAACTATTTATTAAGATATCTCATAAAGATAGTGGCAATCTCCACTCTGCCGGCATTATCCTTCGGGTTGAGCATACCGTTTTCGTCACCTGAGATTATACCCTGTTCCGCTGCCCATCTCATTGCATTCAATTTTTATATTAAAAAATTTTAAATTTCGATTTTTTTGATGCTTTTAACATTTAGTTTCATGTGTTAGAATTTGATATGGAAATAAACTTCCATTATATAGTATATACTATTTCTGAAATGTGATATAATAAATAATAAGATAATCAATAAGGGGGATGTTTCAATGTATTCTAACAATGAAGTTGACAATTGGGTTAAGGAAACAGCTGCATTAACAAATCCAAAGGATATTGTATGGATAGATGGCTCTATGTCCCAAAGAAAACGTTTAATAGATGAGTGTTTAAAAAGCGGAGAATTGATTGAACTTAATCAGGACAAACTTCCGGGTTGCTATTATCATAGATCCGACATCAATGATGTTGCCCGTGTTGAAAAATGTACATTCATATGCACAAAATCAGAAAAAGATGCAGGTCCTACAAATAATTGGATGGATTCCGAAGAAGCTTATAAAAAATTGACAAACTTATTTAGGAATTCCATGAAAGGTAGAACTATGTATGTTATACCGTATTTGATGGGCCCTTCCGACTCTCCCTTCAGCAAAGTGGGAATAGAATTAACAGACAGCAAATATGTTGTTTTAAGCATGGAAATAATGACAAAAACCGGAAGTATCGCAATGGATACCTTGAAGAATTCGCCTGATTTTGTTAAGGGGCTTCATTCAAAAGGAAATTTAGATCCGCAGAATCGTTATATCTGTCATTTCCCCGAAGATAAAACCATTTGGAGTATAGGCTCGGATTACGGAGGAAATGCTTTATTGGGGAAAAAATGTTTTGCTCTTCGTATTGGAAGTTATATGGGTTATCATGAAGGATGGATGGCAGAACATATGCTTATTATGGGAATAGAAAATCCCCAGGGAGAAATTTCATATATAGCAGCAGCTTTTCCGAGTGCCTGCGGAAAAACAAATCTCGCAATGCTCATACCCCCTGACATATTTAAGGGATATAAGGTTTGGACTGTGGGAGATGATATCGCATGGATGAGAATCGGAGAAGACGGGAGACTATGGGCTGTAAATCCTGAAGCCGGATTTTTTGGAGTTGTTCCCGGAACAAGTATGAAATCAAATCCAAATGCAATGATGACTATAAAAAGGAATACCATATTTACTAATGTAGTTCTTACCGAAGACAAAGATGTTTGGTGGGAAGGAATAAATCTTCCTGCTCCCAAAAAAGCTACCGATTGGAAAGGAAACCCTTGGTCTCCGGAAAGCGGAGAAAAAGGCGCTCATCCAAATTCAAGGTTTACTGCCCCTGCGGAGCAATGCCCGTGTATTTCTCCCGAATGGCAAAATCCCAAAGGAGTTCCGATTTCTGCAATAATATTTGGAGGAAGGCGTGCCAAAACCGCCCCGTTGGTATATCAATCCTTTGATTGGGAACATGGAGTATTTGTCGGCGCAACTATGGCTTCGGAAACGACTGCGGCAAGTACGGGAGACGTAGGAGTCGTAAGAAGAGATCCTATGGCTATGCTTCCTTTCTGCGGATACAATATGGGAAATTATTTTTCTCACTGGCTTGAAATGGGTAAAAAGATAAGTAAACCTCCCCTTATATTCAACGTAAATTGGTTCCGTACCGACGAGGAAGGTAATTTCATATGGCCCGGATTCAGAGACAATTTTCGAGTACTTCTTTGGATTCTTAACCGATGTAAAGGAAAGGTGGATGCCATAAAATCCCCTATAGGATATCTTCCGAAGGCAAAAGATATCAATATATCGGGAATTGAAAACAAACTTTCGGAAAAAACCCTTGAGAGTCTCTTAAGTATCAATAAGGAAGCTTGGGATGAAGAAATAAAAGATCAAGCCGCATGGTTTGAAAAATTTGATACTTTACCTGAAGAAATTAAAAGTCAATACAAATTATTGACTGAAAGACTGGAAGTCGATTCGGCTACAGCAACATCAGCTAAATAAATTAAATAGAAAAAATAAGCCACATATTTATAATATCGTGGCTTATTTTTGATGTACCGCCATTTTACATTTTTTTATTATATCTACATATATATTCAATCTTTCTAAGAACTCCTTATAAGTCACATTCTTACCAAATATAAAATTATTATATACCAAATCCCTTCCTACTATTTCTAAAGCGGAAACTATTTCATCTTCTGATATTCCTTCTATATCTATATCATCTTTTATCAGTTCACTAACTAAGCATTCCATATTTTCCCTCCTTTTTGTCTCATTCAATATTTTATTATATACAATTATATCTATATAATCAACAATATCTTCTTTTTGTTGCATATAATTCAATACTATCATTTCCCATGGTAATATGGTTTTGAGGTGAATTTTATGGCTTTTTGCGACAGACTAAAAAATTTAAGAGACGAAAAGGGTTTATCTCAGGTTGAGTTAGCCAAAATACTTAATATCAGCAGGCAATCTGTGGGCAACTATGAAAACGGGTTAAGATTTCCCAACGACGAAAAACTCATTATTAAAATAGCTGATTATTTTAATGTTTCTATAGATTATCTTTTTGGAAAGACAAATATAAGAAATTTTAATATAATTATAAAAGAAGACGAAGAAACATATTGCAAGAAGAATTCAGCTCTTGAAAATTTGTTTTATGAGCTTGACAAACTCTCTCCCGAAACTATAAAGAAAATCACCTATACAATTAAATTGTTCAATAAAAAAAATACCGATTGAAACCTTAGCGTTATTTTTATCTTATTTCGTCAAGTTTAACCTCTTTTTCAAGTCTTCTAAAAAAATTTCGTATGTTACATCATTTCCAAATAAGAAATAATCATATACCATATCTTTTCCTACCTTTTCTAAGGCAGCATTTAAGTCTTCAGATGATACTTCCTTTAAATTCAATTTCTGTTTTATTATACTATTCATTTCATCCTTCTTAAGTATATTATTAAGTATAGTTTATCAAATAAACTTGCATTATAGATATAATTGTCATAATTGTCACAAAAAAATTTCCTTTTATACTTTTTTAAAATATAAAAGGAAATTTGTAACTAAACCTATAATTAAATTATATACTCGCATGTATCTTCTTCATCTTTAAGAAATCCTATATGAGTGACCTCTCTCACTTTTATTTTATTTCTCTTAACTATTCTCCCCGGAATTCCAACCACCGTTGAATAAGGAGGCACATCTTTTAATACTACCGCATTTGCGCCTATTTTAGAACCCTTCCCTATGACAATAGGCCCCAATATCTTAGCTCCCGCTCCAATCATCACATCATCTTCTACCGTAGGATGCCTTTTTATTTCCTTTTCATTTCCCGTCGCCCCCAGAGTAGCTCCGTGATACATCGTCACATTATTCCCCACTTCGGCAGTTTCTCCTATTACTACTCCCATTCCATGATCTATAAAAAGTCCATTCCCTATTTTAGCCCCCGGATGGATTTCAATCCCGGTCTTTCTCCTTGCTTTTTGGGAAATCATATTAGCCAGTGTATATCTCTTTTTCAAATACAGCTTATGTGCAATATGATACATAACAATAGCATAAAGTGAAGGATAACATATTATTACTTCAAATAAATTTTTGGCCGCCGGATCTTTGTTCAATATATTTTTTGCTTCATCTATTAGCAGCATAATTCTCACTCCTCTGAAATTAAAATAAAAAAACCTCTCCCTCCATATAATTCAGAGGCAAAAGGTTCACTTTCACGGTTCCACTCTGTTTAGAACAAATCCATCTCTTTCGGGCACATTCATACCCTATTTCTATAACGGGAAATACCGTTTAAGCCTACTTATTCTTCGGTTAAAAACTCCTTGGTGCACTTCAAATGCAAATTCCATAGATTTCTTCCACCAATGAAACCCTCTCTATAATGGTTTGAACATTCTACTTACCAATTCATAGTCTTTTACTCGGATTTAATGATTTATATTTATTATATTATACTAAAGCCAAAAATGCAACTCCATTTATCTGTTTTTTAATCTGTTAATCAATGTTTTCATTTCACTGACTTTTAATACTGTACATAATATCATATATACAATTATCGCCATTCCCACTGATAAAAAGAGGCGAAGAAATTGAGACATCGTTGTATCTGAAACAAATTTCCCTAATCCTGAATATACTCCCCAGGATGCAACTCCCATAATAACAGATGCTAAAAAGACTTTAACAAAACATGTAAAATATCGTGTAAGTCCAATTCTCCCTATCTTCCTTCTAAGTTGGAAAAATAAAAGTATGGAAGTAACGGTTGCAGAAATACTTGCAGATAAGGCAAGCCCGGAATGAGCCATATATTTTATAAGTATAAGGTTCAAGATAATATTCAATCCCACGGAAACCATTCCATTAATCATAGGGGTGATCATATCCTGCAGGGAATAGTATACTCTCGTCGCCATAGTTCTCAAAGATAAGCCCAGCAGTCCAAAAGAATAACACACAAGGGCCTGAGAAGTCATCAAAGTTGCCCTTTCGCCAAATGCTCCCCTCTGGAAGAACAATTTTACTGCCGGCTGAGCAAATATTATTATCCCTATGGTTGAGGGAACCGTAATTATAATAATGATATTTATTCCTTCAGCCATTATTTCCTTTACCTCTTTCATCTTTCCGTTGTTAAAAGCATTTGAAAGCATAGGAAAAACTGCCGTAGCTATTGCCACCGCAAAAGCGCTTACAAATATGTCGCTAACCCTTGATGCATAGTTCAAGGCTGAAATGCTTCCGGCCCTGAGGCTTGAAGCTAAAGTCTTATTAACAATAGTATTTATCTGATCTATAGACGAACCTATCAGTACGGGTATTGTTAAAATAATAGATTTATAAAGGTACTTATCCTTTAAATCAAATTGAAAGGACCATTTGTATCCTGATCTCTTAGTTGAAGGCACAAGGACTAACCATTGAACAAATATGGCTATAATCCCTGTTGCCATAAGTCCCTCCATTCCGAATTTATAAGAAAATAAAAATAAAAATATAATATATATAATATTAAAAGGAATACCGTTGGCTGCGGGAGCAAAAAACTTTTCGTCGGATTGGAGAAATCCTGAATACACATAATTAAGTCCTAAAAATATTATTATTGGGACTCCTATCCGGTTAAGTTTTACTGCAAGGTCAAATTGTTCCCCTTTAAACCCCTTTGCAAGTATACTAATAGTAAGAGGAGATAAAAAATATCCTACAACTGCAAGGATTATGGTTATAAAAAAAATGACATTTACCACATTGTTCATGTACTTAAGTTTTTCTTTTCTGCCCATTTTACCCTCTATTTCAGAAAAAATGGGTATCAAGGTAGTATCCAATGCATCCCCTACAATACTCATGATTATAACTGTTGCTGTCATGGATACAACATATGTATCTGTTTCCCACCCGGACCCAAATTTAGAAGCCACGATCATTTCCCTTATAAATCCTAAAAATTTACTTACAAGAGTAAATATGGCAATAATTGCTGCTGACTTTGCTGCTTTTTTGGTGCCTCTCACTTTTTTGACCCCCGATCCAATATTAAAAGGCCATAACATACATAAAAGTATGTATTTGACCTTTTTTTTAAAACTTATTATTAAAAAACATAAAACTGTTTATACGTCACAGATTTTAATATTTAACTAATTTGCTTTTACCAAAAGCCGTTTCGGTAATTCCGTTTGCTACTTTAAAATTGTAAGGAGGATTCCCTATATCCTTTTTATCAATTTCTATAACTATAGTATTATAAACAATAACCTGCGGAACAACTGCACCTGCTTTTGGAGGCTTAACAGCTAATTCTATGCGAAATACCCCTTCCTTTTCTTCTACTATTTTATTTACAGTCATAGAATATCCGGGAGTAGGAAATGTCTTTATCAATGTAACTTCCACCTTATCTTCAACTTCTTTTACCTTTACGGATTCAGAACCATTATAACTTTGATATGAGGAAACAATTTTAAATGGAATACCTCTCATAGATACCAACACTCCTTTCACTCTTTGAAGCAATATGATGCATTCTGCCTGAGTAACACTGCCGTCCGGATTGAAAACATCTTTTGACCTGCCGTTCATTATTCCTCTATCATATAATGTATAAATAGAATATTTTTCTTCATCAGTTAAATTGCTCAAATCCTTAAAAGGCGTTTTACCTTCATTGTTTTGCTGAAGTATTTTATTGTATACAAGCTCTTGTGCTATAATATAAGCAACATTCTTTCTACTCATGTCATTTTCTGTCTTTAATTCCTTATATGTATATCCATAATCTTTGAGCAGAAGCTTAAATGAAGATATAAAATCATCTTTCTCCATAGGTTTGTCGGGATCTAATTTTTCATAGTTATTTTCTACTAAATAAGGAAAATATATTTCCACGAAAGTTTCTTCGATTTCATTATTACACCAATGGTCGTCCAATACATCTTTCATATCAGCAAACACATTCAGGCTTACGGAAAAAATCAAAACCAAAATGATAGTAAAGCTAATTACCCTTTTCAAACCAATCACTCCCCTTTTTATAATCCATAGGAAAATCCTATTTTCATTAATTTATATTTTCCGTAAATGGATTTCAAGAAAGACTTCCTTAATTTATGTGCTTCAATAGAAGCCTTTTTTATAATTATATAACATCAACTCATTTATTTCACCAACTTTTTTGATATTTAAAAATTCAAAAACAGTCCTATTTTTAATAATATACCCTGATATAACAGGAGAAAAACAGAAAATTTTCAATTTATATCAATAAAAAAATTAAAAAAGCCAAGGGAACGTTTTAAAAGGGGTGGGATTTCACACAAACGTCTCCTTGGCATATTCAACTTTATTTAGTTATTATAGTGCTCTTCTATATATTTCCAAAGTATCTTCATAATTTAACGGAACAAAGGAACCTATTGTACCTCCTTGATAATCTGTAGCTTTTTTGGCCATATTCTCCAAATTTTCTTCTCCTATTCCTACCTCTCTTAATGTAGACGGAAGCCCTAAAGAAATGAAATATTCTCTGGTTTTCTCTATTGCCCCACGGGCTATCCCATATTTATCATTTTCTTTATCAATATCCCATACATTTATTCCATATTCAGCAAATTTATCAACAGTTTCATCATTTAAAACATACTCCATCCAATAAGGTGTAAGTATCGCCAGGCCTATCCCATGAGTAATATCATAATAAGCACTTAATTCATGTTGTATAGGATGAACGCTCCACATAGACTCCTTTCCATAGCTTAAAAGCCCATTTATGGCAAGACTTGAAGACCACATGAGATTTGCCCTTGCTTCATAGTTTTTCGGTTCCTTTACTGCCACTATTCCATATTTAATGCAAGTCTTTAAAATAGCTTCCGCCATTCTGTCCTGTAAATATGCTCCTTCCGTTCTGCTGAAATAAACTTCAAATATATGGCTCATTATATCGGCCGTTCCTGCTGCTGTCTGCCTCTGTGATACCGTAAAAGTATAAACAGGGTCCAATATTGAAAACTTCGGAAACATATTATCATGAAACAAACCTAATTTTTGATTAGTTTCCAAATTACTTATTACGGCGTAATTATCCATTTCCGAACCGGTAGCAGCTATAGTCGACACTGTACCTATAGGAAGTACCTTTTCTATTTTTCCCTTCCCTATTACAAGATCCCAAGGATCTCCATCGTAATAATACCCTGCTCCTATAGTCTTAGCACAATCTATTATGCTTCCCCCTCCTACCGGAAGTAAAAAATCTATCTTATTTTCTCTGCAGATTTTTATGCCTTCTCTGACGCTGTCTATTCTCGGATTAGGTTTTACACCATTTAGTTCCCAGAACGGTATATCCTCTCCCTTTAATTGATCTATAACTTCGTCATAGACACCGTTTTTCTTTATGCTTTCTCCTCCATATACCAAAAGTACCTTTGTTCCGTATTTTTTTATTTCTTTTCCCAAAACTTTAATCTGACCATTACCGAAAAAAATCTTTGTAGGTATAGAATAATTAAAATTTAGCATTGGATCATCTCCTTCCATAATAAGCTTCTGACATGAACAGTTCCGCTTGTAGTCGGGACTGCTATTAATCTTGCCTTATTCCCTAAAACCGGTACCGGATTTGGTAAAAGAACATCTTCCCACTTAAGGTCCGGGTATTCATAAAATATCCATAAAGCCTTAGCACTGTCAATTACCGAGCCGCCACCCAAAGCTAATATACAATCCGGTTTAAAATTCATCACGTTCTTTAAGGGTTGGACAATGTCACCCATAGAGGGTTCATTTTTTATATTAGCAACTACTTTGCTTTCTTTCCCTGATTTTTTTAAATTACTGATTATATCATCTATTATATTCTGTTGACTTCTTCCTCCCATTACAATTGCAATGCGTTTTTCTTCAATATCGTTCAGATATTTTAAAGCATTTTCTCCCAAAATAGTATTGGCGCTATTAAAAGTTTTAAAATTCATGACTCCACCTCATCATTTAATCCTTTTATTTTATTTATATATATAATAAAATATATAGTAGTCTGTTTTTTATTTTTGTAAGATTAGATGAATTTCTTCATCTAATCTTACAATCCTTTTTATTCCTGAGTAACTATTATTCTGTAAGAATCCGGTCTAACAGCATGTTCAAATGCTTTTTGGGCTTCCTCTAAAGGATACTTAGCGGAGATTAATTTTTCCGGATTTATCAGTTTCTTGGACAATAATATTGATGATGTTTGGAAAGATTCAATAGTCGGACTTACAGCTCCTATAATTTCTACCTGTGTGCTATGAATCCAATTAGGACTCACTTCTATAGGCTTATCCGGATGAATAGAACTGTACATTATGACTCTGCCCGATTTGCCCGTCGCTTTTATTGCTTGTCCCGCAACCGCGGCAATTGCAGTAGTATTAAATACCACATCTGCTCCTCTTCCTTCTGTTAAGCTCTTAACCTTTTCTATTAAATCCTCTTTAGTCGGATCAAACGTTATGTCTGCTCCAATTTCTTTTGCTAATTTTCTTCTGTTTTCATCCGGTTCGCTTACTATTGTTCTTGCTCCCTTTAATTTGCTTACCATCACATGAAGCAATCCCATTATGCCTGCTCCTATAATAACCACATCGTTTCCAAGTTCTATTTTGCTTCGTTCAACACTGTTTACTACGCAAGCCAAGGGTTCAGTAAATGCCCCATATTCGAAGGGTAAATCATCAGGAAGTTTAAATAATTCTCTCGGAGTGGCAACCAAATATTCTCCCAGTCCGCCTGGGCCCCAGATTTCCTTGTTTGGATCTTTGCCCGGTTTTCCTATACATAAATTTTCTTCTCCTTGTCTGCAGTAATAACAGCTTCCGCATGAATATAAAGCTCTGACCGCAACTTTCTGACCTATTTTATATTCTTTTTCATCTATTCCTTCTCCAATTTCTTCAACAACGCCACTTATTTCATGCCCTCCAAGAAAAGGAAGCTTCATATCAATTACTCCTAAAAAAGCTCTTTGTTCCCAAGTACATAAAGCATTAGCCTTAATATTTACTAAAACTTCGCCTTTGCCTGGCTGAGGTTTTTTTATTTCCAGTATCTCTGCCTTTTTCTTACCGGTTATAACCGCTGCTTTCATTTTTTCCATAATAAAATTACCTCCTCGTCAATTAGAAATCAATCAATTGTTTTACATAATATTGAATTAATCTCTGCCATAATATTCTCTATAAATGTGGGATTACCGCTGGGTATCCTTTAATACATTCAAAGAATTTCCGCTTGCTGTCAATCCTATAACCAAATCTCCTTCTTTTACGTAAGCCTCAACCTGTTTTTTATAAATATTTTCAAACCCATAATCATTACATAGTGCCGTAATCAATGAAGCATCTGAAGAAAGAGAAATTACCGGCCTACTTGGCTTTCCCGATTTAAACCTTCCTATAAACGCCGATGCCATCTGCTGGGCAACTCCTGCACATCCGCCATTTCCAAAGACAAACACTTTATTTCCTCTTTCAAATGTTTCTTCAAATTCATTTATTAACCCCATTATGTCTTTGGAAAGAGTACTTTTAGTTTTTTCTAAGACTTCTATATTTTCCTCCAATGTTAAGAGTATAAACTTTTCATTATCCATATTTACCTCCCGCCTTAAACTGCTCTCTTCCTTTGAACTATATACACACCGGCCATTATCAACAAAATCCCAAATATCATTAAGCCGTTTATTTCCTCTTTCAAAAAAATTGCGGCCAGCAATGGTGCTATGGCAGTCTGCAGAGAACCAATTGTTGTCACAATGGCTGCTTGTGTAAAGACCATAGCCTTTGTCAAAGCTATAATTGCTACGGCACAAAATATACCGGTTAGCATTAGCTTTAAAAATGTAAGCAGACCAACTGTAAAATAGAAATTCATATTTCCATTAAGAATTACTAATACAAAAAGTATCAATTGAGCTGACGTCAAACTGTAAAACATTACGGTCCACTCCGACAATTTCTCTCTTGTAAGCAAATATCTTTGAATTAATCCTCCTATTGCGAAACTTACTGCAGTAATTAAAGATAGAATTATCGATAAATTTAAATTTTCAATATATATATTGGAACTACTTTTACCTAAGGTTAATACAACTGTTCCTAATACACTAATTACCATTCCTATAATCATAGGAATATTTATTATTTCCCTTAGGAAAAAATAAGCCAATATTGAAATCCATATTGCCTGAGTTCCCATTATAGGTGTTGAAATAATTACTCCTCCATATTTCAATGCTGAAATCAAAGTGGCATTTCCTAACACGTGAAAAAAAATACCAAGGAGAATAAGAAACAAAAAAGCGTTTAGAGAAATCTTCTCCCTTTTAAACTCTGTATTCTCACCATGTTTTCCTTTTATATAAATTATAGTAGCAATTATCCAGATAGGTAAAGATTTAAGGGCAACTCCCACGTATAGAGGAGCCTCTGCCATGGTCCATGCCTGAACTACGTTTGATAATGCATAAGAAACTGCAGACACTAAGGATAATGATTCTCCCATTCCTATTTTAGATTTTACAATCATTGATTAATCTCCTAAAAATAATTTATAATATTACCAGCTCATGAAGGGAATCTTGCGGATCCCCTTCTTTTTTATATCATTTTTACTGCTTTTTCTACTGTAACATTTTCGTGAACAATAGCGGCTATTGCAGCACATATTTTATCCGGATTCGGATGTTTCCAAATATTTCGGCCTATTATCACACCGCTTGCTCCTGCTTCCAATGAGTCCTTAATCATTTGGAACAAATCTTTTTCTTTCTTTGAAACTCCTCCGCCAAGAACTAATACCGGTTTATAACAACCTTCTACTACCTTTTTAAAGGATTCCTTGTCTCCCGAATAAGCGGTTTTAATATAATCGGCACCTAATTCTGCTCCTATTCTGCAGGCAAAAGCCAAATTGTCTCCTGTCCTGGAATCTTCTGCGGGTTCAAATCCTCGCGGAAGCATTTCCGCTCCAATAGGTAAGTTATATTTATTGGCTTCATTTATGAGTTTTGCTAAACCCTTTAGAGTTATGTCTTCATTTGACGCTCCCGGAAATCCCATTGCCAGCATTGAATCTGCTCCGATTTTTATAGCATTTTCCACCTGATAAATTATTTCCATACTTTTATCTGTCGATTTAGCTAATTGGGATGTTCCTCCGTCTGCTCTCAAAATTAAACCGATATTGCCTATTTCTTTCTGAAAAGTAGTTGCTATGCCATAGCTTGTCAGCAAAGCGTCTATTCCTCCGGCAACAGCTTTTTTAATGATTTCTCCCGGATTATTCAGCTCAGGAAGGACACTCATGCCATTCCCATGATCCATAGCTAAAACTACAGCCTTTCCGTCACTTTTAAATATATTGTTCAGTCTTCTTTTCATCTTGTTACCTCCTATATGCTAAAATATTTTTATTAAACTTCCCACTGCTCCAATTAATATAATGTAAAGCATTATTTTTATTGGACTTTTGCCTTTTTCAAGTAACTTATATACACCCAAAGTTAACAATAGAGGCAATAATCCCGGCATAATCTTATCAAAAAGGTCTGCTTGAAGAGCTACTTGGCCTTCTCCCATCTTCATTACCACGGAAGTCGACAAAGTTACATATTTCCCGGTAAGAGCGCCTATTACAGTACATCCTAAAATTCCTGCTCCTTCAATAACATTATTAAATATTCCTTCTCCCAATATTTGTTCTACTGCACTTTTGCCTAATTTATAACCTCTCATCCAAAGGGTATAGCTTATCCATACAATTATCGTAGATATAAGTACCGTATATAAAATCGGGCCCATCAAATTTCCTTCTTTTGCTATACCAATTCCGAGAGCAAGAAGTATAGGAGTTATTACTCCCTGAGTTATTGTATCTCCGATTCCGGCTAATGGTCCCATTAGTCCGGTTTTAACGGAATTTATCGCTTCATCAGATATTTCCACTCCATTTGCTCTTTCCTCTTCCATAGCAATTGTTATCCCATGAACCATTGTACCTACATTCGGTTCTGTATTAAAAAATGCTAAATGCCTTTTTAAAGCTGCTGCCTTGTCCTCTTTCTTATCATAAAGTTTATTGATTATCGGACACATAGAATGGGCAAATCCTAAGGACTGCATTCTTTCATAGTTATAACAGGAATGAGAAAACGTCATCCATCTTATCCAAGATTTTCTTAAATCCTTTTTTGTAAGTTGTTTTCTTTTAACATCTTGGTTATTTAAAGTATTATCTGACAACCTCGCTTCCCCCTTTCTTTAATTTCATATAGATTAAAGTCAATACAACTCCAAACAACCCCACAGCTATAATGTCTAATTTTAAATATACTGTCAGTAAAAATCCGAGGAAATAAAATATCCTATTATCTCCTTTAAAAATAGCTTTTAAGTTCATTGCAATTCCCAAAGCCGGCATCATTCCGCCTATTACAATTAAAGAATTCAATACGTTTGTACCCAAGAAATCAATTGCCGATTTTATAGCTGTCGGTCCATATAAGGCCGCGAAGAATACCGGAAAGAAAGTTATAATAAACAAGAATATTTGAGGCGGAACTATATTCATAAAAGCTATTCCTTTAGTATTTCCTTCTTCTGCATACTGATCGGCTTTATGAACGAAAAATGCATTTACCGTCATTTTTGCAAACCAAATCAAAGTACCTAGCAATCCTATAGGAACTGCTAACGCCAAAGCCGCTTCCGGTTCTATTCCCGATGCTATCGCTATAGCCGTACCCAAAGTACCTGCCAGGCACGGATCCCCCGGAAGTGCTCCTCCTGCGGATATAAAGCCAAGATACATCAAGTTTATGGTAGCTCCTACCATCGTACCTAAAACAGGATTTCCGAGTATTAATCCTACGAAAAATCCATTTACTAAAGGCCTGTACATAGTATAATAGCCTATTCCAATCAACCATGTTGCGTTTCCAAGATAATAGACAAGTCCGATTAAGATAGCCTGAAAGATGCTGATTTGCATAAATTATCCCTCCTTTTTATTTTGCCCTATTTATTTAAAAGCCTTTTCTATAGGCATTGGGCGTTCATCAGGAACAATCTGAATAGTTACTTTAACTCCATTTTTCAAAAGTCTTAAAAAAGTTTCCTTTTCTGATTCTGAAATAGATACATTTTTATAAAGCTTTTTTCTGCCAGGCGCAGCTCCCATTCCTCCAACAATGATTTCATTTATGTCTACACCTTCGTTAATAACTCTTTCTACGCTTTCGGGTACCTTTGCCAATATTACTATTCTTCCATTTGAATCCTGAAAATTTTTGAGATCATCTGCTGCCTCTTTGATATTATAAACGCTGACAGATATCCCCGGTGGTGCTGCCATCGTAAGCACTTTTTTCATGAAATCATCCTTTGCGACGACATCGTCTATAATTATTATTCTTGTAGCCTTAGTTTGTTTAACCCATGCGGTCATTACTTGTCCATGAATTAAACGATCATCAATCCTTGTCAATACAATATTTGCCATAAATATTCCGCTCCCTTTCCATTTAATTTAAACAGCATCAATTTAATATAGTAAATTTATGATTCAATCCCCCTTTGCAATATTCTATATAAAATTAACTTCTGGCCATAATTCCGTTTAAATCTTTAATACCTTCCTTCCCTGCATCAAAAACCTTTTCCGCTACAATATCGATATCATTACATTCGTCCCTCAAACAGAAAAGCTCTAAAAGCATAGGCAAATTAACTCCCGACAACGCCCTAAATTCTAAATTCTTCATATTTAATAGAGTAGCATTCGACGGACTGCCCCCAAAAACATCGGTTAATACAAGAGTTCCATCTCCTTCATCTAAAGAAATTATATTTTGATATATTTCCTTTTGTAATACTTCAACATTATCTCCGTAATTAAAGCTTATAGTGTTTATCTTTTCCTGTTTCCCCACTATCAGCTCCGCACTCTTAAGCAATTCCACACTAAAATTTCCATGAGTAACTATTAAAATCCCTATCATGTCTTCCCGCCTTTCCAATGCTATAAAAATTAATTAGATTTTTGATTTTACAGATTATAATTGCAATTTTAATACCAATTTGTATGTCAATTAAAGACTCCCTTAAGAAAAGGGATAAAATACACAAAAAATAAATTTAGAACCCTCAGTTAATAAAAGAGGATTCTAAATTAGGGGCTTCTGTGTTAATGTTTAAAATATATTTATATTCAAAATTTTATGGTAGAATATCTATGCCAACGTTTTCTTATGTGTGTCAAATAAATCTATTATATAACCTATTTCTGTGTCAGGAATTATTAGCCCAAAATATTGTTCTATGATTTTCATTGACTGTTTGATAATTTCATAATCTTTCCTTTCTTTCTGTATTAATTTTCTTACATTTTTATATACAAGGGGACTATCTATTAACAGCCTTTCAATCATACAACTGCAATGAATAATATAGCCGATTTTCATACTGTCATCTGCTTCAATATTTTGTTTATCTATTATATAGTCAAAAGTCTGTTTAACTATATCGTAGGCCTTAACAGGATTTAAGAACGTTAAGGTTCTTTCCAAAATTTTTATATAAATATCCTTCTCATTTTCAATAACTACTTTCTCTCCATCAGAGTAATAGGTTTGTATGTTTTTATTTTCGGAATGTTTATCTTCCAGTACTATTTTGTTTAATTTTTCTAAGCCTTCGCCTACTATTATTTCATCCACAGGGATAAACGGAATACCGGCCTCCGGATTTAAAGAACCCACTATGGCCAATATTCTCTTGGATTTGTTATTCAATTCCCTTACGCATTCATTAAATTCGCTCATTCCAATAGGAATCAGCTCTATTTTCTTATCCTTGATGATAGGCATGTTATTTTCTATTAAATTTGCTATTTTAATCGCGCATCCCTTTCCCGATATACATACGGTTATAACAACTTCCTGCTGAGCATTTAATTCTTCCACTATATTATCCACTACATTTCTGCCGATATAGGGACAGACCGAATCCATTTCTTTTATAAGCTTTTTCAAAGTCATATCGGGAGTCATACACTTTCTTACAACTTCTAAAGCTAAAGGGGTGGAAACCATTTCAAAAGAATAGGTGTTTATTCCGGTTTTTTGGGTTATTATCTCAGAAAACGCAGTTAAGCTTCCCATATCCACCAGAAGAACAACTCCCTTACCCTCATCTATATTTCTCACCATCTCTGCAGTTTTTCCCAAGATATCTTTGACCTTTGCATCTAAAGGCATATCTATGGCTCTGCAAACATTTACACCAAGAAGTTCATTAACTACTTTTGCTATACTTGTGGCAGTACTGTCGCCATGAGATAATACTATGCAGCCAATCTTCTTTCTGCTGCCGCTGCTCTGGGAAAGAGTCGCCAAAAACATAGTTAAAAATCCTGCTTCCTGAAAAGGAATATTGATATTTAACTCCTCTCCAACTATTTTTGTCATTATCTTCGCTATTTTAAACTCTTGGGGATTATTTAGTGTTATCTGCTCAACATCTTCACTGTAATCCAAGTTACCGTTTTGAATTTTTTCTATTAATGCACTAAAGTGAAGGGCTAAACCTATAATAATATTATCCTTGATTTTTCTATTCAATTTTTGTTCGGCAACACTCGCTGCATCTTTAACAGCATTGTATACTCTCGGGCTCACTATCTTGAACAATTCTTCTTTGTCCGGAATTCCCTTTTCCGTATCGGATTTGTTTAATAAATTTTTTAGATACTCCTCTACTTCGGAACTCAATATCTTATTTACATCTTCTAATGAATAGCCATCTTCCAAATATTTGTTGTATTTTTCGGCCAATCTTTGATATAAATTATCCGATATCTGATAATTATCTATTAAAGCAAATTTTTCTTTTTCATAATCCGTGAATATACTAAAATTGTCTGCTCCAAATTCCATTAAATTTACTATTTCGTTTCTTCTTTTTTCTCCATTAAGAAAACCATTGTAAATATAATCGGGAAGTATAGGAGTATCAATCTCTATTTCATTCTTGCCAAAGGTTTTGTATTCCAAGAATCCCCTGGCACATAAAAGCTGTATATCCGCTTTTAGTTGTCCTATATTCCCATGGCAATCATATAACAAAAGAGCTTCCATTACATTTTTATAGACCTTTATGGGAACTTGAACATTCCTTACTTCTTCTTTAAAAAAGCATTTTATAAGCTCATATCTTTCAGATATAGGTCTTTGGGACAAAGACGGTAGATTTATGAGCATTGGGATCCTTCTTAAAAAGGTTTTCAAAAGAGCCGAATTGATATCCTCCGTTGTCGCACCTATTATTAAAACATTTGCCTCTCTGAAAGTTTCGGTTTCTCCCAGTCTGCGGTATTTATTCTTATCCATCAGTATAAAAAGCATTTCCTGCCCTTCAGGAGTCAATCTATGGACTTCATCCAGCAGTATTATGCCTCCCTTTGCTCTTTCTATCAATCCTTCTTTATCCTTTTCCGCACCTGTAAAAGCACCTTTTACATGTCCAAAAAGCTGAGACAAAACAAGCTGTGGATTTTCTGCGTATTCTGCACAATTAAATACAACAAGCTGAGCATCTTCCTTTATTTTTCTTACGGACAGAGCGTACTTATACATCATTTCCGCAAAAGTAGTCTTCCCTACTCCTGTAGGTCCTGTAATCAAAGTATGAAGTCCTTTAGGAGGATAAAGCACCGCCGCCTTAGCCTGCTTAATCGCTAATTCCAAACTCCCCTTTGAGCCAATCATGTTGCTG
Source organism: Acidilutibacter cellobiosedens (assembly GCF_004103715.1). Taxonomy (NCBI): domain Bacteria; kingdom Bacillati; phylum Bacillota; class Tissierellia; order Tissierellales; family Acidilutibacteraceae; genus Acidilutibacter; species Acidilutibacter cellobiosedens. The sequence continues at coordinate 624,552 of NZ_CP035282.1, read as the reverse complement.
AAAGGATCCTTTGAATCTTTATTATTATCCTTATTCGAAATAACATTCATAAAATCATCATAGGAACTGAAAATCGTATTTGTTGAAAAATTCTTGTTGAATAGATCTTCAACAATATGCCTGTCCATAAAATAAACAGGCCTTCCTGTAATTTTAATAATCTTTCCTTCTTTAATCAAACAGTTTAGTTCTCTGCTGACATTTGATCTGTCTATATTCGTCATTTCCGCGATTTCTTCAGCCTCATAACCTTTAAAGCCTTTTTTTATCTTTTCAATGGTTATATTTTCTGAAAGCAATACCAACGCATTATAAATCTTCTCTTTTCTTGTCATGTTTTCATCCTTTCCAAAGGTCTCATCAGATAGAAAATAAACAGCGGAATTATTAATTTTCCAACAAATAAATTGTTAGGCCCCAAATTATCAAATTTTTACTCGCCGAATTTACCGTTTACAAGCTTTGCCAGCCCTTCAACTGCTTCTCTTTCGTCAGGTCCATCAGCCTTAACTGTAATCCTGTCTCCTTTAAAAGCTCCCATATTGAGTATACTCATTATACTTTTAGCTTTATACTCTTTTCCGTCTTTCTCCACCAATATTTCAGATTTATACTTTGCTGATTCCCTTACAAACAAACTTGCAGGTCTTGCATGGAGCCCCGCTTCATTTTGTAATGTTAATTCTTGTTTATACATGTCACAATCACTCCCATATTCTTTATAGTATTAATTTTAAAAACTAAATATTGATAAATTTAAACAAAAAACCTTATAAATATACCTATTATAATATTATATCGACAAAATTATTATCTAATAATATAACACTTTTGTCAAATACTCATCAACATTTGTTACAATATTATTTATGACAAATTTATGAATGATTTTATCACCCCCTTTGCTATATAATATTTTTTTATATAAAAATTAATTTTTCATTTCTCCCAAATAAGCTTCCTGTACTTTAGGGTTGTTAAGAAGCTCTTTTCCTTCTCCTTCCAATATCAATTGCCCCGTCTCGAGAACATATCCATAGTCTGCAATTTCCAATGCTTTTTTAGCATTCTGTTCTACAAGTAAAATGGTATTTCCTTGTCTGTGAATTTCCTTTATTATTTCAAAAATATCTTTCACCAATAAAGGAGCAAGGCCTAAGGAAGGTTCGTCCATCATCAATAGTTTGGGCCTTATCATAAGTCCCCTTGCTACGGCAAGCATTTGCTGTTCCCCGCCGGAAAGGGTTCCTGCTTTCTGCCAGGATCTCTCCTTAAGTCTTGGAAACAGTTCATACTGTCTTTCAATATCCTTTTTAATCGTTTCTTTATCGTTTCTTGTATATGCTCCTAAAATCAAATTCTCTTCAACAGTCAAGTTTGAAAATACCTTTCTCCCTTCCGGAACAAGAGATATCCCCATTTTAACTATATTTTTAGTACTTTTTCCTAAGAGTTCACGGTCATCATATTTTATACTTCCTTTTTCGGCTTTTACAAGCCCCATGATAGCTCTCAAAGCAGATGACTTTCCCGCGCCATTGGCTCCGATTAAGGTAACTATTTTATTCTGTTCAATATTTATGTTTATTCCCCTTAAGGCCCTAATTCCACCATAACTTACATGAAGATCCTTTACCGACAGCATTATTCCACCCCCAAATAAGCCTGAACAACTTTAGGATTATTTTGAATTTCCCGAGGACTGCCTTCGGCTATAGAAATGCCATAGTCAAGGACAAGTATTCTTTTACATATCCCCATAACAACCTCCATATGATGTTCAATAAGAAATATAGTTAAATCAAATTCATCTTTAATGCTCTCGATAAACTTCATCAATTCTTTAGTCTCCTGAGGATTCATCCCCGCTGCAGGTTCATCAAGAAGAAGTATCGAAGGATTCGTAGCCAGGGCTCTTGCGATTTCAAGCCTTCTTTGTTTTCCATAGGGCAGAGAATAGGCTTTTTCATCCTTTTCCTTCGTAAGCCCAACCCGTTCAAGAAGGTACATAGATTTTTCATACATTTCCCTTTCTTCTCTGGTATAGTTAGGTAATCTTAGAATGGACGAAAATATATTTGATTTAATTCTCAAATGATTCCCTATAAATACATTTTCAAGGACAGTAAGGTCTTTAAACAGTCTTATATTCTGGAATGTTCTGCAAATTCCCAGTTTTGATATCTGATCCGGCCTCAACCCGGTAATATTGATTTTCGATTTATCCTTAATAAAAGTAATTTTACCCTCTGTCGGTTTATACACTCCCGTGATTACATTAAATACAGTAGTTTTCCCTGCCCCGTTGGGACCTATAAGCCCTACAATCTCACCCTTTGTCAGTTCAAGTTTAAAACTGTTGACAGCCGTAAGTCCCCCAAATTTTACAGTCACATTATCTATTTTAAGCATAATCATTCACATCCTTTATTAGCTCTCTTTTAACAGTCCTTCTTTTCGGAATATTACTACTGCCATCAAGAGTACTGAGAAAACAACCATTCTCATCCCAGGTATTCCTTCGAAGCTTATAAAGCCTAAATTTATAGATTCATCCAAAAATCTCAATGCTTCCATCATAATTGTAATAATGACAGCTGCAACAGTAGTTCCCTTAATGCTTCCGAGACCTCCCAGCACTACTATCAGAAGGATATTAAATGTAAGGGGAAACCTGAACATATTTGGGTCAATAGTCCCAAGAAGATTTCCTAAAAGCCCTCCTCCTATTCCTGCAAGAAAAGATCCTATAGTAAAAGACATAATTTTGTGTTTAAAAAGATTTATCCCCATTGCCTGAGCTGCTATTTCATCATCTTTGATGGATTTAAATGCTATTCCATAGCTTCCCTTCATCAAATATTTCAACAATAATATAGTAAGAATTGCCATTCCCCAACTCCACCATACATTAGTGGTTGCGGGAATCCCCTTTAATCCTAAAGCTCCGTTGGTTATACCCTGCAAATTTGTAAACACAACACGAATTATTTCAGCAAATCCTAAAGTTGCAATCGCCAAATAATCATCTGTCAACTTTAAAACAGGTGCCCCTATAAAAAATCCCATCATTGCGGATACCAATCCTCCCATAAGAAGAGCCTGCAGAAAAGGCCATTCTACATTCGCCAAAAATGGTACTATCGGCTGCATGAAAAAATTCATTTCCTTCATAGCGGGAGGCATAGTAAGCAGAGCCGTAGTATAAGCGCCTATTGCCATAAATCCTGCATGACCTAAGGAAAAAAGTCCCGTAAATCCGTTAATAAGGTTCAAGCTTAATCCCAATACTACATATATACCGCACAGATTCAGTATTCTTAATTTATAAGGGTCAAGAGTTTTATTCAATATATATAAAATTACTAAAAATATACATATATATAAAATTGAATTAGATTTTTTCTTATACTTTTTCTTATATTTCATAGGCTACACCTTCTCCGTCATATTTTCTCCCATAAGACCTGTAGGCTTAAGAAGAAGTATTATTATAAGGAATACAAAGGAAAAAGCGTCCCTGTACCCTGTAAGCCCCGGAAGAAATGCCACAATCATTATTTCGCCCAATCCTAAAATGAAACCTCCTATTACTGCCCCTGTAATATTTCCGATTCCTCCTATTACTGCTGCAATGAAACATTTAATCCCGGGCATCATTCCCATTAGCGGCATTAACTGAGGGAATTTGGTTCCCCACATAATTCCTCCTACTGCTGCAAGAAAAGACCCTATTAAAAAAGTTACAGATATAATCTTGTTGATATCAATACCCATAAGGCTTGCCGCTTCATAATCCTTAGATAGAGCTCTCATTGCCATTCCTGTCTTAGTCCTCTTTGTAAAATAGTTGAGCAAAATGAGAAGAACGATTGTGATTGCAGGGATAATGAAAGTAACTCCTACTATAGATACTCCCCCTATTCGTACTACTGAGTTAAATATTGAAGGGGTAGGAAAAGCCTTAGGTCTGCCTCCAAATACTACAGTCCCTAAATTCTCTAAGAAGAACGATGCTCCTATAGCAGATATAAGGACCGTAATTCTCGGCGAATTTCTAAGGGGTTTATATGCGGCTCTCTCCAATAAAACGCCCAATAATCCTGTTATCACGGCAGATAAAATAAATACAAGCCACCAGGGTATAGACGTAAATACAAGACCATAATAAGTTATATACGCCCCAAGCATAAATATATCTCCATGAGCAAAATTTATAAGTCTTAATATTCCATATACCATTGTATATCCTATAGATATCAATGCATATAAACTGCCTAAGGATATTCCGTTAGTTAAATGCTGTAAAAAATCTTGAATACTCATATTCATATTTACTTCCCCCAGTATAGTTGTTATGGTTCTACCGTGGTCAAATACTTAAATTCTCCATTTGATACTTTTTTAATAACCGCACTCTTTACCGCATCTCCGTTTTCGTCAAGAGTTATATTTCCTGTAGCTCCGACAAAATCTTTGGTCGATGCTATAGCATCCCTTATTTTTTCGGGATCAGTGGAATTTGCCCTCTCTATAGCATCAAGAATAACCATATAAGCATCAAACCCTAATGCCGAGAAAGCATTGGCATCTTTATTATATTTATTTTTATAAGCCTCTAAAAATTTAGTAGACATTTCGGTTACAGGTGCTTCGGCAGTAAAGTGAGTGCTAAATACGGCTCCCTCAACAGCTTTCCCACCGATTTGAATAAATTCCGGAGCTTCCCATGTATCTCCTCCGAGAATCGGAATTTTTATTCCGAGATCTCTTGCCTGTTTAATTAGAAGAGCCGATTCCCCATAGTTTCCGGGAGCAAATATTACATCAGGGTTTAATCCTTTAATATTTGTAAGCTGAGCGGAAAAGTCCTGGTCTCCCGTATTATATGAAGTAACGCCTACTATACTGTTGTCATCTCCCGTAATTTTTTTAAACGCATCAACAAAATACTTACTTAATCCTACCGAATAATCTCGAGTTACATCCTGAATGATTGCCGCTTTTTTGGCGCCCAATTCCTTAAATGCATAATTTGCCATTACCGTTCCTTGAAAAGGATCGATAAAACATACTCTGAAATAATAATCATTGTTCAACGTAACTAAAGGATTCGTCGGTGAACAGCCTACTGCAGGTACCTTAGCATTCTTAACTATATCTCCTGCCGCCATTGACAAAGAGCTATCGTAACTTCCTATAATTGCTGCCACTTTATCCTTTTCAATCAACCTTGAAGCAGCGTTTGCGGCTTCTACTTTATCGCTTTTATTATCCACAACAACCAATTTTACTTTTTTGCCTAAAACTTCCCCCTTCATTTCATTCGCAAGCTTTATTCCTTCCACCGTCATCTCTCCCCCGGCTGCAGATGTTCCTGTCATCGGTTCAAAGACTCCTATCTTAATAACATCCGAACCTGAATCCGAGGCCCCTTTATTCTTCTCATCTGAGGAATTAGAACAGCCAAGAAGGGACGTAGATAATAATGCTACCACTAATACTAAAATTAAAATTTTTTTTAACATTTTACTCCTCCTTCTTAAAGATAATTACAGACACGTCCTTCCGACATGTCTTACAAAAAATTAAAAATAATTTTACTATAGTTCAAACTAAGAAGAATTATTTCATTTTATTAAATATTCTTAATAAAGAGTATATTATGATTTTAATAATTTGTCAATTTAAACTGTTAATCTATTAAATAAGCAGGATTTTTGATTTCTTTAAATATATATTCTCTATACAACTTGTCTGATGATTACTTTATTTTTAAAAAAAAGACCTGTAACACTAAATAGTTAGTGCACAGGTCTCTTTAAAATTAAAACTTTTCAAGCTAAAGCAAATTTACCGCTAAATCAGCCGCTACTCTTCCGTTATTGTATACCAGCTGAATATTTGACTTCAAACTGTCTCCCCCTGTTTCCTCCTTCACTTTGGAAAGAAGAAACGGGGTTACCTCTTTACCTTTTATTCCGTTTATCTCCGCTTCTTTCAATGCCTTCTCTATAGCTCTGTTAATCCTTATGTAATTCATTTCATACTTTTCGGGAATCGGATTACCTATTACTACTCCTCCCTGAAGTCCTAAATTCCATTTTGTTTTAATAATATTCGCTAATTCCTTTTCATCGTCTACTGTATAATCTACTCCAAAGCCGCTCTTTCTTGTAAAAAACGCAGGAAATTCCTCTGTCTTAAATCCTATAACGGGAACTCCGTATGTTTCAAGATATTCAAGAGTTAAACCTATATCAAGAATGGACTTTACCCCTGCGCACACAACTGCAACATTGGTTTTCGCTAATTCCTGCAAATCCGCCGAAATATCAAAAGTTCTTCCGGCCCCTCTGTGAACCCCACCTATTCCTCCTGTGGCAAATACTTTAATCCCCGCAAGATTGGATATAATCATTGTGGCTGCTACAGTAGTGGCTCCGTCAAGCTTTTCGGAAACAACATAAGGAATATCACTTCTGCTTACCTTCAGTATTTTTCTTGACTTCCCAAAATATTCTATTTCATCTTCCGTCAGACCTACTTTCAGTTTCCCTTCCAATATAGCAATAGTTGCAGGAACTGCTCCCCTATCTTTTATTATCCTTTCCAATTCCAATGCCGTCTCCACATTTTGAGGATAGGGCATCCCATGAGATATTATGGTAGATTCCAAGGCAACTATAGGCTTATTATTATCCAATGCATATTGTACTTCTTCCTCAATTTCCAAATATTTATTTAACATAATATGCCGTACTCCTTCCACAAACATTTCCCGCCCTACACTTATTACAGATTCTCCTTTTTAACATTACTATTAATAGAATATCATAAAAAAAAGCAGGAGGCAACTTCCTCCTGATTAATTCAGTTTCATTATATTTTATGAGATATTTCAATTTTTAAAAGAAATCTTAGAGTAAAATAATTCATTTTGCAAAAATTTTATTAGTTGGCCACTATCCCTTAATTGTTTATAAACTTCTAATTTTCTATTTTATAAAATTAATTCCTATATCTTTCCATATCAAGAACATTTAAATTTTCAATTAAATAAACTTTCTCATAATATTTCCCTTTTTTATTACCATTAATATCAATGACCATATAAAATTCATCATTATATTGTTCCGCTGAATTAGAGTACTTTTTTTTAATACGTTTTTCCCATCCTTTTAAATTCATCAGTTCATAGCTGGAAATTTTATATATTCCAAATTGTTCCTGAACATTTAAAACATCATCAATAAACCCTGATGGCGGAGTCTTGGTTTTATATTCTTCATCTTTCAAAGCAGATTTACTTTCTAAAGTAATAATTGTTAATCTTTCACCATACCATCCCGATTTACTCTTCGTATAATCTTTAACAACATAGTTGCTTAGCTGAATATCCGGTTGCCATCTATTTAAGATGTCATTGATACTTTTGTCAGTTTTTATTGATCTAATAAATTTTATAACAAATACTAATATTATAAAGCACAACACTATATATATAATGCTTTTATCTCGTTTATTTACCATTCAATCACCTTTCATTTTATGTAACTAAAATTTCCGCAGAAAGCATAGTGTACTGCATTTATAACTTCTGATTTAACTGCTGAAATTGATAATGATGAAATATTCTGTATTATTATACATAAAAAGATATCATCCTTTCTTTAATTTATTTGTTTTGACAACATATATTTTAATAGGATGATATCTTCTTTTCAATTATATATATAAATATATTCTATTTCCATACTGTAATTTTATGCTAACCTGCTTCTCATATCCTTATTTTATTATAGTACCGCTTTTCCCTACCAATGCCTCTTTTGCTTTCCCGAGGGATGCTATTATGGATTTCCTACCCGGTTTTGATTTAACAAATTTTACTGCCGCCTGAACTTTCGGAAGCATGCTTCCCGGGGCAAATTGTTTTTCTTCAATATATCTCTGCGCTTCTTCTACTGTCATGGTTGACAGGTCTTTTTGATTCGGTTTGCCAAAGTTTATTGCTACTCTGTCTACTGCTGTCAGGATCATCAGCACTTCTACGTCTAAATCCTCTGCAAGTTTTTCTGATGCGAAATCCTTATCTATTACTGCTGCTACTCCTTCAAGGGTATTATCATCTTTTTCTATTACGGGTATCCCTCCGCCTCCTACTGTAATTACTACTTGTCCGCTTTCTACAAGTCTCCTTATCGTTTCTATTTCTACTATTTTTTCGGGCTTGGGAGATGCTACAACTCTCCTGTAACCTCTTCCTGCGTCTTCAACCATTGCGTAGCCTTTTTCTTTAATTATCTTTTTGGCTTCTTCTTCTTTGTAAAAAGGACCTATTGGTTTAGTCGGATTTTGAAATCCTTTATCGTTCTTATCTACTACAACCTGAGTAACTATTGTTGCAACAGGTTTTTTTATTCCTCTTTTTACTAATTCATCTCTTAGTGCTTGCTGAATATGATAGCCTATCATTCCCTGGCTCATAGCTCCGCATACGTCAAAGGGCATAGCGGGTGTAACTTGGGCTGCATATTCATTCTGAATTACTATCCTTCCTACTTGAGGCCCATTTCCATGGGCTATTATGATTTCATTTCCTTTTTCAATCATGTCAACTAAATAAACCGCTGTGTCTCTTACTACTTTTAGCTGGGTTTCTGCTGCTGCCGGCACACCCTCTGCCTGCAGTGCATTTCCTCCCAGTGCTACTACTACTTTCATCAATATTACCTCCTGCTGCAATAATCTATTTCAATTATATATTTATATTAGTCTCCTAATGTAGCTACCATAACAGCTTTTATTGTATGAAGTCTGTTTTCTGCTTCGTCAAATACAACTGAATGTTTTCCTTCAAATACTTCATCTGTAACTTCCATTTCATTTAGACCGAACTTTTCATGTATTTCTTTCCCGACTTTGGTCTTCAAATCATGGAATGAAGGAAGACAATGTTCAAATATTACTTTTTCGTTTCCTGTCAGTTTAATCATCTCGGAATTTACCTGATAGGGCTTTAATAATTTTATCCTTTCTCCCCATACTTCATCAGGTTCTCCCATCGATACCCAAACATCTGTGTAAAGAACGTCTGCATTCTTTACTCCTTCGGCTACATTGTCGGTTATAGTTATCTTTCCGCCGCTTTCCTTGGCTACTTCTCTGCACTTGTTCAGTAAATCCTCTGCGGGGAATAGTTTCTTCGGTGATACTATTCTGAAATCCATTCCCATTTTGGCAGCGCCAATCATTAGAGCATTGGCTACATTATTTCGTCCGTCTCCTGAGTATACAAATATCATTTTATTATAAGGTTTGTTCAAATGTTCCTGAGCAGTCATAAAATCCGCCAATACTTGGGTTGGATGATCGGCATCTGTAAGTCCGTTCCATACCGGAACTCCTGAATATTTTGCCAAATCTTCAACGGTTTTCTGAGAAAATCCTCTGTATTCAATTCCATCATACATTCTTCCTAAAACTCTTGCAGTATCAGGGATAGACTCTTTCTTACCCATTTGGCTTCCTGTTGGCCCCAAATAAGTTACATAAGCTCCTTGGTCCTGAGCCGCAACTTGGAATGAACAACGAGTTCTCGTCGAGTCCTTCTCAAATAGCAGTACAACATTCTTCCCTTTTAACTTCGGCTGTTCTGTACCAGTATATTTAGCTTTCTTTAAATCCTTAGCCAAGTCAAGCATATATTGGATTTCTTTTTGAGAAAAATCCATTAAAGTCAAAAAACTCCTGTTCCTTAAATTAAACGACACAATAGCATCTCTCCTTTATATATTTTTATTATATATCTTCTCTTATAAGGGGCATACTCATACATCTTGGACCCCCTCTGCCTCGAGAAAGTTCGCAAGACGGAACAATATGAAGTTTAATTCCATATTTATCAAGAAGTTCATTGGTTATATAATTTCTTGAATAAACCACAACTTCTCCCGGTGCAATAGCCAAAGTATTGGAACCGTCATTCCATTGTTCCCTGGCTGCATTTATCGGATCCCCACCGCCACATCTTATAAGAGTAATTTTTCTGTTCAAATATTTAGTCAATATCTGTTCAAGGGTACCGTTTTCTTTATTTACTTTCAGCCCATTTTCCGATTTCTCATCTTTTGTTATTTCGTATACCGTTAAAGGCCCTTCAATTCCGGGATGAACAGTAAATTTATCATAATCTACCATAGTAAACACAGTATCCAAGTGCATAAAAGCTCTCTTCTTCGGAATATGGAATGCCAACACTCTTTCAAAATTAGTATTGGAATTGAAAAGTTTTTTAGAAACCTTTTCAATGGAGCGAGCATCGGTTCTTTGAGAAATACCTATAGCTAATGTCTTTTCGTTTAATATCAGCTCATCTCCTCCTTCCAATGAAGTAGTTTCGTTTCTGTTATACCAAAAAGGAATATTCATATCTTTAAATTTAGGATGATGTTCAAAGATATATTTTGTAAATATAGTTTCCCTGTTTCTGGTTTGGGTTCTCATATGATTCAAAGTGACTCCATTTCCTATAGCTGCAGCCGGATCCCTTGTAAAATATAAATTTGGAAGCGGGTCACATATGAAGGGATAAGAATCATCAATCATATCGGAAAGAGATGTTCTCTTATACTTTGGTACTTCATCCTTTCTGATTCCAGCCATCATTTTATCAACCATTTCCTTATTGGAAAATGTATACAGATATTCCCCTAAAGCCTCTTTTAACCCTTCACTTTCAATATTAGCTTCATCTATAAACTGATTTACAAAATTGAGTTTAATCTTTTCATCATACAGAGACTCTGCGGCCAATTCGGCAAGATAAAGAACTTCAACTCCGTTATCTCTTAAAGTTTTAGCAAATTCATCGTGTTCCTCTTGAGCAATTTTTAAATATGGAATATCATCAAACAATAATCTCTCCAAGAGATCGGGAGTCAAATTTTCCAATTCTTTCCCGGGCCTGTGAAGTAAAACTGACTTCAATTTTCCAATCTCAGAAGTAATGTGTAAAGATTTATTTTCCAAAATTGTCCCCTCCATTTATAAGTTATTCTTAATAAATTTTGTCGATAGATGTAAAATTTACAGCTTGATTATATATTACGGAAATATCTCTGTCAAACGTCTTTTCTCTGTTTTTATAGCTTTTACAATAGAGCCTAAGAATATATATTCAAATTAAAAGGTTATATATTCAATTATTTGGGAAATGATGGTGACGTTTTCTTTTTATAAATATACCTATAATTTATTTTTATGCAATTAATGTTACAAAAACTTAATACTTAATTAAATTTTATGTTTTATAAAAATAATAAGTTAATCAGAGGAAATACGTTTAATATTTACTTATATTTTAATTTTATCACAAGGAAGTATTTCTTTCAATGATTTTTTAAAATTTGAATAAATTTTCAATTTATTTTTGGAATAGGTATTAAGAACCACAAATTATCGTTATTAAATAGTAACATACTACTATTATTCCTTTTCTATGTAAATAATGTAATTTAAATACTAAAACTTATCGATAATAATAATATAAAAATAAAGGAAGTGATCTGATGAATACGAAAATGGAATCTCCTTATGAGCCATCTACCCATGAGCAGATTAAAGAATTTAAAGAAGTTACTATCCTGAAACTCAAGAAGGCAAAATTCGAAAGTGAAAAGCAAAAATTTATAGCATCATTAGGAGCAATTTCTTATGAGAAAGTAAAAAAAGGAGAAATTACAGATCCGGACATTATTACAATCTCTGATCATATAATAAAATTAGATGAAAAAATAGATGAAATATCCGATAACATATCCAAAAATAAAAAATTATTTTATAACTCATAGGGAAATCCTGCTTAAATGAATTTCAAAAAAGGCATAAACTTTAAACTTAATGTCAAAGTTTATGCCTTTTTGACTGAAAATTAGGTTTTTCCTTATTTATTTCATCAATTCTGATATCTAAATATTTCTACAATAAAAACAAAAATCCTCTTAAAATTATAATTGGTATGTTAATTAAATGTAAATTTTTATATAAATTTTATTTTATGTTTCTACATATTTCCCGGGAAAAAAACAATAAAAAAATAACTTAGCCATATTGCTAAGTTATTTTTCCCTCAAAAAACACTTTCGACATAAGGGTTCATAATCTTTGTCAGCACCTATCTTTATTCTTTCTTTTCCTCCGGATTTTCTATGGCTTATCCACGCATCGCCTCCGCATTTTACACAGACGGCATGATGTTTATAAAGATAATCCGATATGGGCATTAATTCCTTGACAATTTCAAAGGGTTTCCCCGTATAGTCCATGTCCAATCCTGCCACAACTACCGTAATCCCTTTTTTTAAAAACCCATTTATGCTCTCTACTATATCGTCTATCTTTCCGCCTAAAAATTGAATCTCATCTATCGCAATCACATTAGGATTAAATTCACTTAAATATTCATTTATTTCCTCAATGTTTTTTACCGAAATAGCATTTATAGATGTATGGTCATGAGTAACTATTTGGCTTTCAGAATATCTGTTT